>JAZQMG010000018.1:0-14586 GCA_045543175.1 Acetatifactor sp. | reverse complement strand
TGAAACGTCGGGATATAAGAATGAAAAAATCCGACTAAACCAAGAAAATCCATAAGAAAATCGGGAATAAAAACAAAATAGCCCCGGCTAAATTAAGAACATTCAGACGAAAATCGGAAAGTATAAGAAAAATAGTCCGACTAATTTTAAAAAATAGAAATGTAGTCAGGAAATAGTATGCAAACCTCTTTCTACTACTACGTTCTGGGAACACTTTTTCGAAAAGGAAGTTCTTTTATAATAGGGTAACTTAGATACCGAAGTTTTGGCACATTTGCCTCCTTCTCCGAAATCCGGGATGCAGACGTCAGATGTCTGCTCAGACAGTGTTCATTGGATAAAAACCTCTATGAACACTCATAAATAGAATTATTACTATGTCGCATTATACGCTCTGTATATATTCTTGTCAACCAAGAACTTTCAGGTTATATAAAATTTGTATTTTGGGGCCGTTTATGATATGATTTTAGAAGATATAGAATCATGACCATCAGACTTACGATAAACAGGAGGTACCGGAATGCGAATTGCCATCTGCGATGACGAAGAAATATACCGCACTCTGATTCTTCGCATGCTGGAAGAATATGCAACAGCACACGAAAGTATGAACCTTTCCTTTTCTGCATTTTCCCAGCCGAAAGACTTGTTAGATACAACCGCCACAACCGGCGATTTTGATATTTATATATTGGATATTGTGATGCCTTCCATGAACGGTATTGATCTGGGTATCCGCTTACGCCAAAACGGCTACAGCGGAATCATCATCTATCTCACCGGCAGCACGGACCATGCCATCGATTCCTATAAGGCCAAGGCTTCCAATTACATATTAAAACCCTTCAAAAAAGAAATATTTATGGCCGCTATAGAGGAAGCCCTTGCCATTACCAATGACAAAGCCAACAACAATATTTTGGTGAAAACAAAGGAAAACACGATACTGCTTTCCTTTGACAGTATCCTCTATGTGGATATGAACAAACGCGCTCTTCACTTTCACCTTGCCAATGGCATCACAATCGAAAGTGTTACCCTCCGAGCGCCCTTTGCAGAAGCAATCTCTGAGCTTTTGGCCGATAAACGCTTTTATCAAGCCGGCAAAACACTGGTAATCAATCTGCAAAACATAACCAAAGTAGGCTCGGAGGATGTAGTTTTCAAAGATAAAACACCCATCTATTTCAGCAAAAACATCTGCCGCGAACTTCGCACGCAGTGGGGTGCCTACTGGCTTAACAGAGAACACGGGGAGCAAGAGTAAAATCACCCTTGCTCCCCATGTTATTTAAACACCTTTATATTTTTCTCCATCGCCAACACATTCACTTGCTAAAATCCATTCCTTTAAACCAAAAAATCAAGGGATTGATTTATACTCAAACCCTTGATTTCACATACTTTTTAAGATTACTCTACGTCGACAACCTGCTTCTTGTTGTAAGAACCACAGTTCTTGCACACTCTGTGAGGAACCATCAGGGAACCACACTTGCTGCACTTTACCAGAGTAGGAGCAGTCATCTTCCAGTTTGCTCTTCTCTTATCTCTTCTACCTTTGGAAGATTTATTCTTGGGACAAATAGACATCGTTACACCTCCTTATTCGCATTAAAAATATCTTTTATTGCTGCCATGCGGGGGTCGGGTACGAAGGTGTCGCATCCACATTCCCTCTCGTTCAGATTCTGTCCGCAGACCGGGCATACACCCTTGCAGTCTTCTCTGCACAAAATCTTCACAGGCCAGTTGACAATAATTTCGTCATACACAAAAGTCTCCACATTTAGCTGATACCCTTCCATAAAGCTCTGGGCATCTGCATCCGCGTCCTCATCTTCCGTAACTGCCTCCGGTGAAACCACCGTTCGATCAAAGGAAAGCTCCAATGTCACAGGTACTTCTGCAAGACATCTGTCACAAACGGCTGCAAAAGACAGTTTGCAACTGCCCTCCACCCTTGCCTTGTCCACACCGATGTTGGTAAAGGTAAATGCTACAGGGGACTTCTCTACAATATGGTAGGTTCCCATTCCGTTTGCAAAGTCTTCCATCTCAAGAGTAATCTCCTGAGTTACCACTTTGCCTTCCGAGGTAAATACATCTGATAAATTCACTAACATAGCGACTCCTATGCACTCTATTGTGTTTTCACACACTGATTTATTATACATATAGTGGTTATATTTGTCAAGAAAGATTTATAATTTTTTCCTTCAATTTTTCACTTAAAATTGCACAGGTTCCACATCCTCTGTAAGAGGCACCATTCGATACTCCGGAAACTGCTCCAACAACTCCTCAAGACAGAGTGTTGTATTATAAACCACATCGTGGGCAAGCATGACAACACGCTTACGTCCCAGCGTGCTCTCCTTGGCATTGCGAAGCAGTCTCTCCGGCTCATTATTGCGGGTAGCATCCTCCAGACTGGCATTCCAGTCATAATAAATATAGCCCTTTGTCGTCATCTCGTCAATAATATCCTGACGCACCCCTTTATTATAGGAATTGATGCTTCCGCCGGGAAAACGAAACAGCTTTGTCTCCACCCCTGTCACCTCACAGATTACTTCACGTGCCTTCTCAAAATCAGCCACATAGCTGTCCACACTCTCATACAGCTTATCATAATCGTGCTTGTAGCAATGAATTCCTATAGTATGACCTTCCGCCACAATTCGTTTCGCCACCTCCGGATGCTTCTCCACATTTTCTCCAATCAGAAAAAAAGTTGCCTTTACATTCTTCTCCTTTAAAATATCCAAAACCTTATTGGTATTCTCTGCACTGGGGCCATCATCAAAGGTCAGATACATGGTCTTCGGAAAAAAATACAAATCAATCCCGGACACAATCCCCTCTGCAATCCTCGTTTGGTACGCCTCAGTAATCAAAAGCTCCCTTTCCGCCTGATTAGACAAAAAACCCGTCTCCACAAGGCATGCAGGCATCTTCGTCTCCCGGATAACCACCAAAGACTCATCCTCAACAATCCCCCTGTCCTTCGCCTGAGTATACAACACCAAATCACTATGTATCAGCTTCGCCAGTCGCTCGCTTCCCTTCTCAGCTTTTTCTGCGTTATACCACACCTCAATACCGGACACATTTGAAACCTTTTCTTCGCAGGCATTCTGATGAATACTGACATAAATATGTGCCCCTGCCTCATTTGCAATCTGCACACGTTCCTCAAGAGAAAGCTCTTCATCCCCCTCTCGCACCAAAAGTACCTGATACCCCAACGCCCCAAGCTGCGCCTCCACCTCCTGAACAATCTGCATATTTACGGTTTTCTCAAGGACACCTGCTCTTGAGCTCCCCTCATCCTCGCCGCCATGTCCTGCGTCCAGTGCCACCAGAATATCCTCCCTGCGAAGCTCCTTATGCAAAACATTCTTCAAAATTGCTCGTCCGAACTCATCACCGGAGATTGCCACGCCGCCTGATGTAATATTCCCTGCACTTATACAATCAGTTCCGTCTACGGTACCCACTATACTGTCACCTGCTGTAACATCTCCACCGCTGATATCCGACAAGGTTTGCTCTGGGGCTGCAACAACGGTACTCTGTCTCGGAAACCCTAAGGGAGGTATCACCGCGGTCACCAATGCTAAAGATAACAGTCCTGCCAATGCGCACCGTCTCCCAATTTTTCTGCCCGCTCCTACCTTTTTGCCGTCGCATCGTACCAGTTTGTATTCTCTTGTCTTCCCGTGCATCCTCGCATCCTCCTTGTCCATAAAAAGAATAAATGCTTATTCTATGAATATTCAATCTATGAATAATCATTCTCTTTTCCTCTTCTTAAGGATACGAAACCCACTCATCAGAAATTCAACATTTCTGCATACAAATTTCAACCTTTTTGCATATTTTTTGCATAATAAAAGCAGTTGCCGTGAATCAAACACTGACGCAACTACTTTTAAGCTCATTATTTAGATACCTTTAAATACAGTTCGTTAATTCCCTCATAAAATCCCAAAGTCACCACCGTGCCGGTATCTATATTTCCACCAAACCGGTACTTTTCAAAATAAGGCGTATTTTCCAAAAGGGGATTTTCCGACTCATAAATCTCAGGCTCCGGCAAATCCATATACTCTGCCCATGAATGAATCACCTGCTCCTGATTCATCTCATCCCATGTGGTTCGGGTTCTCACATAGAACTCATATATTTTTCCGGTCTCCGCATCGATATACATATCCAGTACCCGGCCTGATTTGTCCGCATTTTTCTTGGTAGTGGACAAACTTACCTTCCATACCGATATGTGATTTCTCGGTTCCAACACATCAATGGCTGAATAGAGAACCGCATCATATGCCTCCGCAGTTACCTCCTTCACAGCATCCGGCACAATTCCCAAGGCCTCTAACTCTTCAAGCTGTGTATTGCAGACCGCAAAAATATTCTCCTCCGTAATCTCCTGCTCGGAAGGTCCCTGTTTATTTACCACAAAGGCATAGGTACCCGCCAAATCCTCATAATTCAAATTATTCTGATAAATTGCTGCGTTCCTGTCACTCTCCGGCTGACTTTGTCCGTTCAGACACTTCGCCAGAAGGAATAGCTTCTCACTGCTACTCATGGTATAACGATAGCCTTCTCCCAAATCCTCTGCCGCTTTTTCCTGCACCTGATTCAAAAGCTGCCCATCCCGATAGCCCGCCAGAAGCTCCGGTCCCCACAGGGAAACACCGGTCACAACCACCGCCGCAACAATCAGCAAAAACAGATTCCACTTATTCCGCATCATGTGAAATCACCTCCCTATCCGGAAGCACAAAACCAATACAGCTTCCTTCTCCCAAAATACTCTCTATGATAAGCTCACTATCATGCAGGCTTAAAATCTGTGCACATAATGCAAGCCCCAGTCCTGCACCATTGTGTTTACGGGAACGTGATTTGTCCACCATATAAAATGCTTCTGTAATCTTGCGACATTCCTCTGCCGGAATACCCACACCATAATCCTTCACCGCAAAGCGATAACCGCCCTCCACCTTCTGACCGATAATCTCGATGGTGTTGCCGGGTTCCGATGCCTTGCAGGCATTGTCCACAAGATTGCTAAGCACCGTAAGTATCAGATTCTGCTCTGTCTGCACCACACCCTTTTCATAGGAAAATTGAAAATCCATAGCAGCGTCAGTATGCACTGCATACATATTTTTGAGATAATTAAATAATACCTCTACATCTACATTCTGGAAGGCTATCTCTCCCCGTCTGGTTACCATTAAATCAAGCAATCTAAAAGACATGGTCTCCAAACGCTTACCTTCCGTATAAATATAATTGGCCGAAAGAAAAGCCTTCTCCTCATCCATCTTGTGAGAGCGCAACAAATCTGCATAACCGATAATCGCCGTCAGGGGCGTTTTTAGCTCGTGAGAAAAAGCACCGATAAAGTCCTCTCGGGAACGCACTTCCTCCTCCAGTTTGTGGATATTTTCCTCCAAGGCATTTGCCATCTGATTAAAATCCTTAGTCAAATCCCCCATCTCATCCGTGCTGATTTGCTCTGCACGATAGCTGTAATCGCCGTCAGCCATCTTTTTGGTGGCCTTGGTCAACAGACGAATGGGCTGGGTCAGCCAGTGAGATATAAAATACATCACCACAGAGCTAAACAACAACACCGCCAATGCCACTCTCCGGTACATCTCAAAACCTTGGGTACGTTCTTCATACACTGCCGTCACATCCTTCATGGTCTCCAGATATACAATACGGTCAAGGGCGTTTATAACCGTTCCGGTCTGCACATAATACCTCTCTCCCTGCTGTATCACCTGATAAATCCGGGTTTCCTCCCGAATCTGTGACAGAAACTCTGTCTCCTCCACAAACCCATCACTGGCATAAAGTGGCGTTCTGTTCTCATCCGAAATCCGAATCAATCTGGTTGCTCCGGTATTCCCTGCATCCAGATTGGAACCAATCTGCTCAATGGCCCTGTCCTGCAGCACCTCATATTTGGAGGGAATGTTTAATGCCGCCGTCTCAAAGGCAAACTGCAAAATATTGGTATCATTCATGGACTGATTGATTTCACGCTCCATGGAAGTCTCAAACACATAGTTTACAAAAACATATCCGTTGATACCAAAGGCGGTCGCCATGATTATAATTGTCCACAATAGAATCTTGTACGAAAACTTCATCTGTTCTCTAAACCTCCAGTCGATACCCTACTTTATATACCGCCACCAGATTATGCTCCCATCCCATTTTCTTGCGGAGCCTCTGCACATGAAGTTCCAGGGTACGGCTGTCTGCAATGTACTCATCCCCCCAGACCTTCTCATACAAGGTTTCCTTAAAAAGTGCCACGTTTTTATTGCGGATGAACAACACCAAAAGTCCGTACTCCTTATTGGTAAGCACCACCGGATTACCGGCCTTGGTGACCTTTCTGGCCTCCACATCCACTACCACATCTCCTGCCTGCAACAGCTTCTGAGTCTTGTTAAAGCGTCTCAACACAACCTCCACACGCGCCACAAGTTCCACTACCTCAAAGGGCTTCACAAGATAGTCCTCCGCTCCCAATCGAAGACCCTTTACGCGATCCTTCACCTCGTGCTTGGCAGTTATGAAAATCACAGGCACCTTCAAAGGCCTGATATATTCCATAATGTCATAGCCGTCAGCCCCGGGCAACATCACATCCAACAGAATCAAATCGAAATTCTCCCGCTCTATCAAATCAATGGCCTCCAAGCCATCCTGCACCGCCTTACACTGGTATCCTGCCGCAGTCAGATTCATATCAATCAAATCACAAATAGGTTTTTCATCATCCACAATCAGTATTTTAATCATTTCTTTATTTCCTCATCTGTCACTTTTAGTTCTACCTCGGTGGTATCCCATCCCCAATAACCATGTATCTTATTCACAAGTGCCTCCACCGTGTCCGTATCCTGATAGGGATGACTCTTGGAAAACTCCATGTCCATGTCAAAACCTCCGGTTCGCTGATAATAGATGGAATACTGTCCTTCAACGATAATCTCACCATTATCGCCTTCCTTGCTGTAACGGGCCACCACAAGCAAATCCTTCATGCCATCACCATCCAAATCCTTACCGCTGATACCTCGCAGGGAATAGAGATTGTCAAAATCTCCCATGGGCTGAAAACACCAGATAATATCCCCTTGCTCGTTTATCATATAAATCATAAAAATATCATAGTCTGCCATAGAATAAACTCCCGGCAATACCTTAAGCCTTCCAAGCTTCTCATAATTTCTCCAATAGCTCTGCTCCTCAATTACCACAAATCCTTTGTTCAAAAGCTCCGCCTCCGTAGTCGCTGTGTACAGAAACTCCGTGGAGCGTCCGTCACGCACAAAGGATCGAATACACTTAGCACTCTTATTCATGTCAAACCGATTGATTTTATCATTGATGCGCCAGTCGCGATAAAAGGATACTTCTCCCGCTGCTCCTTGTTTTTGGAATAACACCTCCCCCACCTTGTACTGCTTGCCAGCATAGTCTCCGCTGTCATTCACGCAGCCTGCAATCAAGGTCATATCGGTAAGTCCGTCATGGTTTAAATCCTGAAAAGCCACAGACACCATATCCACAATAGGTTGCTCCACCCGTCCAAGAATCGTATAATTGCACTCCAGAAGATTGTTCTTGTACACAATCTTTCCATCCTTATCCGCAAGGAATACTGCCGCCCTGTGAGTCTCGCTGTCAATGGCAGTATAGAATCGCACTGTAGGAACCCGTTGATAAGTAATCTCATCCTCCTCGCCAATCCGATACAACTCCTTGGGCCGCACCACCTCTGTATCCACAAGTCCCTCTTCCTCATCCATTCTCTGGGTCACAAGAGGGATATCAAAAACATGTTTCTCCACTACCTCATAACCCCGGGCAGTAATATCTGCAATGGTCAAAACACCGTCAAAACGCTCTTCATAGGCCTGATAGGCAGCAGCCACCGCCTTGCCCTCCTCCACAATCTGAACCAACCGCTCCGCCGCAGAAAGTTCCGGTGGCAATTCGGGAGGATTTACCGATTGCCCGCCGTTCACCGCCCCAAAGCCACTCAGAACACAGACAGACGCTGCCATCAAAACCGCACATATGCACTTTTTCCCATGACGCAACAGGCCATTTCCTCCTCTGTATCCCATGTTTGGCTCCTCTTATAAATTTCTGTTTGTTTAACGTTCTGACTTTGCTGCCCTTTTGCCGATTTGCAAGTGCTATATTTAGGATAATATTAGTGAAAACTGTTTCTCTTATCCTCCATTTTTAGTTGCAAAACAATGATTTACCTATCTTCCAAAGCATAAAATAGGATAAAATATTAAGTTCTGTCCGCAAAAAAGGAACTACACTCTCTCAAATAGACCTGATTTTTTGACTAATAACTCTTCCTCCACTATATCATTGGTTTTTTCGAAACTCAATTATTTTTCGACAAATTCCCAAAATGATGCAACTATGATGCTAAAAAGCCCTTGGAAACTGTCAAAACAGCTCCAAGGGCTTCAAGCATTTCATATATTACAAACATACAAACAGAAAGCTTCCACCTTCTATTGTCATGTTTTATACCAGACGAACAGTCTCTCTTGCGATTGCAAGTTCCTCGTTGGTAGGGATTACCATAACGGTAGTCTTGGAATCTGCGGTGGAAATTGCGATTTCCTGACCGCGCTTGTTGTTAGCTTCCTCATCGAGAGTAACACCAAGATAACCAAGGTACTCACAAATCATCTTACGAACGGGTGCAGAGTTCTCACCTACACCTGCTGTAAAGCAGATCACGTCAACACCGTTCATAGCAGCTACATAAGAACCAATATACTTTGCTACTCGATAGCTAAAGGTCTTCAATGCACAGGTAGCATAAGCATTTCCCTCATCGCGGCCTGCAACCAAGTCACGGAAGTCGGAAGAAAGGTTGTTGGACAGACCAAGCACACCTGACTTCTTGTTGAGAATGGTCATAATCTCATCGATAGACTTATTCTCCTTATGAGCGATGAACTCCATGATTGCGGGATCCATGTCACCGGAACGGGTACCCATAATCAGACCCTCAAGAGGAGTCAGACCCATGGAAGTATCTACACACTTACCGTTCTTAACAGCGGATACACTGGAACCGTTACCCAAGTGGCAAACGATAATCTTCATATCCTCGTAATTCTTGCCAAGCACCTCTGCTGCCTTCTTGGAAACATAAGAATGGCTGGTACCGTGGAAGCCGTAACGTCTGATCTTGTACTTCTCGTAGTACTCGTAAGGAAGGCCGTACATATAAGCCTCCTCGGGCATGGTCTGATGGAAAGCGGTATCAAATACAGCTACCATGGGAGTGCCGGGCATCAGGCTCTTACAAGCGTTGATACCGATGATATTAGCAGGATTATGAAGAGGTGCAAGGTCATTACACTCCTCGATTGCTGCCATAACCTCATCAGTGATTACAGTAGAATCTGCAAACTTTTCGCCGCCGTGTACTACACGATGTCCTACTGCACCAATCTCATCAAGACTCTTAACAACGCCGGTCTTGTCATTGGTCAGTGCATCAAGCACCAGACGAATTGCCTCGGTATGGTCGGGCATGGGGGTAACATTTACCTCCTTCTCACCGCCGGTGGGCTCATAGGAAATCTGGCTTCCGTCAATACCGATTCTCTCACAAAGCCCCTTTGCGATACACTGCTCGGTATCAGAATTGATAACCTGATATTTCAGGGAAGAACTACCACAGTTGATAACTAAAATATTCATTTTGATTTATCCTTTCGAATTATCTCTCGATTATTATATGGTTTATACAAGCTGTGCCTGAACTGCAGTCAGTGCAACTACACCCACGATATCCTCCCAGGAACATCCACGGGACAAATCGTTTACAGGCTTTGCAATACCCTGAAGCATGGGACCATATGCCTCTGCTCCGCCCAATCTCTGAACAAGCTTGTAACCAATGTTACCTGCATCCAGATTGGGGAAAATCAATACGTTAGCATGTCCGCCAACAGGGCTTCCGGGAGCCTTGGACTTGGATACGGAAGGAACCAAAGCAGCGTCAAGCTGCAATTCGCCGTCCAATACCAAATGAGGATACTGCTCCTTAGCGATAGCGGTAGCCTCTACCACCTTGTCAACCAGAGCGTGCTTTGCACTACCCTTGGTAGAGTGGCTGAGCATAGCAATAACAGGCTTAGGACCTACCAGAGCCTTAAAGCTTCTGGAGGAAGAATCTGCGATTGCAGCAAGCTCCTCGGGAGTAGGATCCTGATTCAGACCACAGTCAGCGAAAATGAACGCACCGTTCTCGCCCTGGTCCTTAAACTGAGTATCCATAACGAAGAATGCAGATACCAACTTAACGCCGGGTGCAGTCTTCAGAATCTGCAAAGCAGGTCTCAAGGTATCTGCTGTGGAATGGCATGCACCTGCAACCATACCGTCAGCCTCATTGGCCTTAACCATTACAATACCGAAAGTCAGATAATCCTTAAGCAGAATCTCTCTTGCCATCTCGGGGGTCATACCCTTTGCTTTTCTGGTCTCATATAAAAGATTCACGTAATCGTCCAGTCTGTCGGTAGTCTTAGGATTTACTACCTTAACACCGGTGAGGTCAACTTCCAACCATCCGGCACCATCCATAATCTTCTCTTCATCTCCGATCATGATGATGTCTGCAATGCCCTCTTCCATCAGCTTTGCTGCTGCCAACAATGTTCTCTTATCGTTGGACTCCGGTAATACGATTGTTTTCTTGTCGAGTCTCGCTCTCTCCTTAATCATGTCAATGTATGACATTTTCATTTCTCCTTTCCGTGAAACAAAATTTTTACTTCTTAACAAATCACGTTATTTGTATTATACTAAATTAGAAAATAATAAACAAGAGATAAAGTGTGTTTTGTATACATGTTATTTTTTTAACACATTGAACCAATCTCTATGCCCATTTTTCAGGCTTTTTTACGAAGGGAGGACTTCCATGAACAACACAAACGACATGCGTGTAAACGGCATTGTAGCGGAATACAATCCTTTTCACAACGGACATCTCTTTCAGATTCAGGATGCTAAGAAACAATCCGGGGCTGATTACACAATCGTTGTGATGAGCGGTAACTTCATGCAGCGAGGTACTCCTGCCCTATTAGGTAAATACCGCCGTGCAGAAATGGCTCTCAAGAACGGTGCAGATTTAGTATTACAGCTTCCCGCCTTGTACTCCGCAAGCAGTGCAGAATTTTTCGCCACAGGTGCAGTGTCTATTCTGGATAAATTAGGCGTGGTAACCCATCTTTGCTTTGGCAGTGAAAGCGGCAATATCAAGATTTTAAATCGCCTTGCAGATATTCTCGCAGAAGAATCGGAGGAATTTACCGAGGCTTTGAAACAAGGGCTTCGCCAAGGTCTCTCCTATCCCAGTGCGCGAACCGCCGCACTTACCAAGCTCTACCCGGATTTATTGGACTGCAGGGATGTGCTTGCCCTGTCCAACAATATTTTGGGCATTGAATATTTAAAGGCATTAAAGCGCAGAAACAGCACCATGACTCCCATAACCACCCGCCGTACCTCTTCCAATTACGGCGACCGACTTATGGGCAATCATCAAAGCTCTGCCCTTGCCCTGCGCCATGCTATTTACGATGAATGTGATATCTTATCTTTGGCCTCCCAGATGCCGGAGGGTGCTTTTGAAATCTTAGAAAGCACACTCTCCTCCGTGGGAGCCATGCGCTTAGATGATTTCTCCAGAATTCTTCACTACAAGCTTCTCATGGAAGCAGACAAAGGCTACACGGAATATTTGGATGTGTCCTCTGACCTGTCCGACAGAATTGTAAACCATCTGGACCAGTTTACAAGCTTCCGCGCCTTCTGTGATTTGCTCAAGACCAAAGACATGACCTACACTCGCATCAGCCGCTCTCTCATGCACATTTTGCTCGACATCCGGGCATGCGATATGGAGGAGGCACGCAAGACTGATTACGTAAGCTATGCGCGGGTACTTGGATTCCGCAAGGAGGCAGAACCCCTGCTCTCTGCCATCAAAAAATCTGCAAGCATCCCTCTTGTGACGAAGCTTGCAGACGCAGAAAAGGTTCTGGACGAAACAGCCTACGAGGCATTAAAAAAGGAGCTTCGCATCAACTCCATTTACGAAAGCACTGCTGCCCTTAAGAGCAAACAGGCCATGGTAAACGAGTATCGAAGCCCCATTGTGATTGTATAATTGTTTCTATTGTTGAGCAATAGAAACAATATTTCGAGAAGGCGATTTCACTATGATGAAGCCGCCTTTTCTTTGTTATATCTCCCATTCTTCCGATTCTCCCTCCGCAAACCAATCTTGCCTACTGTCACTGGTTCCACTCTTCCTTGAGCACAATAGTTTCGTTTATTTTTGCAAACGGTTTTTAATCTATATATTGCCGATATCGGCATCTTCCTCCACAGTATGCACAAAAATGCCGATGAAATTACATATTGTAATCTCATCGGCACTATATTTCCAATATATATTAGTTCTTAAAGCTATGAATCGGTGCAGGAATTCTTCCCCCTCTGTTTACAAAAGCATCACAAGAGAACTGATTCACAGGCATGATAGGCGCATAGCCCAACAGTCCGCCGAATTCCACAGTCTCTCCCACGCCCTTGCCCACAACAGGAATAATACGCACCGCTGTGGTCTTTTGGTTGACCATACCGATAGCCATCTCATCAGCAATGATACCGGAGATGGTAGTTGCCTTGGTGTCTCCGGGAATGGCAATCATATCCAGACCTACGGAACAAACACAGGTCATGGCTTCAAGCTTCTCCAAGGTAAGGGCACCTGCGGTTACCGCATCAATCATGCCCTGATCCTCGCTGACAGGAATGAACGCACCACTAAGTCCGCCCACATAAGAGGACGCCATTACACCGCCCTTCTTTACCTGATCATTTAACAGTGCCAGTGCTGCCGTGGTACCGGGGGCACCTGCATACTCCAGACCAATTTCACACAAAATATCTGCCACACTGTCACCGATTGCAGGGGTAGGTGCAAGGGACAAATCCACAATACCAAAGGGAACTCCCAACATTGCAGAAGCCTCCTGTGCCACCAACTGACCCACACGCGTTACCTTGAAAGCAGTCTTCTTAATGGTCTCACACAGCACCTCAAAATTCTCGCCGCGCACCTTCTCAAGGGCCGTCTTCACAACACCGGGTCCACTGACACCCACATTGATAATCTTGTCAGCTTCGGTCACTCCGTGGAAAGCACCCGCCATGAAAGGATTATCGTCCGGTGCATTACAAAATACCACAAGCTTGGCACATCCAAGAGAATCATCCTCCTTGGTGTACTCAGCCGTCTGCTTAATCATCTCACCCATGAGCTTTACCGCATCCATATTGATGCCGGTACGGGTAGAGCCCAGATTTACAGAACTACACACTCTCTCCGTAGTAGACAACGCCAAGGGAATGGAGCGAATCAACAGTTCATCCGCAGGCGTCATACCCTTGCTTACCAAAGCAGAATAACCGCCGATAAAATTCACACCTACCTCGTGAGCTACATCATCCAACACCTTTGCCAGATATGCAAAATCCTCCACTGTCTTACAGGCTGCACCACCAATCAACGCAATAGGTGTCACAGAAATACGCTTATTTACAATAGGAATACCGAACTCTGCACCGATTTCATCACCGGTCTTTACCAAATCCTTGGCTGCCTCGTAAATCTTATCATGTATCTTTTGCCCTAATTTCTTCAAATCAGAATCAATACAATCCAAAAGACTGATGCCCATGGTGATGGTACGCACATCCAGATTCTCTTTCTCTATCATTTCATTGGTTTCAAGTACTTCATACTGGTTAATCATAACATCCTCCACTAGATTCTGTGCATCTTGTCAAAAATTTCTTCCTTCTGGCACTTAATAACCACGCCAATCTCCTCGCCCAATGCAGCAAGCTCCTCCGCCATCACACCAAACTGCTTCGCAGCATGATTGGTGTCCACAATCATCATCATGTTAAAATAATCCTGCACGATGGTCTGGGAAATATCCAGAATATTGATGCCATTATCCGCAAGATAAGTACAAACCTTCGCAATGATACCTACTGTATCCTTGCCTACTACTGTTATAATTGTCTTTTTCATGTTTATTCTCCATTCCGCGCTGCGCGCTTATATTATGCTATATTCACCACAGGCGTAGGTTCATTTCTCCTGGCCACCTGCATGGCAAAATCCGTTGCATTATAGGGGTTATCCCCAAGTGTAATCTCCATTCTTACCGCCTCGTAAGCAAGCTCCGGTAGATTGTTTTCATGGCTTAGATGCCCCAGTAAAATTGCCTGCAAACCATCATGAAGCACACGGCTTAACAGTCTGCCGGAATTTTCATTGGAAAGATGTCCCCTGTCTCCCAGAATGCGCTGCTTTAAATAATAAGGGTAGGGACCCACCTGCAGCATATTTACATCGTGATTTGCTTCGATTAAAAGGGCATCCATTCAAGTCGG
>JAZQMG010000017.1:0-26020 GCA_045543175.1 Acetatifactor sp. | reverse complement strand
CATTGGACAGGATATTGGTCAGTACCTGCTTTATACGAAGCTCGTCTCCCAGATACTTGGAGGGTAGCTTAGGATCTATGTCCACATCCGTTGATATGGGTTTCCCTGCTGCTCTCGCATTCATAAGAAGCACCACATCCTGCAGAAGCGAACCCAAATGATAGGTATCTTCCACCAGCTCCATCTGTCCGGATTCAATCTTTGAGAAATCCAGCACATCATTTACAAGCCCCAGAAGCATCTTGCTGGCACTCTGAATATTATGTGCATAGTCCTCAATGGTCTCATCCTCATTTTCCCTGAGAATCATTTCGTTCATACCGATAATGGCATTGATAGGAGTACGAATCTCGTGAGACATATTTGCAAGAAATTTCGCCTGGGCATCTCGAGCCGCAATCGCTTCCTGCTTGTTTTTCTCTGTCTTAAGCAGATCCTGTCCGGTTTTAATAATTGCCATAATCAACAAAAAGAAAAGTCCCATACCAAGAACTGTTCCCAGAGAATGCCTTGCCCCATAATAATAAAGCAACATCTCCAAAACTGCAGTCACAAGCAAACCATAAATACCGATTCCTACTGCTATGTAGTCTTTCAATTGACGTTTAACTGCATCAATGGTAATCGTTATAGTGATACAGACAATGGTAACAATAATACCTCCGTGAACAAAGAACAACTGTGCTCCAAACTGTACGATATCGAATATCTGCAAAAATGTACCCACAACCATTACAGCAGACACATATATCGCCGGTGCCACATAAATTTTCCAGTAACGGCTCTGCTGCACCTCATTAATATAAATCATCAATGGTATAGGAATCAACATCAGACTCCAGTATGTCATAGCCGATAAAACAGAAATATTTTTGAAAATAAGTTGTCTGAAATCACTCTCTGACAACATCCAGATTGCACTCAGACAAATAGTCCATGCCAAATAATTCAAAGGTAAAAATCTACCATAAATCCTCTTTAATATCCAGGTTACTGCAAGGCAGAAGACACTAATCATAATAAGAGAAGCCGCTAACAAAGAACGAAAACCTGTGTTTTTAGCCATATGTATCCAAATACTTGCCAAATCTCCTCTATATATCGGTTCCATATTACCTGCATATTTGGAATCACTGCAAAACTGATAGGTTAATTCCTTCCCCCTATCCGCCTCTGATAATTCCAAAAAGAGATACCTCATAGCACTATTTGTACCAAAAGGACGAGTTTCCTTTGTCGAATAACTGATTCGAAGTTCTCCGCCGACATAGATATCTACATCCTGCCAAATGGGTCTGAAGCACAGCATCTCACCATTTTGTATATCCTCCGGCACAGTTGTAACCAACGTAACCACTTCACCATATTCCGCTTCAACTTTTCCCGGCACCCATGCAGGAACACGATTGCCATTATCAAGCACCCGTTCCCACATTGACACAAATATTTCACATTCCGTACTTATTAAGTCTCTCTCTGCCGGAAATCCTATATTGCATACTATCCAATATATTATAATAAATAGCATTGCAAAAGAGAAATAAATCTTGGTAGGATATAGACATTTGATACCGGAATTCTCTTTTCCTTTTTCAGCCATAAGAATCACTCCCTACTTTTTCTTTACTCTGGCACTAAGATACTTTATCAATATCTGCTCCAACTTGTCTGTGTCAATAGGCTTACCCAGATAATCCGAAAAACCTTTTTTGCGGTACTCTGTCTCCACATCACCCACTGCATTGGCTGTCAATACCACAACATTCGTTGTATAATTTGCATTTTTCTTGTCGTTGCGCATCATATGAAGAGTCTGCACACCGTCCGGCTCCGGCATCATATGATCCATGAGAATCAAATCATACTTTTTCTTCTTGGTCATCTCCAGACATTCATTGCCCCCCGTTGCCATGTCCACCTGCACCTGAGACCGCTTCAAAAGTGCCTGAATCACCTTCAAATTCATCCTATTGTCATCCACTACCAAAACCTTCGCCTCCGGTGCACAGAATATTACTTTCTCATCCTGTGATTCGAATTCTTCGGCAACAGTTCCCTGCTCCCATGCACCTATGGCAGTATCATCTATAATTTCCTGCGGAATCAACACAGTAAAACAACTGCCCTTACCAACCTCACTCTTCACCTGAATGCAACCACTCATAAGCTCTACAAGCTGCTTGGTAATACTAAGTCCCAGACCGGTTCCCTCTATGTAACGGTTCTTTTTCAATTCAAGTCTTTGGAAGCTGTCAAACAACGTACTCATGTCTTCCTGTCGGATACCAATACCGGTATCTGTAACGGACATCTTCAAAACAAAACCGCTCTCCTCATGAATCCCTTCTGCCGCAAAAGTAATACTTCCTTCCTTGGTATATTTCACCGCATTAGACAATAAATTGTTCAAAATCTGTCGGATTCTGACATCATCTCCCCGCAATACAGAAGGAAGCTTCGCATCTATCTCCACATTAAACTTCAAATTTTTCTGCATGGCACGAACCTCTACTCCCATTGCCACATCCTTCAGTATTGTAGCCACAGAATAATTCGTGTCTACAATCTGAAGCTTACCTGCATCAATCTTGGAGATATCCAGAATATCGTTTACAAGTCCTAACAGCATCTGGCTTGCCACCTTAGCATTCTTAGCATATTCCGTGATGGAAGAATCCTTATTTTCTCTCAGAATCATTTCATTCATACCAATAATCGTATTGATAGGTGTACGAATTTCATGTGATATATTTGCCAGGAAATTGGCCTTAGACTCACTGGCAGCAATGGCACTCTGCCTCTCCTTTTCACCGTTCACAATATCTCTGCAGGTCTTCATTGCTGCCGTAAGAAACAAAATCACCAGTCCCAGACAAAGCGCAATACCATTATAGGGTGAATCTGCAACATAAACCAAATAAATCTCCCATACTCCGGCTAACATCAAGCCGACAAAACCAATTGCAACCTCTTTATACTCTGAAATATATCCCTTTCGGATATCCTCTATTACCGTAATCACAAACAGAAGAATACAGGAAATAATTAACAAATGGGAAATTCCCATGGTCTCAAAATAATCTTTAATATTCAACACCTGTAACACAGTAGCAATAATTCCATTCAAAGCCACTCCAACCTGTATCACAAAATAGAACTTACTGTAGCGATACTTTTGCAGGGCATTGATATAAGCAATTACAGGATACGGTAGCAAAATAACCAACATAAATCCCATAATCATTGCCACCGTACTGTTAGGAAGAAAGAACTGGCGTAATTTAGACTCTACCAAAAGCCATGCGGATGCTAACATTACCGCATTACCCAAATGCACCATATCCAATTTACGTTTGTAAATAAATTTAAGCAAAACTGCCAGACACAAAACTACCACACTCAATACAAACAAAAAAGCTGCAACAACTGCTGCCGGAGCATATCGTTTGATAAAATATCTCCAAATCTGCGAACGCTCCCCCACAAGAATAGCACTAATGCTTCCTGTATGACCGGACTGGGTAGTCAATCTAATTTGTAACGTTTTACCTGCATCCTCCTCTGTAATCATAAAAAAGACATATGTCATGGTACTGTTCTTTCCAAAAGGCTGACTATCCAGAGTAGAATACTCTTTACGTAATTTACCGTCCACATACACAGCCATTTCCTGCTGCAGACTTCTCATACAAAAAGTTTCATCCTCCTGATTCTTTGGAAGAATCGTCTCAATCACAACCTCTTCTCCCCATTCAGCCTCACAGTTCCCCGGAACATCTATGGACACTCTGGAACCATCCTGCAAAACACGTTCCCATCGTGCTTCAAAAAACTGACTCTCATCCGTTTCTACCTGATTCTCTACAGGAAACAGCATCTCCCCCAATACCAAAAAGGCAAATGCCGCAACCATCATAAAAGCTAATATTCCCTCTACAAACTTTATCCCACGATGTTTCTGCATACTACTGTTTCCTCCGATACGTACAACCATATCAATATGTTTTATTATAACATATGAAAAGAGGTTCTACAAATTACATTTGCAAAACCTCGCATATTTTGTTAAAATTTTACATTTATAAGTATTAGCCCTGTACCACCTGATTTAATTGCGCAGAAAGTTGTTTTATCTGCTCTACAATATCAGACAGTCCCTCTGTTCCTGCGGTATTTTCCTGAGTCGCCGCTGTCACAAGCTCCACCGCACTACAGTTTTGCTGTGTATTATTGCTAATCTGCTTCATGCTCTCAGCCACCTCTCCGCTTCTTCCACGGACAAGCTCTGCCACCTTATCAATTTCATGAATCTGCCCTGCCAATTCCTCGTTGGAGGAAGTAATCATGGTAGCTGACTCATTAGCCTTCTGAATACTGTCCATACCCTTCTGGGTAGCAGACGCATTCTGTTCCATGGCAGCCACAGCATTCTCTGTATTTCTCACCACTTCATGAACAATATTGCCGATATTGTCCACAGCCGTCTTGGTCTGTTCCGAAAGCTGTTGAATCTCCTCTGCCACCACTGCAAAACCTCTGCCGTGTTCACCTGCTCTCGCCGCCTCTATGGTGGCATTCAAAGCTAAAATATTGGTCTGACTGGAAATCTGAGTGATGGTTCCCACGATTCCGATAATTGCCTTGGATTCCTCCCCCAGATTACTGATAATCTCCTTGCACACACTGGTACTGCTGTGAATCTGCTCCATGCTTGCAGTAGCATCATCCATTCTTCTCTGATTCTCATGGATATTTTCACTGATACGGTCTGTCAGCCCGGCTGTGCTATGATTCATATTGCTCAAATCAACCAACTGCTCTGTAATCTCCTGAATTTTACCGTCAACATTTTCAATTGCCACCGTATTTTCCATAGAGCCGCTAAGCAGCCTCTCTATCTCCGCAGAGATACTCTGATTAGCCTGCAAAGAGCTTTTTGTAATTCCGGCAAGTTCTGCCACCATGACAGCCATGGCATCGGAGGTCTTAGCTGCATTTTCTTTCATAAGCTGCATGCGCTCCAACATCTCCTTCTGTTCCTCCGCCCCCATCAAATTGGACAGCATAGAGGCCGTTCTGCTGCAAAGCATGGTAAAAATCGCTGCAACCGCAATCAGAACCAAAGCTCTGGGAATCACACCAAATATGATGACATCATCAAACTCCGTGAAGTTATCGTCCTGCAAAGTCTTCATGTAGAACGCCATAATCTGTCCAATGGATACGCCCACAACCGTCAGTCCTGTAGCCATAATATTAAGCTTCTTGGAAAAATAAAGACTGGCAATGGCGATGGGGTACACATAAATTGCAACCACATGATAGGTAAGTGTGATGCTGAGCACCATCACAAACACTGCTGCACATATCACATTGATAAAAGCAATATGGGAGCCATCCTGCTTTAACCAGTTAACCAGTATCGTTGGCAGCCAAAGCAGTGCCCCACTGACCAGATAAGCCACCGTCATAATCCCCTTATCCACCGTAAAAATTCCGATTACATTCAGCAGATAAATCAGGGTAAAAATAATAAATGTAATCCGCATAACCTTTGCCACTAATATGTTGGCCTCTTTTGCATTGCTTCTCAGTAAACTCATATGTATCCTGCTCCTTTCACTTGTACACTTCATCCGTGTATTTTATTCTCTGAATAAACCTCCGCTACCTTCTCCCGGATATCCAGAAAAACCTCCACCAGAACCGGGTCAAAATCCTGACCGCTTCCCTCCTGAATGATTTCAAAACACTTCTCCAAGGGCATTGCATCCTTGTAGCAACGCTTCTCTGAAAGTGCGTCAAACACATCCGCAATGGCCATAATCCTTGCGGCCAAAGGTATTTCCTTTCGCTTTAATCCCTCCGGATAACCGTTGCCGTTCCACTTTTCATGATGGAATCTGGCGACCTCATAAGCCATCTGCGCATATTGCTCATTTCCCAGATTCCCGAAAGTCTCCTGAATAATTTTACCACCGCTGACCGTATGGTTCTTAATTACTTCAAACTCTTCCTCTGTAAGTCTTCCGGGCTTTTGTAAAATGACATCCGGCACAGATATCTTGCCAATATCATGCATGGGTGCCGCCATACATAGGTTTTTCATGTAATCCTTAGTCAAAATCTCCTTGTAATAGCCTCTGCGCCGAAGCTCCTGTGCCAAAAGCTTCACATACATGGTGGTTCGTTTGATATGTCCTCCTGTGCTGCCGTCCTTATTTTCCACGAGAGTGGCAAAGCCCATAATCATCTCATCATGATAATGGGCAAGCTCAGAAACCGTAGGATTCTCCTGATTTACATAAGCCCCCAAAATGATGACCGTCACGCAGACACTGCTGAGAAGTGCCTGCGGAAACACCATCTGATAACCGGTGACACAAGCCAGCACCATCAAATAAGTAAATATACTCATTCTCTTGTGTTTCTCGATATATCGCCACCGCCCCAGAAAAATCACAATACTGAGCAAAATATAAACTCCTGCCATGACAAAACAGGTATAGGCAGACATACCCATGGAATAATTGCTGATTGTACCTTCGTGATACTTAAGCTTAGGTATATTCACCACCACCAGAATGACATTCACGGCAAACGGACTATACAAAAGTAATCGTCTGCTTTTGCTCTTGGGGAGCCCTGTGGTAATGGAAATCATATACAAAAACAGACAAAATATGAAGGAATCCAATCCCAACAAAAAGAACAGATGTAGTACCATATTCACCGTTTCATTCACATCTTTTAAATGATTTACCGTATACGCTGTTGTCCCGTCAAAAATAACTGCCAGTGTTCCCAGACTCAGCATCATATCAAACAAAGAAAATTTTTTGTGTTGCTTAAACCGCTTTCGCTCCTCTGCATAAACAAAAGAAATATAAAAAATAATTAGCAGACATCCTATCTGCAGCTTACAATCTTCCAAAACATCAGCTCCTCCCGTATTAATATCAAAACGCAGAGCCGAAAATCCTGTTTTACAAGTTATCGGCTCTGCGTCTATACGCGTCATTTTTGCGTCTTTGCGTCTGGCTCTTTTTCAATTCTCTATTCTGAATCCTGTACTATGGAAACCCTTTGCCCCTTCACGTTAATCAACGTTTCTTCTTTGCATTTGGGACAAAAAAGCGGAAAATGCTTTAATTCCGTCTCTTTCCGTATCTGTATTCTTGTCTTACTGTTGCAATTCGGACAAAGAATCCATTGATTACCATCCATAGAAAGTCCCCCTTCTTATAAATTTCTTTCCCTATAAATCTATTATAGTAATAAAAACATATATTTTCAGTTGTTTTCATCATGTATTTCTTGCCATATTTGAGATTTTATGACATACTGGGAATATTAAGGAGGTTTACCCATGCCAACACCATTACCCCAGGGACAACAAATTGTTGTGACCCACATACATTTTAAAGAACCCTATCACATGAACTCCATGCAGATGGCCACCGACCATTTTAACATCGGAATCACCCTGCAAGGACATCGCCGAACCATTACCCCCTCCTCTGCCTTTTCCTATCAGGCCGGGGATGTGGCACTGCTGCCACCCTATGTATTTCACCGCACGATATCCGAATCTGACGGCCCTTACGAGCGCATCATGATTAAATTTGCACCGGAATATGTAGAACCCTTCATTCGAGAAGTGGGACAATTGGAATTTAACCGTCTGTACCAATCTTTTGTATATCATTTTTCTGAGGAAATACAGGTTCGTCTTAAGACAATGTTCTTTGATATTCTGGCAGAATACCAAAAGAACACACCCTACAGGGAATTCATCATGCAGGGAATGCTGTTTCGGATTTTTACCACTATTTTGGAAGAGCATCTTCCCACCGAAACCGACTTTCATCCACTGCCCTTGTCTCCTCAGATTATGGATGCCATTGTCTACATGGAAAATCACTACAAGGAACAGCCCTCTTTGGAGGAAACGGCTCGACATGCAGGCTTCTCTGCAGGCTATTTCTCCCGCCAGTTCCATGCACAGCTTGGCATGCCCTACAACACCTACCTGAACAACATTCAAATTCGGCATGTGCAGATTCTCCTTGCAACCACAGATATGTCCATTATGGACATTGCCCATGAAACCGGCTATTGCCACGGGGAATACCTGTCAGCCCAATTTAAGAAAAAGACGGGCCTGACTCCCAGTCAGTATCGCAAACAATGCCTTGCCAAAAAGGATACCGTGTACCTG
The DNA here is from genome assembly GCA_045543175.1 of Acetatifactor sp. Classification (GTDB taxonomy): domain Bacteria; phylum Bacillota; class Clostridia; order Lachnospirales; family Lachnospiraceae; genus Acetatifactor. Next base: position 17,799 of record JAZQMG010000017.1, on the reverse strand, counting down.
CCGGATGCCTAGAATACATATTTTGCAATATCTCTTTTGTGCCCCTGATAAGTTCCCGGTCCCTCATACTCCTTGATGAAGCCACACTTTTCCATAACCCTTTTGGAAGCTATGTTTTCCGAAACACAGATACCCAGTATCTTGTCCAACTGCATTTTTGCTTTCATTTGGAACAAAAATGCAGTGACCGCTTCCGTCGCATATCCCTTGCCTGTATACGCCTTGGCAATATGGTATCCCACCTCAAAGCCTTCCTCTATGGGCACTAACTGCACATATCCGATATTGGTACCATCCTGTAAAAGCACAGGATACACAAGAGGACCTTCCCCGGATTCATAGCAGCCCATCAGAAACTCTATGGTTTCCGCTGCCTCCTCCACCGTTTCAAAAACCTCATCCGGCACAAAGCGTCTGTTATCCTCGTCCAAGGAATTCTGGTGAACGCTTTCCGCCATGGACATGTCAAACTCTGTAATAATCAAACAATTGGTTTCTATCCGCATAATATACTCCCTTCCAGTCAAAATTTACGCATTATTCTTTCCCGCCTAAAGTTTCCGCAAATATCTGTATTAAAATCTCATTCGGTATATCCTGATTCACATATATCTGCAACATACCTTTAGGAGTAATTTTATAACTTATCAGTTCCTCCTTATGCTGAATTACCGCTTGTGCCTCAATATTAATATGGTCTTTAAACGGTATCAATCTCACAAAAGTCTCACCGACATAATAACTTGGCAATTTTGCCCCGGTAATAAATCATGTACTCACCCATCATTGCACGGTATGAAATTTCCTCCAGTTCCGATAATTGCGCTAAAACAAATTCCAGATATCCTTTACTTGAAGCCATCACGAATCTCCTTTGTTCACATCTCCTTGCTCATAAACACAACATTTACAAAGCTGTCGGCATGACCAACATCCCGACTTTTGTACAATTTTTCTGATTTAGTCGGGGCTTTGCGCTGCATCAAATCCGACCAATCCTTACGTATTCCTTCCTAGTCGGGGTTTTCTGCAACTTTCAACCCGACCAATCCTCATTTTTTCTTTCCTAGTCGGAATTTTTAGCCTCCTTAAACCCGACTAATTTTCATTTTTTCCTTCCTAGTTGGGATTTTATGCTGCTTCCTGCCCGACTAATCCTCTCTTTTTCCTTCCTAATCGGGATTTTATGCTGCTTCCTGCCCGACTAATCCTCTCTTTTTCCTTCCTAGTCGGGATTTTATGCCGTTTTAAGTCCGACTAATCCTCTCTTTTTCCTTCCTAGTTGGGATTTTATGCTGCTTCCTGCCCGACTAATCCTCTCTTTTTCCTTCCTAGTCGGCATTTTATGCCGTTTTAAGTCTGACTAATCGGCTCTTTTTCTTCCCTAGTCACTTTTTAAGGGGTGTCTCCCGACCAAACTCAATAGCAGAAGTTTGGCCGGGAGCAAATTGATATTTGGCTAATTAATATATATCAATGATGCAGAATTTTCTCTGCGATATCCTCGCTCTGCAAAGCAAGCATTTCCTCCACATGCCTGCTTACCATTTCATAGCCTGCCGGATTGCCTGCATATCCGAGAGGAACAACCTCCTTGGTCGCTTCACCACCCAAAAGCCACTTTTTCAGCCCTTCCTTGTTCAATGAGGCTGATTTTAACTTACAAGCCTGTTCTAAATCCACCTGCTCAGGACACATATAACTCATTACTGCAGTCTCGAAGGCTCCTGCATGAATATCATAAAGTCCCTGCTCGGAAGGGTCCTGTTCCTCAAACCATTCCATGGGATAAGGGGGATTGGATACCAAGAGAAAATCTTCCTGTTCCGTCCATCCATACAACCGTAAGTCCATGGATTCCAACACCAATTTGACGCAAATGTCCAATTTTTCATTAGCGTTCTTAATTGCACCTTCAATGGCTCTCACATGAACCGAATCCCCATGATAGCTAAAACAATACACATCCGAAAAACCAAAATTTTGTAAATTTTCAAATATCTCAAACAGCACCTGCTGCACAGTTTCCAGTTTCAGTGAAAAGCTCCCGGGAAAACCTCCTGTACAGTGATTAACACCCCAATAATAGGGCGGTGCAATGACACTCTCACAGCCCTTTTGCTGCATTTTGTCTTTCACCATCTTGCACATGCAATAGCTCCAATAAATGTCTGACCCCAAGGGTATGTGAGGACCATGCTCCTCTATCACACCCAAGGGAAATAGTACCGGCCATTTTTCTGCTGCCGCCTTTTCTACCTTCTGCCAATTGCCTGTTACCATGGTATCTTCAAAAATAGATGTAAACATATGCTACCTCCTTTGTAAACGGAATTTATGTTCTGCGGTGTTCCCTTGAAGTCTTGGACTCCCCATTATAATCAATACCTTCATAATCCTAATACCTTGTTTTACAAAATATAAAAGACGCAAAACAACTATCTTTCGATAATTGGCTCTGCGTCTCAGCGTCCGGCTCGTACTTTACCGTTATATAATATTTTAGCCTTGCACCTCATTGACAGGCTCCACGCGAAAAGTTCCCGATTTAATCACCATTAATGTACCTTTAAATCCCAAGCTCAACATTTCTGAAATTTCTTCCGACGTAAGCCGACAGACCTTTCCTGCCACCAACACGCAGATTCCAAAGGTCTGCAACCAAACCTGACGGAATAAGCTATCCGCTTCTTCTTTGGTCAAAGAATATTCCCTCTGCAAAATTTCAATGCAAACAGCTACAGTGTCTCCAAGTTCATCAACCATCTTGGCATAACTCTGGTCGTTATTATGTTCCCGCATATAAAGCAATTGAAACAGCTTGGGTTCCTTCATGGCAAACTCTATCATTTTCATGCCAACGTATTTAAAAGTCGGCGTATAATTCAAAGCATCGCTGACGTAGGATTCAAATTCCCTCATAGCTACCTTGCGCACTTCCTGATGCAGTTCTTCCATGTTCTTAAAAGCTGTAAAAATAGGAGAGGAGGAAGTTCCGAGCTCCTTGCCCAGTTCTCTGGCAACAACAGCATCGATTCCCTTTTGTCTGGCCATTTCAAAGGCCTTCTCTATAATCTCTTCCCTCGTGTATTTCGCTTTGGGTGGCATCCCCTCACACCTTTCGCATAACTTTGTTATATAACATTTGTTTTATTATATGCCTGAAAGTCAATTTTGTCAATAGACTTCTGCTTGTTCCAATCTTTCTTTCTAAGCTTTTCATTGACTTTCTCCCTCTGAATACCGCCGTCAGGTATTATAATCTGACTACTCTGTCGAACTGCTCAAAAGAATTGGCTCTGTGCGTGACCATGAGTACCACCTTCTGACTCATAAGCTTCTCCATGGCCTGATTTACCATCCTCTCGCTATGAACATCCAATGCAGAGGATGGTTCATCCATCAGAAGAATAGGCGCATCCTTTAAGAAAGCCCGAGCTATGGCAATTCGCTGACGTTGTCCGCCGGAAAGATTACTGCCCCCGGCCTCCACCCTGGTGTCATAGCCTTGAGGAAGCTTACTTATAAACTCATCAGCATAAGCAAACTGCGCCGCCCTTATAATGTCTTCCTCATTTATCTTGCCAATATCTGTACATCCCATGGCAATGTTTTCGCGAATAGTGCCTTCAAACAAATAACTGTTCTGCGGAATATAGGTAATCATATGACGAAGCTCCTGATATGAATATTGACTTACATCCCGCCCATATAGTCTTATGGCCCCACAACTCTTTTCTCTAAAACGCAGAAGCAATTTTAACAGGGTACTCTTACCACACCCGGACTCTCCCATCAGAAGAACCTTTTCTTCCTGCTCAATTGCCATTGAGAAATCCTGTAGCACGGCCTGTTTTTCATCATAGCCATAGGTCAAATGCTCCACCTCAATAACCGCACCCTGATATGATTCTGCAACTTCTCCACACGCCTGCCCTTCCTGTTCTTCACAATCTAACTCCAGAAAATCAAACACCCTTCCTGCTTTCACAAGAGAAGAAGTAAAGGTCGTCAAGGCAGAACCAAAGCTTTGCACCATGGCACTGACCCCCATCTGTAGCGAAACCACTGCCATAACCGTGCCGTAATCCATCTCCCCTCTCGACACCAGAAAGGCACCTACCGCAATAGTTCCGAAGCTTGCCAGAATTCCCAGAAGAAAGGCCACCATCTCCAACACAGCCGCCTTCCTGACACGTTGATTCTCCTCTTTGGTGACCTGCTCATTGGCCTCCATAAAATCATCCACCACAATCGAAGAGCCACGATACATTTTCAGAACAGCAAAGCCTGACAAAATATCACTCAACCGCTCCGTCAATCCTGTTATTTTCTTTTGAATTTCTTTATCCATATGCTTCATCTGACGATTAATCCGCACCGAACAGTACACCGTTACCATACAAAAGCTGATGGACACCATAGCCAAGATGGGATTGTACAGAAGCATTGCAAGCAATGATGCCACTCCGTTGGTAAGCCTTCCCAACACCCAGAAGATATGGGAAAAATAAGAATCCTTAAGGGAATTGGCATCCCAGTTGAGAGTCTTGAGTGCCTCACCGCTGTGATGGGTTTCATAATAAGTCATGTCCAACTTCATCAACTTGTGAAAAAGCTGCATCTTGATGTCAAAAACAATCTTGCGGACAACCCGAATCTGAAAATATCTCCGATAGGGAGCCAGACATTTTAACACCACCAATACCACACACAGAACTTCTGCCTGCTGAAACAATTCCTCATCCCCATACTCCAAGGCGTTAAAAATCAGCTTATTCATATAAGAATACAGCAGTGTCAGCATCACTGTGGTCATGAGTGTCATGAGCAAAATACTCCAATATATGCACTTGTATTTTCCAATATAGGAAAGATAACGTTTTAACTCCTTCATGCCTCTACACCTCCTGACACGTTATATTCCTCATACATTTTGTAATATGTTCCCTGCGCTGTCCAAAGCTCCTCATGGGTGCCACGCTCTATAATTTGTCCACGGTCAAACACCAGGATTTCATCATAATCCACAATGGTAGATAAGCGATGAGCCACTGTGACCACCGTTTTATCGTGGGCAATTTCAGATAACGTCCGGTTCACATACTTTTCCGTCTCTCTGTCCAAGGCCGAGGTGGGTTCATCCAACAAAAGAACAGGCGCATCCTTCAAGATGGCTCTCGCAATGGATAGTCGCTGCCTCTGACCACCGGACAGATTACTCCCCTTCTCCTCAAGCTTTGTATGATACCCCTGTGGCAAAGCCCGGATAAATTCATCACATCCGGCCATCTGAGCCGCTTTTATGATTTCCTCCTCCGTTGCCTCCGCTCTTCCCATTCGGATATTGTCCATAATAGACATAGGAAACAGAATCGTATCCTGAGAAATCAAAGCCAGTTCCTCACGGATAGCCTCCAGCTTCATATCAGAATACTTAGAGCCGTAAAACAATACTTCTCCCTCCGAAGCCCCATATTGACCACACAATATTTTTAACAACGTACTTTTACCACAACCGCTGGGTCCTACCAGAGCAATTCTTTTACCTTGGGGAATTTCCAACGAGATATTTTGCAAAGCCTTCGGCTCAATTCTCTCATAGGAAAAGCCTACCTCCCGCAGCGTAAACACTGCTCCATGAGAACGATTTACCTTTGCACTCTTCCCTTCATTCGTTTCTATAGGCATATCCAGAATTTCAAATACACGCCTGATGGCAACCATTGCCATCTGCGAGCGCACCACCAACTGATAAGCTCCCACTAGGGGTTCATTGATTTTCTCTATGCCGCTGATAAATGCCACCAACACACCTAAAGTAACATTTCCACCAAACACAAGTGCCCCTCCCACACACAGAGCAATTGCTGTAGGAGCCTCCCTGATTAAGCCGGAAAGAGGATCAATATTGTACTGCCTTAAATCATTTTTGTTAGAAATATCCAAGGTCTCCTTGAGCTTCCCAAAATACTTATCCCTCATCCGCCCCTGCAAATTGTAGGACTTGATAATCTCCGCACCGTCAAAGGCTTCCTTGATATCATTGTTGGTCAGTCCCAAAAGCTTCACGTACTCTGCCTGAGCCTTTTTCACCGGACCAAGAAGCCGGATACTGAGTGGCACCATAATCACCAAAGGCCCCAGACATACCACTGCCAAAAGAGGATGTAAAGAAATCAGATACACCGCAAAAACAACCACTACAATGGGAACATACAGACAATCTTTAAAATAAGTCTGCATATAAGAAGCAATCCCGGAAACATCCGAGGACAAACGCTCGATGATATCGCCATAATTATTCCTCTCCATAAAATCCGGCGACATCTTCATAATATGTGTCAGGGTATCCCGCCGCAAATCCCTGAGAATCCCTGAACCAAACAACCCGGTCATTGCGATTACAAGATAATTGGCTGCCATTCCTACCATAACGGCAGCCGCCGCCTTCATTGCAAGAAGCGGCAAAGCTGCCAAAACTTCCCCTGTCAGGGAACAGTCAATCACCTGCTTTAAAATATCAATAATCCACACATTTGCAGCAGAACACCCTGCACCTGCCAATGCTGCAATCAGAATATATGCAACATATGGTTTTGCATATTGAATCAGTCTTTTCATACTGGACACCACCCTTTCTATTTGTTATACTTTTTACAGTGTATCAAGTGGAATGACCGGATTCAATTGCATAAATGCACGGTTTTTATATACTTTTTGCAATATTTTAGGAGGAGTCTGATATGCCACAGCAGGATCGTCACAAAGAACGCACCATCCCCATTGAATTTGATTTTTATGATAAACTGGACAACCTTCCTGCCGCTGACCGATGCAGTGTTGTCCTGCTTACCTGCGGCAATGCCACAGTCAAAATAAACGACCATATCCGACTGCTCAATTCCCCCTGCGTACTCTGCCTTTCCAAGCACGATACCGTGGAACTTATCCACTCCGATAATCTGAGTGCCAAATCCTTTCACTTTGACCCTTGGTATATCAAAGCGTGCCTGTGCTTTGACAATCTGGAAGACTCCATAGAGATTGACAGCCAATACGAGTACGACCGGATAAAGCTTTATATGTTTACCAAACACCATGAGAACTTCCATGGAATTTTCACCCTGACACCCCAGAACTACATCCATATCAATGAACTGATGCTGATGATTGGTGCGGAAACCTATGCCCAGAGTGACGGATTCTGGACCTGCCGCATCCGCAGAATGCTGCGTCAGCTTATCAACTGCATTTTTGACATCTATAGTGACCAACGAAAACTCAAGTTTTTTGAAGTTCCGGACAGCCATAATCCGGCTTCCATTTGCGCAGAATACATTCACGCACATTATGCAGAAAATATTACCCTGCCTTTTTTGTGCGAGCTTGTAAGTCTGAACAGAACCTCCCTAAACCAGAAATTTAAGGCCCAGTTTTCCTGTACCTGTATGGAATATTTGTTGAATTATCGTTTGAAGATTTCTCAAGAACTACTATCGAATACGAATATGAAGATTAATGAGATTGCCGAGAATTGCGGCTTTAAGTATGATACCTATTTTGTGCGCCAGTTTACTAAAAAACTGGGGATTTCCCCGGCTGCTTACCGGAAAAATCCCCTTGGATATACCTCTTATGAAGGAAAGCCCATCCGTAAAATGTAGAACTTTTTACTGGTTTAACTGCTTTGCCTTATTGTTTAACTCCATAATTACCTTGGTAACTTCCTCTACAACCAACGCATTCTCTTCACTTTCTGTGAGTGTTTCGTTGGCGTGGGCAGATACCTCCTCTGTAACCGCAGATACCGTGTTAATATTTTCCACAATATGCTCATTGGACTTAGCAAGCTCGCTGATTACATTTTCAAGCTCCGAACTTACCTCATAAATACTGCGGGAGCAAGCTTCAATTTTCTCGAAATTCAGTGCCATTGTCTCCGCAGACTGATTCTGCTCCTTATTACTCTCCATCAGTTGATTGATGGCACTAAACACATCCTCGATGGAACCGGTAATACCGTCAATCAACTTTTCAATGCTGACGGTTGCTTCACTGGTCTGCTTGGCAAGACTGGAAATTTCCCCTGCAACTACTGCGAAACCTCTGCCTGCCTCACCGGCTCTTGCTGCCTCAATAGAAGCATTCAGACTCAACATACTGGTCTGTTTCGTAACAGAATTAATCATTTCCAAAATGGAATGCATCTTCTCGGTGTTCTCTGCCAACTCATTCATCTGGGAAGCAACCAAAGCACTTGCTGTTTCAGACTGACTGACATAGGCAAGCAGATTATCAACATTCTCCTTACCAACAAGGATGCTGTCCTCTGTCTGCTGTACATTCTCTGCAATATCCTTAGACACCTTCTTGGCCTTATTGACCTGTCCCACAATCTCTTCTGTCTGCATCAACTGCGCCTGCATTGCCTCAGCAGTCTCTGTAACGCCCACAGTAACCTCATTCATGGAATCCTTGGTAATGGAAACAGACTGATCCAAACGCTCCATTCTCGCTGAAACAGAATCAATATCCTGAGAGATACCCTTAGACAACTCCAAAGTATTGGATAAAAGCAACTCTGATTTATCCTTCTCTTCGTTCAACTCCACCATTTTCTGTGCATTTACCTGACCGATAACATGAGTTGCCAGTCCCGTAAATATTGCCGCAAGTGCTACCGCAATTACCTGAATCTCTATCATAGCCAAATCCGCTGTAGTGAGAGAACCATTCACAAATCCAATAACTACTGACACAATATTAGCAGCTACTGCGATGCCGCCTGTAATGTAGCAAAGCTTCATGTCTCCATAAGGAATAATCAGGAAGAACACAAGAAATATGTACACAAAGGTAGTCGGAACCGCCGCCGTCAATAATACAAAACTATATAGAACAGAAAAACCGATGCTTAGAATATACTTTACCATGGAAGACGTTTTGTCCTTCATATATAAAAGCAGAAAGCTTATATACGGACCAAGATTCAGTATGGCAAAGACCAATGTATAATTCAGTGTTCTGCTACCCTTTACAAACTCCAACAAATAAGCAACCAGCAGTATAGCTGTGAGTACCGTGTAGGAAATTAATACCGCTGTGTTAATTCTATGTGTTTCATGCATCCTCTTTTGTTTCATAAATCCCTCCTATGTGGCTCTGCATCTTAGCATCCGGCTCTTATTATTTTACTTTTACATCTATATCATAACATTTAAAGTATCGATTTTCCAGTAAAAAATTAGTACTTTTCCAGTATCCACTTCCGGGCTACCTCCAGTGAGTTTGCAGTCTCTACATCAGGTGCAATGGGTTCTTCACAGAATTCCTCACCGGTCCTCGCCACATCACTTCCAATCGTAAGCTGCATCATCGCACCATCGTACAGATAAAAAACCGTATTGCAGCTACAATAGCCTGCCGAAGCTTCCCCAAAGGTCTGCGTGTAATCGAGACCCCGAAAGGCAAGCAAAGCAGCCTCTCCCGAACTTGCAGTCTGTTCATTCTGCAACATTGCCACCGGAACATTAGCTATTTTAACTGAATCAACCGTAACAGTACTACCCCCTCCGGTTACAGTACCCTCGAGAAGTGTGACCGGCATATCTTTGTCCTTAATGCGAAAGGCAAGTAGCTGACCATCTGGAAGAAATGGCGATAATGCAGCAAGCATAGGACCAAGGTTACCACCTGTATTACCCTGCAAATCAACAATAACACCTTTGATTCGGTTCTGATTTTCCTTTACATATGTAACTACTGTATCTGCATATTGCTGTGCACCTTCCACTCCCACAAAGCCCGGCAATTTTACATACAGAATCCCTTGTTCATCCACGCTTACAGTGGGCATCTCCTGCTCTGTTGCTTCTACTTTCTGATCACCGGCTGAAAAGAGCCTAGAATGTTTACCACCTGCCACAAACAGAGCTTCATTCAACAAATCGTGGGCGCTTGCATAGTCGCTTAAATTTGAGGACTGCTCAAGGACTGAATCCTTTTTCTCCTCCCATACCGCCCCACTGGCATATAAGCCATTATCCATTTTATTTAGTGCTATCTCCACGTATTTCTGCGTGGTGGGTGGAAATAAATATACGTTAAAATCAGGGCCATATTTGATGCTTAAAAACAGGATACCACACATGGCGATGATTAAAAATGCAAAACTTAGGATGATGACTTTTTTAATAGCTTTCTTCATAGTCTGATTTGGGATACTCCTATTTCTTAACTTTGAATTCGAAATCGTTCTAAACAATATACTATTTTATTCACATGCAGGAAATAAAATGAAATAATAAACTTTTTAATTTTAGCAAAAAATATTTGTGTCACTAAAAATTTAGCATTTGAGAAGGAGGTATCTTATGGATTCATCTAATCTTTGTACCGGTGCTGAAAATCTGGCCATGGCCAGTGTTCCGAAGCAGGAATGGTGTGAGCCCTACGACTTGCTCACTGCATTGGCAGAAGGAACCATATTCCCCTGCCTGAATTTGACATTTTATAAAGCTCCTGCCGGAAAATGCGACTGTAAGACTAGCAGTAGTATGTCCGATATGTCCCAGAAAAACCGCGAGGAAATGATGAGCCGCCTTACTGCTGTCAGCTTTGCCATCAATGACTTGACACTATATTTGGATACGCATCCGGACTGTCCCAAAGGCACAGCTTTATTCTACCAACTTCTGGAAGAACGTTTGACTTTGTTGTCTGAGTTTGCAGGCAAATTTTACCCCTTGACACAAACCTCTATGGTAACCGGCACCTTTAATCAGAATCAGTATGGCTGGTCCGAAGGACCTATGCCCTGGGAAGGAGCGTGCATCTAATGTTTGCTTATGAAAAACGACTTCAATTTCCTGTAAAAATCAAAAACACCAATCCTGATATTGCCAGACTTATTATGAGCCAGTACGGTGGCCCCGATGGTGAATTATCTGCCAGTATGCGTTATCTGTCCCAGCGTTACTCCATGCCGATCAAGAAAGTCGGTGGTCTCTTAACCGATATCGGTACTGAAGAGTTAAACCATATGGAGATTATCTGTGCGATGGTGTATCAGCTTACCAGAAATTTGTCAGAAGCGGATGTCAAAAAAGCCGGTTTTGATGCCTACTATATCGACCACACAAAAGGCATCTGGCCTCAGGCAGCCGCCGGTATTCCTTTTACGTCTCTGGAATTTCAGTCTAAGGGCGATGCCATTACCGACCTGTTCGAAAACCTTGCCGCAGAGCAGAAAGCCAGAACTGTTTATGAAAATCTGCTTCGTGTAATCGACGACCCGGATGTTATCGCGCCTTTGAAATTCCTCCGCGCCAGAGAAATCGTTCACTTTCAGCGTTTCGGCGAAGCTCTGGAAATGACTAAAGAATCCTTGAACAGCAAAAATTTTTATCATTTCAATCCCGAGTTTGATAAGATGGACAAGCAGCCTCTCTAATATATCTGCACCATTCACAAAGGATATTTTTCTGAAAGTGCAGGGCAAAAAACGTAGGCGTAGCGGGCTACGCTGAGGCTTTTTGTCCTGTACTATCGGGAAAATAGACATGTGATATGGTGTAGTTAATTTAAAAACGTTGCACTAGAGAGGCCTTTAGAAATATCAATCAATAGCAATCCTACCATCCAACAGATATAAGTCATCACATAAACAATAAATTCTGTCGCACCCTCCCGATATTGCCCCAAAGCCTGCGGCAAAAACACTAAACCAACAATCAAAATTATCGTTCCTGTTACTCTGAGTTTTTTCTTACTCAACCGGACAATTAGCCACTTTACACTACTCTCGTTTTTTAGATACTTAAGAAACATAATTGCACATATACATATAAATGCTAAAACAATCCAATCATTTTGTAAATAGCATAAAAATGCAGCTTGCAAAACCGCTGATACCAATAGTGAAACCAAACCAATCAAACCATTTTTCTTATTACAGCTCATGGCTTCTCCTTTATTCATTAAATGTCTTTTATATTATATGACACATGCCGCACAATAATTTCGTCTATTAAACTATACCAGCTCCATTTCATCTTCCATTTTTACAAATCCGTATCTTTCATACAATGGTCGTCCCATTTCTGTTGACTCTAACGCAATCTGCGATATTGCATCCTGCTTCAAATCAGCCACTGACAGTTTTGGCAGAGGCACTCCATCCCATATTCTGCCTTACGTTTTTAACAATGTTCGCTCTAATTCCTTTCCGGTAAAAGCTCAAAATTTCACACCTCTGTAGTTCTTCTTCCTCATAGTTACCACCTTTCCTTTCTCCATAATCCTTGTTTCCTTGACCGCCAAAAACATGATTCGCCAAAAATGAACATCTTCCTGTCCCTTTACACTCCCCTTTATCCTCAAAACACAAAAAACACTATCCTCTGTCGTGTTTCTCTCAAAGGGGCAATCCAACAACAGTCTCTATTCTCTTCAAGGTCGTATCAAATCTCTTCTCCCCCTAAAAACCCATAAATTCAAGGTTTCTGTGTAAAAAAAGAGACCTCATAGAGAGTGATTCCTCTCTACAAGGTCTGCATTTAATCTACTTTTATTCTCTTTTATCTCCTGCTCCCCAAGATACTATTTTTTGTATTTTAAGGATAATGGGGAGTGTCGGGGGATACATTTGTATTATTCAAACTCCCTAATCCAGTGAATTAACCCTGCTGTTTTGACTCTATTTCATGCCAAAATACTGCTGTTTTTGTGGTAATTCTATGTATTATTTTGAGTATAATACGTTTTGGGTATCATTTTTTGGGAGAAGGGCCATTCACCTTACCAATTACTCACTGACTTTGGTATTACTCATAATAATATCTTTTGCAATTTCCGATAATGTCATTTCTCTCAATTCTTCATTTTCTATTTTATTAGCAATTGAATTAGCAAGCAACAAATTATTACTTTCTGCAAATTTGGCATGAAATCTAACCGCAGCTTCTACATTTTGAGTATACATTTTTATAAAAACTGCACCAACAAAATCTACAATAATTCCACTTATATTTCCTACTAACAATAATGTCTTATCTGCATCTGTATATATATACATAACCAAACTTGCTACTACTATCAATATTCCAAATATAATCATCATAATTCCAAGTCCCGAAAGAAATTTTGTTTGAGCTAAGATCATGTCGTAATATCTCATCAATTCTTTTTGATTCATTTTGAACATCTTTTCAGCTCTCAATGCCCTCTTACTTGGATCGATTTCTGAAAATTCTTTTTCTTCTTCCCGTGCATCAGCTTCTAACTTTTCTATCTTTTTTGCCGTTTTCCAATCAAAAAAGCAACTCACAACAACCAAGCAACAAAGTACGACAAATATCAGTATTAACCAAAATATAATTTTACCAATTGGGAACTCATAAAATTTATACACAAAATGTGCACATAATCCAGAAATAACTGCAAAAACAATGCCTCCTTGCATCCCATTCATTGCCTTTTTTGACTCGCTCTGCTTTTTTGAACTATCACTTTCAAATGTATTCTCTGTATTTTTATTCTCCTCCATCGCTTATCCCTTCCACTTTTAATATTTAAAAACACTATACATCCTGCTCACCATCTTGTTCATAATGAACAGGATGTATGTATTTATGAATAATACTTTTGCATCTTACTTGTCGGTTTTTCAGGTATGGTCATTTTTACCTGACCATCTGCCAACATTTTATCTAAATAATGCCTTTTCAAATATAACCTATTTCCAAAACCAAACTGTTCAATAATTTCTTTTGAAGTTCTTGGCTTCTTACAATATTCGATAATAGCATTCCTTACATCTTGTTCAACATCATGTTCATTTTGAACATGATGTTGAACATCATTTCCCAACAACTCCAAATACTTATCACAAGCCTTGCACAGAACCATAATACCCGCCTCATTAATCTCATACTCCGGCAATGGTCCATCATACAATCCGCAAGCTTCTTTAATCTTCTCAAATCCTCTTCCCCACGCCTCAATCATACCACTTTTAAAGAAAACATTTGCTAACTTTGGATTGTATGGTTTCGAAGAGTGTTTCATAAACAGCTTGTCCGTAGTGTCCAGATTTGGAGGCATTTCACCATCATTCCAAATGTATATCTTATCCTCATATACACTAATCTGTATCGGATTACAACTGCTGTAATCCTTATGAACAATGGCATTCAACAAAATCTCACGGAAAGCATCTTTGTGGAACATAAACTGCTCAATTCTTTGAATTCCTTCATAGTCAATTAATGCCTTCATATATTTCGTATAAACCAAATCAACTGTCTTATCCACTTGCTCTATCAAAGGTCCATGCACCTCATCCTGATAAACCAAATCTGAATCGGATTTTCCGAAATAGCCAATTTTAATATAAGAACCTGTTACCCACTTCTCGGGATCTTTATAAAATGCAAGCATAGCTGCTCTTATCAAATATCCATCTTCATCAATCAAATGCAGGTTGTCCATCAAAATGGCATCTTCCACACTTACTTCTTCTTTTGTAAGCCTACCTCTTTTTACTGCCTTTTCTTTAAACAACTGTATTGCATCCTGCTTCAAATCAGCCACTGACAGTTTTGGTAGAGGTACTCCATCCCATGTTCTGCCCTGTGTTTTTAACAATGTTCGCTCTAATTCCTTTCCGGTAATTTCATGCATAGTACTCCCCGAACGATAATAGTATTTTCCACGGAAACTGATAAGAGACGGATATTTTTCCACAACAATCTGCAAGTATTCCAATTCACCTTTTTGCAAATGATTCACATCCACGATAATTCCCATTGTATCAGTAATTTTATTTGGAATTATCTCTAACATATCTTTAGCATTATCAATTCCCACAACATTACCATCGTCATCTGTACCTATGTATAATGTTCCACCTTGAGCATTAGCATATCCACAAATCCATTTTAAATACTCATCTTTCCAAGATGATTTCCATTCTATATTTTGATTTTCTTTTTCCTTCATAGTTTCACCAGCTTCCTCAACTACTGCTTGTCCACTTCTGTAAAGAAGTACTCCAACGTCTCTACAAACATATCCGCATCAAATAATTCTTTAATTTGGCTTCTATTCATCCATGCAACCTGTGCCACTTCATCCGTTGTGGCATTTCCTAAATCAACCTCTCCATCATACTCAAACAACCAAACATCAACTATTTTATTGACCACTTTACCAAACTCTATTTTCTTTATGTCAGACAAAATAACTTGTCCTTTTTCCGGTAATAAACCTACTCCCACTTCTTCCTTCGCTTCTCTAAGTGCCCCTTGCAGGCTATCCTCACCTTTTACTACAGAACCATCCACACACTCCCACATCAATGGAAATGTCATTCTATTTGAAGAACGCTGTGAAATCAGATATTCTCCCTTGGAATTTCGAATCCACACATGTACTACCAAATGATATCCGTTTACCGGTAGCTGCTCGCCTCTAATATGGTCTTTCCCCAGAAGTTCTCTATTCTCGTTATATAAATCCCATATTTCTGCATCCGGAACATACTCCACAATATCCCCAAAATCTACACTTAAAGTCTTACAGATTTTGCTAAGGATTGTAAGACTTACTTCTTCATCGCGTCGCAACTTTGTCATTGTATTTGGGGCAATTTCTGCCTTCTTTCGCAAATCTGATTTGCTCATTTTTTTATCTACCAATAGTTTCCATAGTTTGTTATACGATACAGCCATGACAACCACTCCTACTCACTTCTACATACATTTTCTATTTACTTGTATTCATAATTTGGCTTATGATATATATTGGTATTATCCCTAATCTCTGCCTTATATACTTTTTCTCCCCACTCTTCCCTCGGGACTTCTTCTATTGCAACCGAAACATCTCCCATATCTACATTCAATTCTTCTGCAACAGAACTTGCTATCTTTTTTGCCAGTTTGCTTTTGATTTCATCATTTCTTCCCGGCCAAAGTTTTACAATAATATGCGGCATTTTAATTTCTCCCATCCTAATTAAATCTCTACACTAAACTTACCTCTGCTCCACAACCACATCGGTGTATGTATATCTATGGGAACCAAATCAGTCCCTTTCAATATTTCCTGTCATCTACTTGCTACAATGTCCTGTACATTCCCCTGGTCAGCCTCTTCAGAAGAAATGACACCCAACCTCTCACTTGCTTGTATCACATGAGTATCAGGAGCCACCGTTATATTCTCTCTAACCCCGGGTTCTCATCCCCCGGCATTTTTCCGCCACCAAGTCTGCCTGATTTATAGGCATCCACTAAAGCATATACCTTGTTTATATCAAACGGCTCCATTTTAACACATACTCCTTATTTCTAGAGTTCACCATACTCAGCTATTTATTGAATCAGCATCCAGCACCCACTGCAATTCCTTTGCTGGCAAAATTATATAATTATCAGCACCTTCGCCTTGTCGCATAATTACATTGTTAATTCCTGCCTGTATTATAGTTCTTGCACATATCGGACAAGGTTTTGCTCTATGAATGGAATTATCCTCCGGGTTAATTCCTGTTAAATACAGGTCTGCTCCTATTGTTTGTTCTCTGGAACAATTTAAAAGTGCATTAGCCTCAGCATGAACAGCTCGACATATTCCATATCCCTCTCCCTGATGCATATCTTTTTCCACGCGTGGACACTTTCCTATATCACAACAATTCTCAAAACCTCTGGGTGAACCATTATAACCTGTGGAAATTACCACATCATTTTTTACGATTACAGCTCCATATTTACGTTTAATGCAAGTACTTCTGTATGCAAAGTTTTCCGCACAATTCAAGTACATATCAATCTTTGAAATCCTATTTCCATCCTTCGGTGTTACCATACTCAGCCTCCTTACTTACATTTGCGCCGCTTATATTCTTCAATCAACTTCGGTTGTATTAATGGATAAGTCCAGTTTTCCGGCAATTCATCCATAAGTTCAACCATCTCTATCTCACTTTCCAGTTTACCTGAAAATTCTATGATTTCTGCAAAACATAGCAAGCCAAAGGATTCCTCACCATTCTCATTTACGCTTGTCTTACCTGTTACAGAATATACACATAGAGGCTCTAAGTCAAACTTAACGGCACCTGTTTCTTCTTGAAGTTCTCTTTTGGCTGTATCTAAAATATCTTCTCCCTCTTCGCGATGTCCACCCGGAACTTCATATGTATCTCGTTCTTTATGTTTACACATTACCCACTTCCCATTACTCTTGGAAATAATCACCGCAAATTTCAACAATGCATCATCCACTGTATCATAAAATTTAACTTCTAACATTTCACCGTTCTCCTTCCCACTCTGCCATAAATTCCTCAAGATAGGCTTGCATAACAGCTTGTCTATGCTCAGCTATTCTCTTTGCAGCATCTGTATTCATCATATCTTTTAGCAGTAGCAACTTTTCATAAAAATGATTAATGCTTGTAGAATTTTGATTTTGGCGATACTCCTCTTTACTCATGTTCACCAGAGGTTTTATTTCCGGATCATATATCTTTCTGCCTTTACTGCCACCATATGCAAATGCCCGTGCAATTCCAATTGCCCCCATTGCATCCATCCTGTCCGCATCCTGCACGCATTTACCTTCTATCGTACTTGGCACAACTGAATTGGTTCCCGCAAACGATACTTCCTCAATAATCTTACATACAGCTTCAATAATTTTATTATCTATACCATTGCTTTCCATAAAATCGACTGCATTTTTCTTCGTAGCATAAGTTTCCGGTGAAAGTTTTGCATCATCCACATC
>JAZQMG010000016.1:0-19417 GCA_045543175.1 Acetatifactor sp. | reverse complement strand
CTGTGCTTTTGAGGTTGCAGCCCATGATTTGGGCATGGGAGCCACTTATCTGGAGCCTGCAAGTTCCCAGATTGGCAAGAAGGAGAGCATTGCAGACACTGCGCGCGTGCTGTCCGGTATGTTCGAGGGTATTGAGTACCGTGGCTTTGAGCAGGAGATTGTGGAAGAACTGGCTAAATATGCCAAGGTTCCTGTATGGAACGGCTTGACCAATGAGTTTCACCCCACCCAGATGTTGGCTGATTTGCTCACCATCAAGGAGCGTTTCGGACATTTAGAGGGTATCAAGATGACTTACATGGGTGATGCCCGCTACAATATGGGTAATTCCCTGATGGTAGCCTGCGCAAAGATGGGTATGCACTTTACTGCATGTACCACTGCTAAGTATTTTCCTGAGCAGGCACTGGTAGATCAGTGTAAGGAGATTGCGGCACAGACCGGAGGCAGTGTGACTTTGACAGAGGATGTAAAGGCGGGTACGACAGGGGCGGATGTAATTTACACCGATGTGTGGGTATCCATGGGTGAGCCTGACGAAATCTGGGAGGAGCGTATCAGAGAGCTGATGCCTTATCAGGTAAACAAGGCAGTTATGGACAATGCCGGAGAGAATGCGATTTTCATGCACTGTCTGCCTGCATTCCATGATTTGAAGACCAAGATTGGTGCCCAGATGGGTGAGCGTTTCGGTATCACAGAGATGGAGGTTACGGACGAAGTATTTGAGTCTGCTCAGTCCGTTGTGTTTGAGGAGGCAGAGAACCGTATGCACACCATCAAGGCAGTGATGGCTGCAACCCTGCAATAAGATTATGAATACATTTAATTTACAAGACGAGCTGACCGGCTGCATCTGCACAAGATGGGCCGGCCAGCCGGTTTGCGTTTATGAATCCATTGATTCCACCAATGAAGAATGCACCAGACTAAGCAGAAAGGGAGCTGCTCACGGAACAGTTGTCGTTGCTGACACGCAGACGGCAGGACGGGGACGCAGAGGGCGCAGTTGGGAGAGCCCGGCAGGGGAGAATCTTTATTTTTCTCTGTTACTTCGACCGGAAATTACACCGGATAAAGCACCTATGCTGACTCTGGTCATGGCTCTTGCCACAGCTCAGGGAATCCAAAAGCTTACAGGACAGAGGGCAGGAATTAAGTGGCCTAATGACCTTGTGATAGATGGCAAGAAGGTCTGCGGCATTCTCACAGAAATGCGTATGGAGCAGAATCGGATTGACCATGTGGTCATCGGTGTGGGTATCAATGTGAAGGAACAAAGCTTTTGGGGAGAATTGCAGGATAAGGCGACTTCTTTGGAGACTGTCATGGGAGCAAAGCGTAACATTTCCCGCTGTGAGCTTTTGGGAGCTGTTTTGGGGGCTTTCGAGGATTTGTATGAGGCATTTGTGGCAGCAGGTGATTTAGCTCCTCTTTTGGATGATTATAACGGTCTTTTGGTCAATATGGACAGGGAAGTCACCGTGTTGGACCCTAAAGAAGCCTATAACGGAATTGCCCGAGGGATTACGAGAACCGGAGAACTGGTGGTGGAGCTGCCTGACGGAACCTGTAGAGAGGTCTTTGCCGGGGAGGTCTCTGTGAGAGGCATTTATGGATATGTATGATACTGATTTTCGGCAGAATAAGTATGAATATGAGATGGCTGTGAAGCAGTGACAAGATAAAACGGAGTGAGCATATGAACGAAAATAAGGATTTGATGGATAATCGTGTGGTACTGTGCGGTGCCAACGCCTATGAGAAAAAATATTATTTTAATGAGCAGTTTGCGGCAATTCCTGACTCTATCAAGGATGAACTGCACATTATTTGTGTTCTTTTTACAGAAGAGGTGGGCGGTGTATTTACCATTGTCTTTGAGGAGGACGGTACCTTGTCCATGGTAACGGATGCGGATGAGAATGATTTTTATTATGATGAGATTTCCAGCGGCCTTTTGGTAAACGAGATTCGTCGTACCAGACAGGAGCTGTTTGAGTCCTTGAGACTTTACTATAGAGTGTTTGTTTTGAAGGAAGATGTGTCTGCACTTTTGGAGGGTGAAGCATGATACTTGTAGCGGATATCGGCAATACCAATATGACCATGGGCGTGTATGATGGGGAGAATTTGAAGACAACCTTCCGTCTGATGACCGGAACGCCTCATACTTCTGATGAGTATGGGATTTTGATTACCCAGATTTTGCAAAATAATGGGATAGACGCCAAGCAAATGGAAGGGGCTGTTGTAGCCAGTGTGGTACCTACGGTAATGCACGCTTTGCAGGGGGCGTTGACACGCTATCTTGGTGTAAAGCCTCTGATTGTGGGTCCCGGTGTGAAAACAGGCATCCGCATTACCACAGAAGATCCCAGAGCCATTGGTGCAGACCGTATTGTGGACGCGGTAGCGGCCTATGAAAAATACGGAGGTCCTGTCCTGGTCATTGATTTTGGTACAGCCACTACTTATGATTTGATTACTGCTGACGGATGCTTTACTGCCGGAATCACGGCACCGGGTATCCGCATCAGCTCTGAGGCATTGTGGCTACGCACGGCGAAGCTTCCTGAGATAGAAATTCGCAAGCCCAAATCCATTTTGGCGCAGGAGACAGTTTCCAGTATGCAGGCCGGATTGGTGTATGGACAGATTGGACAGACCGAGTATATCATTCAGAAGGTCTGCGAAGAGAGTGGCTTACAGGATATGAAGGTGGTTGCCACCGGCGGTCTTGGTCGTTTGATTTCTGAGGAAACGGACATGATTCAGATTTATGACCCTGCCCTTACATTGGAGGGATTGCGTGTGATTTACGAGAAAAATAAGAGGTAGTAATATGTCTCAGCTTACCATTGGAGGGGTGACCCTCCCCAACAATATTATTTTGGCTCCCATGGCAGGTGTTTCTGACCTGCCTTTTCGTCTGTTGTGCCACGAGCAGGGAGCGGGGCTTGTGTGCATGGAGATGGTCAGTGCCAAGGCCATTTATTACACCAACAAAAATACAGACAACCTTATGGAAATTCATCCTGATGAGGGGCTTGCATCCTTGCAGCTTTTTGGCTCCGACCCGGTAATTATCAGTGAGATGGCAAAGCGTATCGAGGACAGACCTCATGCATTTGTGGACATCAATATGGGCTGTCCGGTGCCCAAGGTGGTGAACAATGGCGAAGGTTCTGCGCTGATGAAGAACCCCAAACTTGTGGAGGAGATTTTGTCAGCCCTTGTGAAAGCCTCTGCCAAGCCCGTGACAGTGAAAATCCGCAAGGGCTTCGATGAAGACCATGTAAATGCAGTGGAGATTGCAAGGATTGCGGAGAGCTGTGGTGTGGCAGCAGTGGCTGTCCATGGGCGCACGAGAGAGCAATACTATAGCGGACATGCAGATTGGGATATCATTGCAAGAGTGAAGGATGCGGTGTCCATTCCGGTTCTCGGAAACGGTGATGTAGACAGTGCATTGAAGGCGGAGAAGATGTTTCAGGAGACCGGGTGTGACGGTATACTGATTGGTCGTGCCGCTCAAGGCAATCCTTGGATATTCAGAGAGGTGTCGGAATATCTTAAGACAGGGGATATTTTGCCGCCACCTTCTAATGAAGAGAAAAAGCAGACCATTTTGCGCCATGCGGCGTTACAGTTGGAATATAAGGGGGAGTATACCGGAGTTCGTGAGATGCGTAAGCACTTGTCCTGGTATACTGTCGGCATGCCCAATTCGGCCAGATTCCGCCAGACCATCAATACCATGGAGACCATGGAGCAGTTGGTGGAGAGTGTGGAGCGGATATTTTAGTACCGGAGGGCTTGTCTGAGGCGAGGAATCCCGACTGGAACAGGAAAAACGAGGATTAGTCGGGCGCGAGGCGAAATAAGCAAGTTGGGATTATATTCAATGTCCGTGCATATAATGTAGCATGGATACGATTATTTATTTGGGATATGTGAAAAATGAAGCAAGCACTGTCGGAGGGTGTAGTTATACGCTCAAGGAGCATAGGTTACAGGATTATCGGGTAATTAAGCTTCTGGTGCAGGAACAGGTGCCGATAATAGTTGACAGGCAAAATTGTAGCAAAAATTTTGTCCGAAGATTTGGCCGCTCGGTGGTGGCCTTGGGGCAGCGGATGAAGTATCGATATGAGCTACGAATGCAGGATAGAGCGCGCAAGCTTATGGTCGAAGGATTGCGTCAGGAGTTGGCGGCAATGCTGGAGGACACGGATGACGTACAGCTTTGTTATGATGAAGCGGTTGGCAGGGATTTGTGGGTGCGCAGGCTTTTGCCCTTTAGAGAGTTTGAAGACTATCTGCAAAAGGAATGGGTGTATCGTCTGTTGCCGGAGGCGACCAATCATCATTTTGTGGTGTTTGGGAAGGTATCCTGTGTGGAAGAAGTGTTTTGGAAACTTGCCCCTCATATGAAAAGTCTTCTCTGGGTCGTGCCGGACAGGACAGCGGAGGAAGAGATAGAGGATTTTGCAGAAGAATTTTATCAGGAGACAGGATTGGCGATTCGACTGCAATTTTTACCTGCAAATACTTCTTACGGGCAGTTGACAATTGGGAACTCTTCCGTCAGGGAACCTGTAAATATTCTGGATTTTACAGGGGGAAAGCATATTCCTCGCTTTGAGCCGCCCAAGGGAAGCGTGTGGCTGGATGTGGCGTCGGATGGGGACAAGGAACGTCGTATTTGTGCCAGAGGATTGCCTTGCAAGTTAATTTCCTTAAGAAAACAGTGGAAAAAACTACCGTTTGCTTGACACTGTAGCCCAAAATAGGTATAATACGATAGTTAAATGGGACATATTGGATAGAACGCCTTATTAGCGGAGGCGTGAGAAATGAATAGAACAGTTTGTACAAAACTACAATCAGAAAGGTGAGAAAGTGATGCAGGAGAAGAAAAATATTTTGACCTACGAAGGACTCAGAAAATATGAGGACGAGTTGCATGAGTTGAAGGTTGTAAGACGTCAGGAGGTTGCCCAGAAGATTAAAGAGGCAAGAGAGCAGGGAGACCTTTCCGAGAATGCTGAGTACGATGCAGCTAAGGACGAGCAGAGAGATATCGAGGCTCGTATCGAGGAGCTTGAGAAGATTCTGAAAAATGCAGAGGTTGTAGTTGAGGATGAGGTTGATTTGGACCGCATCAATATCGGCTGTAAGGTTCGCATTCTTGATGTTGAGTTCAATGAGGAGCTTGAGTACAAGATTGTAGGTTCTACCGAGGCTAACAGCTTGAAGGGGAAGATTTCCAACGAGAGCCCTGTAGGTAAGGCACTCATGGGCAAGCAGGTTAATGATACCGTGAATGTAGAGACCCCTGCAGGAACCTTCGCATACAAGATTTTGGAGATTCAGAGAAGTAATTAAGTTAAAGGAGTAAGTAACCGTGGCAGATACACAGCAGAACAATAAGGGACAGGCACAGGAGCAGGATATCAATCAGCTTTTGAAGGTGCGTCGTGAGAAACTGGCAGCACTGCAGGAGGCCGGCAAGGACCCTTTCCAGATTACCAAATATGATGTGACACATCACAGTACCGATATAAAGGAGAATTTTGACGAGCTTGAGGGCAAGACCGTTCGCATTGCGGGCCGTATGATGTCCAAGCGTGTTATGGGTAAGGCATCTTTCTGTAACATTCAGGATTTGCCCGGCAATATTCAGTCCTATGTGGCAAGAGACAGCGTGGGTGAGGAGTCCTATGCAGATTTCAAGAAATTTGATGTGGGTGATATTGTAGGTATCGAGGGTGAGGTTTTCCGTACCAAGACCGGCGAGATGTCTATCCATGCAATGAAGGTAGAGCTTTTGTCTAAGAGCTTGCAGGTTCTGCCTGAGAAGTTCCACGGTCTGACCAACACTGACATTCGTTATCGTCAGAGATATACTGATTTGATTATGAATGCTGATGTAAAGGAGACCTTCGTGAAGCGTTCCAAGATTATCAGCGCAATTCGTCGCTACTTAGAGGGCGAGGGCTTCCTTGAGGTGGAGACTCCTATGTTGGTATCCAACGCAGGCGGTGCTGCGGCAAGACCTTTCGAGACTCATTACAATGCACTGGATGAGGATGTAAAGCTTCGTATTTCTTTGGAGTTGTATTTGAAGAGACTGATTGTAGGCGGCATGGAGCGTGTATACGAGATTGGACGTGTATTCCGTAACGAGGGTCTGGACACCAGACATAACCCTGAGTTTACTTTGATGGAGCTCTATCAGGCATATACGGATTATTACGGAATGATGGATTTGACCGAGAATATGTTCCGCTATGTTGCACAGGAGGTTTGTGGTACTACGCTGATTCCCTATGCAGAGCATATGATTGATTTGGGCAAGCCTTTTGAGAGACTGACCATGATTGAGGCGGTTAAGAAGTATGCAGGTGTTGATTTCGATGAGATTCCTGACACTGAGGCAGCTAAGAAGATTGCAGATGAGAAGGGTGTTCACTACGAGGCACGTCATGCAAAGGGCGATATCCTAAATCTCTTCTTCGAGGAGTTTGTTGAGGAGCATTTGATTCAGCCTACCTTTGTTATGGATCATCCCGTTGAGATTTCTCCTCTGACCAAGAGAAAGCCCGACAAGCCCGACTATGTTGAGCGTTTTGAGTTGTTTATCTACGGTCGTGAGATGTGTAACGCATACTCTGAACTGAACGACCCCATCGACCAGCGTGAGCGTTTCAAGGCGCAGGAAGCTGCACTGGCAGCAGGCGATGAGGAAGCCAACACTACCGATGAAGATTTCATGAACGCATTGGAGATTGGTATGCCTCCTACAGGCGGTATCGGTTATGGTATTGATAGATTGGTAATGTTGTTGACCAATTCACCTGCGATTAGGGATGTACTCTTGTTCCCTACGATGCGCCAAGAGAAGTAAAAAGCCAGTATTTATGCGGGTTTGTAAGTGATAACAAAATTCTATTCTTAAGCATATTTAATGTATATCCTATTACCGGTGTCTGTCAGGGTACTGGTAATAGGATAAAATCTATTTTTTTCAGTATTTTATCTGACAAAATATCCTTTTTTAAAAATTATATAATTTTTTTTAGAATCTAATTCGGATAAAAAGTATCTGTTTTTAAGTTTTTATCCCGGAAAAACCTTTGGTAGAGTTTTATTTAAGTAACAGAGTGGTGGAGAACTCGGATAAGAAATGGATTATTGGTCGAACTTATCCGAGTTTGATGTCAGAAATGTCCTTTTGAACAGAAATCGCTGTGAAATTCCAGGATAAAAAGAGCGGGAGTCGAGAAAATTATCCGATTATGAGTCTGTGGCGACGGATAGAGCCCTTTTTCTGGACGAAATTATAACATTTTAAGCGGAAAGGAGTAATTTTATATGAATCTACTATACAATCAGATGTTAAGTAGAAAAGCATATTTAGAGAGATTGCAAGCAGAGATTGAGCAGGAAATGGAAGTTTCTCCACATGGAAAACTGCGCGTGAGTAACGATAGGGGGAAGCCTCGTTACTATCAGATAATGGATGCAAAGGATACACATGGAAGGTATCTTTCAAGAAAAGAGCGAGAGTTGGCTTGTGGGTTGGCACAGAAGGATTATCTGCAAAAAGTCTACCAACAAGTCAGAGAGGAGTTGGTTGATATTGAAAAATATCTTATAAAATATGGGGAGAAAAGTCTTGAAGATGTATTTGATCGTTTAAATAAATATAGAAAAGATATGGTCACACCGCTAGTGGTTTCCGACGAGATGTTTGTAAAAAAATGGGAGCAGGAGTCCTATGAAACCAATCCCTATTACCCGGAAGAAAAAGTATATTCTACAAAGAAGGATGAACTTGTCAGATCAAAATCGGAGGTACTGCTTGCGGATATGTATTATGAACTTGGGATTCCCTATCGTTATGAAGCAAAATTACAGTTTCCAAATGGCAAGATTAAATATCCGGATTTTACTATTTTAAAAACCAGTACAAGAGAGGTGCTTTATCATGAACATTTGGGTTTGTTGGATGATGAGACCTATCGTCAGACGAATCTAATAAAGCTGGATGAATACCGTAGAAACGGAATATTTGTGGGCAAAAACCTGATTATTACCTATGAAGCAGCAGGGTGCTATCTGAATATCAAAGAGATAAAAATGATGGTGCAGGAAATTGTTTCTTTGTAACACGATATCCCCTTTATCGTGCACAATTAACAGTAGTTTTTTCTTTTTATATGTGATATAGTTTAATGATGTAGTACATTAAAGCACATATGGGAGGAATTTTTATGAAAACAAAACAGTTAGTTGCATTTGTGGTTGCAGCGGCGGTATTTTTTGTGACCGGTGTGGGCAGTGTCATTGTCAACACTTGGGCCAATAGTAAGTCTGGTGAGAGTGTATCCATGTATGACTCTTTTATGGGGGATGGAACAGAGGTAACTCCTCTTGAAGAATACATAGCTGTAGTAGAGGTGGAGGGTACCATTGCCAGTGAACCTACTACCTCCATGTGGGGAGAGGCGGAAGGATATAATCATCCCAGAACCATGGATTATATCGACCAGTTGATGAAGGATGAATTCAATAAGGGTATTTTGTTGTATATGAACACACCCGGTGGCGAGGTGACAGCTTCTGATGATATGTATTTGAAACTGATGGAGTACAAGAAAGAGACCGGACGTAAGATTTACTGTTATTTTGCAGACCAGTCCTGCTCCGGCGGTTATTATATTTCCATGGCAGCAGATGAGATTTATGCCAATCGTAACTGTTGGACCGGCTCCATTGGTGTAATCATTTCTACTGTAAATATGCAGGGCTTGTATGAGAAGCTTGGTATCAAAGAGGTAAATATTACCAGCGGAAGAAATAAGGCGATGGGTTCTGCGGGTGAGGAAATGACCACGGAACAGAATGCAATTCTGCAAAGTCTGGTGGATGAGGCTTATGATCAGTTTGTATCCATTATTGTGGAAGGAAGAGGCCTGAGTGAGTCCAAGGTAAGAGAGTTGGCGGATGGTCGGATATATTCTGCCAAGCAGGCTTTGGAGAATGATTTGATTGATGGCATCTGTACCAAGGATGAGTATTTTGACAAGGTTCTTGCGGAGGCAGGGGAAAACGTGATTCTTTTTGAGCGTGAAATGGAAGATTACAGCTTTGAGAGTCTGTTTGGAACCATTGAAGAGTTGCAGCCCAAGTCCGATGCAGAGGTGCTTAGCGAGATGATGGAAAAAGACGGAATAGGAGGGCTGATGTATTATGCAGACTTTGCTCAATAAAGAACAGTTTGTCTATGCAGGATTTTTTAGCAGACTGGCAGCTTTTTTGATAGATAGTCTGTTGGTCGGCGGAGTGCTTCTTGTTGTGAAGGCACCCATTTGGTTTCTGAAGCTTTCCGTGGGAGATTTGTTCTTGTTTCGCCCGGTTTTGTTTCAGTTCACGGTATTTGATATTCTCTACTATTTATTGACTCTGTGCTATTTCGTATTGATGACTTATTATTGCTCAGGTACTGTTGGAAAATATCTCATGAAGCTTAGAGTGGTGGATTCAGAAGGTCAGAAGTTGAACTTTATGAGTGTGCTGATTCGTGAGAGTGTAGGAAAATATCTGTCCGCGTTCATTGTGTATATTGGGTACATCATGGCAGGCTTTGACAGCCGCAAGCAGGGGCTTCATGATAAAATTGCAGATACCTGTGTAATCTATAATCATGGAAACATATAAGTAAAAGGAAGGTCATTGCAGACGCAAGGCGTCGGGCAATGACCTTCTTTTGAATCATGTAAATTATCTTAATGACAGTTCGCCCCATCTGTAGGAAGCAACCAGTGCAATATAAGTTTTACCTGTATTCAGGGTAATTTCTGCACCGTCTGAATCATAGAATGTAGTGGGCTCTGTTGCGCCTGCCTTGGACCAGGTAACAGGAATTGCCTGACCACCGGTGATGTAGTAGCCGCTGCCGCTTGCGTTCTGTACATTGAACTGCATGTAGCCGTTGGCATCAAGCTGTGTAAGGTCTGCACACTGAATGATTACGTTGGTAAAAGCAAGCTGTTTGTTGCCGTTCTGGGGGTCAACATGAGCTCGGCCATATTCTGAATAAAGATAGGTATTGCTTGCCGCATCATAATCCAACTGGGAAGCATTATGAGGGAAGGGCAAATCTACCACGGAGCATCCGAAAACATCTCCGTAGCCGCCTAAGCTCACACCGTCCGCGAACTGCCACTGCTGTCCCTGATAGTAAGAATTGTAGTCGGTGGAGTAACCTCTGCCTTTCATGCGGGATGCAATCTCGCCGGTGGTTACATACTCAGTAAATTCACGAGCCTTGCCGTTGTCAATGCGGGCAAAACCGCCGCTTAAGTTGTTTACCCAAGGGTTAGCCAGATAGTCATTGATGTAAAAAGGGCCACCGTCATGAATCAAAACGGCATTGTACTCCGGTGCAATCATAAAGTTGGTAGGGCGAACGCTGCGGATACTGCCGAAGCGGGTAATGCTGCCCCAGTCCTTTACGATACACATAAGACGGGTAACTTCGTCGTTGGCGGTGCTGTTCATCATCTCATACACGATATCTGCCTGAGTCAGACCGTAATGGTCAAGAGCAGTTTTCTCATTGTCTACCATGATTGCTACGGGACGCTGATTCTGGATAGCTTGGCTAATCCATTCGTTGGTCAATTCGCTCCGGTACATCTGCGAAGGGTCAATTACCGCCGGAGTATAAGAGGAAGGCGGTGCCGTGGGAGGAGCAGGTGTCTCAGAGGGAGCGGGGGTCTCGGGAGCCGCAGGGGTCTCGGAAGACGCAACCTCAGAAGATGCAGTTGCAGAAGCTGTCGATGCCTCAGAGGATGCAGATGCTTCAGAAGACGCGGTTGTCTCAGAAGATGTTGTTGCTTCGGAAGAAGTGTTGGCCTCGGAGGAAGCCGCTTCGGTGGATTCTGCACTTGAAGCGGTCTGGGATTCTGTGGAAGCGGATGCTTCAACGGTTTCGGTTGACTGTTCAACTACACTGGGGGATGCAATTTCTTCGGAACTGCCACAGCCGGTAAATGCACCGAAACTGAGTGTTACAGCCAGAAGAATTGCTAAAGCTTTTCTTTTCATATTAAAGTTAAGTCCTTTCTTTGATTATAATTTAGCTCATACCTAACATAGTATACATCCTTTTGGGATAATTAGGAAGTTATTTTTATTGCAGAATAGGAAAAATAGTGTAAAATAGAACTATACATACATTGTGAAAAATAAAACATATAAAATTCAGGAGAATGCGGATGAAACGGATGTTGAGTGTGCTGCTGTGTCTGGCGGGAATTGTTTTGGCAGGTTGCACAGTGAAAACGGAAGAAGAGAATGAAAAGTTAATCAGGGGTGAAGCACCTGTGTATGATAACAGTCTTATTACCATTGGCTTGATTCAGACCGGAAAGGAATCGGACTGGCGTGATGCCAATACGGACAATTACTTAGAGACGTTTACGCAGGAGCGGGGCTACAACCTGATTTATATTGATGGTAATTCCAGTCCGGAGCGTCAGGTGAAGGCCATGGAGGATTTAATTCAGCAAAAGGTGGATTATATTGTCTTGCAGCCCATTGTGGAAGACGGATGGGAGGAATCCATGGGCAAGGCGAAGGAGGCCGGGATTCCTGTGATTGTGGCGGACAGGCAGGTAGGAGTGAACGAGCAGGAATATACCACTTGGATAGGTTCTGATTTTTATGCAGAGGGCGAAAAAGCAATTCTTTGGTTGGAGGAGTATCTGGTTGAACAGGGTAGAGCCGGGGAAGATTTGAATATCGTGATTCTGGAAGGAACGGAGGGGGCCACTGCAACAATTGGCAGAACGGAGAGTATCTTAGCCGGAATGGAGCAGCATGACAACTGGACAATCGTAGCGCAGGAATGTGCAAACTTTACTCAGGGTGAAGGACAGACTGTCATGGAGGAGCTTTTAACCGGACAGATAGACGGCATGGAGCTGGATGTCATTATTTCGGAAAATGACAACATGGCATTTGGAGCAATGAAAGCGTTGGAGCAAAATGGTTATACCTTTGGACCAAATGGTGACATCATTATCATTTCGTTTGATGCACTGGGTGAGGCCTTTGAGAAAATGATAAATGGAGAGCTTCATGTTTCCGTGGAGTGTAATCCCCTTCTGGCATCCACGGTAGAACAGGCAATTCGCAGGTTGGAGGCAGGGGAGACGCTTGAGAAGAAATATTATGCTGAGGAAGCCGTTTACACCTATGAAAATGCTTCGCAATACATAGACGAAAGAACCTATTAGGTATAGTTGAAGGAAGAAGCGAGATATGAAGAAATCTTTAAAATATAAAATTACATTAGCTGTTCTGACAGTTATTCTCTTTATTGATATCGGTTGTATTGTTTTTAATTATACCAATTATATGTCGGTGAACAGAGATTATATTGATTCCCTTGCAGGAACGGTAGCCAATACCTGTCAGCTTGTTATGGATGGCGACCTGATTGCAGGATATCTGGAGACAAGGCAGAGGGACACTCAATATTACGAGACATGGAACCGTCTGTTGGATTATCGCAACCTTAATCCGGATATTGTGGAATTGAGTGTTGTTCATTTTGAAGCGGATGGCGGGCATTATGTGTTTGATACCGATTTGACGGAGGCAGGGGCTTTTCTGGGAGATGTGCGTGTATTTGATGCCGGACAGGAGAAACTCATGGAGAAGTTAATTGCCTGTGAGCCGATAAGCGCCATAGAATATTTGAATCATACGGATATCTATGTGCCGATTAAATCTTCCTATAATATACCGGTAGCCTATGTCATTGTGGGAATTTCTACGGAGAGCATAGAAGCGGACCAGTTGGAATACCTTATGAAGCTTACTGGAATTGTAACAGCGATTACTATGGGCTTTGGTGTGCTGCTGATTATGTTTATGGATAAAAATATCATTCAGCCCATCAATCAATTGACCTATGCGGCAGCCAACTATGCTCAGGTAATGGAGAAGGAGGAAAGTGAATCTCCCCTTAGCCGTATTTTTATTCATACAGGTGATGAATTGGAGCGGCTCTGTGACTCTATGAAAAAGATGGAGAATGATATATTGAAGTCCACTGTGGATTTGTCACTGGCTACGTGGAACAGTCAGCATGACAGTATGACGCAGTTGTACAATAAGCGGTTTTATCTGGAACTTCTGGAGCAGTTAAAGGAGGAACCAAATGTAGGTGTCGTGTATTTTGATATTGATAATCTGAAGAAAATGAATGACACCTATGGGCATGATAAGGGGGATGAGGTTATTGTGAAGGCGGCCCGATTCATTCACAAGTATGATGAAGCGGGAATTTATAGCTGTAGAGTGGGTGGCGATGAGTTTGTGATGCTCATGCGAGAAGGTACGCAGGAGAGAGTGGAGGAGCTTGTTGCCAGAATGCGCAGTGATAAGGAGAATCTGTTGGCAGAAGAGATTACGGAGTTTTGCTGCCGCCTGGCGGTGGGCGGAACTATGCGAGAGGGTGTTGAGAATCTTGCAGAGACCATTAAGCGTGCAGACGAAAAGATGTATGAGGATAAGCATGTGAAGAGATAAGGGAATTCACGGAGGAAAATATTTCCAAACCCTCTTGACACGTTCAATTTGCTGTGCTAAACTCTGTATGGTTAGTGAAGACTAATTGTGGTTTGAAGGATAGGAGGCAGACATGACTCTGGCAGATGCACAGGTAGGAGAAGAGTATATTGTGAAGGACGTTGCCACCGGGGACGAAGAGGTGGATGCGTTTTTGTTTTCTCTGGGGTGTTACAGCGGAGAGCCTATTACGGTCGTATCCCGTATGAAGGCCGGATTAGTAGTTTCCATCAAGGATGGCAGATATACCTTTGACCATGAGTTGGCGAAAATGATTCAAATTTAAAAGATACTGTGGTGAGCAATCACCACATATTTTTAGATGACGAGTTAGCGTTAACTACCTATTGTTAGCAAAGCGCAACCCGCTAAAAATTCTATTAAATCAGATTGAGCGAAAAGAGGAGGTCTCAAAATGCGTATTGCCCTAGCAGGTAACCCTAACAGCGGAAAAACCACCATGTACAATGCGCTCACCGGAAGAAATGAGCGTGTTGGTAACTGGGCAGGTGTTACCGTAGACAAAAAAGAAAGTCCAATTAAGAAAAACTATTGCCCTAACGGAGATGCACTGATTGCAGTGGATTTGCCCGGTGCATATTCCATGTCTCCCTTCACTTCCGAGGAGAGCATCACCAGTACATATGTAAAGAATGAGCACCCCGATGTAATCATCAATATTGTGGATGCGACCAACTTAAGCCGCAGCCTGTTCTTTACCACACAGCTTATGGAGCTTGGTGTTCCTGTGGTTGTGGCTTTGAACAAGAGCGACATCAACGAGAAGAAGGAAACCAAGATTGATACTGCAAAGCTGTCTGAGAAGCTTGGTTGCCCGGTAGTGAATACAATATCCACTTCCGCAAATGGCCTGGAGGAGTTGGTTAAAGTTGCGGCAGGCTTGAAGGGCAGTGCTCAGAAGGCACCTTATACGCAGGCTGATATTGACCTTACCGATAAGGCGGCTGTTGAGGCAGAGGATAGAAAGCGTTTTGATTTTGTGAATAAGGTTGTAAAAGAGGTTGAGAACCGTAAGGTTCTGACGAAGGATAAGAATATTAACGACAAGATTGATGCTGTACTTACCAACAAGTTTGTGGGTATTCCCTTGTTTGTTGTTGTGATGTTTCTGGTATTCCACATCTCTCAGACCACTGTTGGTACATGGATTGCGGACTGGCTGGTAGGTTGGATTGAGACCTTTCAGGAGTGGGCAGGCGGACAGGTAGAGGCGGCAAATGTACATCCTTTGCTTGCAACCATTCTGGTTGACGGTATCATCGGCGGTGTAGGTGCGGTTGTAGGCTTCCTGCCTCTGGTTATGGTAATGTACTTCCTGTTGGCATTGTTGGAGGATTGTGGTTACATGGCTCGAGTGGCAGTTGTGCTTGACCCTATTTTTAAGAGGGTAGGTCTTTCGGGTAAGTCTGTAATTCCTTTTGTAATCGGTACCGGTTGTGCAATTCCTGGCGTTATGGCAGCACGTACTATCCGTGATGAGAGAGAAAGAAGAGCGACTGCAATGTTGACTCCCTTCATTCCCTGTGGTGCGAAGATTCCTGTAATCTCTTTGTTTGCAGGTGCATTCTTCCCTGAGTCCAGTTGGGTATCTCCTGTAATGTATTTTGCAGGTATTCTTCTTATCCTGTTCTGGGCAATGATTGTAAAGTTTATTTCCGGTTACAAGTACAGAAAGTCCTTCTTCATCATTGAACTCCCTGAGTACAAGGCTCCCAGTCTTGTGAAGGCTTTGCTGTCCATGCTTGATCGCGGTAAGGCTTATATTGTAAAGGCAGGTACCATCATTCTGGTATGTAACGCAGTAGTTACCATTATGGCTTCCTTTAACTGGAGCTTCCAGATGGTTGAAGATCCTGCAGAATCTATCCTTGCAAGTATCGCTTCTCCTTTTGCAGTACTTTTACTTCCTCTTGGATTTGGTGCATGGCAGTTGGCAGCGGCTGCTATCACCGGATTCATTGCAAAGGAGGAGGTTGTTGGTACTCTGGCAGCAGTGTATGCTATGGGTGAGACCATGATTAACGGTGACTTTGAAATCGTTGAAGGTGCAGCAGCTTCCGTTGCAGCAGGTATGCATGTAAACGGTGTCCAGATGACTGCAGTTGTAGCGTTGGCTTATCTTTGCTTCAATCTGTTCACCCCTCCCTGCTTCGCGGCTATGGGTGCTATGAACTCTGAGATTAAGTCCAAGAAGTGGTTGGCAGCAGGTATTGGTATGCAGTTTGCAACCGGTTATGTAGTGGCATTCTTCGTATACCAGATTGGTACTTTGGTTACAACCGGTGCGCCCGGTACCGCATTTATTCCCGGTCTCATCGCAGTTGCAGCAATTATTGCAGCAGTGGTAGCCATTGTTCTGGGTTCCAGAAAGAAGATGAACAAAGAGTACGCATTAAAGAAGGCAGCTTAAATCAGTTTCGTGTATATGAGGTAAATTTGCATGGGAAATGTGATTGTTTTCATGATTCTTGCTGTAATACTCGGCAGCGCAATTGCATACATTGTGAAAGCGAAAAAGAGTGGAGTAAAGTGCATCGGATGCTCCGCAGGCGGTTGTGCATGCGGAAGTATGGAGGATGGCTCCACCGGCTGTAGTGGTGGTTGCAGTGGCTGTAGAAATGCAAGCGAGTAATAGAAGTGAATAATAGAAGTCAATAGAATCCTTTTTGTGTCAGGAGCACCCTCGGAATTTTTCGGGGGTGTTCTTTTTTGTGGTAGTATTTTACGACTGTTTCTGTTAAGATGGAACTATTGAAGAAGAGAGAGCGGAGGATACCTATGAAACGAGAAAGTTTTAAATCCAGACTGGGATTTATTCTGGTGAGTGCCGGATGTGCAATCGGTATTGGTAATGTATGGAAATTTCCCTATGTGGCAGGTGCTAACGGCGGCGGTGTATTTGTATTGTTTTATCTTTTGTTTCTGCTCATTATGGGGGTACCTGTGTTGACGATGGAATTGGCAGTGGGGCGAGCCAGTCGCAAAAGTGCGGTGCTTGGTTATAAGGAGCTTGAACCCAAGGAAAGCAAGTGGCATATTCACGGATGGTTTTGCGTCATTGGCTGTTATTTGTTAATGATGTATTACACCACAGTTGCCGGATGGATGTTGGGATATTTCGTGAAATTTGTGAGCGGTAGCTTGGAAGGTGTTACGGCAGATGGTATGGATGGTGTGTTTGGTGCCATGCTTGCCAACCCCAAGGAAATGACTCTGTGGATGGTATTGATTGTGCTTGCAGGTTTTATTGTGTGCAGCTTTGGCTTGAAAAACGGTCTTGAGAGAATTTCTAAGATTATGATGATTGGGCTTCTGGGGCTGATTGTGGTGTTGGCAGTGCACAGTTGTACCTTGGACGGTGCCGGTGCAGGTGTGAAATTTTATCTGTTGCCGGATTTTGGCAAGGTGGCTGAACAGGGATTTGGGTCTGTCATTACGGCAGCCATGAACCAGTCCTTCTTTACCTTGAGCCTTGGTATTGGTGCCATGGAGATTTTTGGAAGTTATATGTCTAAGGAAAATACCCTTACAGGGGAGTCTGTCCGTATCTGCGTGTTGGATACCTTTGTGGCATTGATGTCCGGTATGATTATTTTTCCGGCATGTTTCAGCTTTGGTGTACAGCCGGATGCAGGTCCTTCGCTGATTTTTATTACTTTGCCCAAGGTATTTGTAGGTATGGCAGGCGGACGTCTTTGGGGTGCGTTATTCTTCCTGTTCATGACCTTTGCAAGCTTTACTACAGTAATTGCGGTGTTTGAGAATCTGTTGGCGACCTGCATTGACAATTTCGGGTGGAGTCGTAAGAGGGCCGTGGCAATCAACGGATTATTTATTCTTGTGGCAAGTATGCCATGTGTTCTGGGCTACAATATCTGGAGTGATGTGCGTCTGATTAAGGGAATGGATATTTTGGACAGTGAGGACTTTATTGTAAGTAATCTGCTTTTGCCTCTGGGCTCTTTGGTGTATTTGTTGTTCTGTGTTACCAGATGGGGATGGGGCTTTGATAAGTATTTGGAGGAGGTCAATACCGGAAAGGGGCTTAAGATGTCAAGGTTGCTTAAGCCGTATTTTCAGTTTGTGTTACCCATACTGATTCTGGTAATTTTGATTCAAGGATTAATCTGATGCGCGAATTTGTAAGAGAAAATGTATATGAATTTAAAGACAATATCAAATACGGAGTGAAATGGATTCTGATATCACTGGTATTGGGAAGTATCTGTGGCATAGTGGGAGCAATATTTCACCACGCCATTGATTATGTAACTGAGATTAGAGAAGGGCATGGATGGCTTATCGGTCTGATGCCTGTTGGCGGTATGCTGATTGTGTTTTTGTATCGCTTTGTAGGGCTGCATAATCAGCCGGGAACTAATACCATCATCCGCTCTGTGCGGCAGCAGGAAAGGGTGTCACGAATGTTGGCACCGGCTATCTTTCTGGCAACGGTTATCACTCATTTTGTGGGTGGTTCCAGCGGACGGGAAGGTGCAGCTTTGCAGATTGGCGGTTCTTTAGCAACGGCGCTGGGACGACTGATGAAGGTGGATAAAAAGGAGATGTCATTACTGGTCATGTGTGGTATGACGGCGGTTTTCTCAGCACTTTTTGGAACGCCTCTTACGGCAACCATTTTCTCCATGGAGGTTGTCAGTGTGGGAACTTTCTATTATGCGGCACTGGTTCCCTGTCTGTGCAGTGGCTTGGTTGCTTTTTTTACAGCGCAGGTACTGGGATGCCACAGCGTGACCTACAATCTGGATACAGTAATGACAATTGATGCACATAGTTTTGTATCTCTTTTGGTGTTGTCGGTCTGTGTTGCAGCGGTGTCCATAGCCTTTGTAACTTTAATGCATATGACACACAGATTGTTTGAAAAAAGGTTCAGCAGTCCTTATATGAGGGTGTGGGCCGGGTCGGCTATTCTTTTGATTTTGGTGGTTTTATTCGGCACGGATTATCTGGGAGCGGGCATGAATGTGGTGGACAATGCAATCTATGGTCAGGTAAGACCCTATGATTTTGCGCTAAAGGCTCTGTTCACAGCAATTACCATCGGTTGCGGATTTAAGGGCGGTGAAATTGTGCCGACATTTTTTATCGGAGCTACGCTTGGTTATACGGTGGGCGGATTTATTGGCATTGACCCTCATTTGGCGGCGGCATTGGGAATGGTGGGATTGTTTTGCTGTGTGATTAACTCTCCCATTACCAGTATGATTTTGGCGATTGAGATTTTTGGCAGTGCGAACCTGTTGCCCTTTGCAATTGTGGTTGCGTTCTGCAATGTGCTGTCCGGTTATGTGAGCCTTTATCAGGCGCAGAAATTTGTGTATTCTAAGACTTCACCGGAATTTATTAACAGAGATGCACAATAAAAATGGGCTTGTTGAGAATAGTTTTCAACAAGCCTGTTGATTTATAAGGAAGGATATGGTATAGTTGGATTAAGTTAGTCGAGACTAACTAATAAGAAATCATGAAAAACTCCATTCATGCCGTAGATGCAGACTGCGGCAAAGAGGTGTCCCGAAGGCCTGATACAGCCGGCGGGGCATTTTCTATGTTCGGGGATGGGGGATTGGGCATCGATTGAGGAGCTATCTATCCTACATGGGAATGCTTCCGCTCCGAGAAAAACGCAGCGGTACATAGGGCTAAGTCGGATCGTAGCCATGTCGTTCTGTGAGCCAAGGAGTTGAAAAATGATGTTGTCTTCCTAAGCCCGCTTGGC
>JAZQMG010000015.1:0-16401 GCA_045543175.1 Acetatifactor sp. | reverse complement strand
ATCTCTTCGGGATATTTTTGTATTCCCAATCTACTTTCCTCGATAGCTCAATGGTAGAGCACTCGGCTGTTAACCGAGTTGTTGTAGGTTCGAGCCCTACTCGGGGAGCACAAGAGAATTAAAGTCTGAGGACTTTAACTCTCTGAAAGAATCCATCTTAGCAGATGAATTCTTTTGTCAAGGATGATACAGCTTTAGTGTATCTTAGCTGCGATAAGGCGAAAAGAAACGGCTCCATGGTCAAGCGGTTAAGACATCGCCCTTTCACGGCGGTAACACGGGTTCGATTCCCGTTGGAGTCATTAGACCCGAAAGGGTTTGCGGACCTTTAGCTCAGTTGGTTAGAGCAACCGGCTCATAACCGGTCGGTCCTGGGTTCGAGTCCCCGAAGGTCCATTTTCTTACAAAATTACAGTTTTATATGGCCCAGTGGCTCAGTTGGTTAGAGCGCCGCCCTGTCACGGCGGAGGTCGAGGGTTCGAGTCCCTTCTGGGTCGTCCGATGTTGGACGATTGTTCAATGTCAAATGGGGTCTTAGCTCAGCTGGGAGAGCATCTGCCTTACAAGCAGAGGGTCATAGGTTCGAGCCCTATAGGCCCCATTTTTTATTCAAAGGGATTACAGATAAGTCTGTAATCTCTTTTTTTCGGCTACGGAAAGAATTATATTCTGTCTTGTATATACAAAAACACTTATTTTACGACAATTTCCTTGACATGTATTTTGGTAAAAGATATACTAGAAAGTAGATATTGGATGTAAAATATTTCGGAAATGGGGGCTGCATATATGGTAGAGTACATATTAGGTAACTATTTGGTAGAGACAGGTAAAATTACCAAAGACCAGTTATGTGAAGTAATTGCCAAGCAGGATTCAGTACGTGTAAAGTTGGGACTGATTGCGGTGTCAGAAGGAATGATGACCACTAGACAGGCAGAAGAGGTCAATCTTTTGCAGGCGGTTAAGGATATGCGTTTTGGAGATATTGCAATCGAGGAAGGTTATCTCAATGAGGAGCAGGTAGAGAAGCTTCTGAAAAAGCAAGGTAATGCGTATCTGATGTTTGTACAGAATCTTGTTGATGCAGATTATATTGCAATGGAAGACATGGATTGGATGCTGGATGACTTTAAAAAAGTCTATAATTACAGCAATTCCGATTTAGAGGATATTAAGAGTGATGAGGTAGATAGAATCCTTCCGCTTTTATTACCGGAAGAGGCACAG
This sequence comes from Acetatifactor sp., assembly GCA_045543175.1. Taxonomy (GTDB): domain Bacteria; phylum Bacillota; class Clostridia; order Lachnospirales; family Lachnospiraceae; genus Acetatifactor. Next base: position 15,171 of record JAZQMG010000015.1, on the reverse strand, counting down.
GATTATTGTGAGGCAATCGGAACGGTGGTACGCACAATCATCAGATTGGTAGATCGTCATGCGTACATTGGCAGGGCAGCCATGGTTGATGATTTCCCCGCAGAGGGAGTTGCGTTACAGAGACTGGAAGGTTCCGATGGTATAGTAGATTGTCTTGCAGAGCGAAATGGGGCACTTTTAAAGCTTTGTAGTATTTTTGGTCAGGAAGCTTTCTCCAGACTTGATATGGACGCTTTAGACGCAGCAGGAGAGTTGCTAAACTGTGCAAATGGCATGTATGTCTCCGAACTTAGTCGTCAGGGCAAATTCATGGAGCTTATGCCACCTGAATATACAAGTGTGGATAATGTTTCAGAGGTTTGCAGGATACCTATTTTTATCGGTAATCTTGGCTTGTATTTTGCGATTGGTAAGATGAAGTAGGAGGGGAACTGACTATGGCAAATATAATGATTGTAGATGATTCAAGAACATCCAGAAAGGTTTTGCGTGAGATTTTGGTGCGTAACGGTCATACTGTGATTGGCGAGGCGACCAATGGTGAAGAAGGATATCTCATGTACAAGGAGTTGAAACCTCAGATAGTGACTATGGACATTACCATGCCGGTTATGGATGGTGTAGAGTGTCTGAGCCTGATTAAAAAGGATAATCCTGATGCAAAAGTCCTAATGCTTACTGCAGCAGGCCAAAAGGAGAAGATGCTTGAATCCATTAAGAGAGGTGCCAGCGAGTTTATCATGAAGCCTTTTAATGAGGCAGAGATTCTGGATGCGTTAGAGCGTATTTTATAAGAAATTTGTGTGAAAAAGAACGGATTCCTGTTATTTCAGGAATCCGTTTACTATTTGAGCCTCAGCCTCAGCTTCGGTAAGTCCCAAGGTCATCAATTTAATAATCTGGTCGCCGGCAATTTTGCCGATAGCGGCTTCATGTATCAGGGCGGCATCCAGATGATTGGCAGTAATCTCAGGGATGGCACTTATTTTGGCATTGTCCATAATGATGGCGTCACACTCGGAGTGACCGGCACAACGGTTATTTCCATTTATTTTTGCCAGAAAAATCTGTTTGGAATCCTCCTTGGCAACAGCTCTGGAAATCAGATTAGCACTGGAGTCCGCACCGTTCAAATCTACATTAAAGGAAGATTCTGCAAACTGGGTGCCATGAGTCATAAGGCGTTCTGTAATCACCAGTTTTGCACCATCCTCCAAGGTTGCATCAGTAATACGCTTGGTGGAATCCACACCGCGGATTTGTACGGTTTCCATCTCCAGAAAGCTGTTTTTTCCCAACTTTACTACCGTCTGGGGATTCATAATGCGTTCGCCCTTGCCATCGCCGCTGCCGTAATGCTTTTCTACATATTTTACATGGCTGTTTCGGCCGATGTAAAAGGTGTGGATACCGTCGTGTCGGCTTGCGTCGTCACCGCTGTTGTGGATACCGCAGCCTGCAACAATCGTCACGTCACAGTCATCACCTACATGAAAATCGTTGTAGACCATCTCGGTGAGTCCACTCTGGCTTAATACAACAGGGATGTGTACACTTTCTTTCTTGGTGCCGGGTTTAATGACAATGTCAATCCCTTCCTTATCACCTTTGGTAACAATATCGATATTGGCGGTGGTGTTGCGTCCTGCGCTAGTTCCGTTGGCACGAATATTGTAGGCACCGGCAGGAACTTCATGCAGGTCGGCCACCTGTTCTAGTAATGTTCTCTGTATTTCGTCCATAATTTCCTCTATTCTGATTGATTATTGATAAAATTTGCAGCTACCGGTACCGTTTAAGAGTTCAGGCAGAATTTCGTTTTTGGTTCCCTGAGCCTTGATTACGCCGTTTGCAATAACAACAATTTCATCTGCAATATTTAAAATACGCTCCTGATGGGAGATAATGATGAGAGAGTTGTCACTGGTTTCATGCAATTCTTCAAATACCTTAATTAAATTGTTAAAGCTCCACAGGTCTATGCCAGCCTCCGGTTCGTCAAAAACGGACAGAGGGGTATTGCGGGCGATAATCGTGGCAATCTCTATACGTTTTAACTCACCGCCAGATAGACTGCCATCCACGTCACGATTGATATAATCGCGAGCACACAGTCCTACCTTGGATAAGTAGTCGCAGGCACCGGCTGTACTCAGCTTCTCTGCGCCACCTGCGGACAGGGCAAGCAAGTCCTTTACTTTGATGCCTTTAAAGCGTACAGGCTGCTGAAAAGCAAAGCTGATACCCAAGTTGGCACGTTCGGTAATGTTCATATCCGTAATGTCAGTGCCGTTCCACACAATACGTCCGGAGGTAGGGCGTTCGATTCCCATAATCAACTTAGCCAGAGTGGATTTGCCGCCACCATTGGGTCCGGTGATGGCTGTGAAAGTATGATCTTTCAGAGTCAGGTTGATGTTTTTGATAATCTCTTTGCTTTGGGCGGTACCATCGTCCACCTGAAAGGAGAGATTTTGCAGTTCCAACATTTGACTTCCTCCTTAGAATGTTTCCTACAGTTTGCATAATATTGGTAAAAACCATCGTCATACTAGTATATCACAAAATATATAAAAACCATACTGTTTTTTATGAGATTTTTTTTATAAAAACTATTGACATTTTGAATGAGACAAGGTAAAATATAATCTGTTGCAGGTAATACTGTTACAAATGTGCGTTTAGCTCAGCTGGATAGAGCGTTTGGCTACGGACCAAAAGGTCGGGAGTTCGAATCTTCTAACGCACGTATTAGAACCTCGTAAACTTAATGGTTTGCGAGGTTTTTTCATATTTTGAAATATATGACCGGGAAGGCTTTTTTATAAAAAATTTATAAAACCTTTTTCCATATATTATTTACTGACATGGCTACAAGTGATAAAATGAAAATCAGTGGGAGAAACTGAACATGAGCGGAATTGTTTATGATGCAAGGCGAATCAGGGCTTATGAAGGCCTGATGGAGCTGGGAGAATATACCGGCAAGGATGTTGACTGGTTAAATACTTTGTGGGCAGGAATTTTGGCAGACTCCTCACTTTTGAAGGAATTTATGTATTATCTGGACCATCACAGCTTTTTGGATGAGTTAAAATGTGAAGGATACGCGTTGACAGATCTTTATGTGTGGCAGATGAACCGCTACAATCTGGTGCGGGAAATCGGCAAGAACACGGAGATGTGCAATAAGGAAACCATGGTGTTAAACGCATTCTTTACAATGCAGCAGATGCAGAAGAACCCGGCAGCCTATGTCAGAAGGCTCACAGCGGGGGAAGGAATGGATCAGTTATAATGAACAGACATGAATTTATAGACCGACTTAGAGCGGCCTTAAATGGGCGTATTCCGGCCAATCAGGTTGAGGATACGATTAGTTATTATCAGGATTATATCAATTCGCAGATAAGTAGTGGTAAGAGCGAAGCGGAGGTTATGAGTGCATTGGGGGATCCCCGACTGATTGCCCGCACGATTATTGAAACAACACAGCCTATGAGTGATAATGGAAATGTGCGAAGCTCCTCCGGCAGTTATCAAAGGGAGAGCTATCAGGGCGGGAGCTATCAAGGCAATACGCAGGGAACTTACAATAATTATCAGGAGACTTCCGGTCAGACTATGCAGAAGCATGTTCGCATGTCCGGTTGGTTAGTTGCAATTATTGTCTGTCTTGTGGTTTTTCTTTTGCTCAGTGTGGTATTTTCTGTACTGTCCTTTTTGGCACCGATTATTATTGTAATAGCCGCAGTGGTTTTTCTGGTAAAGCTTTTCCGGGACTGGTTGAATTAATGGAGCAATCTTTATTGGATTAAAATTCCAAATAAAAAACGGATAATTTGCGTTGTATTACGGCATACTACTCCTGTAACTAAAAACAATCAGGAGGGATTAAATATGTCCAACAATAATCAGAACAACGATAACAACAAGTACAACAACAGCTATTCTGATAACAATCAGAGCTGCAAGAACAGCCAGAACAATAATCAGAATAACAACCAGAACAATAATCAGAATAACAGCCAGAACAACAATCAGAATAAGAACAACCAGAATAATCAGAAGAACAACAACTTCTAAGTCGGTTATTCCGGTAGAGTGGGGGACGCTTAGGCGTCCCTCAATTTTTTTTGATAAAATCCGAGGCATTCACTTATGCTTCGGATTTTTTGTTAGGAGCTTTCGGTAAACAAGGGTATAAATAGACGAATTAAAGACATTTTTGTCAGTTTGAGCAAAGGTGTACTTATTATATAATAGTTTTATCAGTACTAAAAAGAGAAGGAGGCGTTTGTATGAATGCACGAGGAAAACGAAGGAATAATACCAGACGTGTTTTAGCCTGGCTGCTGTGTATGGCGTTACTGTTTGAAAGTACGAGTATGCAGGTGTTGGCTGAAACATCAGAAACTGGTATGGAGGGCGGGATGGAAATAAGTCCTCAAGAGATTGTTAGTGTTGTTGAAACGGTTAACAGTGATGAGAATAGTACCAATGATGGAGGGGAAGACAGTATACTAGCCTCCGGCACCTATTATGGTATGGATTGGGTAATCAGTGGTGATGGTGTGTTGACCATTTCAGGAGTGTATGACAACTCTGCTGTGGGCACTTCATGGAGTGACTATCAGGATGTGGTGACCAGCGCAAAGGTCACTGCAACCGGGGTAAAGAGTACCCATTGGTGGTTTTATGATATGGAGAATCTGACAAGTGTGGATTTAAGTGAGTTTAATACCAGTCAGGTTACGGATATGAGCTACATGTTTACTTTATGCTACAATTTGGGTAACTTGGATTTGAGTGGATTTAATACGAGTCAGGTTACGGACATGCGAGGTATGTTTTGGGCTTGTCGCAATTTGGGTAATCTGGATTTGAGCAGTTTTGATACCAGTCAGGTTACGGATATGTGTAATATGTTTGAGGGTTGTAGCGATTTGACTGATTTGGATGTAAGTAGCTTTGATACTAGTCAGGTTACAAATATGAGCGGCATGTTTAGTGGCTGTAGTGGTTTGACCAGTCTGGATTTAAGTGGCTTTACTATTAACCAAGAAACAACAACGTCCAGCATGTTATCCGGCTGTAGCGGACTTGAGACAATTTATGCTCCCAAGAATCTTAATAGTGACATACAATTGCCGTGCATGTATATAGATTCGACAGGAGTACAGTATTCCCTTTTGCCGAAAAATACTGCGGAATCCATTGAGTTAAAGAAGGATGAAAGCTTTATTGCCATTGGTAAATATTATGGAATGGATTGGCAAATTGATAATGATGGTGTGCTGACTATTTCAGGAGTATATGATGAATCTGCATATGGCAGTTTTTGGAGTAGCTATATGAAAGAGGTGACCAGTGCAAAGGTTACAGCAACAGGGGTAAAGAGCACCAACCATTGGTTTTCTGGAATGGAGAATCTGACGAGTGTGAATGTAAGTAGCTTTAATACCAGTCAGGTCACAGATATGAATGGCATGTTTTCGGGATGCCGCAATTTGAGCAACTTGGATTTAAGTGGATTTGATACTAGTCAGGTCACAGATATGAGCAATATGTTTTCGAGTTGTCACAGTTTAGGTAACTTGGATTTGAGTGGATTTGATACCAGTCGGGTTACGGATATGAGCCGCATGTTTAGTAACTGTGACAGTTTTCTTGACAGTGCGGGTTTGACCAGTCTGGATTTAAGCAGTTTTACCATTAGTCAGGATACCGTTACAACAGAGATGTTATCAGGCTGTAGCGGACTTGTGACAATTCAAACGCCCAAGAATGGGAACAATGATATAGATTTACCTTATATGTATGTGGATGCTGCAGGAGTACAGTATTCCACTTTGCCGAAAAATACTACGGAATCCATAGAGCTAAAGAAGGATGAAACGGTTGCGGCAGTGGGTAGGTATTATGGAATGAAGTGGCAAATCCAAGATGATGGTGCATTGACTATTTCCGGAGTGTACGATGCTTCCAATGAGGGTAATAAATGGCGTGATTTCTACTGTAGCTATGGTATTAGGAGTGCTAAGGTTACGGCTACAGGGGTAGAAAGTACCCGAGAATGGTTTAAAGACTTAAGCAGTCTTCAGAGTATAGATCTTAGTGAATTTGATACCAGTCAGGTTACCGATATGAGTGGTATGTTCCAGGGTTGTAGCGGTTTAACCGATCTGGATGTAAGCAATTTTGATACCGGATTGGTTACTAATATGAGCTATATGTTTCATGGGTGTAGGAGTCTGACCAGTCTGGATGTAAGCGGCTTTGATACCGATCAGGTAACGGATATGAGTTACATGTTTCAGGGCTGTAGCGGTTTAACCGATCTGGATGTAAGCAATTTTGACACCAGTCAGGTTACGAATATGTGTTTCATGTTTCATTATTGTCAGAGTTTGGAAAGCCTTGATGTAAGTAATTTTAACACCAGTCAGGTTACCAATATGAATTGCATGTTTGAATCCTGTAATGGGTTAGAGGAACTGAACCTTAGCAACTTTAATACCAGTCAGGTTACTGATATGCGCTCCATGTTTCAGAGCTGTAGTGGTCTGACAAGCTTGGATTTAAGCAGCTTCAATACTGATCAGGTTACGGATATGGGTTACCTGTTTTACTATTGTCAAGGTTTGGAAAGTCTGAATTTGAGCAGTTTTGACATGAGTCAGGTAACAGATGCAGAGAATATGCTGTATGGCTGTAACAAGCTTGAGACAATCAATACGCCTAAGAGTTTAACCCTTGACGTAGAATTGCCTCATATATTTGTAGATACACAGGGAACACAGTATTCGTTTTTACCCTTAAATACAGAGGAATCTCTTGCGTTAAGTAAGGACGAAACCATTCTTGATAATGGCAGATATTATGGAATGGATTGGCAGATTAATGTGAGCGGTGAACTGCTTATTTCGGGGGAATATGATGCGACCAATCGAGGCGAGCAGTGGAGTGACTACTACTATACAGGCAAATTTGGTGACACCAGAATTACCAGTGCCAAGGTAACGGCAACCGGAGTGCAAAGTACCGAAGGCTGGTTTAGTAATCTGGGGTATTTGCAAAGTGTGGATTTCAGTGAATTTGATACCAGTCAGGTTACGAATATGGGGTGGATGTTTAACAGATGTCTAAAACTGACAAGCTTGGATTTAAGCAATTTTGACACCAGTCAGGTTTGCAACATGTATAGCATGTTTGCAGGCTGTAAGAGTCTGACTGCTCTGGATTTGAGCAACTTTGACATGAGTAAGGTGGAGGACACAACTGATATGTTGAATGGTTGTGTGAAGCTTGAGCAGATTAAAGCACCTGCCAATCTGATTGTGGATGTGCAGTTAGGCACTGTTTTTAAGGATGCTGCAGGTACGGAGTACACAATGCTGCCCCTTAATACAGCGGAGTCTGTTTTGCTTTACAGGGATAAAAGCGTGTTGGCAGCAGGTATTTATCGCGGAATGGATTGGCGTATCAGCAATGAAGGTGCATTGACTGTTTCGGGAGAATATGATTCCTCTTATCAGGGACGTTCATGGCATAGCTATGATGAAAATATCATAAGTGCCAAGGTAACGGCAACCGGAGTGAAAAGTACCGGCTCATGGTTTGAAGGGATGTATTATCTGCAAAGCGTGGATTTCAGTGAATTTGATACCAGTCAGGTTGAGAATATGATAGCTATGTTTGGTGACTGTAGAAGCTTGGTCAGCCTGGATTTGAGTAAATTTAACACTGCTTCGGTCAGCAATATGAATAGTATGTTTTATAATTGCAGAAGTCTGAAGTATTTGGATATAAGCGGCTTTGATACCAGTCAGGTAACTGATATGTATCAGATGTTTTACAATTGTGAGAGCCTGACTGGTTTGGATTTAAGTAGCTTTAACACCAGTCAGGTTACAGAGATGTATCAGATGTTCTACAATTGTGAGAGCCTGACCAGTCTGGATGTAAGCAGCTTTGATACAAGTCAAATAGATAGGATGTATCAAATTTTTTATAACTGTAAAAATCTGACCAATCTGGATGTAAGCAGTTTTGATACCAGTCAGGTCTATAACATGAATGGCATGTTTGCGGGCTGTGAGAAGTTGACTGCTTTGGAGGTAAGGGGCTTTAACACCGGTAATGTGAACAGTATGTACAAAATGTTCTATAACTGTGAGAGCCTGACCAGTCTGGATGTGAGCAGTTTTGACACCGGTTTGGTAGATAATATGAGTTTCATGTTTGCTGACTGTAATAGTTTGCGCAGTTTAGATTTGAGTAATTTTGATATGTGGGAAGTGGAGGATGCAACGGATATGTTTGCGGGCTGTGCAAGGATGGAGACCATCCATACGCCCCAAAACCTGTGCATAGATGTATTTTTACCTTGTATTTTTGCAGACAGTACAGGCACTGAATATTCCAATCTCCCTTTAAACAGAACCGAATCCATTGTGTTGAGCAAGGCACAGGATATCGTGGCAGCAGGTGTCTGCTGTGGCATGGACTGGGTAGTTGACAAGAATGGTCTGTTGACGATATCCGGTGAGTATTATTATTCGGGAGGCAGCATATCTTCGGGTGATGCAGGCAGCATGTGGACCTATTATGATGAAGACATCACTAGTGCCAAAGTTACGGCAACCGGAGTGGAGCATACCTCAGAATGGTTTAAGGGACTGGAGAATCTGACCAGTGTAGATTTCAGTGAATTTGATACCAGTCAGGTCTGGATTATGAGTGAGATGTTCAGGGGCTGTAGCAGTCTGGAGCGTTTGGATTTAAGTGATCTTAACACCAGTCAGGTCACAGGCATGAGCTATATGTTCGAGGGCTGTAGCAACTTAAAGGAAGTAGATGTAAGCAGTTTTGATACCAGCAGGGTGGAGTATATGAACTCCATGTTTAAAAACTGTAGCAGCCTGCGGAACTTAGATTTAAGTAATTTTAACACAACACGGATAGATTCCATGAGTTCTATGTTTGCGAACTGTAGCAGCCTGACCAAATTGGATGTAAGCAGTTTTGATACCAAGGATGTAAATTCCGTGGCAGGAATGTTCGAGAATTGTAGCAGTCTCAAGTATTTGGATTTGAGTGGTTGGGATTTGTATGGCTGTGATTTGGGAGGAGAAGACGAGGTAATCGATTTGCTGACAGGATGTACCTCGTTGGAGCTTCTAAAAACACCCACGTGCTTAGACAACGAAGTACCATTGCCGAATGTGTTTGTGGACAGCGAGGGAACGGAGTACACCAAGCTGCTCATGGGTATAGAGGAATCCATTACCTTGACTCTCAAAAAGGACACAGGTGGAGAAGATGATGATACGGATACCACCGATGGAGACGATAAGCCGGGAACCGGAGACGGCAATGATAAGCCTGCTGAACCCGGAACCGGAGACGGAGAGGATAAGCCCGGAACGGGAGATGGCGAAGACGACAGGCCCGGAACCGATGACGGCGAGGATGTCCTCTATGGAGAAACCATTGGAGAATTTCAGATATTCTTTGTAAGAGATCAGGTATATACAGGAAAGACGATTAAACCTGACATAACCGTCATTTATGGCGACAAGCTGTTGGTTGCAGGTAAAGACTACACTGTATCTTACAAAAATAATATCAATGCGGCAACCACTGATTCAAATAAGGCTCCTACCATCATCGTAAAGGGTAAGGGAAACTATGCTTCCTCTGCTACAGTGGAGTTTAATATCCTTGCAAAGAAGCTGACAGAGACCAATACCACGGTGTCGGAGATGTTTGCTAACGATACCGGAAAAATACAGACTGTGAAGCCTGCGGTTATGGTGGATGGCAGGAAGCTTACTGCCAAGGATTATGAGATTGAATATCCCGACAAGGATAAGGTGGAGGGTGCGTACAAGAACCCTGGTACCTACAATATCCTAATTAAGGGTAAGGGCAATTATCAGGGCAGCATCGCTGCAACCATGATTATCTTGGGAGAAAATCAGATTGCGGCCTCTAAACTCAAGGTAGCCAAGATCAAGTCTTGCGAATACAAGGAGGGTATGCCTGCCACACCCACTCCTAAGGTGACTTATAAAGGAAAAACCCTGGAGCTTGGCAAGGATTACACCATCAGCTATCTGAACCATGACAGAGCAGGTAAGGCAACCCTGATTATCACAGGACTTAAAAATACAGAGGGTATTTATGTTGCCGGTAGTGTAAAGAAGACCTTTACCATCAAGGGTACTGCACTTAAGAAGGCAAAAGTGGCGTATAACCAAACGGCAACCTTCACCGGTGGGGAGATTTGTCCCCAGGTAGAACTGACAATCGGTACGACCAAACTGCGTCCTGATGTGGATTATGAGGTGACCTATACCAAGAATGTCAACGTGGGCAAGGGAACCATTATTCTTACCGGATGCGGCGGCTATACCGGTACGGTAAAGAAAACCTTTAGCATCAAGGCGGATGACAAAGTGGCAGATAAGGTTGTAATCAGCTTTGCAGGCGGTGAGGCAAAGGCTTCCTACAATCAGAAGGGAGCAAAGCCCAAGGTAATTGTAACCTTAGGTGATGCGGAACTTGTGGAGGGCAAGGACTATACTGTAACCTATAAGGACAATAAGAAGCTTACCACAAGTACAACCGCCAAGCTGCCCACTGTTGTAGTCAAGGGTAAGGGCAACTATAAATTTACCAGAGAGGCAACATTCTCTATCACAGAGAAATCTATGGCAGATGCGGATATCAGTGTTGTTTCTGCGGATAAGTTTATAACAGACAAAAAGTTTATCAGCGAACCTGTAATCAAAGATACAAACGGCAAGAAGCTGAAGCTGGGTAAGGATTACAGAATTGTGAACTATACCGCAAATGGCGAGCCCTTTGCCGGCACAGGAGAAGTTGTAAAGGGTACGGAGGTAACGGTAACCGTAGAGGGACTGAACAACTATACCGATACAACGACTACCACTTACCGTATTGCGGAGAAGAACATCTCCAAAACCAAGGTAAATAAGCCTCAGCTTGCGTATAATGGCGGTGAGGTTACATTTACGGAGGAGATGCTTGCACAGGATAAGCTTGTCATCACAGATAAGGATACTGATAAGAAGCTTGTGTACGGCACAGACTTTATCATCACCGGATACAAGAACAATACCAAGAAAGGCACTGCAACCGTGACCATTCAGGGTATTGGAACCTACGGTGGAACGAAGAATGTGAAGTTTAAAATTGTGAGCAAGGCAATCAATAAATAAAAAGTAAAGTTTAGCCCCGGTGCAGAAGGTTGGTTATTCATCCTGTACCGGGGTTAAACTATGGGCAAAATTGCGCTGAACTACAAGGCAAATTCAGTGATGCTACGCACACTGGTACTTTACAGAAACATGCAAAAAAGGTATACTTAAAAAGAATATGCCTGCTTGAAACAGCTTGAACAGGCGGTAAAAGAGGATAGTATATGCGTAGATTTGAATTGATTGCTCCCTGTCATTTTGGTATGGAGGCAGTTTTAAAAAGAGAAATAAGTGATTTGGGATATGATGTGACAGAGGTTTCCGATGGACGTGTGACCTTTTATGGAGATGAGGAGGCTGTGTGTCGTGCCAATGTTTTTTTAAGGACAGCAGAGCGCATCCTTATCAAAATCGGCAGCTTTCATGCGGAGAGCTTTGAGGAGCTTTTTCAAGGTACTAAGGCACTTCCATGGGAGGAATACATACCCGCAGACGGCAAATTCTGGGTAGCAAAGGCAGCCAGTGTGAAGTCTAAGGTATTTAGTCCCTCCGATATCCAGTCTGTCATGAAAAAGGCCATGGTGGAGCGTTTGAAGGGCGTTTATAGCGTCAATTGGTTTGCGGAGGATGGAGAGGCCTTTCCGGTGCGTGTTTTCCTCATGAAGGATGAGGTAACCGTGGGTTTGGATACCACGGGAGAATCCCTGCACAAGAGAGGGTATCGTAAGCTTACGGCCAAGGCACCCATTGCGGAGAATCTGGCGGCAGCTTTGATTATGCTCACACCTTGGAACGGCAGCAGGATTTTGGTTGATCCTTTCTGTGGCAGTGGTACCTTTCCCATTGAGGCAGCCATGATGGCCGCCAATATGGCACCGGGCATGAATCGTAGTTTCATTGCGGAGAATTGGCCCCATATCGTAGGCAAAAGAATCTGGTATGATACCTTGGACGAGGCTCGTGAAATGGTGGATTTGAGCGTAGAAACAGATATTCAGGGCTATGATATAGACGACAAGATGGTGGAAATTGCCAGACAAAATGCGCAGCTTGCAGGAGTGGAGAAGTTGATTCATTTTCAGCGAAGAGGGGTGGAACAGCTTAGTCACCCTAAAAAATATGGATTTATCATTACCAATCCGCCCTACGGTGAGCGTTTACAGGACAAAAATGAGATGCCTGCTCTCTATCGTACCATCGGTGAGAGATATGGTGCATTGGATTCCTGGAGCATGTATCTGATTACGGCCTATGAGCAGGCTGAGCGGGATATCGGACGTAAGGCAGACAAGAACCGTAAGATTTACAATGGCATGATGAAGACCTATTATTATCAGTTCCAAGGGCCCAAACCGCCCCGTAGAAAGGATTGAGAGGATGGCAGAAGGAGAAAAGTTTAACTGGCGTCTTACTGCTGTCTGGTGGTTTGCTTTGTTTATCGGAGCCATGTACCTTATGCTTGTGACTGCCACGGAAAAAACCATTGTGATTGCGGACAGCTCTAATGGTCAAAAGACCGCAGGAGAATATTATGCGGTGCGGGAAGAGCTTGCTGTGGAAGCCACAGAGAGCGAGGACGGAGTGTTTTTGATTCCCTTGGAGAAAAATACCAAGGCGGGCAATGTGGTGGTGGAAAATTCCTATCTGGATAGGGAGTTACGCATTTTTATCGGCGGCGCACAGGAGCAGTTTTATGCTACCCATGCGGTGCAGGGAGATGTGGCACCCATTGTCGTGGCGGACAGAGAGACACAGCGCAGTGGTGTGTTGCTTCGGCTGCGGATGGACAGCGTTTATGAATTTCAGACCAGTATGGATGGGGACACTCTTAAAATACAGGCAGCCAAACCAAAGGATTTATATCCTGTGGTAGTAGTGGTTGACCCTGCTGTTTGTCCAAAGCAGATAAATGCAGAGGGCGAAGAAAATTCGGAGGAATTGACCTTAGCGGTGTGCAGGCTGCTTGCCCAACAGTGGAATAAGGAGCAGGTAAAACTTTATTTTACCCGCACAGAGGACAGAAAAACCACTGATAAAGAGCGGATTGCCTTGGTGAATGCAGTGGAGGCTGATTTTTACATTCAGCTTGACCTTGCACAGGATGAGGATGTCACACGATATGGCATTCGGGGACGATATAATGGAGAGTATTTTATTCCCGGCTTCGGAAATGTGGAGCTTGCGGATATCCTTACCAGAAATGTGACCATTGCTGCGGGCAACCGAGCTGTGGGACTTGCAGAGGCGCAGGAGGACAGTGTGCTTCACAAGTTACAGATTCCGGCCGCAGGTATTGAGTTGGGATATTTGAGCAATACACAGGAAAATGGGTTGTTGGCGCAGGACAGTTACAGGCAGAAATTGGCCGATGGAGTTAAGGCGGCAGTGGAGGAGGTTTATACCGGATATTATGAGCAGAGCATACAATAAAATTATTTTTGCCACCGGAAATGCCGGAAAGATGAAGGAAATTCGCATGATTTTGGCGGATTTGGGACTGGAAATTTTATCTATGAAGGAGGCCGGCATCCGTGCGGATGTGGAGGAGAATGGCGCAACCTATGAGGAAAATGCTTTAATCAAAGCAAGAGCCATTGCCGCCTGCCCTGAGGCCAAGGAGGCTGTGGTGTTGGCGGATGATTCCGGCCTGGAGGTGGATTATTTGAATTGTGAGCCCGGAATTTATTCTGCGCGTTATATGGGCGAGGACACCCCTTACAGCGTGAAAAATGCGAATCTGATAGAGCGTTTGCAGGGTGTTGTGGATGAGAAGCGCACAGCGCGTTTTGTCTGTGCCATAGCGGCAGTGCTTCCGAACGGCACAGAAGTCTGTACCAGAGATTGCATTGAGGGCAGAATCGGTTATGAGGAGAAGGGAAGCAACGGTTTTGGCTATGACCCGATTTTCTATGTTCCGGAATTTGATAAGACAACAGCGGAGCTTACGGAAGAGGAAAAAAATCAGGTAAGCCATAGAGGAAAGGCACTGCGCCTTATGAAAGAGGAGCTTAAAAAGTATGAAAGTACTGATTGTTAGTGATACACATCGCCAAAATGATACCTATTTGAAGATTGTGGAACTGCATAAGCCGGACATGGTGATACATTGCGGAGATGCGGAAGGTGCAGAATATCTGCTCACTGAGGCTGCGGACTGCCCTGTACATATTGTGCTTGGCAACAATGATTTCTTTTCGGACTTACCCAGAGAGTTGGAGTTGGAGGTAGGCGGCTATAAGGTATGGGTAACTCACGGACATAATTATTATGTGTCCATGGGGAATGAGACCATCAAGCGGGAAGCCATAGCAAGAGGTGTGGATATTGTCTGTTACGGACATACACACAGACCTGTGATAGATTTGGACGATGATATTATCGCAATCAATCCGGGAAGCCTGTCCTATCCCAGACAGGAGAACAGAAGACCCTCCTACATAATCATGGAAATCGATGACAGGGACGAGGTACACTTTACCATTGCGTATCTGTAAGACGGGATATGGGCAACAAAAAAGCATCGGAAACCGATGCTGAAAAGTCGGGGTGACAGGATTCGACCCTGCGACCCCCTGGTCCCAAACCAGGTGCTCTAGCCAAGCTGAGCCACACCCCGAAACAAAAGAACGCATAGGCTATTATAAACTATGTGCTTTCCGTATGTCAAGAGGGCGAGGCAGAACTATTTTTGAAAAATAAATAAAAATTTTTGTCCAACCTGTTGACAAACTAAAAAAAATGCGATAGAATATTATTCGTCGTCAGTCGATATGTGTCCATAGCTCAGCTGGATAGAGCAACGGCCTTCTAAGCCGTGGGTCGGGGGTTCGAATCCCTTTGGGCACATTAGGATATCTTAAAGATATCCGGCATGTACACAAGATAAATATGTATACATGTTATATGGTGGGTATAGCGCAGTTGGTTAGCGCGCCAGATTGTG
>JAZQMG010000014.1:0-68958 GCA_045543175.1 Acetatifactor sp. | reverse complement strand
AGAAATAGCACCATGAAGAACATGATAAATACCTTCATATTTTCCGGTCTTTTCGTAAGCTGCCAAATCTCTGGTATTTTCCAGAACCATAATGGTAGAATGGTCTCTTTTTTCGTTTGCACAAATGGGACAAATCTCTTTATCTGTTAAAGTAAAACATTCTTTGCAATGTTGTACATGTTCCTTGGCTGACAAAATAGTATTTGCCAGACGTTCTACTTTTGCCTTTGGCATATTGATCAGATGAAAAGCCAAGCGGGATGCTGATTTCTCTCCAATTCCCGGTAGATTGCTTAATTCTTCAATTAATTTATTAATATGTCCGCTGTACAAGTCCATTAGAAGGGAAATCCTCCAAGACCGCCTGTGAAATTACCCATAAGTGCCTGAGTTGCCTCATCAGCCTTGCGCAATGCCTCGTTAGTTGCTGCAACAATCGCATCCTGCAAAGTCTCAATATCCTCGGGGTCTACAATCTCCTCTGCCAACTTGATACTTACAAGATCCTTGCCACCGCTAACAGTAACCTCTACCGCACCGCCTCCTGCGGTAGCAGTAAACTCCTTGGTCTCAAGTTCTCTCTGACCTTCCTCCATCTGACGCTGCATTCTCTGCGCCTGCTTCATCAGATTGTTCATGTTACCGGGCATTCCGCCTCCGGGAAATCCTCACGTTTTGCCATTTTCTATTCCTCCGTTAATTTCATAATTATATTTTAATCCTCTTCCTCGATTTCCATATGAATCACACGAGTGAGGTCCACATAGTGGTCTTCAAAATCTCTTTCACCGCTCACAGTCTGTATGCTTACCGCTACTTCCTTGCCGGCAAAATCAGCCAGCATATATTCAAGCTGCTGTTTGTTTTCCGGATGTCGGTTAAAATAATCCGAAGCCGGACCATCCTCCAACACCACCTGAAGACAATTGTCTCCGCCAAGACTAAGTTTAGCCATTTTCAGATACATCCGCATAGGATTGTCCGCATTGCCCACGATAGAGGGCCACTTGGCTACTATAGCCTTGATATCATCGGGAATCGCCTTTGGAAGCTGCGGCCTTGGTGCCGTAGAAGTTGCCGGGGTCACATTGACAACGCCCCCCTCCGGCACTGCACCCTGCACCATCACCACACCGTTTTCCACCTTATCCTCCACCTGACGAATACGGTCAATCAAAGAATCCGGTGTCGTCTCCATATCCGGTTTGCACAGCTTAATTAGCGCAATTTCTACCAAAATACGCTTCTGAGCAGCATAGCGAATCTGCCCTGACAATTCCGAAAAAATACGAATATAGCGGACAATTCTGTCCATCTCAATCATCTGAGCCTCTTCCTTCAGACGTGCCAGATTGTCCGAAGACATATCAATGACATCCTCCAGATTGTCCGAGGACTGAACAAGCATCAGATTGCGCAGATACCATGCAAAATCTATGACAAACTGCGTAAGCTCCCGCCCCTGCATCACAATTTCTTCCAACAAAGTAACACATCCCGTTACATTCCTGTCAAGCACATGCCGAAGCAGTCGGCTGAATACCTCTGTATCTACCGCACCCAACACGTCCAGAACCTTGTCATAGGTCAACTCCTTGCCCAAGTGAAATGCAATACACTGATCCAAAAGACTTAAGGCATCTCGCATGGAACCGTCTGCCGTCTTGGCGATATAGCGCAACGCCTTTTCCTCTACCTGCACACCCTCCGCATCAATCAACTCCTGCATACGCCCGGTGATGGTGTCGATAGTAATACGCTTAAAATCATACCGCTGACATCTAGACAAAATAGTAATGGGCAGCTTATGCACCTCTGTGGTCGCCAAAATAAAAATAACATAAGAAGGTGGTTCCTCCAAGGTCTTGAGCAGTGCATTAAATGCGCCTATGGAGAGCATATGCACCTCATCGATGATATAAACCTTATATTTGCCCTCCGCGGGAGAATAGGAAACCTCCTCCACAATCTCACGAATGTTGTCCACACCATTGTTGGAAGCCGCATCAATTTCAATTACATTCATACTGGCTCCCGCCGCTATAGCCTTACAAATGCGACACTCTCCACAAGGTCCGTCCTCGGTAGGATTTTCGCAATTGACCGTCTTGGCAAAAATCTTAGCCACCGTCGTTTTACCTGTTCCTCGTGTTCCGGTAAACAAATAGGCATGACCGATGCGGTTGGCCTTAAGCTGATTTTGCAGCGTGGTCACAATATGCTCCTGCCCCTTTACATCCCCGAAGGAATCCGGACGAAATTTACGATATAATGCTGTATATGACATAAAAACAATACCCTTTCCAATCTACGGCTTAATCGCCGAAGGAAATTCCTAAAAGCTTTGCCTCCTGCACAATAGAAGCATCGGGAGACATATATTTAAGCTTCCCTGCCACATCCTCCAAAGGTACGCGCACAATTTCACGATTCTTATAGCCCACCATGAATCCATACTGCCCCTCCAGAATCAGCTTGCCTGCCTCTGCACCAAGACGACTTGCAAAAACGCGGTCATAAGGACAAGGACTTCCGCCACGCTGTGTGTGACCGGGCACAGTAACCCGTACTTCTCTGCCTGTCTTCTCCTGAATCTGAGCAGCCACCTCATAGGACACAGAAGGATAAGGAGAATTCTCCTTTTTCTTCTTAAGCTCCTTCTTGGACAACTTGGCATCCTTTTGGGAAATAGCTCCTTCCGCAACAGCAATAATGGTAAATCTGCTGCCGCCCTTATCTCTTTCCTCTATCTTTTCAACTACCTTGTCAATATCATAGGGAATCTCAGGAATCAAAATAATATCAGCACCACTGGCCATACCTGCATTCAAGGTCAACCAGCCCACCTTATGTCCCATAACCTCCACGATAAACACGCGTCCATGGGATGCCGCAGTGGTGTGAATACAGTCAATAGCCTCCGTAGCGATATTTACTGCACTCTGGAATCCAAAGGTCATATCCGTGCCCCACAAGTCATTATCAATCGTCTTGGGCAAGGTAACTACATTCAATCCCTCCTCGCGCAGCAGGTTCGCTGTCTTATGAGAGCCATTACCACCCAAAACTACAAGACAGTCCAGTTTCAGCTTATGGTAGTTCTGCGTCATAGCCTCCACCTTGTTCAGACCATTCTCATCCGGATTATGAATCGTCTTAAAAGGAGTACGAGAAGTTCCCAGAATTGTACCGCCCTTGGTAAGAATACCGGAAAAGTCCTTTCCTGTAAGCATCTGGAAGTTGCCATAAATCAACCCCTTATAACCATCCAAAAAACCATAAATCTCCACGTCCTCTTTGCTGTTCAACAAAGTCTTCACAACACCTCTCATTGCAGCATTCAATGCCTGACAATCTCCGCCGCTGGTCAACATACCGATTCTTTTCATGGTCGTTCCTCCTTTTACGCCTGTGGCTTGTCTATTTTATAGAAGTATCTATGTTTCAAATATATATTTATCAAACCATTCACATTTAAACTTAAACATTATCTGCGGAAATCTCTTTATATGGTTATAGAACGTAGACTTACCTGCCCCATTAACCCCTGCAAAAATGATATATTCTTTATTCATCAAAAAATTCCTTTCGCAATTATCTCCTTTTGCTTCTGCTGCATAAAGAAGTTGCGCAACGTAACATAAAACTCTTTTTCTGTCTCATCCTCAATATTAGACATTTCATCTAACAATGTAACTGATGGTTCAAACACCTTTTGGCATTCTTCATACGTTTTATGAATTTCTCTTGTTTTCTCTGTAATATTTTTACTCATAACCCAAACTTACTGATGGCTTTTCCTATACTCTTCCTTGACCTTATCTATTGTCTTTCCACCGATACCAAAATTCTTATCGGGCACTTCCTTTATCGTGGTCACGAAAAATTCCTGCGGCACCTTCATAATCTCCGAAGATACTTCTGTTAAACGCTTAATCAATTCCTCTTTCTGCCCATCAGACAAAACTCCGCTTTCAACTGTGATATATGGCATCTTCCTTACACCTCCCGAAATCTGCATCTGCAACTTACTCCTTTTAATTATATCCTAAATTCAGCCATCCGACAACAAAGAAAAACAATTCAGGAAATTATTCAAGAAATATATTTTAGTACTTGCCAAGCACCCTTTTTTTAGATAGAATAATCTCATTCGGAGCCGTATCGAAGTGGTCATAACGGGGCGCACTCGAAATGCGTTAGCCCTCCGGGGCACGAGGGTTCGAATCCCTCCGGCTCCGCGAAAAGGCACTTTCCACCAATCAGGAAAGTGCCTTTTGTATTTTTCGTGTCCATATTTATACCGAAGTCCATGGGTACATGCAGAAAAAATACCTTCTGAGACCCGGATTTTCACGAATCCCCGGGTCTAGAAAAATTTCTATAGACCCTTGCTCATCCGAACATCCCCCACCTTCTCCATTTCAAAATAAGAATTATTCCTTGCCATAATGATTTTCTCTCCACAAACTATAAATTCCAACCGCTGACCATCCATAGCCGAACCAAATTTATGATTCCTCTCCGTACAAACTCCAACCACCAACACAGCCTCCTGCCCCTCATACCTGTCATCCATCCAAGTAACCTTCAGCAAATCTTCTGCTGCAAGTTCTTCCATACTTGCTCTATAGCTAAGATATATCGGCTCATACCACGGAATTCCACTGTCAACCCACGCATTGTCAACAAAAATAAAAACATCTCCACATAAGCCATCCCATTGATAGAGCATTTCCGTTTTCCAACCCACCAATTCTTTTACCTGCCATATACCTTGCAAATCAGTTTCAGTCTCTTTGTCCAGTATTTCAAACTCACAACCATATTCCGCTTCACACCCCACCACAATATCTTTAGAATCATTCTCTCCAAATAGTTCTTCATATGTATAGGCGACTCCCTCTATTTTCTCTTTTGCCAACTCATAAGCCTGCCAATACTCTTCCATCAGTTCCTCATATTGCTCCTCTGTAACCCGAAAATACCACCGCCCACCGAAACGCTCATAAACGCCCTGCGTTTTCATTTCCTCTGTCATAAGTTCTTTATCTTCAAACTCCGCCAATTCAGGCATTACAACCATGTGCAGACTTTGCTGCTCACTGTACCAGTTAGAAATTCCAAAGGTAACGCTCTCCATTTCTCCCTCCGAATTGATTTCATAAAATGCCAAATACTTTCCATCCCACGGCCACATCACCTTTCTGCTGCCAATTAGTGAGTACCAACAACTTTCCAAATCACACCACAATACACATTCCCCTTTTGCAGCATCATATTGAAAAACATCCTTTTCTCCCGCACTGTTTCGAACTACCAATTCTGGCGTATTATTTTCATCCTCATCCACATCAAAAAAGTAGTAAGTGTACTCATTTACATCATAGCCATTTTCAAACCTGCCATAATCCTTTATGTAGATTCTTTCTCCGGTTCTCTTGTCCAGAAACGGCACCTCATTTTGAAGCATTTTGACAAATTCAATTTTATATTCTTCACACACAAACTCATTCCCTTCCTTAAATTCTCCAAAGAAATCCACATTTGCATAGGCTTCTTTTAACTCACCAAATGTCTCTTCGTCCGCATAGGGAAGTCCCCATTCGTCCTTAAAATCGGTCCATGAATCATACGCTAGCACAGACTGTGCCTCTATCGTATCTACAAACATCTTTTCCTCAATTAAATCGCACCCATAAATTTCTAGTTTTTGCAAATTAGGTAAGGCACCCAAATCATCCAAGCTATTGCACGACCAAATCTTTAGTGTATGTAATTTAGGCAAACCGACTAATGACTTGATATTCTTACAATTACTAAGCAACAAAGACTCTAAAGAAGAACCATTCAAAGCATCTAAATCAACAATTCCATCACAATAAAGAATCTCCAATGATTGCAAGTTCGGCAGTTCACTCAAAACGCTAAGATCAGTCAGATTATCGCAATTATCAATGGTCAATCTCTCCAAATTCCTAAGTGTCCATATAGCACTGATATCCGTAAGACTATCACTATTCGCAACCGTCAGCGACCGCAGGTTTGTAAGATTTTCCAATCCATTTAAATTAGGATACCCGCCTTCATCCGACCAAGCTGTTCCAAAAACTGTAAGTTCTTGAAGAGACGTAAAGTACATTAGCGAAGATAAATCAGAATAGAAACCACCCTCAAATTCTTTGATATTCTTTACATCTCCATAAGTAATTTCACGTTCTGTAATACCCGTATACTTTCGCACATCACTAAGCATCTCTTGATCCGTGAAGGATATAACCATGTCATCAGCCCATGTTTTTTGCTCATATATAATTGTTATTTCAGTCATTGCCGAAGAATCCATAATATTCACTTCTAAATTTGTATTCCGCTCTTCCTCGCAAACCTTGTCAGTTATTATTGTACCTCCGCATCCCACCAATGCCATCAACAAGCCAATCAAAAATCCACAAACACTCTTACGCATCCTTTTACTTCTTCGCACAAGGCACCTCCCTCTGTCACACCAAGCTCCCTATGCACACAAAAATCCCCGGTACACTTGATATTACCTGTCAAGCATAACCGGGGAAAACATCATAAACTTATATTTTTTGCATATTTTCTGCATCAATATCCATATTTCTTCTTATTAGCCACCATAAAGGCAACCGTCACTACCATTGCTATCACTTCTGCAGTCACAATAGACATCCAGATACCGTCAATTCCCAACACCATGGGCAACAACAGCACTGCTGCAACCTGAAACAGCAACGTTCTGAGAAAGGATATTATCGCAGAAACCAACCCATTTCCTAAGGCCGTAAAAAAAGATGAACCATAAATATTAATTCCCATTACCAGAAAAGACACGCTGTATATGATAAATCCCCGCTGAGTCAGCTCTAGCAATTCCGCATCATATCCTACAAAAATTCCCGAAAGCACACCGGAAAGTGCAATTGCAGAGATTGTCATCACTATTCCTGCTCCAATATTTAAGCCCATACTTTTCTTAAATACATTCTGCATCTCAGGCTTATTTCCCGCACCATAATTGTAACCGATAATAGGTGCTGTTCCCACTGCATATCCGATAAAAACAGCCACAAAAATAAAATTGGTGTACATAATGACACCGTATGCAACCACTCCACTCTCTCCGGCATAATGTAGCAACTGCCTGTTATACAGCATATTGACCAAGGACATGGAAACATTGGTCATAAGCTCTGAGGAACCATTAAAACACGTCTTGCCAAGTGCCGAGAAATTCATTTTAGAACGCACCAGTTTTAACGGACTGTTATTCCTAAACAGGAAATAAACAAGAGGAACCAATCCCCCCACCACCTGACTCAAACCGGTAGCAAGAGCCGCACCCACAATCCCCAATCGCAGCACACCAATCATGGTGAAATCCAACACCACATTGGTCAATCCTGCTGCTACAGTAACCACCAAACCCAGTCCCGGTTTTTCTGCCGTCACCAGAAAGCTCTGAAACACATTCTGCAGCATAAAAAAAGGCAATGCCACCATAAGAAACCGTCCATAAGTCACGCTGTACTCTATCATATCCGGTGTTGCTCCCAAAAGCAGTGCAATCTCCCTTAAAAACACAAAGCCTATGGCAGATAACACTACACCCACCAATCCTGTAACCTTCACTAGCATAGAGAAAATCTCATTGGCTTCCTTGGGTTTACCCTGCCCCAAAGTCATAGATACCAGTGCACTTCCTCCGGCACCAATCATAAAGCCAATGGCACCAATCATCATAGGAAACGGAAATATCAAATTCACTGACGCAAATTCTGTTTTACCCACATAATTGGACACAAAAAATCCATCCACCACTCCATAGATAGATGTAAAAATCATCATCATGATGGAGGGAAACACAAATCGAAAAAGCCTTTTATACGTAAAATGATCTGATAACTTAATATTCATAGTCTCTTCTTCCGTTCATAATTTAACCTCATCTGCACACAGCATTATATATAATAATTTCACAATACACAAGTATAATTCCCTGCAACAGAAAAACTCTGCCGGCATCCCGACAGAGCTTTTCTGCTAATTCATATGAAAGGGAAAGAAATAAACTCGAAAGCGAAACAATTGTCCTAACCTTTTACACTTCCCAGTGCAATACCCTGTACGATAAATCTGGATAAGAACAGATATACGAGAATAACAGGGAAGATGGAAAATGCAATCATCATGTAAACCTGACCCATATCAAACTTCAAGAAGTCCGCCGCACGAAGCTGTGCAATCAAGATAGGCAGGGTTTTCTTTTTTTCATCAGTCAAAATAAGTGCCGGTGTGAAGTAGTTGTTCCAACTGCTTACGAAGGTGAAAATCGCCTGTACTGCAATAGCAGGCTTCATCATAGGAAGCACGATCGTATTAAAGGTCTTAAATTCACCGGAACCATCAATTCTTGCAGCTTCTACGATTGCCAAAGGCAATGTACTCTCCATATACTGCTTCATATAGAAGAAAGTAACAGGTGCTGCCACCGCAGGCACAATCAAAGGAATAAAGCTGTTATCCAGTTTCATGGTATCCACCAACTGCACAAAACCAAGTGCCGTTACCTGAGTAGGAATGGTCATAATCATCAGGATAAAGGTGAACATGAACTTCTTCATTTTAAAATCATACGCATGAATGGCATATGCAGTCATGGATGAGAAGTATGTACACAACAATGCACTCAAACTGGAGATAATCAGACTGTTAACAAGTCCGTTAAACACCGGCAATGTGCCGGCCAGCAGGTTCGTCCAGTTGGCCACAAGGTTACCTCCAAACCAGGGAGAGAAACCTCTGGTCAAATCCGAATTACTTCTAGTTGCGTTTACAAACAATACATAGAACCAAAATAAACACAAGAAGGTAATGAATACCAATACAATGTACGCAATTACTCGTCTGGCATGAATGCCCAGACCCTTGGATGTTGAATTATTTCCCATAGCTTCCACCTCACTTTTCCTTATTGTCAGAGAACTTGTAAACTAAGAGACTCAATGCTCCGGTAATGAGGAAGAGCAATACAGACAAGGCTCCCGCCATACCATAGTTCTTACTGAACAAATGCTTATTCAGATACATAATCAGTGTCATAGTGGAACGCATAGGATCACCGGTTCCGTTGGTAAGAATCTGAGGTACATCGAACATCTGCAGACCACCAATCAAAGAGGTAATCATTACATAAATCAAAATCGGCTTCAAAAGAGGCAAAGTAATCTTGAAAAATACCTGTGTAGAAGTTGCACCATCTACCTCTGCAGCTTCAAAAAGAGAACCATCAATACCCATCATACCGGCCATCAACAGGATGGTGGTATTACCAAACCACATCAGGAAATTCATCAGTGCTATCAAACCTCTTGCGCTTCCGGTGTGGCTTAAGAAACTGTATGCTTCCTCAAACACACCCATCTGAATCAGAATGGAGTTAATAGGACCTCCGTCGGAAAACAGTGTGAAGAACAACATGGAAAATGCAGATGCCATAATCAGGTTGGGCAGATAAATAACTGTCTTGAAGAACCCTGAAAACTTAAGTCTCAGACGAGTATCAGAGAACCATGCACCCAAAAGTAATGACACGATAATCTGAGGAACAAAGCCCAACAACCACATGATAATTGTATTCTGGGTATATGTAATCAAATCACCATTTGTAAAAAGTGTCTTATAATTCTCTATGCCAATAAAGGTAGGACCAACTTGCACAAGTCCTGAACGATAGTTCTCAAAGAAACTGTTCCAGATGGTCCACACCAAAGGAATCAACTGAAACACTACATACACGATTACAAAGGGAGCAAGAAAAATATAACCCCATTTGTTATATTTCACCACATTATTGGTCTTCTTACTACTCATGTCTACATCTCCTTCCACCACATTTGCCTTCACAGCGCTCGCAGCAAATCTCCACTTTTTAGTTAAAATCTGCTGCCGGCGCTGCCAAATTTTTAACAAAAAATCGCTAAAAAAAGGTAAAAATGTGCCTGCCGGCCAATAAAGCGGGCAGGCACATTCTTATTCATGACAATAGAGAACTCGCGAAGCTGTTTTCTATTGTATATTCATCGTTGCTTTAACTAATTGACAAATTAGTAGGACAACTCAGGATGCTTCTCTACAACTGCCTTGTAGAACAGATCCAATGCTTCCTCATAAGTAGCATTGCCCTCGAAGTAGTTCTTCATTGCGTTCTGGAACTCCTCGTTACATGCCTGATCATAGATGGACATGTTGCTCAGGTCGATGCTGTCTGCACTTGCAACGTACAGAGGCAGAGGGTTAACACCACCAAGAATCTTGCTGCTGTAAGAAGCATCTGCAGCCATAGCCTCCATAGCGGGCTTGTTGTTTACGAAGTCATCATTTGCCTTAACGATACCGGTCATAAGCTCCTCGTTACAGGTCATCTGAACCATGATGTCCTTAACCAGAGTCTGGTTGTCAGTTCCGGTTGCTGCACAAATCCAAGTACCGCCCCAGTAGAAGCCCTGAGGTCCCTCAGTGATACCCCAGCCACCGTTGAAGCCAACAGAACCTTCTTTATCAGCTGCCATGGAGAAGTTGATGAACCAAGCGGGTCCAAAGTAGCAGAATACCTTTCCTTCGGGATAGAAGCCCTTGGACCAGTCATCAGACCAAAGCTCGTATGCGTTGGTGTAACCAGCATCATACATTTCCTTAGCATCCTGTGCCCACTTCTCAATGTTAGCATCAATGTTAATCTTACCATCAACTACCCACTTAGAGGTAACGTTGTTGGAGTAGGTACGATAAGTATCCATTACGGAAGAAGTTACATAGTAACCCTTTGCATTCAACTCAGCTGCGGACTTCTTGAAATCATCCCAAGTAGCAAACTTAGCCTGAATCTCAGCTGCATCATCAGTGCCCCAAACGTCCTTAGCGATCTCTCTGTTGTAGAACATAGCACCGGGACATCCCTGCCATGAAACACCCTTCAGGTTGCCGTTACCATCGGTAACAACGTCCTTGGTGTACTGATACTGGTTAGCAACATCCTCAGCGGTAACGCCAAGATCATTAACTGCCATAGCATACTCAGTATCAACATACTTCAATGCGTAGTCAGCCTCTACCAAGAAGATATCAATCTTCTCATCTGCTGCTGCATCAGCCTGCTTAAGCAGTGTGGAATCCAAATTGTTCTGATAAGCGTTGTCATCAGAAGGAACGATGGTGTACTTAACAGTAACATCACCAATCTTACCGGTGGTACCATCAATCTCCTCGTAACCGGGATAATGCTCAACGAGACGGCTCTTGAACTCCTCGTTCCAACAATAGATGTTGAGAACGGTTCCCTCTTCTGCTGCAGGCTCAGTGGTATCTGCCACTGCACTGCTCTCAGGTGCTGCACTGCTAGAAGGTGCAGGTGCGCTGGATTCTGCTGTGCTGCCACCGCCACAACCTGCCATCATGCCGACAACAAGAGTAGCTGCAAGGAAAGCACTAAGTACTTTTTTCTTCATGTTAAAATCCTCCCATTCAAATGTGAATTGTTTGTTGTTGCATTTATCATTATATCACCCTTTGTCAAGTGATACAAATGCCTTTAGAAAATTACGATACGGTAGCTACCGTCCTTCCCTCCACAAGCTTACCGGATATGGTTATCTGCTCGATAATCGTGGACTTGGGTCGCTCTATCAGACTTATCAACTGTCTTGCTGCCGCTGCACCCATCTGTTCCGTATCCTGCTGCAATGTGGTAAGTCTGGGTTCCAAATGCTTTACAATCTGGATTCCATCATATCCTACCACCGAAATATCTTCCGGAATCCGAAGTCCCATTTCCCTGATTGCATTGACACCTCCGAATGCTGAAAAATCATCCGGATATATAATGCACGTCGGCGGATTGGGAAGTTCCAGCAATTCCTTAGTAATCTTGTAAGTCTTATCTACATCTCTGTAGGGGGCTTCTCTTATGTATTCATCCGGAATCTCAACCCCATACTGCTCTGCCGTCCTATAAAAACTGGATACGCGGTTCGTTGTAACAGTTGAGCTGGAACCACTGCTTGCTCCATGAATATATGCAATCCGTTTATGTCCCTTTTGACATACATATTCAGTCAAGTCATGCATGCCACCTACATTATCCGAAACTACTGCGATATGTCCGTTGTAAACATAGTCAATTGTTACCACCGGTATATCACTCTGTAAAAGCTCCACTACCTCCGGTTCATTGAAGTCCACACAGGCGATTGCCACACCGTCAAATCCCCGATATCTGCTATGCTCCAAATAGGACATGCTGTTGGTCCTGTTCTTGCTGCTATTAATAAAGGTAATGTCATATCCGCACTTCTCTGCCGCCCGCTTGAAGCTGTCAAGCACACTGGCAAAATAGTCATGCGTCAATCCGCTTCGTTCGTCATCCACAAACAGCACTCCGATTTCATGGGTTCTGTTTGTTTTCAAAGCTCTGGCTGCAAGATTGGGAGAGTATCCCATCTCTCTGGCCACACGTTTGATATTACGTTTTGTTTCCTCTCCGATATCACTGTGGTCATTCAGAGCTTTGCTGACCGTTGCCACCGACACCCCGCACACTCTGGAGATATCCTTCATTGATGTCATAAGACCACCCCTCCATTGTTGTCAGGCATCCGGCGACACCGAATCGCCTTTACTTAATCGTTTTCGTAAGTCAAATATATAATACTTTTTCCGAATTTGCAACCCATTTTTCAAAAATATTATACAGTTTGTTCAAAATTTACAGTTTTGAAGACGGTTTTTTATCTATTTTTATTCGATGTAAGTGCTTACTTATCGTCAAAATCCACAAAGCCAGACTTTTAGCCACCAAAAGCACTCCTTTTTCATTATATTGTACAAACTGCTAAAATATGAATTTATGTGCATTTTTCGTATTTTCTATTGCTTTTTCCAAATTCATTCTGTATAATTCTATTCAACTTAATCGTTTACTTAAACCAATATTAAATGGGAGGATTTACACTATGAAATTCGGTTACTTCGATGATGCCAATCAGGAATATGTCATCACAACCCCTAAAACACCCCTGCCTTGGATCAACTATCTCGGCTCGGGAGAATTTTTCACTCTGTTATCCAACACCTGCGGCGGTTATACCTTTTATAAGGATGCAAAGCTTCTGCGTCTGACCCGTTACCGCTACAACAATGTACCCGGCGATGTAAACGGTAAGTATCTTTATATTAAAGAAGGTAACACGGTATGGAATCCCGGATGGCAGCCCACCAAGACAGAGCTTGACTCCTATGAGTGCCGTCACGGTATCGGCTACAGCCGTTTTACCTCCTCTAAGAATCAGCTCAAGGCTTCCCTGCTGACCTTTGTTCCCACCAAGGACAACTGCGAAATCAGCAAGCTGACTTTGACCAACGAATCTGATGCAGCCAAGGACTTCTCCGTATTTTCTTATGTAGAGTGGTGTCTGTGGAATGCAGATGATGATATGAAGAATTTCCAGAGAAACTTAAGCACCGGTGAGGTTGAGGTTGTAGGCTCTACCATTTACCACAAGACCGAGTATCGTGAGCGTCGTAATCACTACGCAATCTACTCCGTAAATGCAGAGGTTGCAGGCTTCGACACCAGCAGAGATGCTTTCCTTGGTGCATATCGCGGAGCAAACGAACCTGAGGCAGTTGAGAATGGTGCCTGCACCAACTCTATGGCAAGCGGCTGGTCTCCCATCGCTTCCCATCAGTTGAACGTAAGCTTAGCCCCCGGCGAGAGCAAGACCTTCGTATTTGTACTGGGTTACATAGAGAATCCTCAGGAGGAAAAATGGGAATCCTACGGTATTATCAACAAGAAGCCCGCTGAGGCAATGCTTGCCAAGTATAACACCGCAGAGAAGGTTGATGCAGCTTTTGCAGAGCTTTCCGAATACTGGAAGAATCTTCTCTCTAAATATAATGTTAAATCTGACAACGACAAGGTTAACCGTATGGTAAATACATGGAACCAGTATCAGTGTATGGTAACCTTCAACATGTCCCGTTCCGCTTCTTATTATGAGTCCGGTATCGGACGCGGCATGGGCTTTAGAGATTCCTGTCAGGATCTGCTCGGTTTTGTGCATCTGATTCCCGACAGAGCAAGAGAGCGCATTATTGATATCGCTTCCACCCAGTTCCAGGACGGTAGCGCATATCATCAGTATCAGCCTCTTACCAAGAAGGGTAATTCCGACATCGGTAGCGGCTTCAATGATGATCCCCTGTGGCTCATCGGCGGTACCAGTGCATATGTACGCGAGACAGGAGACACCTCCATCCTTACAGAGATGGTACCTTTCGACAATGATGAGAGCGTGGCAACTCCCCTTATGGATCATTTGAAGCGTTCCTTTGATTACACAGTAAATCACAAAGGACCTCACAACCTTCCTCTGATTGGTCGTGCAGACTGGAATGACTGTTTGAACCTCAACTGCTTCTCCGAGCATCCCGGTGAGTCCTTCCAGACCTTCGGCCCCAGCGAGGGCCCCGTTGCAGAGTCTGTATTCATTGCAGGTATGTTTGTAAAATACGGCGAAGAGTATGCACAGCTCTGCGAGCTTATGGGTGACGAGGCAGAGGCAAAACGCGCCCGCGAAGAAGTGCAGAAAATGTATGACGCCATCTTAAAGGATGGTTGGGACGGCGACTGGTTTGTACGTGCATATGATGCTTACAGCCAGAAAATCGGTTCCAAGGAATGTAAGGAAGGCCAGATTTACATTGTGCCTCAGGGCTTCTGTGTATTGGCAGGTGTCGGCGATAAAGAAGGTCTTGCTGAGTAGGCACTGAACTCCGTTAAGGTGCGTCTGGATACCGACTACGGCGTAATGATTCTGCAGCCCGCTTACACCGAGTACCACTTAGAGCTTGGTGAAGTTTCCTCCTATCCTCCCGGATACAAGGAGAATGCAGGAATCTTCTGCCACAACAACCCTTGGGTTTCCATCGCTGAGACCGTTTTGGGCCGTGGTGACCGCGCATTTGAAATTTACAAAAAGACCTGTCCTGCATATACCGAGGAAATCAGCGAGATTCACCGCACCGAGCCTTATGTATACGCACAGATGATTGCCGGCCGTGACGCTAAATTCCATGGCGAAGCTAAGAATAGCTGGCTTACCGGTACTGCTGCATGGACCTTCGTAAATATCTCCCAGTACATTCTGGGTGTATATCCTACCCACAAGGGTCTGTCCATCAACCCTTGTACCCCTAAGGGCTTCGGTGATTTCACCATCACCCGTAAGTTCCGCGAGGGAACCTACAACATCACTGTTAAGAACCCTAATAATGTAGAGAAGGGTGTTGCTTCCATGACCGTGGACGGCGTAGCTGTAGATGGCTGCGTAGTGCCTTACGAGAAGGGCAAAGAGACCTACGACGTTGTAGTAACAATGGGCTAACAAACAATCTCCTTTTCATAAAGACACCGCCAACCGAGTAAGTTCAGTTGGCGGTGTCTTTTATTAGGCGCGAATGGCAATGGGAATAACACCCTTGTGCTTCTGATTTTGATAATCAAAGTCAACAATTTTTACTTCCACATTGAATGCCTTCTGCATATTCTTTTCATTTACGATATCTTCCACGGCTCCAAACTCACAGTTGCCGTTATAGTCAAGCACCAGTGCCTTGTCGGCAATTTTTAGCGCGTGAGCGGGATAATGTGTGTTTACAATGGCCCCGATTCCCTGCTCCTTAGAAAGTCTCTGGATGGTCTCAAGCACAATCAACTGATTCTTGAAGTCCAAATTGGACTCCGGCTCATCCAATACCAACATCTCCGGGTGTGCACTTAGCGCACGGGCAATGAGAACCATCTGCAACTCACCACCACTCATGCAACTGCACTGCTTGTGAGCCAGTCTGGTAATACCCACTCGCTCCATAGCCTCATCTGCTGCAAGATAATCCTCCTTGGAGGGCTGTACAAACATGCCAAGCCTTGCCGAACGTCCCATCAGAACCATCTCCCGTGCCGTGTAGGAAAGGGCAGTTCCCTTGGATTGGGGAACATATGCAATTTTCTTCCAGATATCTGCACTCTTCATCTGAGACATGGGTTTTCCGTCTATCAAGGTCTGACCGCCCTGCCATTTCAAAAGCCCCATCATACATTTTAACAGCGTTGTTTTACCCACACCATTGGGGCCCAACACCGTCATAACCTCGCTGTCCTGCAACGAGAAGGATACCTCCTGTAAAATTTGTCTGTCCTCATATCCAAAACTTCCTTTTTCCACTGCAAAAATCAAAGCTTTGCACCTCCTGTTTTACGCAAAAGTAATACAAAGAACGGCGCACCAATCAGTGCTGTCAAAATAGATACCGGAATCTCTGCCGCCGTAGCCGCACGGGCAATGGTATCAATCAGAATCATAAAGGTTGCACCTATGCCGATTCCCGCGGGAATCAATCTCTTATTGTCACTGCCATAAATCATTCGCGCTGCATGGGGCACCAGGAGACCTACCCATCCCACCTGTCCGCACATGGACACACAGGATGCAGTTACCATGGTGGATGCCACCATCACAAGCATTCTCAACTGCTTCACATTTACTCCCAAAGATTTGGCCTCATCCTCATTCAAAGACAAAATATTCAGACGCCATCTGAGGGCAAACAAAATACCGACACCAACCACAATAAAGGGTACTCCAATCAAAAGACTGGAAACAGATGCCCTTGACATACTACCCATGAGCCAATAAGTAATGGCCGGCAACTTCTCCTCTGTATCCGCGGTATATTTAACCAATGATACCAAGGCCTGAAAGATAGAAGACACCACCATACCTGACAGCACCACCATGATAATACTGCTCTTACCGTTCATTTTACTAACCATACAAGTAATAAACAAAGACAGCAGACCAAACGCCAGAGCACACAACTGTACCATTACCGCATTGCCGGACAAAAGAAGTGCCAGTACCGCCCCGAAAGAGGCCCCCGTGGCAACACCAAGGGTATCCGGCGTTGCCAAAGGGTTACTAAAAAGTGACTGAAAGGAGGTTCCTGCCACCGCCAATCCTGCACCTACAAAGAGGGCAAGAATAATGCGGGGAAGTCTCACCTTAAACAAAACAGAGTATATGGTTGCATCCACTTCTGCTCCGGTAATGACCGCCCAAATTGCCTCCACTGTCTCAGGTACTGAAAGATGATACCGTCCGATGCCAAGACACACAATGGTTGCAATAATCGGTGCCAGTGCAAAAAATATTGTAAGAATGGTTACATATTTCTTCTTCATTATGTTTTATGCTCCTGCGGCCTCACGGGTGGGATTGAAAATGTTCACAATATCCTCATCCGTCAGCTCAAGATTGTAGAAATTCTTGTAATAATCTCTGATTTCCTGCTCCATGTCCACATCTTCAAACAACTCAGGATAGTTGGTCTTAGCCATCCACAGAAGCATTAAAGGTGTGTCGGAGGAAGGGGGATACCAACGGTAAACACCCAGAGGACATTTGTAAACATTGCCCTCCTGCACAGCTCTCACTACACTCCAATCGTGTCCCTCAAAAGCAGCATTATTGTAAAGATCCTCTGCCAGATATGGTACAAAATTGGTGATATAAATCATATCCGGATCCCACTCATAAATCTGTTCCATGTTGACTTCCGGATTCTTCACATCACTGCCTTCCGCTACATTAATTCCTCCGGTAGCCTCGCACCAATACTGACCAAAATGATTAGGACCGGAGGTCTGAACACTTCCGTCATCATATTTATACAAGAACAAAATGCGGGGCTTCTCACTCTCGTCCACTGTGGCAACGCGTTCCTGAATCATATCATAAACCTCACGACCATACTCCGCGATACCGGCCGCTCTGTCCTCCTCATTGAACACCTGACCAAGCAAGGTTACCCATCCCTCGAAGGTTTCCACCGAATCACTTCCCCACTGAGAGGTGGAGACACCGATTACGGTAAGTCCTGCCGCCTTAAGCTGATTGTACTCATCCTCCTTACTGGTATTGCAGAACACTACATCAGGATTCATAGCAAGAAGAGCCTCAACATTTACCTCTCCACCGGTCATAAAATCAGTAGGCACATCCTTGATTTCGGGCATAATCTGTGCAAGAAGAGAATTCTCAGCAGCAGCCTTGGAGGAAGGACTCATACCAATCAGACGCTCCGCAGAGCCTGCAAACATACAATAAACAGAGGGCATAGGCGTAATGGATGTGGTAACAATCGTCTCAATATGATTGGGCACCTCCACCTCATTGCCGAAATGGTCCACCACAACATGTGTTCCCTCGTCCACAACCTCTGCGCTGCCGTTTTCCGCTACCGCGCTACTCTCCGCTACCTCACTGCTTGCCACAACAGAAGCCACCTCACTGCCTGCCGGAGCGGATGCGCTTGCACCGCAGCCCGCCAGAATGCTTACTGACATCGCAGCAGCTACAACCAAACTTAAAACCTTCTTTTTCATAACAAATCTCCTCATTCTCTATTTTTTAACACGCTGTATACCATGTGTTAAAATTCTTCCCAATCATGCGGGGCGTCTGCTCCACGCACACCTTACTGGATACAGCATACTGGGCATTGGCACAAAACTTCGCCGTAATATCCTCTCCCAAAAGCTGCTCCATAAAAGGATCTGCAATAATCACTCGATATTGCTTCTTGTTCAGTTCTCTCTTAATCTGACTCTCACTGGCAAGATTCACATCCTGCGCAAGAGCCAGCTTGGCCTCCTTACCATACAGGCAACCAACCGCAATACGAGCCTCACCAAACTCCTTCTCCAGAGCTACTCGAAGGGCATTACTCTGCACCTGCTCACCTACAATCAGGATGTCTGCCTCCTCACAGGCTGTACCCTTGCAAATCACAGACTCCTTAGACTCTGCCACACCTGCAAGTATCTCCAAATACTCCTCTCCTGATTTTTCTCCCACAGGAAGTCCGCACACATAGGGAATTCCGTAGGTTTTTAGCATATATTCCGCAATCAGATAGCCCGCTCTGGACACTGCAAGATTTACCTGTGCACAAGCACCCTTTTTCAAAGCCTCCATATCATACCCCATAGAAAGACTGACTGTAATCTCATAGCCTGCACCCTTCACCAACTTCTTGAAATCCTCCAGATTCTCACCGGTAGCAAAATCCAGAGGATTGGCACCTACAATGTTTACGGTGCCGGGAACCATCTCTGCTCTGCGGGTAAATTTCTTTAAAAGCGCAATGGTCGCCAGGGCAACACCCTTATCATAATAAGCTGTTCCCGTGGTATCGAACCCCAAACAGGGAATTCCTGTACGCTCCTGTAGCTCCTCTGCAATACCCACCATATCACTTCCGATTACCATGGGAACAGGACTGCCCACCAACGCCATCACATCCGGCTTTAAATCCTCCGCTGCATACATCATCTTCTTAATCAGCTTCTCATCATCACCCAAAATTGCATCTATCTCTCTTAGTCCTGAGCAAAAAATCGGAGATTTGGATCCATACCATCTGGGCTCATCATACCCGGTATAGTTACCGGTACAACCCGAAGCGTCATGCATTGCCGTCACTGTATTTAAGTCAAATAAAACCGTTGATACACCCGAATAATCCGGTGCAAACGGCGATAAATATACTGATAAAACTGCCATATTTACACCACCAATCCATACTCATGTATCATTTTTTCCAAATCAATTTCCATATCTAATGCGTGTTCCAATTTCTCCATAAGACATCTTACCCCGTGATAGCCGTACATACCTTCATCGTCAAACAAATCCACCACATACTTAGAACCTGCCAGATAGGCACCATCCACCCCGATTGCTATACTCTCCGGAATCTGGTTCTCACGAAGCACTGCATTGTGATGCAGGGACTCAACTATCTCGATTTCAGGATGCTTCTCTGTAATCCATTTAAAATCTGCCTTATCGATTCCAATACACTCCGGTGCCTGAACACGAACTACATTGAAACCATACTCCACCAACGCGCGAGCCAGTCCAAAAGGACATTTCACAGCAGAGGCATCCACGATAATGGGCGCATCTCCAATTGCCGCCAACGCACGAGCCATAGCTTTTTGGACTTCTTCTATATAAGGAGCAAAATCAAACTCTCCTACACCTTCTGCCCCAAAAGCGGCTGCCAATTTCTCATAATTAGCCGCAATCTGCTCCAATCGATAACTTACCGGAAGAAATACGAAGGGTGTGTCATGCTTCTCCTCCATCTGGCCTGCCGCCTGCCTGCCCACCGGGGTAATCACCAGATTCATGCGGCTTGTCGCCATATCCTGATAATCTTCAAAGGTGTCATAATGGGAAATATGCTTTATTTTTTCACAGCCAAATTGCTTCAAGAATTCATAAATTTCGCTCTCAGGATGAATCTCCACCAGATTACCGATGCAGTTGATGTTGGAATCCTTCTCCAGAGTCTGCGCAAGCAAACTGTAAATATTGTTCTGGATAGAAATAGCAGGAGGCGTCTTGGAACCCTTGGAAATCGGATTCATATGACAACTTCTGAACTGCACATCCGGAAAATGAGCCGACAGCTTCTCCTGCAAAGCCTCATGATCCGTACCAATCAAATCATCCAGGCAACTCACAAAAATAAGTACCACCTTGGGTCTCTGAGGAAGCGTTTCCAATAATTCCTCCACAGCCGGAATAATCAAATCATCATAACCATTAACAATATCTGCCTGATCCACATAAAGATAGGACAGTCTATGCTTTAAGTTCTGCTTTACCGCACTGATGGCACCATGTCTGCCACAAGCAAAAGGACACACAAACAACTCAACACTTTCCGGAATCAACATACCCGTGCGGACAATTCCTCTGCCACCATTGGCCGGGGATGAATAGTGTAATGTATCTTTAAACAGGCACGCCAATATTCATCACCTCCAACATTTTTTCCGCCAAATCCATATATTCTCCAGCCATCTCACACTCCGGCAACGCTTCAATTACCGTCTTGCCTTCGTTCTCTGCAAGCTGCACTGCACCATCTCTGGGAATCACCTTTATTACCTGTGTGTCGTTTTCTTCAGCAGCCTTGGCCACAAGTAAATCCTCATTCTCCACATTGCGGGAATTCTGGATAAAGCCTGCCAGCTTCGCATAACCACGCTTACCGAAATTCTGAATAGCGTGGGCAATATTGGTTGCCGCAAACATCGCCATCATTTCGCCGGAGGTAACAATAAATACATAATCCGCATAGCCACCGCGGATAGGCATTGCAAAACCGCCACAAACCACATCGCCAAGGACGTCATACAGCACAATATCCGGCTCATAAATCTCATAAGCACCCAGTTCTTCTAATTTCTCAAAAGCAGTAATAATACCTCTGCCTGCACAGCCAATACCCGGTGTAGGACCACCTGCCTCAACGCAGAGCACATCATTATATCCCCTGAAAACAATATCTTCCAGCTCTATGGCATCAGAACCCTTCTCACGAATCTGATCCAACACCGTAGGAATCTTCTCTCCTCCCATAAGATTCTTGGTAGAATCCGATTTGGGGTCACAACCAATCTGCATAACCTGATAGCCCATTTTGCTGAAGGCTGCGGATAAATTTGAAGTAGTGGTTGACTTACCGATACCACCCTTTCCGTAAACTGCAATTTTAATCATGTCTCTTCTCCATTCGTCTCATATTTCACCTGCATGCAGTGCTGATGTTTTTCCACATGTTGGTTAGTTTTCTCTAACCCATAAACAAAAAACAAGTTAGTCCTCGCTAACCCATGAACCAAAAAACAAGTTAGACGAAGCTAACTTGTTTGATGTTATCATATGACCTGCCGCGCTGTCAAGCAGATTTTCATGACAATATATTCCACTTACTTGGACACCTCATTCGCCTTCTCATACAAATATTCCGTAGCAAATTGGATTTTCGTAGCGTTAAAGCCCTCCTCCAACGGAAACAGAAAATAGGTATTATCCACAGTGGACAAAGTCACACACTGCCCCTTTCCACGATAATCATACTCCGTATGGATAGACAGACAACTTGCCGG
Source organism: Acetatifactor sp. (assembly GCA_045543175.1). GTDB lineage: Bacteria > Bacillota > Clostridia > Lachnospirales > Lachnospiraceae > Acetatifactor. The sequence goes on along the minus strand of JAZQMG010000014.1, from coordinate 46,847 downwards.
ACTCCAACAAAAGGTCTGCTCCTTGTCGGTCTCATAGTCGTGAAATGTCAATCGAAATCCCTTTTCATCGTGAATCAATCTTCCCTCTCCGCAATCAATAAAGTTCTTGGCGTTGGGCAAAGCTTCCACCCTTACCTTGCAATTCAAGCAATACTCATGAGCATCAATCTCTGCATGTACCTGCAGCCTTTGCCACTCATACCAGTCCGGGATAAAACAGGACTCCTCGTGCTGCACACCACATTTCTGCAAGGTTCCGTACTCATCCATCTCATACTGTACGCCACATTTACCACAGGACAGAATAGTACCCTGACTTTGCATAACGAATTCTTCTCCGCAACATCTGCACTGATACAGAGGCATATGCAGCCCCTCCGCCCGCTTTGGATAAGTTATCTTAAGCTTCTGTTCCCGCTGCCATTCATACTCATCATAGGCAAGCAGCTTGCTTAGCTTTTCGTATATCTCCTTCACAGATAACTTCACAACCTCCTCCTTAGTCAGGGCATAGGTCATGTCCGTGAGAAGTTTTGCCTCCTTTCGGATGGTCAGATTCCAAATGGGCGATTGCAGATAATTTCCCTTCATATTCAGGGTAACCACCGGAACCTTCAGCACCTTTACCATTTTGGCTACGGATATAGGCAGCTTAGAACTTGTCCCCACATTGGCATAGCGCGCCTCCGGGTACAACACCAAAATACCTTTACGCTCCATTACACGCTTGATATTTTTTATCAACGCCATATCATCTACAAATTTCCGGGTGCCCAGACATCCCGCCTGACGATACAGCCATTCTCCAAAGTTCTCAAAGCCTTCAAGCTCCGATACATAATTGGCGCAATGGGGAAAAAGAGCCAAAGGCGTCACATAAAAATCCGTAAAGGAATGATGGGTTCCAAGCACCAAAAAAGGCGGCCTAATCCCCCTACTTTCCCCTTTTTGGATTTTTAAAGAGGCCCGCCTTGTCACCAGAAAACATCCCAACCAGATAAGAGGCATAAATAGAAGATTTTGCCTGGGCGGTATACGATGCCTGTCAAAAGGTCTGATGTCCGGGCTCACTGCCACATCCTTGCGCACATATCGATGTATCCAAGGCAGCTTACACAGCAAATAATACACCACTCCCGTACCGATGAAAGACACACCTGTAGGCGTCAACAGAAATAAGATTTCATTATGTATCTCTCCGGTTACAGGATTGTAAATTGCCAAAGACAACACAAATCCAAACACCAGACACATAAGTCCCACAACATTATAACCCTTTGTGTACCGATAAGCATTATGTCCTTCTAGTTCATAAGCACTCTTCAAATCCAATCGCTGTTTTCTCACAAAAAAGAAATCCACAAACAAAAGTGCCGCTAAAGGCGCATATACACAGGCACTGATAGTGAGAAATGTCCCAAAGTATTCCACGATTTTTCCCCACACGCAGAGCCCGCCTACATAGATACCTAATATTACCACGAGCAGACGATAATCCGTCTTTTTAAAGGTAGACTTTAACATTACACCATAGATATAAGACCCCACCGCCTGTGTGCCGATATTGGCAAAGGCCACCAAAAGCAGAGAGGTTAAGCCAAGGGCAGGCACAGACAGAGTCGCCATCATCAGCGTAGGGTCGTCAATCATTTCTCCGGTAACATACTGCATGGCAATGGCCATAACTGCTCCCACAACCACGAAAAAGGAGCCTGCCAAACCTTGTCCCAACACCCCTGCATAGAATCCGGATTTCTCACTCTTACAAAGTCTTGGCACCTCAGCCATACCGCCCACCAAGGTAATTACAAAGGCAAAATTGGCCTCAATGGACAAAATATACGGAATGATGTCGTTCTCATAACCGGTATTGACAGGCCGATACTCCCAGATAACCTCCACAGGCACGGAGGTAAAGCCCACAATCACCACAACCACACCAACCGCCAGCAATAGGGGTACCAGAAGCCTTGTGGTCCATGTAATCACACCCACTCCCCGATAGGCGATAAAACTACCCACAATCACACAGAGAAGTCCTAAGGCCAGATGACTCCCCGACGGCAATTCTACACCGAACAGTCCCAACAGATTCCCCATAGAATCAGCAAACAATTCACAACACACCGCGTACCACGGGAAATTAATCAGGATAATGACCACCGTCATCACCTTCACCCCCTTGGTGCCAAACACGCTCCTTAGCCATATCCAGATATCAATACCGTATCGCACCGACAAAATCACCGGCAATTGATAGATAAGAAGCATAAGAATTGCTCCCAAAAATGCTCCGATTAATAGCTGTTTAAATCCCACAAGCGTCGCCAGATAGGAGCCTTGGGTGTAGCTCCACGTAGCAATACAGTACCCGGACAAAATAAGCAGAGCATCCCAGAAACCATAGGTGCGCTCCTTGCCAAGCACCGGCAGGATACCGCAGCTTACCTCCTTATCTATCTCGGCAGCTCGCTCTCCCTGCCCGCGAGCTGTATTCATTTTTGTCTTTTTCTCTCTTGTACCTTCCATACTTTCCTCGCCTCATAAATGCCCTACAAATGCGCTATTTCAAAAATGCACCGGCCACAATCCCCACCAGACAGATGCAGGCAATCACAGCCGCCTCAATATAATCACATTTCTTCATCTGTACCACTTCAGGCACACCTGCCTCCACCTGCTCAATCCGTGTTTCCAGTTCCTGTTGAAACTCCTGCTCTGTCATACTTTTTCCTCCTGACCAGCTTGCACTTTGTCCGTTTTTACACTATCGTCACTATGCCTTCTCTCCCACAATATTGTTGAGCCATACGCCTTTTTTGACCAATACAAATCCTATCACGCACTTAATCAAATCCAATAGCTGCACGCTCAGATACAAGGGCACAATATTCAAATCCGTATAGCGGCTGAGTACAAAGGCCACAGGCGTGCTGATACCCCACAAAAATACACTGTCAAACAAAAATGTTACAAGGGTCTTGCCCCCGGAGCGCAGAGTAAAATAGGCCGCATGAACGAAAGCTGCAATGGGCATGCACAAGGCTGCAATCCTGAGAAAACTCGTTGCTAATTCCTTTACCACATCCGACGTATTGTACAGCATGGGAAAAAGAGGTGCAATCAGAGCCAACACTCCACCGATTACCATACAGGACATTACCGAAAAGGCAATCAGCTTAAAGTCTGTGTCCTTGGCCTCCTCCATCTTACCCGCTCCCAGAAGCTGACCCACAATGATGGAGATGGCACTTCCCAAAGCAATAAACACCACATTGAACAGATTGGAGATGGTAGACGAAATATTCATGGCTGCCACCGTATCCAGACCTCGGATAGAGTAGCACTGCATCAAGGTAGCCATGCCCGCTGCCCACATAATCTCGTTAATCATAAGCGGAGTACCACTCTTCACAATCTTAGCTGCCAAGTGTCCGGGAACATGCAGCCCCCTATAGGCTCCCACGATAAAAGGCATCCGCTCCGTGTGTGTATGGGTCCATATTATAACGATAGCCGCCTGAACATATCGTGACACCACCGTACCAATAGCAGCACCCACCACACCCAATTGGGGCAATCCAAAGTTTCCAAATATCAGCAGATAATTGATAATCAGATTCACAAACACTGCTACAATACCTGCCACCATGGGCACCACCGTCTCACCACACTCACGCAGAGTACTGGTGTAAAGCTGCTCCACTCCAAAGGGCAGCAGACCAATCAGCATCACTGTCAAATACTGCTTGCCATAATATAGTGCCGCATCCAGTGCCGCGCGATTCTCTTCTCCGTGAAGATACAATAAAATCAATTTATCTCCAAATAGTAAGAAAATCAGCACTCCTAACAACACAATCAATCCACAGATATAAATTTTAAACCGAAAGGTATGACGCACACCCTTGGTATCTTTACAACCATAAAACTGCGCGCCAAAAATTCCTGCACCGGAAATGGCTCCGAAGATTGCCAGATTAAACACTAACATCAATTGATTCACAATGGCGATACCGGACATCTGCTCCGTTCCCACACGCCCCACCATGATATTGTCCAAGAGACTGACAAAATTGGTAATTCCATTTTGAATCATAATGGGAACTGCAACGCCCAACACCATCTTATAAAAGACCTTGTCGCCGAATAGTTTGCTTTTGATACTCATAAAAACTCCTTACTTTCCTTAAATCATATAACCTTCTCCGTATATTCACTCTAGCCTTGATCTAATTTTCTATAAACCGTTACCCTCATAGTCAGGTAACAGGCAATTCCTCCAATCACATTTGATATGGGTTCTGCCATGAATACACCATTTACGCCAAATCCAGCCACAGGGAGAAGCAGTGTCAGCGGGACGACAATGATGGCCTTGCGCAACAAAGAAAAGAAAATTGCATGCTTCGCGTCACCCAATGCCTGAAACGTGGACTGCCCTGCAAATTGAAATGCCATGAACACAAAACCAAAGAAATAAATCTTTAGCATATCAATACCTACATCCATCATCTGCAAATCATCCGAAAATATCTTGAACCAGAACCTTGGAAATATAATTACCAACAACCACGCCAGCATGGTATACGATGAACCAATCAGAGTGTTAAAGCGTATTCCCTGTTTAACCCGCTTATAATCCTTCGCTCCGTAATTGAAGCTGATAACCGGCTGTGCCCCGTTTACAATTCCCACAATTGGCAGCATAAAAATTTCCCGAATGGAATTAGTCACTGTCATGATGCCCACATAAACATCTCCACCATAACTTTGCAGCGTGGAATTACAAGCCACCTGCACTGCACAGGTTGTTCCCTGCATGATAAAATTCGAGGTACCCAATCTGAAAATATCCTTGGTAATCCCTTTTTGAATGCGGATATTCGATATTTTAAGAGGTACAATTGCTTTCCTGCCAAACAAAAAGTGTAGTATCCATGCAGCCGAAAGAGCCTGACTGATAATCGTTGCCAACGCAGCTCCTGCCACACCCATATCCAATACAAAAATAAAAACCGGGTCCAATAAAATATTGGCTATCGCTCCTATCACTATCGAAATCATTCCAATTTTAGGAAAACCCTGAGCACTAATATATCCGTTCATCCCCGTAGAAATTACGGAAAATATGGTTCCAAGCAGATAAATATTCAAATACTCCCTGGCATATACAAACGAATCCTCGCTGGCTCCAAAAGCGAACAAAATCGGCTTACAAAATACATAGCCCAATACAGTAAGAAGTACCCCGCTAATGAACAAAAGTCCAAAGGAATTCCCCATAATTTTTCCGGCTTTTTCTTCATCTCCACCACCTCTTTCCATGGAAAACAACGGTACCCCGCCTGTTCCAAACAGCGCAGTAAAAGCCATAATCAACGTAACAATGGGAAATGTCAGTCCTACACCTGTCAGTGCCAGACTATCTCCATCTCCCAAATGCCCTATGTAAATTCTATCCACCACATTGTAAAGAAGCTGAACTAACTGCGCAATTGTCAGCGGAACCGCCTGCGCCACAATGCACTTCCATACAGGTCCTTTAGAAAAATCGTTTTTCTGTCTAGTACTCAAGTCTACTCCACTCCTCTAATCAAAACCTTCTCCACATATTTCTCGGCAAGGGACGCCATCTGCTCCATCTCTTCCCGGGAAAAACTCTCAAAATACAGCAAGTTGGCTGTACCGACTCCATCAAATGTCTCCTCTCCGGCTTTGCTTGCCAATCCTGCCTCCTGCAACCGCGCTGCAAGTACATTTCCATTCGCTTGAAATCCCTGCAAATAATAGGCTTTGCACCCTGCAAGCCACTGACCTATTGCTTCAAATTCCTCCACGGTATGAATTCCCTTTACCACCGTAGTACGGAATTCATACTCAATCCTGCTGCCCTTTAGAAGCTCCACGCTTCTTTCGATGGGTTCTATGGCAATACTACTGACACCTGTGTCAGAATCAAATCCAACTGCTCTTGTATAATTCTCCTTTGATGCCTTGATATCCATGGCAACATAGTCAAGCAAGTCCTCATCCAACAATCTCTCAAGCACCTCCGGTCTGTATCCGTTAGTATCCAACTTGACAAGGTATCCAAGCTCCCGAACCTCTCTGACAAATTCCTTCAAATCCGGCTGCAGAGTAGGCTCTCCGCCTGTAATACACACACCATCCAAAATCCCCTGACGCTTCCTTAGAAATGCTCTGATTTCTTCCATAGGAATCTCCGGCTGCGCACCCGGATTTAACACCAAATCCGCATTATGACAAAAGGGACAGCTAAAATTGCAGCCACCTGTAAAAAGCGTGGCTGCCACATGTCCCGGATAATCCAACAATGTCGTTTTCTGCAAACCATGAAATCTCATTGATTACTCGCTCCTATCTCAAAGATTCCTTAATAGTAGTAAAAATAACTCATTTCGTCACCCCTCAAGGAATCTTTCATCTCTTTTACGGTATCATCCAAATCTTCCTCAGGTGTGTCCACTGTTTCTGCTTCTATGAGCATTCGTTTTCCCTGATATATGACCGTAATCCGATAGAGACAACAATCGTTATATTCATCCACTCTCAAATCCATTGTATCATATACCACATACCCCTTGTCCAAGTCCTGATGAAATTGCATTCCCAACGAAATGAGATATTCCTTGTATTGTTCAGCCATAACTTTTGCATTGTCTGCCTCATACTCCATGGTTTCACCCGTTATCTGGTCAAGATACTTAATACACTTCACATTCTCATATAATTCGTCCGGCTTTTTATAAACAGGCCTTTCGGACTCCATCTTCTCCATGCTTGCAGCATATACCTGACGCACTTTAAATATGGTTTCCTTACCGATTCCCATGGGAAATAATATATGTATACCAAAAACAATAACGAACAATCCAATCATAGCATATTTGACAGCCTGAAATACACTTATGGCCTGACGTTTGCTATGATAATCTTCAATAACCCATCCAAACTGGGAATAATCAAATACATTCCCACAATAGCTACACCTGCCGCCCTCCAAAACATTAATACCGGAACCACAACCCGGACATCTATATTCCCTAAGAACCGCTACCGGTCTGTTTACCACATTCGGGAGACCAAAAAGCACCAAGCGCAAGGTTTCATATTTTACAGAAATTCGATTTCTACGGCACTCCGTCAGACGCATTTTGGCATTTACCGAAACTCTGTATCCGTCAGAATCTGTTTGAATCCTATTAAACTTAAGTCTTGACAGGTCACATTCCACAACATCCTTATAATCCTTAATAACAGAATCCAAGGGGCAACGGGCAAATACATTTACCTCCTCTGCCCTGTCCGTCATATGAATATTGCGCAATTTATACTCCAGATTCTGATAGAAATCTCCTGCCGAAAAATGCGGCAAAACTTTCTTCACAACCTCTTCCTGCAAAATCTGTTTTTTATAAATCGAGACAAGAAAAGACGCCCCCAACAGATAAATCAAGCCCAGTACAATAATACTCCTGAAGGCAACCGGAATCATCAACATAAACATCTGGACAGACAACACCACATCAGCCATATTCAATGTCTCAACACCCATAAACATTCTAAGGGAAAAAAAGAACAGTGCAACACCTTCGAGAAGCAGACATAAAGCTACGATAACTGCCTGAACCAAGGTATTATGTAAAATCGTACTTTTGATTTTGCCACCGGTATTCTCTTCCAGAGAGAAACTCGAAACCTTCGTTTTGAAATCCTGCACCTTATACTTCGTACCGCAGGCATCACAGCCGTCAAAAAAAGAATGGATGGTATTGGTGTAGCCGCAATTAGGACAGGATGCCCTGTCACCGATTACCTCAGTTTTCATCAATGCCACATTACAAACTTCTTTATTCTTAAAGGCTGAAAGCTTCTTACCATTCTTATAAAAGGTACGATGGGCACAGACATTTAACGCCTTATTGCCCAACATATGATGACCGTCCCTGCGCATACACAAGCGTTCATCCTTAACCGCCTTGCCAAATTTGTCCTTTCTAATTTGTACATCCATGGTCAGACCCTTGGACGCAAGACGCCGCTTAGCAAGTCTCATACTCTGCCAAAAAGGCTGCGTCGTCTGCTCCATCAAACTCTCATCGTCCGCCCTTCCTACATGATAAGCCCTCTGGTAATCCATGAATTCAAAGACCTTATGATCCATTTCATTGCAAATATTTTGTAAGTTTTGCTCCATATTACATGTATCAGATTTTGCATATATGGCATTAGCTTCTGTAATTTCTCTATCTGTTCTTCTCATTGTAACATCCCTCATACTTTTTCCCTATTCTATCACACTTTTCCTGAAAATGAAACGATACATCCCTCTATCCTACAAATTCCCCTTGACTTTCTCGAATATCGAGAATATAATACACTCAAATACTCGATATTCGAGAATGGGAGGTGCATTCTATGCCCAGAGAGAAATTTCAAACTCTGACAGAGCAGATGTTTTACACATTGTTGTGTTTAAAGGAAGAATGTTACGGCATGGATATTTTAGACCGGGTTCCTGCCATGACCAATGGACGGGTTCATGTAGGTTCCGGAACGCTTTATACATTACTTGAGCAATTTCTTGATGCCGGAATGATACGCGAGACCAAAGTAGAGGGCAGACGGCGCAGTTATATTCTCACCGATAAGGGCCGAGAGATGCTTCAAAAGGAATGCGCCCGCATCACAGCACAATTAGCTGATTATCATTTGATTTTTGGAGAGGGGGAACTCTAATGAAAAATTCGAAACGCTGTTTTGTTTTCTTTTCCTTTTATGACCGCACCGGAATTGAAGCTTATCTGGAGAAGCAGGCCGAAAAAGGATGGCTGTTAGATAAGATTTCCGTTACCGGTTGGCACTTTCATCGCATTGAGCCGCAGAAATTGCATTTTTCCGTAGTTTACTTTGCCAAGGCATCTGCATTTGACCCTGAACCCTCTGAAGCACAGCTCTCCTTTCAGGATTTTTGCGAACATACCGGTTGGAATCTGGCAGCCTCCAATGCCCAGATGCAGATTTTCTACAATGAGTCCGCTGACCCCACCCCTATTGAAACAGATGCAGCCTTAGATGTAGCCGCCATCCATGCCTCTGCTCAAAAAAGCCATTTGCCTACTTTCTATCTTTTAACCTTCACAGGAATATTGCAGATGTTGGTATACGTTTTTCGCCTCGTGACAGACCCTCTCCTACTGCTTACCAGCAACATTGATTTGTTTATGGGCATTTATTGGTTGTTTATGTTGACCTTTGTCATTGTAGAAATTATCCATTATCACTCCTGGCACAAGAGAGCCCAAAAAGCAGCCGAGTTAAATGGTGATTTTGTAACAACCAACAGCCATCCTTATTTCAAAATCGTAATGCTTGGCATAATTATTTTGACATTCTTCTTTATGCTATTTGTCATCAACAACTCTCGCTTAAGCCTGATAGCCATTGCATCCATTGCTATCGTCTTAGGGCTCACGGCAATTCTTGTGGGAATATCAGAATGGATGAAGAAACTCAATTTCTCAGCCAAGTTAAACCGCAATATTACCATTCTTCTAACCCTATGTACTTCCTTTGGAGTCGCAGGAATGTTGATAATCGGTGTAATTATTATAAGTGACACTATTTTCCCCGAAAAAACACCTGTTGCCACTTATGAAGTCAATGGATGGACTCACAAAATTTATCATGACACCCTTCCTTTGACGGTAGAAGATTTGATGGAAACAGACTATGACAACTATTCCTATGAAATAGACACTCGGGATAAATCCTTTCTGGCAGAACGAATAGAGGCTTCACAGCGTCCCTGTCTCGATGCACTGGACCAGCCATGGTTGGACTATACAATAATTACCGTAAAGGCTCCATTTATGTATGAATGGTGTAAGAATGCAATGCTTAACAAATTTGCCGACAATGAAGGATATTCTGAAACAGAAGGTGTTATACGGGAAGAGCCAGTGGCTATCGACGCTGCTCCTTGGAATGCCACAGAGGCCTATCAACTAAAATTTGGGGATGAACTTGACATGTGTTTTATCCTTTGTTATGAAACCTGTATTGTAGAACTTGATTGGAGCTATGACGAAGAATTGACAGAAACACACAAGAAAATAATTGGCGAAAAATTGGGATCCAAGTAAACTCCCAAAACAATCTTCTAATACGCACATAAAACAGGACGGTTGCATGTTTCGAAATTCATGCAACCGCCCTATTTTTATCTCTTATTTCAACTTCCAAATATCTCTATTATACTCTGCAATGGTACGGTCGGAGGAGAAGAAACCTGCCTTAGCGATGTTCACTAACATCATCTTCTTCCACTTCTGCTTATCCTCGTAATCTGCAAAAGCACGATCCTTAGCCGCGATATAATCCTCCAAATCAAGTAAAGTCATGAACCAGTCCTTGTTCAGAAGCTCCTTGTACAGACGCTCCAAATTCTCTTTATGACCGATGGCAAGTGCCTGCTTACCTACGATAAAGTCCACCGCCTCTTTGATGACAGGGCTCTTGTCGTAGTAATCCTTGGACACATAATCTGCCTTGGCATAATGCTCGATAACAGTGTCACTCTTCTCACCGAAGATGTAGATGTTGTCGTCCCCTACAAGCTCATGAATCTCCACATTCGCACCGTCACTGGTACCTAATGTCACTGCACCGTTTAACATAAACTTCATGTTTCCGGTACCAGAAGCCTCCTTGGAAGCCAGAGAAATCTGCTCGGAGATATCACATGCAGGAATCAGCTTCTCTGCATAGCTTACGTTGTAGTTCTCCACCATCACAACCTTCATATAAGGACTTACATCCGGGTCATTATTCACAATCTCAGACAGCACCAGAAGCAGGTGAATAATGTCCTGCGCAATCACATAAGCAGGAGCAGCCTTTGCACCAAACAGGAAAGTCAGCGGTGTGGAAGGCTTCTTGCCTCCCTTAATCTCCAGATACTTGTGGATGATATATAAGGCATTCATCTGCTGACGCTTATACTCGTGAAGTCGCTTTATCTGAATATCAAAAATAGAATTGGCATCCAGTATCACGCCTTCTTTCTCCTGAATATGAGCAACCAACTGAGCCTTCTTCGCTTGCTTAATCTCGTAAATCTTGTCAAGCACTGCCTGATCGTCAATTTTCTCTAACAGCTTTTCAAGCTCCGCCGCGTCCTTCTTATAGCCGTCACCGATGGTCTCGGAGAGAAACGCTGCAAGCTCTCTGTTACAGGATAAGAGCCATCTTCTAAAGGTAATACCATTGGTCTTATTATTAAATTTCTCAGGATAAAGCTTGTAAAAATGATTCAACTCCGTATCCTTTAAAATCTCTGTATGGATAGCAGCCACACCATTTACACTGTAGCCATAGTGAATATCAATGTGCGCCATATGAACACGCTTATCCTTATCGATAATCTGTACCTTGGGGTCCGTGTACTTGGCAGCCACACGCTTATCTAACTCTTTGATAATGGGTACAAGCTGAGGTACAACCTCCTCAATATAAGCCAAGGGCCATTTCTCCAAAGCCTCCGCCAAAATGGTGTGGTTGGTATATGCACAGGTCTTACTTACCACATCAATGGCCTCATCCATGGCAAAGCCCTCCTGTTCAGTCAGAATACGAATCAACTCAGGAATAACCATGGTAGGATGGGTATCGTTAATCTGGATTGCCACATAGTCATTCATCTTGTGCAAATCCTGCCCCTTATCCTTCATCTCCTTAATAATAAGCTGCGCACCGTTACATACCATGAAATACTCCTGATAAATGCGCAAGAGATTACCTGCTTCATCAGAATCATCGGGATAAAGGAACAAAGTCAGATTCTTATCTACAGCAGTCTTGTCGAAGGTGATGCCCTCTTTTACCAGACTCTCATCCACAGATTCCAAATCAAATAAATGCAATTTGTTTACACCGTTCTCATAACCAATGACATCAATGTCATAAAGTACAGATTTTACTTTCCTATCACCAAATGCCACCTCAAAGGTAATGCCGGGCTTGGTAAGCCATGAGGGCTTCTCAATCCATTCATTGCGCTCTGCACGCTGCAAATAATCTTTGAACACCTGTTGGAACAAACCAAAATGGTAATTCAGACCAATACCGTCGCCGGGCAACCCCAAGGATGCAATGGAATCAAGGAAACAAGCTGCCAAACGTCCCAGACCTCCATTACCAAGAGAAGGTTCAGGCTCAACTTCTTCCACCTCTGCAAGACTCTTGCCATTCTCAGCAAGAATTGCCTCAAGCTCGTCATAAATCCCCAGATTAATTAAATTATTGGACAAAAGCTTTCCAATCAGAAACTCCATGGAAATATAGTAAACCTTCTTGTCACCTGTGACAGCAGGAGTCTCTGCCATACGTTCCTTCACCAACTGCAAAATACCTGTATAAAGCTGTACATGAGTACATGCTCCAATATTTTTACCGTAAATTTTACCTGTAATAGAATTTAACTGCTGCTCCAAATTCATGGTAGTACCTCCTAAAATATTAACGAGATTATAGCATATGCGCCTGCTTTATGCAAGCCGCAATCCTTTTAGAATAAAGGGTTGTGCGCCAATTTACAATTAATTTCATTCATGGTATACTCAAGTTATGAAAACAAATACTTTAATGACCAATCTAACTGAAAAATACATGAAAGAAGCCCTGCGTCAGGCCAAAAAAGCCTATGCACTGGGCGAGGTGCCCATCGGCTGTGTCATCGTCCACGAGGGACAAATCATCGGGCGGGGCTACAACCGCCGCAATACCGACAAAAACACCCTTGCCCACGCAGAAATTACCGCCATCAACAAAGCAAGCAAAAAAATCGGTGACTGGCGTCTGGAGGAATGCACCCTATATGTTACTCTGGAGCCTTGTCAAATGTGCGCAGGAGCCATTGTTCAGGCCCGCATTCCACAGGTGGTTATGGGTTGCATGAACCCCAAAGCAGGCTGTGCCGGCTCCATTTTAAATATTCTTGAAATGCCTGAGTTCAATCATCAGGTGACTGTAACCAGAGGGGTCTTAGAAGCAGAATGCAGTGAAATGCTCAAGACCTTCTTTACGGAACTTCGTGTGCGCAATAAAGCCGAGCGTGAGGCACGCAAATTAGCGGAGGCGCAGGCCACCGCGGTGCAGGAATCAGCCGCAGAATAAATCATCAACGCTACTCGTATATAATTTGACAAATTATTACACTCTCTGATATTTAGCCTTGGCTTGATATCTTCCGAATCTGTCCTCGCAGGGAAAGGATGCTTCCTGATGTTACCGACAGTTCATCCACACCCAGTTTGACCCACTCTGCCGTCCATGTCTTATCTGCCGCCAACTCACCACAGATTCCCACAAGGATACCTGCCTTATGAGCATTCTCCACAGTCATGGCAATCAGTCTGAGAATTGCAGGATGATGCGCGTCGAAGAATCTGTCGAGGGCTCCGTTCTCTCTGTCCATTGCCAGAGTATACTGAGTCAGGTCATTGGTACCGATGCTGAAAAAATCCACTTCCTTTGCCAGAATATCACTGATAAGGGCGGCTGCCGGAGTCTCTATCATAATGCCCTGTTTGGGTACCTTATGGGCAATCTGCTCCGCCGTCAGCTCCCCTGCAACCTCTTGCACAAGCTTCTTCACCTGACGGATTTCACTGATGCTCGCAATCATGGGATACATGATTGCAAGATCCCCGTACAGGGCTGCACGGAATAATGCCCGAAGCTGTGTCTTAAAAATCTCAGGCCGATTCAGACACACACGAATACCACGACAACCCATGGTAGAGTTTTTCTCGTTCGGAAGCTCCATATAATCACACTGCTTGTCCGCACCGATATCCAAGGTTCTGATAACTATAGATTTTCCTTCCATAGCCTCTGCCGCCTGTTTATAAATCTGAAACTGCTCCTCCTCTGTGGGAAAGCTGTCTCTCTCCAAATAAAGAAATTCACTTCTGAAAAGTCCGATGCCCTCCGCATCATTCTCTATGGCAAACTCCAAATCCTTAAGGCTGCCCACGTTGGCATAAAGTAAAATCCTACGTCCATCCGAAGTAACAGTCTCTAACCCTCTATATTCCTCACTGGCAAGTCGCTCTCCCCAACCTGCCACCCGATGTTCCTTCATCAGTGCCAGGGTCTCTTCATCAGGCTCTACATAAAACCTTCCTTCCGTTCCATCTACCGCTCCACAGACTCCGTCAAAACCCTCCAATGTCCTGTCCGCGAACAAATCGGCTCCTACAATGGCCGGGATGCCCATGGTTTTGGCCAGAATGGCAGTATGAGAGGTTGCAGAACCCTTGGCTGTCACCAGTGCCAGTACCTTCTCTCTGTCAAATTGCACCGTCTGAGAAGGAGTTAAATCCTCCGCCACAATAATAACCGGCTCCTCAAAGGACAAACCTTCGCCTCTCATCCCATCCACGTTTCCGGCACCGGCCACTTCCTCTGCACCATCCAGAATATCCACAACCCGATTGGAAACATCCTGAATATCCACGGCACGTTCTTTGATGTAGGCGTCCTCCATAGAACCGAATACCTGAGCGAAATGCGCACCTGCCTCAACTGTTGCATACTCTGCATTTACCTGCTCATCCCGAATTAAATTCTCAATAAAAGCATTGAAGTTTTTATCCTCCAAAATCATTCTATGCACATTAAAAATAGCAGCCTGCTCTTCTCCGACCGCATTGATGGCCTTCTCATGCAAGGCCTGTAGCTGCCTGATGGCATTTTCCCTTGCATCCTCATAACGAGCCAGTTCTTCGGCAGCATCTTCTATTTTCCTGCGGGTCACCACACGTTCCTGACCTCGAAAAACACATATCCTGCCTATGGCGATTCCCCGACTGACACCCTTTCCCTGATATACCTTCATTCGCTTTTGCTCCTTGTCCTCTTGCCGCCCCTCAACTTACTTTTACACTATTTGTTCATATAATGCCATAATTTCTTCTTTGGTAGCCAACTGTTCTCCAAAAGCACTGGCACTTCCCGCTGCCAGTCCCATATAAAAACCATGTCTGTAGTCCTTTTGCTCCAACCATCCTGCCATAAATCCGGCAACCATGGAATCCCCTGCACCTACACTATTTACAACCTGTCCCATGGGTGCCGGAGCACTGTAAACCTCACCATTTTCGGTAAGCAATACTGCCCCCTCTCCCGCCATGGATATCAGCACATTACGGGCACCCGCCTCCTGCAACTTGAGAGCATAGGACACCACCTCGTCTCTTGCATGCAGCTCCACGCCAAACAGCTCTCCCAATTCATGATGATTGGGCTTAATAAGAAAAGGCTTATAGGGCAAAACATTTGAAAGCAATTCCTTGGCAGCATCCACCACGATGCAAACTCCTCTGCCCTCCAATTGCTCCATAATCTGCTTATAAATATCGGATGACATAGACGCAGGAACACTCCCGGACAAAAATAACACATCTCCTTCTCCAAGAGAGTCCAACTGCGTCATAAGCTCCTGCACCTTCTCCTTGGAAATCGCAGGCCCCATTCCATTAATCTCCGTTCCATCCGCAGATGTCATTTTTACATTAATACGGGACATCCCTTCCTCAAGCCGGATAAATCCATTAGAAATCCCTTTGTCTGTTACTCTTCTGACAATCTCATCCCCTGTAAATCCTGCAACAAAGCCCAAGGCTACACTTTCCCATCCCAAATTGTGAAGCACCGTGGAAACATTAATCCCCTTGCCACCGGGCAAAATATATTCTGCCTCCGTACGATTGGTGCGGTTTATCTTGAAATCCGGAACAGACACCATATAATCAATAGACGGATTAAGAGTCACAGTGTATATCATCCTATATTTCCTCTTTCACAATATAAAATCTTCTTGCACCAATCTTATCATTAATAGAAAAGTTCTGCAAGTCACAGCATCACAAAGAAATTTTATCAAGTCCCACGCTCTCGCATTCCCTCTTGACAAATCCTCACTAAAACGCTACACTTAAAAGGCCGTACACATGGAGCACCTGCTTCCGGTGATGAAATTCGGTCTCGCGCAATGGGAATCTACGAACCGTGTCAGGTTGGGAACAAAGCAGCACTAAGTGGAACCTCTCATGTGCCGTGAGGCAACCGGGTGGAGTCGGAAGCAAAGACCGTGTGTGCGGTTTTTGCATGCACTTTTTTTACACATATCATCAGACAAATTTGCTGTTTCGGAGTTTCTATGAATCATAACATTATACCGGACAATTTCATGACCGAATGTGTTCTCTGTCCACGCAAATGCCACGTTGACCGTACGGCAGGTCGAAGAGGCTACTGCGGACAGACGAACAAGCTCATGGCGGCAAGGGCTGCCCTGCATTTCTGGGAAGAACCCTGCATTTCCGGCATAAGTGGTTCCGGCACCGTATTTTTCTCCGGCTGCAATCTTCGCTGCGTGTTTTGTCAAAATCACAATATTGCCCTTGGGAAAGTAGGCCGCCCCGTCAGCATGGAACGATTGGCTGAAATTTTCTTGGAATTACAGGAAAAAGGAGCTCACAACATCAATCTTGTGACCCCCACTCATTTTATACCTCAAATTGTAAAAGCCTTAGAAGCTGCCAAGCTCCAAGGCCTTTCTATCCCTATTGTCTACAATACCGGAAGCTATGAGGAAGTTGCCTCTCTGCGTCTTCTGGACGGTCTTGTAGATGTTTATCTTCCTGATTTAAAATATTATTCCAAGGACCTTGCCCTGCACTTTTCCCATGCAGCGGATTATTTCGAAAAAGCAACCGCTGCCATTGCAGAAATGTATCGTCAGGTAGGCACACCGGTAATTACAGATATTCAAGCATCGACTCTTCAAAACCGCAACGAACAGGCTGTTTACACAGAGGCTGCTTCTCTTCTTATGCGTGGCATGATTGTGCGCCACCTGCTTTTACCCGGTCAGACCAAGGATACCAAGAAAGTCCTTCGCTATCTCCATGAGACCTATGGAGACAATATTTACATCAGTATCATGAACCAGTACACTCCACTCCCTCATGTAGCGGATAACCCGGAATTAAACCGCAGAGTAACTTCCGAGGAGTATGAACGTGTACTGACCTTTGCTGACCGTCTTGGCATCCGAAATGGATTTTATCAGGAGGGTTCCACTGCCGAGGAAAGCTTTATTCCCACCTTTGACGGAGAAGGGCTGTAGGATTTCTACAATTCCACAGGAATCATGTAATAGCCAAAATCCCCTTCTTCCGCTGGCTCTACCGCACATTCAAAACTCTTAAAACCGAACATAACAGCCGTTCTTTTCTCACGCTCATAAAAATTCCCGGGCACTCCAATATAATAACAAGTCCTGTTTCGCTCTCTGATGCGGGTCAGTATTAAATGATGATGATTATAATAGCCATGCAGCAGAAAGCTATTGTTCACCAGTTTAAAATTACGCTCCGACAACACCACAAAATCTCCCGGCCCCAGGGCAAGATATTCTCGCTCATCCGAAAAGGGACACTTGTGGGGATAAATCTCCCATAACTGCTCCCACTTATCATCCTTCATAGCTGTTACCTCTGCAACCTCTTCCCTGGAATCAATGCGTGAAATCTCCACCTTGGGTACCAGTTCTTGTAACGGTATAAACTCAGAAGGTACCGCTTGTTGTTTTTTCTGTTCTTGCGGCAGTTCTGTTGGAATTATTTTCTGCACAAACCCTGACACGTCCGCCTCTTGTTCCAACATTGGCTCCGGATTCTTCTCAACAGGAATATGCGTCATTTTACGCTGTGTTTCTTCCAGAATACATCTGATTTCCTTCCCCTCCGATATTGGAATACGAAATCCTCTAAGCTGCTCATATCGCAGCCCATGTCCATCCAAATCATTGCAATCAAGCCTGTCTAAGTACAACCTAATTCCACCGTCTGCAAACTGTAATTTGCAAAGCTCCCTCTCTCCCTGCTCGTCCAACAAAAGAAGCGGTCTGCTAAAACGGTCCTTCCGATACAGCCTGCTAACCTGAAGGCTGATGCTACACATATTGTCCTGTCTTTCCAATTTTACGAATCCTGCGCCCTGCGTCCGCAGTCCATTCTCCATATAGTCCAAATACCTAACTTGACGGTCATACACTTCCATGGGTCTGGTTTGTCCAAAATACATAAAATACCCCCGCATATCTGCAATCATTCTATTGCCAATATATGCAGGGGCATTCAAGTCTATTCCATATTATCCAAATATTTCATATAATTTACAACCATAAGCGCAATCTTGAAAGTCAACGCATCATCAAAGCTGCGCAAATCAAGACCGGTACTCTTTTGAATCTTCTCAATACGGTACACCAAGGTATTTCGATGCACAAAAAGCTGTCTGGAGGTCTCAGACACATTGAGATTGTTCTCGAAAAACTTATTCAGTGTGTTCAATGTCTCCTCATCCAAATCAGAAGGAATATTGTCACCAAAGATTTCTTCAATAAAAATCTTACAAAGGTTTACAGGCAACTGATATATCAAACGACCAATGCCTAAAGCACTGTAAGCCGCCACATCCTTCTCTGCATAGAAAATCTTGCCTACATCCAAAGCCATCTGTGCTTCTTTATAGGACTTAGATACATCCTTAAGCTCCTGCACCACCGTACCATAAGCCACACGTACATTCAACATTGCCTCTGCATTCATCATACCCACAATATTGTTAGCTACCATCTCTAACGCTTCGGGACTGCTATCCTCAGCCAAAGACTTTACCAAAATGACACTTCTCTCATCCACAGAGGTCACATGGTCGCCTGCCTGAGTAGAGAACATTCCTCGCAAAAGCTCTGTGACAATGCCATCCTTTTCCTGTCCGGTCTCCACCAAAAATACCGCTCTGGGAACAACCACATCCAAATGAAGCTTCTTAGCCCGATTGTGAATATCCACCAACAACAGATTGTCCAGTAACAGATTCTGGAAAAAGCTGTTTCTGTCAAAACGTTCTCTATAGGCAACGGCAAGATTCTGGAGCTGACAAACTGCAATTCTGCCAACCATATACGCATCGTCTGCCGTACCGCGAGCCACAACTACATACATAAGTTCTCCGTCATCATAAATCTTCATCAAATGGCAGTTACTTATCACCTGACTGTCCGCAGGAGAATCTGCAAAAGTGCTAATCATTTCAGCAGACACATCCTTTTGCTCTACCGTTGCAGCCACCTGCATGCCGGACAACTCGTATACAGCAAGGTCTACCTTGGTAATGGCCTTTAATTCGTCAATACTTGTCTGAATAATCTGACTGGAAATCATGTTTTCTTCCTTTCAAATGTTTCTACATAATTTATTTTAGCCTATTTCCGGACTCTCTGCAAGAAAAAAAACACCCCAAGCCATTTGGCTTGGGGTATGTAGGTTTCTTATTAGTTGGTAATAATCTGCTCGGTCTCTTTGTCGAATACATGAATCTTCTCAACATCAAGAGCAAACTTAACAACATCACCAGGTCTGGAAGTAGTACGGGAATCTACTCTTGCAGTCATAGGGAACTCGTCGAAATCGAAGTACAGATATACTTCTGCACCAAGCAACTCGTAAACCTTGATGGTAGACTCGAATACACTTGCAGGAGATGCCTCAATGAACATCTCGGAATCATATACATCCTCAGGACGGATACCGAAAGTAACTGTCTTTCCGTCGTAACCGCCATCGATCAGCTTCTTGGACTTAGCAGGAGGAAGAGGAATAGACTTGCCGCCAATCTCAAGACAAGCAACTTCGCCATTTACTCTTACAACAGCATCCAGGAAGTTCATCTGAGGAGATCCCATGAAGCCTGCTACGAACAGGTTCTGAGGGTTGTCATACAGATTCTGAGGAGTGTCAACCTGCTGGATAACACCGTCCTTCATAACAACGATTCTGGTACCAAGAGTCATAGCCTCGGTCTGGTCATGGGTAACGTAGATGATGGTGGTACCCAGTCTCTGATGCAACTTAGCAATCTCAATTCTCATCTGTACACGCAACTTAGCGTCCAAGTTGGAAAGAGGCTCATCCATAAGGAATACCTTAGGATTACGAACGATTGCACGTCCCATAGCTACACGCTGTCTCTGACCACCGGACAGAGCCTTGGGCTTACGATCAAGGAGGGGAGTAAGGTCAAGAACCTTAGCAGCCTCTTTAACCATCTTATCAATCTGATCCTTGGGAACCTTTCTCAACTTAAGACCGAATGCCATGTTGTCATATACGGTCATATGAGGATACAGAGCGTAGTTCTGGAATACCATCGCGATATCTCTGTCCTTAGGCTCTACATCGTTAACGATTCTGTCACCGATCTTCAACTCACCGGAAGAAATATCCTCCAGACCTGCAATCATACGAAGGGTGGTGGACTTACCACAACCGGAAGGACCTACGAAGATAATGAACTCCTGATCTGCAATCTCAAGGTTGAAATCCTTAACAGCCTCAAAGCCGTTGGGATATACCTTACATACATTCTTTAAAGATAAACTTGCCATTGGTATATACTCCTTTCATGAGTAAATATGTTTTTCTTTGATTAAGTATATCGAAAAAGGTATACAAACGCCATACACCTTTTTCACAAATATTTCTATTCTGATTGTAAGAATTGCTTATGAAATTCATTTTTTTTTGATTTCTTTGTCAACTTGTACAATGAAAATCGGTTTTTCTAGTCATTTTGACCAACCTTCAAAGACTCGTCCAACTCATCCTTGAAGATTCGGGTATCCTCTTCTTCGCTGTCATCGCCTTCTTCCGCATTTGCAGCCGCCTGCTCTGCAAGAATCTTCTCTTCCATGGTTCTGAAAAACTTATCATAAAGCTTGGCAGACAAAAATGCAGGTATGCTCAGCCAAAATACAAACAAAATGGGCAAAAGCTGTGGAATCAAAGGCTGTACAAATAACCACAACAAAAACGGAATTGCATAAATTATAATCATCGGAATTGTGATTCGCAGCTTTGCCACACTAATCACAAAGGCATTAACAATTGTACGGCGTACCGTATTGGCAAACTTCGCCTGCACAGGCCAGACCATCACAAAGGCAAACACTGCAAAGACAGCTACCACAACCAACAGCAACTGTACATATTGGTTTATCTCTGTTCCCATTTTATTAATAATGTAGTAATCCGCACCAAGAAAACCAAAAATTAATACAAAAATCAGCCAGATTGCCGTGGATTGTTTAAAATTCTCCTTAAACGCCTTAAAAAAGCTTCTTGTCACATATCCCTCTTCATTGCGGGCCATCTTCAATGCCACATAATTGAGCGCCGTCAGTGATGCACCAATAGTAATAACCGGAATACAACAAATCATCGTCAAAATAGTCAGCCACATCATGTCAGCCATTTTACTTAAAAGGGTAATCAAGGGGCCATCAATATCCAAAATTTTCATTAATCTCTTCCTCTCTAAAAATGCTTTTCCATGGAAGTCACCCGAATGCCTCCCACTTCCTCTTCCGGGCTCACATCCCGAAAACCAATCCTATGATAAAATTCTACCGCATAAGGAGCAGCCTTCACGGTCATGATGTTTTCCCCCGCCTCATTTTTCAGATAAATGCAAAAACGCTCAATCAGTGCCCTGCCTATACCCTTGCGATGATAAGCTTCATCTACAAACAGCAACGACAAATGATTTCCATTTCTAATAGAAGCCACGCCTACAATCTGCTCATCCAAAAGTGCTACCAACACCTGATAATTTCCCCGCAAAAAAGAATGATACAATTGACGATCAGTGATGAATTCCAGGAAATTCTTTATTCCCTCCTCGGTGTAGTCCTTCGCCTCAAAACGCAGAAAAGTCTTCCAGATCATTTTGATGGCAGGCTCCCATTCCTCCGTCTTGGCCCATCGAATCTTATATGAGGAATCCGGTTGCACCCTACTTTCCCCTATCATGAGACCTCCTTTGAAAGCTTTGCTGATATCCATTGACAGATATCCTGCATTACAACCTCGCCGTCCTTCTCATTCAATATCTCATGTCGCGCACCCTCATAAAGCTTCAAAGCAAGATGTTCCAAACCGGCATCCTCCAGTGCGTCATAAGCTGCCTTAACGCCCTCTCCATAGTTACCCACAGGGTCTTGGTCTCCCGCCAAAAATAATACAGGCAGTTCCTTCGGTATTTTTTCCAGATTCTCTGCTTTGGTTGCCCGTGTAATCAATTCAAACAGCGCAGCAAATCCATTTACGGTAAACATAAATCCGCAACGCTCATCCGCATTGTACTCAGCCACAGCCTTCTCATTTCCGCACAACCAATCATTGTCTGTCTTGGGATTGTCAACCCGCTTATTAGCCGAGCCAAACACGAGATTATGCAACACTGTACTCTTGCGCTTATCCCCTCCAAAACATTTCTGCTCCGCTGCCAATGCCTTCACACAGGCCATCTGAAATGCAGAATTTTGTCCGGTACCTACAATGATAGCTCCCTGAATACCGGTGCCATAACGACAGATATAATTGCGGAGCATAAAAGAACCCATGCTGTGTCCCAGAATAAAATAAGGTACTCCCGGATACAATGCCTGAGTCAGTTTCTTGAGGCGATGCACATCCCGCACCAGCACTGTAGCCGGATCCTGCTCGCAGAAATACCCATAGATTCCATCTTCCGCCACAGAGCCTCCGTGGCCCAGATGATCCTCACCTGTGACCACAAAACCACGCTCTGTAAAAAACTTTGCAGTTTCCTCATAGCGCTCCACATATTCTGCCATGCCATGAACAATCTGAAGAATCGCCACCGGTTTGCCGTCCATAAGAGCCGATTCCTCCGGCTCATACCGCACAGCATGAATTTTGCTTACTCCGTCTCGTGAATCAAAATAAAACTCAGTCTTCTTCATAAATCCACGCTCCTTTTCTATATTTTGCACTATAGTTCCAGAATCCGCAAATAAACTTTTTATTAATTAACAGATTTCTGCACCTGCGGGCATATCCTTCTCAGGCTTCATCAGTGCCAGATTGCCCTCTGCATCCTCCGCACACAGAAGCATACCCTCAGACAGCACACCTGCCAGCTTTGCAGGCTTCAAGTTCACCAACACCATTACCTTCTTGCCCACCATTTCCTCAGCAGTGTAATGTGCTTTGATGCCGGATACAATCTGCTTCACCTGACTGCCGATACGCACCTGGCTACACAGAAGTTTCTTAGACTTAGGCACTTCCTCGCAGGCAATAATCTCGCCCACCTGAAACTGCAGCTTCATGAAGTCATCGTAGGAAATCTCTTCCTTGGGCTCAATATCAATAACTGCTGCCTCCTCGGCATTGTCAGTACCTTGCGCATTACCCTGTGTAACGGCCTGCGCAGCGGCAATCTCCTCTTCCCTTGCCAAAACATCCTTCATATTCAAACGGGCAAAGAGAATCTCAGGAGCATCTGTCACCTTGGTACCGCTCTCATACAGACCAAACTCCTCCAACTTGTCAAAGTCACGCAAAGAAGTATTAAGCTGAGCTGCAATCTTCTGTGCAGTCTCAGGCATGAAGGGTTCAAGCAGGGACGCACCAATCATGATACCCTCCACCAAATTGTAAAGCACGGTAGCCAGACGGTCTGCCTTAGCCTCATCCTTTGCCAATACCCAAGGCTCAGTCTCGTCAATGTATTTGTTACAACGCTTAAAAATACCGAAAATCTCGGTCAAAGCATCTGCTACACGATGAGTCTCCATCTTCTCCACAACCTTGGCATAGGTACCGGTGATGGTCTTCTTCAAATCCTCATCTACCACGCTGTCCTCGGGAGTAAGCTGTGCACCCTTATCAGCAACCACACCTCCAAAATACTTGTTGCTCATGGAAATGGTTCTATTCACCAGATTGCCCAAAGTATTTGCCAAATCAGAGTTGGTACGCTCTGCAATCAGTTCCCATGTGACATTACCGTCATTGTCATAAGGCATTTCGTGCAACACATAATAGCGCACCGCATCCACGCCGAAGAAATTTACCAAATCATCTGCGTAAACCACATTGCCCTTGGATTTACTCATTTTACCGCCACCCGTAAGAAGCCATGGATGACCAAAAATCTGCTTGGGCAGAGGCTCACCCAGAGCCATCAGAAAAATAGGCCAATAAATTGTATGGAAACGAATGATATCCTTACCAATCAAATGCAAATCCGCAGGCCATAGCTTCTTATACTGTTCTGTACTGTTGCCGTCTGTATCATAACCGATACCGGTAATATAGTTGGTCAGCGCATCCAACCATACATACACAACATGCTTATCATCAAAATCTACAGGAATACCCCACTTAAAGGAAGTACGGGACACACACAAATCCTGCAAACCGGGCAACAGGAAATTGTTCATCATTTCATTTTTGCGGGAGACAGGCTGAATGAACTCAGGATGCTCATTAATATGCTGAATCAGTCTGTCCGCATACTTACTCATCTTAAAGAAATATGCCTCCTCCTTGGCAGGTTTCACATCTCTGCCACAATCGGGACACTTGCCTTCCACAAGCTGAGACTCTGTCCAGAAGGACTCACAAGGTGTACAATACAGGCCCTCATAGGAGCTCTTATAAATGTCTCCCTGCTCATAGAAACGCTTGAACATCTTCTGTACCTGTTTCTCATGATAATCATCTGTGGTACGGATAAACTTGTCATAAGAAATGTTCAACAAGTCGCACAAACCACGAATGGTGCCTGCTACCTCGTCTACGAACTCCTTGGGGGTAACCCCTGCCTCCTGAGCCTTCAACTCAATCTTCTGACCATGCTCGTCGGTTCCTGTCTGGAAAAATACGTCATAGCCCTCTTTTCTCTTAAATCTGCAAATGCTGTCCGCCAAAACTACTTCATAGTTGTTACCGATGTGAGGCTTACCTGATGTGTAAGCAATGGCGGTTGTAAGGTAGTATTTACCTTTGTTGTCCATTTTATAAACTCCTTTCTATTGACCGTGGGTACAGCAGGCGGCCTGTGACAGCAATGAAAACGCTACACTAAATCAAAAAAGCTCGCCTTCTACCCACATATTATGTGCTTAGAAGACGAGCTTACGCCCGTGTTACCACTTCTATTCGTCCGATCCTCGCAAATCGAACCTCATCGGGTCAGTAACCCTGTCCGCTATAACAGGCGGAACCTGTCGCAGTCTTACCGTAGGTTTAGGTATCGGGCAGGTTCCGCCTGCGGAAGCCTGTCGCAATCTTACCGCAAAGTCTAGGTACCGGACAGGTTCCGCCTGCGGAACCTGTCGCAATCTTACCTTTTCCGGTTCGGTGCGCCGCTCAGGAGCCATGTTCCACAACTCTTGCCCCATTCCTCTCAGCCGTTTGCAGATACAGGCTTACGCCCTCCGCCGGAATGTTCTCTGTAGAGTGTTGATGCTGTGTACTCTCTCCGTCATCGCATTTATTATAATTAGTAGAATCATAACACAAAATCACAGTGTCGTCAACCATGCGAGAAGCCGGAAACAAGCAAACTTACTTATTCCAATTGTCTTTTTTAAGCTTCTGGGCAACAATCTTAATTTTTGCGGTCTTGCTACCTACATAACCATCGCCTGTGGCATTAATTACTACAATTGCATTACCCTTATTAATATTATTCACATATGTCACCGTATAGTTTGCAGGATCAACAGGTTCACCCTTCACTTCTACCTTCACATTAGGGTTCACTTCATTTCCGGTATACTCAACATTTTTCAGCTTATCACCCTTCTCATCCACAAACGTCACTTTCGCCTTAGACAAGTCTATCATCTTGTCCTTACGCTGCACCTTATACTGAGCGGTCGCATAAAGCTTATCATCTGCATAATTGCCCTTACCCTCAATCTTTACATATACAGTTGCAGACTGTTCATCCTTATCTAATGAAAGCTTATTTTTGCCTTTAATCTGATTAGTCAGTTCTGCATCCATGTAATAAGTAACCTTATAATCAGAATTCTTTAAGGACACTCCGTCAATAGATACATAAGGCTTGGATACATACGTACCAGGCTTACCACTGTATACCTTATTGGGAACCACAATCTTAAGACCTTCCGTATCATTAGAAAGCTTCGCAGAGTTAATCATGAAGGTGCCCTTCAAGGACTTGCTGCCATTATAATTACCCATGAACTTAATGGTAAACTTCGCAGGAGACTTCTCCTTGCTTACCTTCTTATTGTTACTATAAGTAACCTTGTAATCCTTGCCTTCCACAAGAACTGTTTCACCATGCTTTACAACAATGTCATCGTTAATCGTAACGCCTGCTTTGTTGTAGGTATAACCATTTTTATCTATACCATCTTCTTCATACTCGATACCACTCTTAAGCATCAGTGAACGAATTCGATAACTCTTAGAAACGGTTCCGGTGTACTCACCCATACCTATTACCGTAAACTTTACAACACCTGCATTTATATTACTGGTACTGAATACGATGGTATACTCATCCTCCTCAAGCTCGTACGACTTGTTGGACTTATCATACACTTTAATGTCAGGAATCTGAACGGTTCCATCATAGGTCAGCTTTACCTTTGTATCAACACTAACCGCAAATTTCTTAAGCTCCTTCTTAGATACAACTGATACAGGAATCTCGATGGAATCTGTAAAATTACCCTTACCGGTAACTTCCATAACATCGTCTTCGGTATACTTCTTCTGTGCATCCTCAACAGTATAATCCTTTGTGGTAAGCTTCTTGCCACAGTAAAGCAAAACAGGTGTTGCCTTGCTGCCCTCTGCAACTACAATGCTACCCACAACCACCTCATCATCTTCGAGACTTCTGGGCAGGATTTCAAATGTGGTACTTGTAGAACCGGTCAAATTACCCTTTGCGGTAACTGTGATGAGCGGTTTCTTCTTTTCATTTGTCTCATTCACAGAAGCATTAACATTATTGGTATATTTTACCGAGTAATCAATACCCTCAATTAAATCTTCACCATTGTTCGTTACAATAATGGCCGGTTTAATTGCCCCACCGCTATAAACGTGAATCTCATTGGGGTCTTCCAAACATACCTTCAAGCCCTCTGTATTTACCGGTTCGTCCTCCGGATTCTCGCCAGGCTGTCCAGGTTCTTCATCCTTACCATCACCTGTGCCGGGTTCTTCATCCTTACCGTCATCCGTGCCGGGCTGTTCGTCCTTACCGTCATCTGTGCCGGGCTTCTCAGGCTTAGTGCCCACAAGCACCTGTCCGTCCACCTCCAAATAAATATTACTATAGGTAACATCCACATTTCGTACGGCAATCATACCCACATAAATATACTCAGAATCAATGGTCTTTAAACCGGAATCAATTGTATAATTCTGTACAGGTTCATTACCAAAATAGCAATTATATCCGTTTGCACCACCTTCGATGCAAAGATCATAGGTCTTGCCCGCTGCAACAGTTTCCGTGGTAAGCTTGGCCTTGCCGCCCAACTCTCCGTTGTTTCTATAGAAGCCGTTACATCCTCTTCCCAAAGTACCTGCCACCACATAATCACTGTCAATCGCAACAGAAATCGTATCAATATACATATCGTCACGTGCCATCAGACCAAATGCCACCTGATTATTGGTATTATCAATTGCTTCAACATCCGCAGTAGCAGAGAATACAAACTCGCTGTCCGCAGGAATCCGATAATAATACATGGCTATTCCGTCAGCAGAACCGGAAATCTTACCATTATTGCCATATACCGCCATATGCATATTGCCATCTGCATCAGTCTCCAATGCTTCGTATGTGGTATTTATCTTACCATATCCGAAATCACCAAATACAGAACCCTTAAATGTCAGGTCGCCAACAGTATAATCTGCCCACAAGGTACTATTAGCCAAATTACGGTTATAAACCAGTTCAATATAATCAGGATTCGGTACTACATTAGATGCCTTATCAGGTACACCTGCTGTCAAATCCACATGTGATGCCATGGGCGTCTCCAAATCATCCACTGCATTTGCAAACAACCACGCAACCATCTTGGCACCATAAGTACTCAATGCCAATGCCTGTACTGTAGAAGGATTATTCTTACGCCATGCATTCAGATACAAAATATCCTCTTCGCTGGTTTCATCATACAAATTCTTGGTCAGAGCAGTCATATCCACAACGGGAACATTGACATCCTTTCCTAACTGACGAATTGCTGCAGGATAATCGCCGCCCTCAAAGAACACTCCATTAATAGTATTATCCGCAGTAATATGCTGTGCTCCATTGGTCCACTCACCGCTTCCGGCTTTTTCTACAACTGGTGTACACAAAATTACATTTGCTCCCGCATCCTGTGCAAGCTTTACATAATACTCATACAAATAATATGCAAAGGAATCCTTGGTCTGATAATCGCCATTTGCATTTACATAATAATTTGCATCAGCCATTCCATCCTTATGACCAAAGCTCACAAGCAGGGTATCTCCCTCTTGGATACCTTCCGTCAGTTCTGTATAATTATCTGTTTCCATAAAGCTCTTGGAACTGTGTCCTGCAAATCCCAAATTCTGTACGGTATAAGTGCCATCCAAATACTCCGCAATATGGTCAGGATAAGCATCTCGCAAATAGTAATAATTGCTTGCACTCTGCTTACCTATAAAAGTTCCGCCCACAGTCCACAGGGTGTGCGACTCTTTTTCACCAATTAAAACTTCCCCATCTACCTCAAGGTAAATATCACTATAACTGATATCCGCATTTCTTGCGGCAAACATACCGATATAAATATATTCAGAATCAATAGTTTTCAATTCTGATTCCATCGCATAGGTTTGCTTCGGCTCACTGCCAAAATAGCAGTTATAGCTGTTTACATTACCTTCAATACACAAATCATAACTACTGCCTGCAGCAATTGTTTCCGTTGTAAGTGCTGTTCCTGCGCTTAACTTGCTGTCATATCTATAGAAAGAATTACAACCTGTTCCCAGGGTACCAGCAGCTACATAATCAGAAGAAATGGCGGATGATTCAAAATCAATGTACATATCATCGCGGGCCATCAATCCAAAAGCAACCTGCTTATTTGTAGTATCAATGGAATTTACTTTTGCCTTGGCAGAAAATACAAATTTACTTCCCACAGGAATCTTGTAATAGTACATGGCAAGTCCGTCAAAGGAACCTGCAATCTTTCCTTTATCGCCCAAGGAAGCAACTCTCATATTGCCATCCGCATCTGTTCCAAGTGTCTGATAACTTGTTGATACCGTTGTACTACCGAATACGGTACCCTTAAACGTAACATCTCCTGCAACATAATCAGGCCACAAAATACTGTCACTCAGATTGTTATCATAGATAATTTCCTCATAATCCGGATTGGGCGTCAAATCTGTAGCTCTGGTGGGTGCCCCCGCCGTCAAATCAACATGTCCTGCCAGTGAAACCTCCATATCCTTCACAGCATTGGCAAACAGCCATGCAACATATTTTGCGCCTAACTCGTTATGTAAATCAGTCCATGCCGAGCTTGATTCCTTGGTAACCCATGCCTGTAAATACAAGGTCTCTTCTGTACCCAATTCATCATACAAATTTTTGGTCAAAGTAGTAAGGTCTACCACAGGCACATTTTTAGCCTCACCTAATTGACGAACTGCCTCTGCGTAGTCTCCGCGCTCATAATATACGCCATCGACCGTAGTGGAACCATAATTAAAGAGATTGTTATCTCCCCATACACCATCCTCTGGTCTCGTTACCGCAGGCGTACAAAGAATAACCTCTGCGCCGGCCTCCTGAGCAACCTTCACATAATATTCATGCAAATAGTAAGCATACGACCCTTGCGTCTGGTAATCGCCTGTTCCGCTCGTATAATGATCCGGCGTGGTATCTCTGTCCTTGTGACCAAAATTAACCAACAAGGTATCTCCGGCCTGTATCTGACTGGTCATGGTAGTGTAATTCTCATGGGTCAAATAGCTCTTTGAGCTACGTGCACCAACGCCTAAATTCTTTACCTCATAAGTAGTATCCAGATAATTTCCCAGATACTCCGCATAACTTTCTCTCGGATAATAATAATTTGAAACAGGGAAAGTACTAACTCTGGAACCGCCCACAACCCAT
Source organism: Acetatifactor sp. (assembly GCA_045543175.1). Classification (GTDB taxonomy): domain Bacteria; phylum Bacillota; class Clostridia; order Lachnospirales; family Lachnospiraceae; genus Acetatifactor. The sequence continues at coordinate 16,694 of JAZQMG010000014.1, read as the reverse complement.
AATACCGTTCTTCTCTGTACAATACCGGTATCAACCTGTCCTGCGGTTCCTGCATTGTTGGGTACAACCACCGCTTTAATACCGTATCCTGCATCCTCATCAGCAATCGTATAAGTCTTGTCTCCGCTTCCTGTAGACTCCTTGAGTAGAGTAATCTTATTACCATCTACCTGATACCAGTAAATAGCAGAAGTATCTGTATTAACATCCTTCAAAGAATAGTTAACCGTCAATGTGTCCCCTGTCATAGGTGCGTCTATATCACCATCCGAAGACAAGGTCGGTGCATTTTCAAATTCCACTTTTTCAGGCTTGGTACCCGTAAGCACCGCTCCATCCACTTCCAGATAAATATCACTGTAAGTGATGTCTGCATTTCTGGCAGCAAACATGCCGATATAAATATATTCAGAATCAACAAGATTCAAATTATTGTCAAAACTGTAATTCTGCACGGGCTCATTGCCAAAATAACACTTAAAGCCATCCGCACTGCCCTCGATACACAAATCATAGCTGCTGCCTACATCAACCGTCTCTGTAACCAGTCTGGTATTACTGTTCAAACTGCCGTCATAGCGATAGAAATCATTACATCCGGTACCTCTTGTACCTGCGACAACATAATCCGAAGCAATTGCAACGGACTGATAATCGATATACATATCGTCTCTTGCCATCAGACCAAATGCACATGCTTTATCTGTAGTATCAAGTGCATTTACAGTTGCTGTAGTAGCCAGCACAAAGGAACTTCCCACCGGAACCTTATAATAGTACATAGCAAGTCCGTCTGTAGCACTGGAAATCTTACCAAAACTATTCCTTGCGGCAACATTCATATTACCACTCGCATCTGTTCCCAAGGTCTGATAAGTTGTAGAAATTCCACCCGTAGGGAAATCTCCAAACACCGTTCCCTTAAAGGTAACCTCACTGCCGGACTCACCCACGGTATAATCAGGCCAGATAATACTATCGGCCAGATTATTGTCATAGTCTATTTCGACATAATCAGGATTGCTTGCCAAATCAGCTTCCTTTGAAGGCTCTCCCGCCGTCAAATCCACATGATCTGCCAAGGAACAATCCATCTCTTTTACCGCATTGGCAAACAACCATGCCGTGGTCTTTGCTCCATAAGAGTTCAACGGTGCTGCCATGACAGACTCTGCATCACTGGTGCGCCAAGCATGCAGATACAAGGTATTCTCCACACCAAGCTCATCATACAAGTTCTTGGTTAAGGTTGTAAGGTCTACCACCGGAACATCCGCATCTGTTGCCAGTTGACGAATTGCTGCCGGATAATCGCCTCTTTCGTATAAGACTCCCTCAACTGTCGTATCCTCATAATTATAAAGTTCTACATTCTTCCACTCATCAGTTGTTGCCCTCTTGACACCGGGCGTTGCCAGAATAACCTCCGCACCGGCCTCCTGCGCAACCTTCACATAATACTCATACAGATAATTCTGAAATCCCCCTACCGTCTGATAGTCTGAATTGGGATTACTGTAATCTGCTTCCTCCGCATTGGAGTCATCCACACCAAATCCCACAACTACCACATCCTGAGACGCAACCTCATTCTCCCACACAGCATAATTGTATGTGTTCAAGTAATTCTTAGCACTGGCTCCACCATCACCAAGATTCCGAACCTCATAGGTACCATCCAAATACGTTCCCACATAATTTACAAACGTATCCCTCAAATAATAATAATTGTTGGCATCTCCCCAAGTACTGATACCCTGACCACCTATAAACCACAGCGTAGGAGTCTCCTCCGTATCACCTCCGTCTCCGGTACCATCTCCCTCGGACAGAGCAGTCTCTGTCTCAGCCAAGATAGTCAGAGTGCCGATATCTGCCAACAAACCTCCAACAATCATTGATATCGCACACACAACTGCTATGAGCGATTTGTAAAACTTTTTTGTCCTGTAACGCATACATTTCCTCCTTCTATGTATATAAAATTCTTCCGTACAGTGTATCTTTACAAAATTATACCACTCCGCACAATACACAGACCTGCTAAAAATACCTCAAATCCGTCTAAAAATACCACCCTACACCACCAATGCAGCCGAGCCATAGGCCTTTATGGGATTACCGTTTTCATCAAACTCCGTGGTATAACGTACACGGAAAGGTACTCTGCCCACCGTCAGCGGCATAACAGCTTCCAATGTCTCCTCGCCCTCTGCAATTCTGCGATGCCAGTCTCTGTACTCATCTGCAACCTCCGGCGGGAAAACGCCCAACTCGATTGCACTGTCTGGATAATTGGTCAAAAGTGCCGGAAGACCTAAATCTCTCATACAGCGGAAGCAGGGACGCATTTCCTTTGTTGCAACCGTGTACTCCCAGAAATAGATATTGACCTGCTCGCTTGCCATCTTAAACATTCTCTCGTTGTCCAAAATATCAGCATATCGATTCTTCTCAGCAGTGACATTGCGAATCATTGCATAGAACAGATAGCTATTATCGCTCTTGCCAATCACACGAACATTGGAACGGATACATATACGATCTTCGCCGCAACACGCAGATGAAAGCGTTCTCCATGTCTCACATTCCGCCTCATCCATAGAAAGAATTGCTCTCTCCAACATGTCGATATAAATCTTCTTATTAGACTCATCAAACACCTTCAAAAACTCCGAACCTATCAGTTCCTTCTCCGACTGATTCATACAAATCTCCTGCAAATACTTCTGATTCACACGGAGAATCTCCACCTTGCCGTCACTATAATCAAAAATTGCGGCACCACCCACATAATTGCTGAATATCAAGGTCTCCTGAGACTGGGGATCCCAGAAATCACAGGCATTCAACGTATCTATCAGGCGCAACTGAGGCACCGTTGCTCCAATACAATTGCAGTTAAGCTTCTCTTCATATTCCGGCTCCGGTAATGGCTTGGAATAAAGATAACCCTGTATGTAATCACAACCCACACTGCGCAAAAAGTCTGCCTGGCGGATGGTTTCCACTCCCTCTGCAATAACCGGAATACCAAGCCATTTCGCCATACGGATAACAGAGCTGACAATGGTTCCACCACGATTACTCTCTGTCTCCTTCGCCAAAAAGAGCATATCCAATTTAATAATATCCAGTTCAATATCCTTCAACACATTCAAGGAAGAATATCCGCTGCCGAAGTCATCCATCTCCACCAGATAGCCACAGTCGTGAAGCTTTTGAATCACTTCATTCACACGCTGACTGCTTCCCATGGTGGCAGATTCCGTAATCTCCACGCGCAAATATCTGCTCTCCACATGATATCGCTTTCTAATCTCCTCCAACTGCTCCACAAAATCAGGCTGGAAAATATCATATCTGGAGAAATTAATGGAAATGGGAACCAAATGAACCTTGTTATCCGAACATTTTCGGATGAACCGACACACCTGCTTAAATACATAAAAATCCAACTTGGTAATAAATCCGTTATTTTCAAAAATAGGAATAAATACGCCCGGCGAAATCAGTCCCTTCTCAGGATGCTTCCAACGCACCAAAGCCTCTGCTCCCACCAACATGCCGGTACTGTGATTATACTGAGGCTGATAGTAAACCACAAATTGCTCCTGAACCAGTGCTGACTCCATCATGCCCACAATTTCCTGTTCAGTCAGCATTTCGTTGCGCAGAGCCTCCGTATAATAATTATACTTCTGCGTATAGCTGCCCCTGATACCACTTTGCGCCAACAACGCACGGTCAATCATGGTCTCGACCGAAAGAGACGCATCCTCTGTAATGTAAATACCCACATTACAACTGGTGGCGAGAGAGGAGTCATATGCTCCCACAGACTTTAACAGACGCTCTATACGCTCCTCCAGTTCACTTCCCGTGGTCTTGGTAAAAATAATAAAACAATCTGCATTGGCTCTTGCATAAATATCTCCGGGTTTTGCATTCTGCCTAATGGTATCTGCTATGAATTGCAGCAGACGGTTGCCCTGTTCCATTCCAAAGATGTCACTAATCACCTTAAACCGAATCACATCAAAACACACCACCGCGTAGTTGCCCATAGCAATACCTGCCGAATCCTCCCGCATGATGACTTCCACCTGTTTGACAAAACCTTTTTGATTCAAAATTCCGGTCAACTCATCATATTCCGCAAGCTTAGTATACTGTGCACTGCGCTGCAATTCATGCTCCATATCCGTAAGGACAATATTCACAGACTCCCCTTGCACTCCGCTGACAAATCCTATGCGAAACCATTTCCATTGATGAGAAACATCCTTCAAAGTGCATTCCATAAAACAGGCCTGTGGCTCCTTTGCCCAAGCCACTGCATTCAGCCTGTCATTAAATTCCTGTATGGTCTCCTCTGTTGCCAGACCTTCCTCTTCCCAAATCCGACTCATAGAACGACTGTCAAAGTTAGCCGGGAAATACAATTCCAAACCTTTTGGGTACTGATACTGATTGGTCTTGATATTATATAAAATAAGAATACTGTTTGTCTCCATACCTGCATCCTCCTGTCAACCTCAACGCAAAATGCCCCATTTGCAACCGACGAGTATCGACAAATATCTACAATAAATTATAGCACAACTCATTGCATTAAGCAATAACTTTCAGACAACTTTGGTTTGCCATACTCATTTTTCTCATGCTATAATAAATTCATCAAATAACCATTTAAGGAGCACCAACCCATGCACATAAATTTTTCTACTTTTCCCTTAAAAATCACTGCCCTATTACTCTCCCTATCGCTGATGGGCTGTAGCCAGAACCTTCCTGCACAAGAAACGACACAGCCTGCCCAAGCACCCGATGTCAAAACAGACGCTCCCCTGACCTCCATGGAATTTGTAGCCGCCATGGGAACCGGTTGGAATCTGGGTAACAGCTTTGACCCGGTGGACTGCACATGGCTTACCAATGAAATGGATTACGAGACTGCTTGGGGAAATGCAAAAGTCACCCCTGAACTGATTCATTTTGTCAAGGAGCAGGGCTTTGATACCATCCGCATACCTGTCACATGGAAAAATCATGTAAATGAAGCACCGGACTACACCATCAGCCCCCAATGGCTTGACCGTGTACAGGAGGTGGTAGATTGGTGCATGGAGGAAGATTTGTATGTCATTATCAATATCCATCACGAAAGCAGTTGGCTGATGAACGCTTCCACGGACTATGAAGGTACTATGGTTAAGTACCGCTCCATTTGGTCACAGCTTGCCGCACGCTTCGGCAATTACCCGGATAAACTGCTCTTTGAATCCATGAACGAAATTGGCTTCGATGACCTCGGTGCTGAGCAGGGATGTCAGCTTATGAACCGTATCAATGCAGAGTTTACAGATTTAATCCGTTCCTCCGGGCATAACAATGCCAGCCGCTATCTGCTTTTGGCCGGCTACTGGACCGACATCGACAGCTCCTGTCAGGGAATCATAATGCCTGACGATGACAGAGTCATTTTATCTGTCCACTATTATTCCCCGTCCTCCTTCGCCATCGCTGAATCAGGAACCGATTGGGGTTACACCAATACTTGGGGAACCTCGGAGGATTTTGCATACATGGAAGGACAATTTGAGAAACTTAGAACTATCTTTCTTGATAATGACACTCCTGTCATTATGAGTGAATTTGGATGTATTACAAAAGATAAAGATACCGCCAGTCGGATTTTATATTTATCCTCCGTGGCGGATTATTGCAGACAATATGGAATTTGCCCCATTTTCTGGGATAACGGAGAAGAAATAGACCGCAGTAATTTAAAGTGGCGCACAGAAGGACTTGCCGAACAGATGCTGCAATCTATATCTTAATCTCCGTCCATTTCCCTTGTTTAAATCGTATAGAAGCAAAGGTAAATCTTGAAATCTGGTCTCCAAGCACTCCAAGCCAGATACCTGCGATGCCCAATCCCAATGTATAGCCGCACACATAGGACACAAGGGTACGAATCACAGACACACTGATAGTAGAGCTGACTGCTGTGTAAAGGGTATCTCCTGCACCACGCAGACAGCCCATATAAATTACCTGTCGAATCTGGAAAATCACCGTCACAATCATAATATACATGATGGTCACACCAATCTCCACAATTTGTTCCTCCTCAAAGAACATACTGTAAAGCCATCTTGCTCCCAGAAAATACACCACCGCAAGCCCGGCAGAAATACAACCACCCAACATCTTACAGGTTCGTCCATATTCCTTGGCCAAGTCCGGCTTGCCCTGCCCCAGACTTCGTCCTATCAAAGCCACCGCTGCGGACTGTAGGCCATCTCCAAAGGAAAAAGACAGGCCCATGATGTTCATGCCCACCTGATGGGCAGCCATGGCATCCGTACCCATATCTGCTGCCATAATGGCTGTAAGCATAAAGCCCACTCTCATCAGAAGCTGCTCACAGAACACGCTATATCCCACTTTTACCACGGAAACAAAAGCCTCCACCGAAGGCCTGATATGCTCCTTCAAAATATATGGAATACTGATAAAACCATTTTTATTCAGAAGAGAACAGATACTCATAATACAGGAAACCACCGTTCCCAACACTGTCGCCAGTGCCGCCCCATGTATTCCAAGGGCCGGAAATCCAAAATGACCGCCTATCAACAGATAGTTAAACACGATATTTACCAAGTTAGAGGTCACGTTGGTACGCATGGTAATCTTGGTATTGCCTGCACCACGCTGTGCAGAATTAATACCAATCTGAATACAGTTGAAAATCATTCCACCCATGATAATACTGAAATAATCCACCGCCATATCATGAGTCTCCGGCGTAGAACCACAGAGACTGATAATAGGACTTGCCAAACCTACAAACAACGCACTCATGGCAATGGCAGCCAAAACAATAAACACCAGTGCGGTAATTAATACTCTGTTCGCATCCTCTTTTTTGTCCTGTCCCCTTCTTCTCGCCACCAAAGCCGACATAGACACGCCTGTTGCAATAAAAAGAGACATCCCCACAAATTTGGGCTGAGTGGTCAATCCCACCGCTGCCACAGCATTTTTACCCAGTGAACTCACCATAAAGGAATCCACTAGACCTGCAAAGGCCACAAAAAAAGACTCCACAATTGCAGGCCACGCCATGTTGACGGAGTCTTTTACAATCTGTTTATCATACATTTTTCTTATCCTGCCCTTTATAGTCTGTGGTGAGTTTGGAATACTCACCCTTTCTGTCATAAGAATCCATCAGATAACTATCATCGGTTAAAACACAGTCAATCTCCAAATCATCATCCTTATACCGACTGCGTCTGCGCAAATCCTCTTTGGGCTTCTGCTTCCCTGACGTCGGATTTTTGCCGGATAATTCCCCCGACATCCTTCCCCCAAATCTTCCACCGAACCGCTTGGTCAGTTGTCCCGCCATATCCCGAAGCTTAATGCGGATTTTCTCGCTCAGGCTCTCCTTTACCTTGCCGGGGTCAGATGTAGTGGTAAAATAAGGATTGTCGGCCAATCTGGCATCCGGCTGTACCACTGATGCCGCTGCCGCCACCGCAGGCTGATGGGCATCCGCCTGATGCAATGTCATATGGTCTGCCTGCTCGGCAGCCTCAATCTGTGAGGTAGTCTGCTGTGAAGAGCTCTCCTGACCGCCTCTCCACAGATTTCCCAAGATGCCAAATCCCTTAGAGACTGCATTTTTCAGAGTATCCAAGAGGGAAAATCCCTGTATATCCTGCTGAACCTCCTGCTTTGTCTCTGATAATGAAAAGGAAGACGCACGCATACCGCCCGTCTTCTCTACATCCGTATGATGATCATGTATACAGCCCGTCACCTGATGCGAACTGCTGTGATTGTCAAGTCCTGAATTGCCAATTCCTCCAACCTGCATCTAAATCCCTCCTGCCGGTTCGACGCAAACAAGGCTCCATCCTACGCTGCTATTCTAAACCATTCCTTTAGTCCATCCGAAATTACTGCATTTTTGTCATGAATTCGCGGACATTTGCACGAATATCGTCCTTAAACACCGCAGAGCCTGCCACAATGACATTGGCACCTGCTGCAATAGCTTCCTCTACGTTGCCGAGATGAATACCTCCATCCACCTCCACGTGGGCAGCCAAGCCCTTTGCATCAAGCATGGCACGCACTTCCCGAACCTTATCTATACACTCGGGAATCAGCTTCTGTCCTCCAAAACCGGGCTCTACAGTCATAATCAGCACCATATCTACCAAAGGAAGATACTGCTCCACTGCCGCAGCAGGAGTCTTGGGCTTGATAGTAATACCCACCTTTTTGCCAAGAGCACGAATAGCTGCAATGGTCTCCTCCACCTGCTCTGTAGCCTCTACATGAAAATTAATCAAATCCGCACCACTGTCTGCAAAATCCTGAATATAACGTTCCGGACGATCAATCATAAGATGTACATCAAAAAACATTTCCGTATCTTTTCTGATACTTTTAATAACAGGCATTCCGTAAGAGATGGACGGCACAAAAATGCCGTCCATAACGTCAATGTGAAGCCAGGGAACCTTCTCTGTTTCCAACTGACGAATATCCTCTCCCAAATGCCAGAAGTCCGCCGACAAAATAGACGGTGATAAGATATTCATAACACTTAATTCCTTCCGGTCACTCTATTAATTGGCTTACGCCATATATTCCTTCACAGACTTGTAAACGCCCTCTGCGTCCAAGCCATATTTCTGTACCAGTGCAGCCGCAGAACCGGACTCACCAAATACATCATACATACCGATTTTCTTAACAGGAGTAGGAAGCTTCTCACACAGACAATCACACACTGCACTTCCCAGACCGCCAATAACGGAATGTTCCTCAACGGTTACAACCTTGCCGGTCTTCTTGGCACTATTGATAATAATTTCCTCATCCAGTGGCTTAATCGTACAGATGTTAATTACCTCTGCGTTGATACCTTCCTTAGCCAGAAGCTCCGCAGCACCCAGAGCAGAATCCACACAGATACCGGATGCCACGATGGTCACATCCGTACCCTCACGCACTACAGTACCTTTACCGATTTCAAACTTGTAATCGGGTCTGTCATTGATTACAGGCACAGGCGCACGTCCGAAACGAATATACACAGGACCTTCATGCTCCAAAGCTGCACGAACACAAGCTTTTGCCTCCACCTCGTCGGAGGGGCACATTACCACCATGCCGGGGATGGTACGCATCAGAGCAATGTCCTCATTACACTGATGACTGGCACCGTCCTCACCTACCGTGATACCTGCGTGAGTCGCACCGATTTTTACATTCAAATGAGGGTAACCGATGGAGTTACGCACCTGCTCAAATGCACGTCCTGCTGCAAACATTGCAAAGGAACTTACAAAAGGAATCATACCACTCAAGGATAAGCCTGCTGCCACACCCATCATATTCGCCTCAGCAATACCGCAGTCAATATGTCTGTCGGGATATGCCTTGCGGAAAATACTGGTCTTGGTAGCTGCTGCAAGGTCCGCATCAAGCACTACAAGCTGAGGAAACTCCTCTGCCAACTCCTTCAACGCGTTGCCATAACCTTCTCTGGTTGCAATCTTTTTAATCGTGTCTTTATCTGCCATTATGCCTCTACCTCCCTTGCCAGTTCCTGCTCAATCTTATCGAGGTCCGCCATAGCAATTGCAAACTCCTCATCATTGGGAGCCTTACCATGCCAGTCTACGTTATTCTCCATGAAGGAAACACCTTTACCCTTCAGACTGTGAAGCACAATACAGGTAGGCATACCCTTGGTAGCCTTCGCCTCTGCAAATGCTACACGAAGCGCATCAAAATCATGAGCATCCACATTAATCACATGGAAGTTAAAGGCCTCAAATTTCTTGTCAATGGGATAGGGAGAGCAAACCTCATCAACGGCACCGTCGATCTGAAGATTGTTGTTATCCACGATGACACAGAGATTGTCAAGCTTGCGGAAGCCGGAAAACATTGCTGCCTCCCAAACCTGTCCCTCCTGAATCTCACCATCACCAAGAAGTGTATATACACGATAATCCTTGTTCTGCAGCTTTGCGCCCAGAGCCATACCCGCTGCTGCGGAGATTCCCTGACCCAGAGAACCGGAAGCCATATCAACACCGGGGATATGAGTGTTGGGATGTCCCTGCAAATAAGAACCAAGCTTTCTCAAAGTAGTCAAATCCTCTACAGGGAAGAAGCCTCTGTGAGCAAGCGCTGCATAAAGTCCGGGAGCAGTATGTCCCTTGGACAGTACAAAACGATCTCTGTCCTCCATATCCGGATTCTTGGGATCAATGTTCATCTCCTCAAAATACAAGTAGGTAAATACCTCTGCTGCGGAAAGAGACCCGCCGGGATGACCTGCTTTTGCGCTGTGCACACCTGCAATGATTCCCTTGCGGACGTCATTGGCGTGCTTCTTTAATTCCAAATTTGTCATGTCTTCCTCCGTTTCTGAACTCTGCTACAGAGCCAGTCTTCTAATAAGCATACAGACATATCATAACACGAATTATAAGGTTCGTCCACGCAGAATTTGATATTTTTCCACCTTTTTACATGTTTTTATGTCTTTTTGTATGCGCAACTATCATTTTTACACTTGCGCAGGAATAGGATAGGACGATATCAATCTGATTCGGAAGTGAATTTTTTGAAAAAAAGTCTTTCTTTCTCCCCGCGGCAACTGCTGCTTTATGTTATTATTTTTATCGTTTCTGCCGTTTTAATACTCTCTCTTTTTCAATACAAAAAAGATGAAAAACGTTTTACACATTTAACACATGACCTTTTTGTGGAGGAAATGACCGGAAACACCTTAAGTATGCACTATACACTGGCTAATCCGGAAGCTTTCGGCATCCATGATTACAAGGCTGTTTTGCCTGCCTATAATCCCGATGGGCATGCAGCCTCCGACAAATCTATCAACGCTATACTGACAGAACTGTCATCTATCAAACCCAACAAGCTGTCCGAAAACGACGCTTACACCTATGAGCTTCTGACACGAATGCTGAACAATTCTCAAAAATTGAATCAATATACGCTTTATCAGTCACCCCTTGCTCCCTCATCGGGTATGCAGTCACAACTTCCTATTTTACTTGCTGAATACACCTTCCGCAGCCCTCGGGATGTGAAGGATTATCTGGAACTACTGAACCAGACCGATGAGTACTTTGCATCCCTACTGGTGTTTGAGCAGGAAAAACTGGCCGCAGGTCTTTCCATGTCAACCTATTCCCTACGCCAGACCAAAACCCAATGTGATACCATTATCACACAGGATGCTCTGACAGAGGGTAACCATTTCCTACAGACCACCTTTGAGGAACGCCTGAATCCTCTGGTGGAGAATGGAACCATCACACCGTCAGATGCTCAAAAATACATAGCGGAAAATAACCGCCTGCTGCAAACGGTTGTACAGCCGGCCTATGAAGCATTGGCAGACGGTCTATTTCTCATAGAGGACTCTACAGGTGTAGCCCCTCTTCCCACCGGACTTGCCGCCAAACCTGATGGGAAGGAATACTATCAGTATCTCCTTATCTCCGAAACCGGTTCTTACCGTCCTGTGGAAGAAATAAAAACCCTATTAGAAGCAACCCTCACACAGGAATACGAAGCCATCATCCAACTGGCCTCCGGGCACCCGGAACTGACAGCACTGGTGGAAGCCCAGACCTACACAGACCTCTCCTGCGATGACGCCACTGCCATGCTGACTGACCTGCAAACCCGAATGCAGCAGGATTTTCCTGACCTGCCGGACAACGGCTCCGGTGAAACCGCCACAAAGGTTACCGTAAAACCGGTATCTGCCTCCCTACAGGAATACTGTGCTCCGGCCTTCTACCTTACAGCTCCCTTGGACAATACTGACAACAATGTCATTTATATAAACAAAAAGAATCCCCTTTCTGATTTGGAGCTTTACACAACCTTAGCTCATGAAGGATATCCCGGCCATCTCTACCAGACCGTCTACAACAACCGCGACTTTATGAACCGCGAGGTAAACAAAGCCCATCAGCTTCTCTGGTATGGCGGTTATCTGGAGGGTTGGGCTCTTTACGTGGAATTTTACGGCTATGACTACGCCGCAGAACTTTTAGAAGAACAGGGACGCACAGAAGACTCCCTTTGTGTGCAGCTTGAAAAACACAATCGAAGCCTTCTTTTATGTATTTACTCCATGTTGGATATCATGATACATTACGAAAATGCAACCGTTGAAGACGTAGCTGCTTTTCTGGAAAAATTCGGAATCAACAGCACCTCCGCTGCCCGGGCTGTCTATTGCTACATTGCCGATGAGCCCTGCAATTACCTGAAATACTATCTGGGATATCTGGAAATTCTGGAATTAAAAAAAGCCGCAGGCACCCTCTGGCAGGAGCAATACAGCGACTATGCCTTCCATCGTTTTTATCTGGAAACAGGACCTTCGGATTTTACTGCACTCTCAGAACGCCTTGCAACCACGCCGCCTGTCCGCAATGATTGACAAACGTAAAATTTGGTTCTATGATATGTGAGATATATAAAACAACAAAAGAGGTCTGTTATGGAAGAACTGTTATTTAGCTTAAATTCTACCATCCCCATTTTCCTGATGATGGTCATCGGCTATGTCATCAAGCAAATAGGGATGGTGGATGATTCCTTTGTCAAAACACTTAATAAATTTAACTTTACAATCACACTGCCCTTTCTGGTATTTAAGGATCTGGCAGGCTCTGATTTTTACAGTGTATGGGACACCCATTATGTCCTGTATTGTTTTCTGGTAACCCTTGTGACCATTACCGTTATCTGGGTACTCGCAACGCTGTTTTATCGGGACAAAAGCTGCGTAGGCGAATTTATACAGGCCTCCTACCGCAGCAGTGCCGCTGTGCTTGGCATTGCCTTTATTCAAAATATTTACGGCACCTCCGGCATGGCCCCCCTTATGATTGTAGGAACTGTGCCTCTGTACAATGTAGCTGCTGTTTTGATTCTCTCTTTCACAGGTGCCGATGCCCACGGATTGGACAAGTCTTCTCTGAAAAAATCCATCAAGGGAATCCTGACAAACCCCATCCTCATCGGCATAGCCTTGGGCGTACTGGCTTCCGTATGCCGTATAGACTTCCCTGTGATGATTGACAAAACCATAAACAATGTGGCGGTACTGGCCTCCCCTCTGGCACTCCTTGGTCTGGGCGCAGGCTTTGAAGGCCGCAAAGCCGTCAAGAAACTGGTTCCCACCGCTGTAGCCTCTGCCCTGAAACTGGTGATTTTGCCCGCGCTGTTTCTGCCACTGGCAATTTCTCTGGACTTCACTCAGGAAAAATTAGTAGCCATCCTTGTCATGCTGGGTTCCCCCACCACGGCAAGCTGCTATATCATGGCGAAAAACATGGGACACGAGGGCACTCTGACCTCCAGTACCGTGGTAGCCACTACCTTCTTAAGCTCCATTACTTTGACAGCGTGGCTCTTTTTATTAAGAAGCATGAATCTGATATAAAACAGAAAGAATCCTGTTTTTACACTCGGTGCAAAAACAGGATTCTTAGCATCTTACCCAATCATCATTCCGGCCAAAATCACACTTGCCACAGTCCCTGCCAGTGTAGCCAACAACGCCCCTTTCAGCGTATATCCCGTCTTGGTAACCTTTGCCGCCAGAAAGTAAACACTCATGGTATAAAATATGGTCTCTGTGCAACTCATCAAAATAGACGTCAACATACCGGCATAGGAATCCGGACCACAGCTTTTGAAAATATCAAGCACCAATCCCGTTGCTGCCGAGGAGGAAAACATCTTTACTACCAATAACGGTATCAACTGTACCGGAAGCTTCAACGCCGTGGTCACAGGCTCCAATACCACGCCCAACAGTTCAAAAAATCCCGATGCCCTCAAAACTCCCACCGCCACCAACAATCCAATCAGCGTTGGCAGAATCTCCACCGCAATACGCAAGCCATCCTTTGCTCCCTTAAGAAATGTCTCATAGACCTTCACATGAGAAACCATTCCATATCCCACAATAAAAAAGATAAGCATCGGAATTATAATATCTGATAAATGCGTCAATACGTTCACAAAACACCTGCCACAAGCAACTCTGTCCTTATAGCTTATGCAGCCTCAACCCACATAATCACTTTCACCTACCGGTCTTTTAACTTACAATATATCACTGCAGTTATTGTACTGATCAATGTAGCTATAATAGCAGGGCCGATAATCACCGACGGATTGACACTGCCATATTGACTGCGGTAGGCAATCATATTTACCGGAATCAACTGCAAAGAGGAAATATTCAAAATCAAAAAGGTACACATTTCCCGACTGGCCACCCGTTCCCTCTGATTACCCACATAACCAGAAGTCCCTCTTTGTTCCTCCAACTTCGCCAGTTCCTCCATTGCTTTTAGTCCTGCCGGAGTACAGGCCCACCCAAGCCCCAAAATATTGGCTATGATATTGGTTGCTATATACTCTCTTGCAGGATGCTTCTTAGGAATCCGTGGAAACATGAAGTCCAAAAAAGGACTGATTCCTTTGGTCATCCTTTGAATCAGTCCCGCTTCCTTTGCAATTTCCATTAAGCCCATCCACAATGCCACCACACCTGCCATGGTAAGGCACAGAGAAACAGCCTCCCCCGCACTGTCCAGTGCCGCATTGGTAACCTGTTCCATCCGCCCTGTAAAAGACGCATAAAACACGCCCAACATAATCATAATTGCCCAAATATAATTCAGCATATTTGTTCCTTTTATGTTCAACTACTTTAGAACATCATATGCGACAAAGCATTCCTCCTATGCGAACTCCTGCATAATGTCATGCACACGCTCAAGTCCTGTCGCTCTGTAAGCGTTGGTTCCACAGAACAACAAAGCATCATCCACTCTGCCCTCTGCTGCATTCACAAGGGCATCTGTAATACAATAGGGGGTCTCCATAGGCTTACAGGTGCTCACACACAAATGACATCTACCATGAGGAATCTGTCCCTCCTTGGCACGCTTCAGAAAAGGATTCATAATCGCACGTCCCGGCATCCCCACAGGGCTCTTGGTCAATGTAATATCCGCCTCCGTCGCATTGATATATGCCTGCTTGTACGCATCAGGCGCGTCACATTCAAAGGTGGTCACAAAACGGGTTGCAACCTGTACTCCGTCTGCTCCAAGTTCCATTGCATGCTCCGCATCCTCACGAGTATAAATGCCTCCGGCAACCACAACAGGAATCTCCACCTGTCTCTCAGCCGCAACACCCTTCACATACGCAATAATCTGGCGAATCTCCTCATCGTAATCCAACTCGCCGCTCATATACTGCTCCAACTGTTCCAATGAAAAGCCCAGATGTCCGCCTGCCTTGGGTCCCTCAATCACCACCAAATCAGGAACCCTGTCAAACTTCTTTATCCAATATTTAAAAATAACCTGTGCAGACTTTACACTGGAGACAATGGGGGCAATCTTCGTATCACTCCCCGCTGTCAGTGCAGGAAGATTCATGGGAAGTCCCGCACCGGAAATAATCAAATCCACTCCAGCCTGCACTGCTGCCTTGACATACTCATCATAGTTACGAGTAGCAACCATGATGTTCACACCCACAATACCCCCCTTAGCCAGCTCTCTTGCCTTATTGATTTCAGTGGCAATGGCCTTCAAATTCGTACCGATAGGGTCTGCATCAAATGTAGGCTCCCGAAAACCAATCTGGGCAGTAGAAATAATGCCGATACCACCTTCAGCCGCTACCGCTCCTGCAAGCTTATGCAGGCTGATACCAACACCCATTCCTCCTTGAATTACCGGAATAGACGCTGTCAGATTACCTATCTTCAATGGATTCAATTTCATGATAATATTCCTTTACTCTTTGATTTTCAATTTATTTGATATTCAAAGTATATCACGATATCCGAATCTGTCAAGGTAAATATTAATACTTTTCGAAATATTTTCAATCCAACAAGTAGTTTTGATAACCACATCCTCTTTTTGCTGAATTTCTAAAAATAATAATCAACAGCTATTGACAATTACTGACAAAAAGAGTAACATATGCCCCAAACGCAATCTATGTGAATAATCAAGTAACACTACAACCACAAGATACATCCACATGGTGATTGTTGTTAAAAAGAAAGAAGAGGAGTACATAAGAATGAATAAAGCTACCAGACGATTTCTAAACCGCATTCTCTGCTGGATACTCATTGCATCCCTGGTATCCCAGAACGGTTTGCAGACGGTAAGTGCGCGTACGGATAAATCAGGAAGAAAGAATACGCAGACAGAGGAAACCGGAAGAAAGGACAAAGGGAAAAACCATTCTCTGGACAATGTCACAGATACAGAGGATAACGAGCAATCAGAGATTCTCGAAGAGATAGAGGGGAACCGTGGTGAGTTCTCCAAGGAATACCTGCGCAGTGACAACAGCCGCACCGTGGTGGTGTATCCCCAGCAGGTACACTTTGAGACGGAGGAAGGAAGCTTTGCGGAAATCGACAACTCCCTTGTAAAGACCGAGGAGGGTTATGAAAACGGTAACAACAGCTACGAGCTTGTAATCACAGACAATGAAGAGAGTCAGGGTGAGGTAATCTACAAGGAGGACGACTATGAGATTTCCTGGCAGAT
>JAZQMG010000013.1:0-83362 GCA_045543175.1 Acetatifactor sp. | reverse complement strand
CGCTCCGAGAAAAACGCAGCGGTACATAGGGCTGTAGAGTACACAGCCCAAGTACCGGCGTTTTTCAAGGTCCCATGTAGGATAGATAGCTCCTAATCGATTGCGAGGTTCACCCTCCGAATATAGAAAAACCCGACTAGGGAAGGGAAAGCGTGGAATGGTCGGGTTCGGAGCGGCGGAAAATCCCGACTAGGGAAGGGAAAGCGTGGAATGGTCGGGTTCGGAGCGGCGGAAAATCCCGACTAGAGGAGGAAAAGCGCGGAATGGTCGGGTTCGGAGCGGCGGAAAATCCCGACTAGGTAAGGAAAAGCAAGAAATAGTCGGGTTGGAAGCGGCGGAAAATCCCGACTAGGGAAGAAAAAGCGTGGAATAGTCGGGTTGGAAGCGGCGGAAAATCCCGACTGGAGAAGGAAAAACGCGGAATAGTCGGGTGTGGAGCGGCGAAAAAACCCGACTGGAGAAGGGAAAACGTGGAATGGTCGGGTGTGGAGCGGCGAGAAAACCCGACTGGAGAAGGAAAAATGTGGAATAGTTGGAGTGTTGCTTCGAATTTGACTGTATAGGGGAAGGTAAATAGACAAAAAAGAGATTTGGGGAAAGGATTTAGAAAAGAATTTAGAAAAGAATAAGGATAAGTAGTTGACAATTGAAGGGGAAAGTGCTACTTTTAACATGTTGAGTTAGTTGGGGCTAACAAAAATTAGGTGTGGCAAATGGTTGGGAGAAAACTTGATATTTTTGAAAGTATATTGAGGAAGTTTCACTGGGAAGCTATCCACATTTTGGATAAAGAGGCATACATAAAGAGGCGTATATGGAGCAGGATATAGCGAAAGAAAAAAGAAAAGAGTGGGCGATAAAGTGTTTACAGGAGCGGGGGCTGCGGATTACCAAGCAGCGACAGATGCTCTTGGACATTATTTTGGATGAGAACTGTCATAGCTGTAAGGAAATTTATTATAAGGCAAATGCGGCTTCTCCGGGAATTGGTGCGGCAACGGTTTACCGCATGGTCAATCTTTTGGAGGATATTGGAATGTTTGACAGGCGGAATATGTACCGGATATTCTGCGGGACAGCCTGTGACAGAGAGAATATGTGTGTGATTGAGTTTCAGGATAACACTTCCTGTCAGTTGAATGCCCAGAAGTGGCATGAGGTGTTGGCGGCAGGGCTGGCAGCCTGCGGTTATGGAGCGGATAAGCAGGTTTCAGGGGTGTTAGTGTACCCTTGCAGTGGCAGTTGTACCAATTGATACATAACACATCCACCTTGGCAATCAGTTTGCACAGCATGAAAGATTTGATGGAGTAAAGGATTAAAAAGTTGTTCTGGATAATATTTTAGCTATTTATTGCTAAAAACAGCAAAAATAGTTATTATGTTATCCATGAACAATTTTTTTGTCGAAATATGGGAAAACGTGATTGATATTTCAGGAGGTAAAAAATGAACAAGTATTACGAAACACAGGGAAACTATGAAAATGATATCAGATGGCAGCTTATGGCGGATGAGTCCATTCTATGGGAGGGAACACCTAAGAAAAAGGCCTTTGTGGTAAATGCATCCATGAAGATGATGCCCATTGCCCTGATTTGGCTTTTGTTCGACGGTATGATGATTGTCTCCATGTTGGGACCAATGTCTATGGCAGGAGGTGCGATAAGGGGACAGATGATAATGTTTATGGTGCCCTTTTTTGCCATTCATCTGATGCCGGTATGGATTTGGCTTCGTAATACGCTTACAGCTTCTAAACGTTGGAAGAATACACATTATGTGGTTACAAATCATAGGGTGCTGATACGAAACGGTCTGGCAGGCTCAGCTTATGAAAGCGTGAGCTTTGAGGATATTGCCCATGTGTCCGTGCAGGAGAGCGGTGTTGACAAGATGATGGGCGTAGGGGATGTGTTTGTAAGTCCGGACAGCTCCCGCATAGGTGCAAGCGTGCGTCTTGCCATTTTGGATATAGAGGATTACCGGAGGGTTTATGGTATGATTCAGCAGGCAGTGGCGGATGTCAAGGCGGGATATGGGGTTTCATAATAGTTTTTAAGATTGGATAGTCGGGTTTTCTGAGGGCAGGATACCCGATTATTTTATATTGTAAGGGAAATTGTCAAATATATTTTATTGCATTAAAGTGATAAAAGCCTAAAATTCAAGCAATTTTGCGGAATTTACAAAAAATTCAAAAAAATAATTGAAAAAGCACTCGATTTTTGTAAAAAATAAGAGTATAATCAATAATATGTATTATGATTTTAAATGCTGTTGTGGAGGGACAGGGATGGGGCTCAGTAATATGTATCAATTTTCGGTAGAAAATGCATTGGAAATCATAATGGGAATTGACCGATACGGACAGATTGTATATGCCAATCAGATGGCGAAGGATCAATTGGAATATGGGGAAGAGTTGTGTGGAACACTCATTTCGGAAATTTTCCCGGGGTCATTTGAGGTGGAGGATGGCCGATTGGAGTTCTGGGGCTTGAGGTACGGTGTGCTTCAAAATGCCACAGCATATCGTAAGAACCGGACTTGTTTTTCTTCCAAGATAAAGCTGTTTGAGGCATCTGAATTTGGTTGTAATTTCGAATACATATGTATGGCCTACGAGACGACACACGAGATTTTCTGGGAGAAGAAAGCTAAGCAGGCTGTACAGGAGGCCGAGGAAGCATTGAAGGTCAAGTCAGAGTTTGTGGCAAATGTAACTCATGAGCTTCGTACTCCTGTAAATGGTATTCTGGGCAATACTCAGGAATTGTTGACCAAAGAGACAGAGCATGACAAATTAAAACTGCTTCATTTTGTGGAGAGAAGCTGTCGGGACATGAATGCTATTATCAATAATATTCTGGATTTTTCCAAGTTGGAGGCCGGAAAATTTGTTCTTGAGAGCAATAAATTTCATTTCCGCAATATGATTGAGCATGTAAAGAATAATCACAGTAATCGCATTAATGAGAAGGGATTGGATTTCTCGTTGAGCATATCCTCTGAGATACCCGAATATGTGGTGGGTGATGAACTTCGTATCGTACAGATTTTGAATAATCTGATATCCAATGCGTATAAGTTTACTTCTGTGGGAGAGATTCATTTGGAAGCTGTTAAAACAGCGTGGTCAGGCAATCGTATTGAATTGTTCTTTATTGTGATGGATACCGGTATTGGAATTGCCAAGGCGGATCAGGAGAAGCTGTTTAAAAGCTTTTCTCAGGCGGATGCAACCATTTCCCGCAAATACGGCGGTACAGGTCTTGGTCTGAATATCTGTAAGCAGCTTGTGGAGCTTATGGGTGGCAGTATTCATGTGGAGAGCGAGGTTGGCAAGGGAACGGTATTTTCCTTCAATATCTGGGTTGAACTGGCGGAGGAGAATGATGCGGCGGCAGGAATGGCGCAGCCCGCAGCCAACAGTGCACAGTTTTTGATGAATAAGCTTCAGAATCTCTCGGAGAATAACGCGGGAGACCGCATTTGGAAGTATGGTGAGAAGGAGAATAAAGACGAAACCCAGAAGAAAATGTCCAAGCTGATTCTCAGTATGGAGATGGATAACTGGGAGAAGGCGGAAGGTTTTGCAGAGACGGTCAAGCAGTTGCTGAATGATGCGCCTGCGGAGATTAAAAGCGCGGCACTTCGATTAAAGATGGCTGTTCAGAGGGGCGATTATGAGAAGGCTGTTAAGGCCTATGAAACATTACGTGAGTTATTGTAGTTGTTGAGGTGAAGCAGATGGCAGACAGCAGGTCGGGTAAAGACATCCCGCGGATTCTGATTGTGGATGATGTGGAGAAAAACAGATTTGTTTTGAGAGATATTATATCCGATATGGGATATCAACCCATACTCACAGAGAATGGTATGCAGGCACTGAAAATGGTGCAGCATATTAAACCACAGTTGATTGTTTTGGATATTGCCATGCCGGAGATGGATGGTTACGAGGTATGTGAGAGGTTGAAAAGTGATGCAGAGACAAAGGATATTCCTATTATATTCATCTCTGCTTTCGATGACCCGGAGGATATTGTAAAGGGATTTGCGCTGGGGGGAGAGGATTATGTTACCAAACCCTTCATTCCGGAGGTAGTAAAGGCTCGTGTGGGCATGCATTTGAAGCTGGATGAGGCCAAGAGAAGCGTGCTTGAGATAAACAGACAGTTGCATCAATCCATCAGTGAGCAGCGCAAGCAGATGGAGAAGGAACGTCGAAGTGTGCTGTATGCACTGATTCGTGTGGCAAAGGAAAATGCAGGATATGACGAAGCCCATATGGAAAGGCTTAGCTACAATTGTAGAATTCTCGCAGAAGCCATGCAGTTGTCAGCGCAGTTCGGACATTTGATTTCGGACAGCTATGTGGACACCATAGAATTGGCGGTCCCCCTGTGTGATTTGGGTAATCTGGCGGTGCCTACGGATATCCTGCAAAAGAAATCTTCCTTAAATGAAAGGGAGGAGGCAATCATGCAGAGTCATGCAAGCGCGGGAGCCCGAATTTTAAGGGATATTTCGGATATCGGAATAGACAACAAATTTATACAGATGGCTACTGAAATCGCCAATTATCATCACGAACATTGGGATGGAAGTGGTTATCCTGAGGGGAAAAAGGGAGACGAAATCCCCCTTTCTGCACAGATTGTATCAGTAGTCAGCGTGTATTGTGCGTTGACTGAGAAACGTAGTTATCGAGAAGCATTTACTCAGGAGGATGCGTTTAAGATTATGGATGCGGATGCCGAAAGACAGTTTAATCCCGGTATCTACTGGATTTTGAAGAAAATCGTCCGACAGCTTCATTAAGCGGACAAGGTGATGAGTATGCGTACAAACATGACAGAAGAGGAATTCCTGCGGATTTACCGGTTTATCAAGAGCCGGTATGGAATATCGTTGGACCGTAGGAAGGAGATTATTCAGGGGCGAATGGATAATTATCTCCAATGGAACGGTTTCGAGAACTATACCGAGTATATGAATGCCGTGGATATGGACCATACAGGGAAGTTCGAGCGGGAACTGGTCAATATTTTGACAACAAATCATACTTTCTTTATGAGGGAGTTTGAACATTTTGATTTTTTGAAGCAGAAGGTGTTGCCGGAGCTTAAGATAAAAGAAGCGCGGCACAAGGACTTATGTATCTGGTGTGGGGCTGCCTCCAGTGGGCAGGAGCCCTATATGCTGGCCATGCTTCTTAGGGATTTCTTTAATCTGGAAGCGGATGCCTGGGATACCAAGGTGCTTGCCACGGACATTAATACAGAGGTTTTGTTGCAGGCAGTTCAGGGGATTTATGACAGGGAGCATATAGAAAGTCTTCCTGATACATGGAAACGTCGTTTCTTACGTCCTCTGGATGGAGGAGAACGATATGAGATTACGCAGGAGATTAAGGATGAGGTGATTTTCAGACAGTTTAACCTCATGGATGATTTTCCTTTTAAACGGAAGATGCACATTATTTTTCTGCGGAATGTAATGATTTATTTTGATAACGAAACGCGAAAACAGTTGATACAGAAGGTGTACGATGTTATGGAGCCCGGAGGATATCTTTTTGTAGGACGGACGGAGACCCTTGACAGGAGTCATTGTCCTTTTGATATGATTCAGCCATCTGTTTTTCGTAAACCAGAAGGGAAGTAATGCTTATGCGCCAAATACGTGTATTGGTGGTAGAAGATTCTCTCTTGTTCAGGGAGATGTTGGTAAATGGGTTGAGTGCAGACCCGGCAATCAAGATTGTTGCTACGGCAAAGGATCCTTTCGAAGCCCGGGATGCCATTATAGAACACAAGCCGGATGTGATGACCTTAGACATTGAATTGCCTAAGATGAATGGAATTGATTTCCTGCGTAAGCTCATGCCGCAGTATCCGCTTCCGGTAGTGGTGGTCAGTACCCTGAGTGAGAGAGTGTTCGATGCCTTGAATGCCGGAGCTGTGGATTTTGTGGCGAAGCCTTCGGGAGCCAGCCGTTCGCAGATAGAAGCTTTTATCAAGAATGATTTGCTGGTAAAGGTGAAGGTGGCTTCCATTGCCAAGGTAGGCACACGGAAGAGGATGCCGGAGCTGACGCCTATACAGCCTCTTAGGGGGGAGAATAAGGAACTGATTGTGGCAATCGGAGCCTCCACGGGAGGAACGGAAGCCATAGCAACAGTGCTTAAGGAATTTGGACCGGATATTCCCGGAGTGGTAATTGTACAGCATATGCCACCGGGCTTTACGGAAATGTATGCCAACCGTTTAGACGGTTTGTGTAAGATAAGGGTAAAGGAAGCCAAATCAGGAGATTTGGTGGTGCCCGGACAGGCACTGATAGCACCGGGAGGGGATGCACATATGCACCTCGTCAAGAAAAACGGTGTCTATCAGGTGGTAAACCGACAGGCACCCAAGGTTAATGGTCATTGTCCCTCGGTGGATGTGTTGTTCCATTCTGTGGCGGAAGTTGCAGGGAACAGGGCGTTGGGAATTATTTTGACAGGAATGGGCGGTGATGGTGCTAAAGGGCTTCTTGCAATGCGGAATGCCGGAGCCAGAACCATTGGACAGGATGAATCCACCTGTGTTGTATATGGAATGCCCAAGGTGGCATACGAGCTTGGTGCGGTAGAGCATCAGGAGAAGTTGACAGATGTTGCCAAGAGAGCGTATAGCTTACTCGGCAAAATGTAATAGATGGAAAGGAGTAAGGGTATGAGAATTTTGTTGGCTGAGGATGATTTTGTTACGAGAAAATTCATGACAGGTTTTCTGTCCAAGTACGGAGAGTGTGACGTTACTGTGGATGGCATGGAGGCAGTGGATGCGTTCATGATGGCTTTGGAGGATGGTGAGCCTTATGATTTGGTTTGTCTGGATATCATGATGCCTGTGATGGACGGATATCAGGCACTTATGGGTATTCGCAATCTGGAAAAGGAACGCAATATCCCTCAAGAGAAGGCTGCAAAGGTGATTATGACCACGGCTTTGAATGAGGAGAAAAATGTAAAGATGGCTTTTGAACTGGGATGCAGCGTATATTCCGGCAAGCCCATCGATCAGGAGAGATTTGAACAGGCTTTGAAGAAATTCGGCCTGATATAAGAGAGAAGGAATGGGGTTTATTTATTCCTATCGGAAAGGAGAGTTAAATGGCAGAAGAGTTTAATACACAGGGTATGCTTGACATGTACCTGTTTGAAAACGGACAGCTTCTGGAACGTCTTCAGGAAATCGTACTGGAACAGAAGGACGAGGACTGTTTTGACGAGGACAGCATCAACGAGATTTTCCGAACGATGCACACCATAAAGGGTTCCTCCGGCGTTATGATGTTTGATGAAATTACCAAACTCTCGCATAAGCTTGAGGATGTGTTCTTTTATCTGAGAGAATCAAAGCCTGAGAATGTTCCGCATCTGGAACTGGTGGAGTATGTTTTGCAGGTATCTGATTTTATAACGGCTGAGATGGATAAGCTGCAAAACGGAGAGTCGGCTGATGGCAGTTCTGTAGAGCTTGTAGCGGAGATTGATAAGTTTCTGACAACCCTCAAAAACGGAGAAGGCGAGAAGGATAAGGTAATTAAGGAGAATGTGCATGAGGAGCCTCAGCAGTTTTATATTGCACCCATGGCTACCAGTGCAAGCCATTTCTACAAGATTTACCTGACCTTTCATCCGGATGTACAGTTAGCCAATGTACATGCTTACAAGACTGTCTATGCATTGAAGGAAATTGCGGAGGATTTGCTCCATTATCCTGAGGATATCATTTCGGATGAATCCAGTGTGGATGAGATTATGGAGAATGGCTTTAAGATTCTCTTGCAGACACAGGCTTCAGAAGAGGATTTGCACGAGCTTGTACAGGAGGGCTATGAACTCCAGAAAGTTGAAATCTGTGAGTGTACCGCCAAAGAGTTCCAGAGAGGTTTCGACAGCTTCGGAACTGAGATTATGATTGATTTGGAATCCAGTGTGGAAGAAATCGAAGCCAAGGCGGAGGGCACAGAGGAACAGGCTAAAGCAGCACCGAAGGCCCCGGAGAAAAAGACCATTGCTCCCGGTGATTTCGTCATCGAGTCCAAGGAACCCGGTAAAGGAAAGGTACTGGCTAAGGACAAGCCCAAGAAGCAGGAGAAGGCAACCTTCATCAGTGTGGATATCCATAAAATGGACATGCTGATGGATTTGATTGGTGAGTTGGTTATTGCAGAGTCGGTGGTTTTGCAGAATCAGGATTTGAAGGTGCCGGGACTGAAACTGGACAACTTTAATAAAGCGGCAGGTCAGATGACCAAGATAGCGACAGACTTACAGAATGTTATCATGAGTATGCGAATGGTTCCTTTGACCAACACTTTCCAGAAGATGAACCGTATTGTATTTGATGTCTCCCGTAAGCTTGGCAAGGATATTGAGTTCGAGATGGTGGGTGAGCATACAGAGGTAGATAAAAATATTATTGAGCATATTTCAGACCCTCTGATGCATCTGGTAAGAAACTCTGTAGACCACGGTATCGAAATGCCTGATGAGCGTGAGGCGGCGGGCAAGACGGAGAAGGGTAAGGTAACCCTGACGGCCAAGACAGAATCCGGTAAGGTATGGATTATCGTACAGGATAACGGTAAGGGACTTGACAGAGATAAAATTCTTGCAAAAGCCAGAAAACAGGGTATTTTAGATATTCTGAAACCGGACAGTGCCTACACGGACAAAGAAGTTTATCAGCTAATTACCATGCCGGGCTTCTCCACCAATGAGAAGGTTACGGAATACTCCGGACGAGGCGTGGGAATGGATGTTGTAGTATCCAATATACAGGCCATCGGTGGAAGTCTCGAAATAGAGAGTACTCCCGGAGAGGGAAGCTCCATGATTCTAAAGATTCCTCTTACACTGGCAATTATTGATGGTATTGTCATGGAGGTAGGCAAGTCTTCCTTTGTTATTGAGACAGGTGTTGTAAAGGAATTTGTGAGTATCAGAGAGAACAGACTGATTAAAGAACCTAAGGGAGACGAATTCGTGATGATTCGCGGCGAGTGTTATCCGGTACTCCGGTTGGGTGAGTGGTACAAGCTCAGTGACTATGAGCCCAATATGGAAGAAGGAATGTTGGTGCTTGTGGAAATCGAGAAGAAGATTATCTGTTTGTTTGTAGACCGTCTGGTAGGCAAACAGGAAATCGTGGTAAAGCCGATTCCCGATTATATCAAGAAGGTAAAAGGCCTGTCCGGTTGTACGCAGCTTGGAGACGGCAGTATCGCATTGATTCTGGATGCGGCCGGACTGGTTGAATAGTTTATACAATTTTAAAGAAAGGAAAAGTTACATATGAGTGAGCAGAACAATCAGCAGGATAAATATGTAACCTTTAAATCGGGAAACGAATTCTTTGGCCTGAAAATAGAATATGTGCGAGAAATTATAGTTTTTCAGGAGATTACTGAGATTCCCGAGAGCGAGGATTACATAAAGGGATTGATTAACTTGCGTGGCAAGATTATTCCCGTAATTGATGTGAGAGTCAGGTTTAGACAGGAACCCTTGCCTTATACGGACAGAACCTGTATCATTGTGATTAATGTGAAGGATATGGTAGTGGGCCTGATTGTAGAAAAGGTTGCGGAGGTTGTGGAGATTACGCCGGAGAACATCCTGCCGTCTCCTACCATCAGCAATGAGGAGAAGACCCAGAATAAATATGTGTATGGCATCGGCAAGGTTGGAGAGAGTGTAAAGCTTTTGTTAGACCCGGACAAGCTCTTGAAGGATGAAGAGTTGGCTATGTTGGAGCAGGCAAGTGAAGAAGCTGAGGAAGAAGGAGAGTAATCGCTATGAAGAATATGAAAATACAGACTCAATTGACAATTGGATTTATTATTTTAGGCGCGTTGTTGGTGATTTCTATGTATACGGGTTATACATCTGCGGCACAGATTATTACGGAGGAAGACCCCGCAGGTTATCTGCACAGTTATGCAGTGTTTACATCTATTGAATTTGTGGTTATGTTAATTATTACTTCCGGTATTTCTATTGTTTTGGTCGGAAAAATCAAAAAAGCCTTGGCAGAACTTACAAAAGCGGCTGAGGCCTTGGCTGCAGGTAATGTGGACATTAAGTTGGAGAAAAAATCCAATGATGAATTTGGAATGTTGATTGACGATGTAGGTCAGGTTGTTCAGAGTATTCGTGACAATGCTTATGCAGCACGTGAGGTAGCAGAGGGTAATCTCACGATTGAAGTAAGACCCAAATCCGATGCAGATTTGTTGGGTAATTCATTGAAGCAGTTGGTAGAGCAGACGCATGATACCATGTCAGAAGTTATGGATTCTGCGCAGATTGTTATTGCAGGTTCTTCTCAGGTGGCAAGTGCCAGTGAGGCGTTGGCGCAGGGGTCCACAGAGCAGGCGAGTGCCATCGAAGAGATTACTGCTTCCATCGATGATGTGGCAGAGAAGACCAAGCAGAATGCAGCTCAGGCCAATGTGGCAGCAGATTTGATTGAGCAGACCATCGAAGATGTGAAGAAGGGTAATGTAGAGATGGAGCAGATGATGGCTGCTATGGAAGCTATCAACAAGTCCTCTGAGAGCATTTCCAAGATTATCAAGGTAATCGATGACATTGCATTCCAGACCAATATTCTGGCATTGAACGCAGCGGTTGAGGCGGCAAGAGCAGGCGAGGCAGGTAAGGGCTTTGCAGTGGTGGCAGAGGAAGTAAGAAATCTGGCAGCTAAGAGTTCTGCGGCAGCAGCAGAGACAGCAGAGATGATTGAGGATTCCATTCAGAAGGTTGCTACCGGTTCCAAGTTGGTAGACGAGACTGCAAAGGCACTGGATGAGATTTCCAAGGCTGTTAAGCAGAGCGAAGCAATTATTACAGAGATTGCAACCTCCTCCAATTATCAGGCAACAGCCATTGCTCAGATTGATCAGGCGGTTGAGCAGGTATCTCAGGTGGTACAGACCAACTCCGCTACCAGTCAGCAGTGTGCCGCAGCCAGTCAGGAGCTTGCAGAGCAGGTAAACAGAGTGCGTGAACTTTTGAGTGTATACAAGTTAGACAATAAGTCTTCAGCAGCAAAGGGAAGAAGTGCTTCCACAGAGCGTCGAAGCGATAGGTCTTCCAACAAGAACGAGCAGATTATTTCTTTGATCGGTAATACCGGTAAGTATTAGTATTAAAATGCTTAAGAGGGCTGCCTGAGGTCTAAAGACTTTCGGGAGCCCTCTTTGTGCAATAGGCAAAATACAATTGCCGCAGGAGGATGGGATATTGGATAAATATACATACGAAGGAGAAAATCAAAAACGTATAGAGCAGTTTCAATTGCTTATCTATACCATATATGGGCTGAATATGGCAATTGCCTCAATTCAACAGAGGCGGGGAGAGTGGATTTCCCTGTTTGTCCTTCTGATGCTTGGAGCCAGTTGGATAATTTATGCGGGCAAATACTATAGTTATGGGTTCAGGGCAAGGTTTACTTCGATTATGATGCAGGCCAGTCTTATTCTCTATGCGGTTTATTTGGATAGTGTATTAACACTGCTTCCCATCTATATGCTGTTTGTTGTGTTGATGGGATTGTATGGAATAACAGATATTATTGGTTATTCGGTTATATCTATATTATTTATTTTTGGGTTTCATGGGTTTGTGTTAAAGACCTTGCCCTGTGAAACGACTACCGATGTTTTGTATTCTTTGCTACACTTGGCAAATGTGTTTTTTCTGCAGTTTGTAGTATATACGTGGACTAAGAATAATAGTGAAGGCAGCAGGCAACTGCGCGAGACGATAGAAGAATTAGGATATGTGGAACAAAGCAAGGATGATTTCCTTGCCAATATCAGTCATGAAATCAGAACGCCTCTCAATACAATTTGCGGAATGAGTGAGATTGTGCTTCGGGAGGAGTTGCCCTATAAAACGAAAGAAAATATAATGAATATTCAACTGGCCGGAAGAAATCTGACTTCCATCGTCAGTGATATTGTGGATTATTCGGAACTTCAATCCGGCAGAATAGAATTGGAGGAAGAAGCATACAGTATTTCTTCCACCATCAATGATGTGATTAACATGACCATGGCTCGAAAAAATGATAAAAATATCGAGTTGGTTGTGGACTGTGATGCAAATATTCCATGTGCTCTTTTGGGTGATGAGAAGAAACTTCGCCGAATTATTATGAAGCTTGTGGATAATGCCATTAAATTTACGGAGGAAGGCTGTGTAGGAATTACGGTAGGTTTCCGTAAAGAGTCTTATGGCATTAATCTGTTGGTAGCCGTGCGTGATACCGGAATCGGTATGGACGAGGCCAGTCTTGAGCGGTTGTTTGCTCGATTTAGTCAGGCGGACACTGACAGAAACCGACGTGTTGGTGGTATTGGACTTGGACTTGCCATTTCCAATGCTTTGGTCAAGCGAATGGGTGGAGCAATCACGGTGAGAAGTAAGCCGGGGAAGGGTACTGTGGTGCAGGTTGCAATCCCTCAGAAGGTGTTGGACGAGGCTCCTATGGCAACTGTTCGGGATGCTGAGAATCTGAATGTGGCCACCTACATTGACATGGAGCAGTTTGATATGGTGGAGATTCGAGATGAATATTCAGCGACAATCCTGCACATGGTAGAACAGCTTAAGGTAAAATGTCATATTTGTCGTAATCTGGCAGAACTTCAGAGAACTTTTGCCAAGGAGCATTTAACCCACGTATTTATCAGCGCAGCGGAGTATCGGGCCAATCAGAAGTTTTTTGATGAGCTTGCATTAAAGACCAAGATTATAGTGGTGATGAACAGAGCAGAAGAGAAGTTTATAACGAATCCAAGGCTGTTGAGGATTTACAAGCCCTTCCATATATTAACGATTGTCTCTGTATTGAATGCACCGGAGGGACTTGAAAAAGAGCATGGCTTAGAGGTTGTGGAGAAGTTTGAAACGATAAATGCACATGTGCTTGTGGTGGATGACAACCGCATGAATATTCGCGTGATTGAAGGTATTCTCTCTAATTACAACATAAAAGTTACGACAGCTATCAGTGGTCAGGAGGCTTTGCAGAAGATAGCTGCTGCCGACTATGATTTTGTTTTTATGGATCATATGATGCCGGAGATGGATGGAGTGGAGACCCTGCACCGTATTCGACACAAGGTGGGAACCTATTTCCAGAAGGTGCCTATCATTGCTTTGACAGCAAATGCTGTCGCTGGAACCAGAGAGATGTTTCTGGCAGAAGGCTTCAGCGATTTTCTGGAAAAACCGGTAGAACGCTCCGTTTTGGAGAGAGTGTTAAAGCGAAATTTGCCGCCCAATAAGATTGTTTACAAGTCTGATTTGGCCATGTCTGTCATAAATGAGCAGACAACTCCTGATGTGAAACAGGAAGTAATTGGTGAGACCGGAGCCTTGCCCAGTCTGGAGCAGATGGAAGAGGTGTTTGGCCCTAAGGGACTGGATGTCGGCAAGGGTATTCTCTACTGCAATGGCGTGGACGGATATTTAAGTGTCCTTCGCGGATATTGTGATGACAGTGATGAGTTGGATATTACGGCAGAGAAGCTGTTTGAGAAGGAAGACTGGAAGAATTACATAATAGCAGTGCATGGTATCAAGGGTGCAATGCGAAGCATCGGTGCGGTTCCTTTGGCGGAGCTTGCCAGAAAATTAGAGTTTGCAGGCAAGGAGGGACGTATTGAATATATTAAGGACGGACATTCCAAATTGATGGAGGAATATCGAAAGCTTTTTACTGAACTAAGAGAGAATGAGTGGATTATGGCACTCAAGGAAGATGCAGAAGAGTCAAAGGAAGAAGCAAATGTAGAATGTACGGTTTTGGAGGGGCCTGTTTTTGATAAAATTATTGAAGACATGGAGACTGCCATGTACTCCCTGGACAGTGAGAGGCTGCTTGAGATTGTGTCTGAATTGCAGTGTCATATGTATCGGGAGACTCCTTTGAAGGAACTTCTGGCACCTGTGAGGAAAAAGGTGGAAATGTCCGATTATGTATCTGCGGTAGAACTGACAGTTCGATTGAAAAATCAACTGGAGAGTAAGGAGAGATAAGCTATGTGGAAGAAATTGCAGAAGCTTGTTTTGGGAAGAGAATATGAACTGCGGGAAAGAGTGTTTCGCTCTATTGTTTTGGTAGGCGGTCTGGCTGCTATCATTGCAACATTGGAAGTTTTTGTGATTATGCAGTTGGATTTGTTGTTGCTGGGCTTCCTGGTTTTGTTGATTGTTGCATTGGGTACGGGCATGTTTGTTACCTTTAAATATGGTAAATATGACATTGCGGCCATAATCATTGGCGTGATTATGATTGTGATGGTGTTTCCGGTGCTTTTTATGATGAGTGGAGGCCTGGAGGGTGGACCGTCGGTATGGATGGCATTGGGAATCTTCTATATTTTCCTGATGTTTAGTGGCAAGAAACTGATTCTTTTTCTTGTGCTTAGTGCGGTGATGTATGGCGGTACCTATGCGCTGGCGTATTACAGGCCGGACTGGATTTTGCATATGAGTACAGAGGCCATTGCTTATGGAGATTCGCTTTTCTCGGTATTTGCGGTGGGAATCTGTGCCGGTGTCATTATGAAGATTCAGATAAGGATATTCGAGGATGAACACAAGCGCAACATCGCGCAGCAGGAGGCGTTGGAGCGAAGCAGTAATGCCAAGAATCTGTTTTTTGCCAATATGAGTCACGAGATTCGTACTCCCATCAATTCTATCATTGGATTGAATGAGATGATTTTGCGGAGCAACCCTTCCGGTGAGACCAGAGAGTATGCGCAGGACATTCAGTTGGCCAGTAAGATGCTTTTGAATCAGGTAAATGATATTTTGGACCTGTCTCAGATGGAAATGAAGAAAATGAGAGTGGTTCCGGTAGAATACAGTACGGAGAACTTTTTTGGCGAGCTTGTGGAACTGATACGTGTGCAGGCGAGTAAGAAGAAACTGGAACTTCAGGTTGATATTGACAAAAAGCTTCCTTCTGTACTGAGGGGGGATGAAAATCGTATCAAACAGATACTTTTAAATATTCTGGATAATGCTGTTAAGTATACCAGAGAAGGTTCCGTTGCATTGTCTGCATCTGGAGAGGCTGTGGGGGACGGTAAATATCTGTTGAAGGTACAGGTGGCGGACACCGGTATTGGAATTCGTAAAGAAGATATAGAGTATTTATATGATTCTTTTAACCGTATAGATGAGAATCGTAATAACAAAATTATGGGCAGTGGTCTGGGACTGGCCATCACCAAACAGTTGGTGGATTTAATGGGTGGTCAGATTCATGTGGACAGTATTTATACGAAGGGAACAACCT
Source organism: Acetatifactor sp. (assembly GCA_045543175.1). Classification (GTDB taxonomy): domain Bacteria; phylum Bacillota; class Clostridia; order Lachnospirales; family Lachnospiraceae; genus Acetatifactor. The sequence goes on along the minus strand of JAZQMG010000013.1, from coordinate 67,973 downwards.
TTACCGTTACGTTGGAACAGAAAATAGCAGATTCCAAGCCCATAGGAACAGTGGATTTTTTGAAGCGCGGAGCCGTGGCGGGGGAATTGTACAAGCCCAGTTTTGAGGCACCGGAGGCCAGAGTGCTTGTGGTGGATGACAATGATATGAATGCCATTGTAGCGAAGAGACTGTTATCCTATACCAAGATGCAGGTGGATGTTGCCCATAGCGGTGTGGAATGTCTGGAGATGGCCAAAAAGAAATACTATCATGTGATTTTGTTGGATCATATGATGCCTGATATGGATGGTCCGGAGACTATGAGGGCTTTGCGAAGTCAGGAGAATGGTCTGTGCAGGGAGACTCCTGTTATTGCATTGACGGCCAATGTGGGTGTGGAAGCCAGAATAATGTATCAGGAGCAGGGCTTTGACGGATATGTGGAAAAGCCTATTCAGGGCAGATTGATGGAAATGGAGATTCTGCAATATTTGCCACCTGAAATTGTGGAATTGCAGGATACGGAAGGCGGAGTGCAGGACTATAGTTATATGCGCAAGCTAACCCGAAAGAAGCGTAAGAAAGTATATGTTACGGCGGATTGCGTGTGCGATATCCCGGCAGACCTTTTGGAAAAGTACGATATCAAGCTGATGTATCTGTATATTAAGACACCTCAGGGACGTTTTGCAGATACCAGAGAAATTGATTCGGATAGTCTGACACAGTATATGACAGCGGATAGCTGCAGTGCACAGGCGGACAGTGTGACTGTACAGGAGATGGAGGAATTCTTTGCGGAGAGACTTACCGAGGCGGAGGAGGTTGTTCATGTGGCAATGGCATCGGGAAGTGGTAAGAGCTACCATACTGCCGTTGCAGCGGCGAAGGGCTTTGACCATGTTCGTGTCATTGATTCCGGTCATGTGTCGGGGGCGATGGGGCTGATAACATTAATAGCAGCAAGTAAGGCTCTGGAAGGCGGTAATGCAGAGGAAATCTGTCAGGAAGTAGAGAGATTGAAGGGAAATGTACAGGCCAGCTTTGTTTTGCCCAACGCGGATGTGTTCTGGAGAACGGGCAGAACCAGTTCCATGGTGGCGAATGTCTGTCGTAAGCTGCATTTGCATCCCGTAATAGCCATGCATCAGAAGAAGGCTGTTGTGTCCCGGCTGTTAGGCGGCAGTCTGGAACAGGCGTGGCGACAGGAAATACGATGGCAGCTTCGCAGGAAACGTAAAATCAGCAGAAACATAGTGGTGATTACTCATGTGGGATGTACGGTGAAGCAGTTGGAATGGATTACGAAAGAAGTGCAAAAGCGGGTTCGCTTCGACAGGGTTATTGTGCAGAAAGCTTCTCTTACAATCGCCTGTAACTCAGGTATAGAGAGCGTTGGAATCTCTTATTATAGGAAATAAAATATCCGGAAGTAAATAATGTTAAAATATCGGTTGTTTTGACTTGATAGGATAACTAATTCGTGGTGGAGTCTTTGGAAAAGATGTATTGTATAGTTATACTTTTAACAAAGGAGTGGTGAACTATGCAGTCATCGAAAAAGATAGATATGACCAAAGGCTCCATCATGAAATTGGTTATCCTTTTTGCTTTGCCCATCTGTGCAGGAAATATTCTGCAACAGCTTTACAATACTGTGGATACCATGATTGTGGGGAATTATTGCGACTCGAAAGCTCTGGCGGCGGTGGGAACCAGTTCCCAGCCGGTGGAGGTGCTTCTGTGTATTTTCCTGGGCCTGGGTACGGGGGTGTCCATTTTGGTGTCTCAGGCAGTGGGTGGTGGAGATACGGACAAGCTTAAGGCGGTGGTGGCTACGGCTACTTCATTCCTGTATATATGCGCCATTCCCATCTCTATAGCAGGCCTGTTTGTGGGTCCCTTGGTGTTAAGGCTGATGCAGGTGCCGGAGGATACCTTTGGTCTTGCGACGTCTTATGTACGGATTATTTTTCTGGGGACTCTTGGCAATATGGGTTATAACATGAATGCGGGAATCCTGCGTGGTGTGGGAGACAGTCGTTCTTCGCTAATCTTTCTTGTTATTTCCTGTGTTGTAAATATTGTGCTTGATTTGTTTTTTATTGTTGTGTGTCATATGGGAGTTACGGGAGCGGCACTGGCTACTATTATTGCCATGTTTTGCTCCTGGATTTTCAGTATTGTATATATTAAGCACAAATATCCGGAGCTTGAGTTTACGTTTCTTCCAAGACGGTTAGAAAAAGAGGTGTTGAAAGAGGTGGTAATGGTTGGTCTGCCTCTTGGTTTGAACAATTCGGTATATTCTCTTGGACATATTATGATGCAGTCTTTGATTAATGCGCAAGGCTCGGCTTTCATGGCGGGGTGTGCCGTAGCACAGAAGGTTACGGGACTTACTAATGTGGCAATTACTTCTTTTTCTTCTGCGGCAACCACCTTTGCAGGGCAGAATGTGGGCGCAAGAAATTACAGTCGTCTAAAGAAGGGGGCATTAAAAATTCCTTTGTTTTCAGGTGTGATAACTTTAACGGCCGGATTATTTTTCTTAAGTGTATGCAGACCCATACTGGATTTGTTCACGGACGATTATGAAGTGCTGGAACTGGGAGTAAAATATCTTCGTGTTATGCTTCCTTGTACATGGATGTATGCGGTGCTCAACTGTATCATCAGTTTTGCTAATGGCATTGGTGAGGTGAGATATTCTACTGTGGTAAATATTCTTATGTTGTGGGCAGTGCGTATTCCCGCGGCATTTCTGATTGCACGCTTTGTCAATGGACAATTGGTATATGCCAGTGTGCCCATCAGCTTTGCATTTGGTATGCTGAGTATGTTGGCATTCTTTTTGACTAAAAGATGGCGAAATGTCTGTAAATTGCAGGATGGTGCACCGAGAGGCGTTTAGGGAAAAGTTGTAAAAATTTCCAGATTAGACGTGTCAATAAATTGACAAAAGTGGTCGATATATAGTAATGTATAAGGTGAGTTATACTATTAATAACCGAAGGGAGGAAGCAATTCATGAAAAGTTTCATGAGAAACAAGCTGTTTGCAAAGAGCAAGAAGACACTTGCACTTTTGCTGGCAGCGGCAATGGTAGTCGGCGGTGTGCCTTCAACCACAGTATCCGCAGCAGGTAATACTGATGTGCAGACTGTGGCTGAGGTTGAGAACACTGTTGATACCATGGGTACTGGAGACGGTGCGGAGACCGGTCTTATCAAGTATACCTTAGATACGACAGCGTATGAGGCATGGTTGAAACAGAATGGTTACAGCACCAGTGCGATGTATGGTAGTTCCAACGTGGGTAACTGGACTTGGAACATCTACAACGTAAGGGATTATGTTTATGTAAGAGAAAATGGTGTACGTCTGTGTTCACTGTACGAGTTTGGCAACTGCACCTACAAGTGGCAGGTTAAGAAGGGTGAGGTATGGGAAGATACCACCATGCCTACCTACACTTCCGAGCCGGGGAATTATCAGATTTTGGTTGAGATTCCGGCAGTGGCAGAGAAAAGTGAGGCCATGAAGGAAGCGATTCCTTTTACTGTTACCAAAGCAGAGATGGATGTGGAAGTTTATTTTGGCAACATCGAGCCCGGTACACTTGTAAAGGATGTGAAGCTTCAGAGTCTTAGCGCAAGTTATTATGTGCAGGGTAAGGGTACCGATTCATATGCGATGACTGAGGGCGACGCTTCTGAACTTAGTGCAACCATTACCATTACCGATGCTTACACCGGTCAGGCACTTGCTGCAGATACGGTTCTTAAGCAGGATGGTGATTACTATGTGAAGGTTGTTCCTGCTTTTACAAGTGTGGTTACTGCTGCAGAGCAGGCAAGATATACTCTTCCTGAATTAGAGCAGAAGCTGCAGATGGCAGGTCTGATTGACACAAGAGTGAATGTGGAGATGACCTCTAAGTGGAAGGATGAGGATTATACCACCAGCTTTGACGGCGAGGATGTTACTGCTCCTGTGGCAGGTACCGACTACAGCATGGTAGTTGAGGCTTACACATACGATGCTGAAAAGGGTTGGGACTGGAAGGCTATTACTCCTGCAGATGGTCAGGTTACATACGCATGGTATGAGTGGCAGTCAGAGTCCGGCATTCTGGAGAGTGCTCCTGTAGATGCAGGTACTTATTATTATGGTATCAGCTATGCAGGCGAGGCAGGAATGTATGAGTCTGCAATTGCTTACATTCCTGTAGTGGTAGAGAAGAGAGAGCTGGTTCTTAAGCCCAAGTGGAAAGAGGGTGCTCCTGCTTTCTATCCCGGTATGTCTGAGGCAGATGTGCTGAACTGGATTGACTATGATGTAGAGGGTGCGCTTGCTGACTTCAGCAAGGACCATGATTGGGGAACCTATACATCATCAAGTTATACTTTCCCTTATACACCGGAATTCAAGCTGCAGGTTGAGACCGGAGAGGGCGAGAACAAGTACTTTGTAGATAACAATAGTGCTTTGTTGCAGGCAGGTAAGGTTTATCGCGTGATTTTCACCGGAAACAAGGGTGTTTATCGCTTGAATGGCGAGTATAGCCGTACTTATTCCATCAACAATTATACCGGTAATGCAGATAGCAATTACGAGGTAAATGTTGAAAGTGAAGTATTGGAGAAGAATGTAGTTGCAGTTACCGTAAATCCCGGTACCGCAGCGAAGATTGATGTTTCTGCAATTACTCCTATCGTTAAGACCTACGATGGTCTGCCTTTGCATGAGACTCGTGCTCTGTACAAGCTGGCTAAGGTAGTGAAGCTTGATGATGCAAGCAACGTAAGAGTAAGTGATGGAACAGACGAATCCCTTACCTATACATGGTATGAGTGGATTTATGATGATGAGGATGGCGTTCCTGTATACGAGGAGATGATGCTCAACGACTATATGTTGCAGTATGATCCTATCGTAGATGCAGGTAAGTATATGCTTCGCATTACTTATCAGGATCCTTCCAATGAATGGCATGCAGCAGCGGCAGATGTTCCTTTCGAGATTAAGCAGCAGTTGATTAAAGTTGTGCCTGTAAGTGTTCCCAAGGCATTGACCAAGACTTATGAATATGACTACGATTACAATGAAATCGTTTATGAGATTCATAAGGTGGGTACCGGAGACGGTACAGATGGTACCGGAGATGGTAGTGACGGTGGTGTAATCGAACTGAGAGAAGGTCGTGACTATGAGATGTACGACTGGAAAGTTGAGTATACTACCAAAGAGAATCCTACTGAGGATGACTGGTATTATTTCGGCGGAAGTTTTGATAAGGCCAACAGCTATCGTGTGGCTGTAGATTATTTCGATCTCTATAATGACAACTATGTAGATTATGTAGAGAAGAAGGATGCTCAGGGCAATGTGACCGGAGTAGAGTATTTCCATGAGACCAAGGCAATTGAGTTGGTAGAGATGGGTACCGGCGTTCTGAACATCAAGCCCGCTGAGTTTACCACCAATACCAAGGTATATGATGGCGCAGCATGGGATGTTGCTGCAAGCGTTGAGGTTACTGATGCCAGTGGTGCAAAGGTTACCGATGCTGAGCTTACCTATCAGTGGTATGAAGGCGATGGCATGTACTCTGAGTGGTATGACTGGGAGGCTTATGACTATGGCTGGGAGCCTGCTGCAGCACCTTACAGAGCAGGTACTTATACCTTGGGTGTAAGCTTTGCAGGTAATGAAAAGTACGCTGCAGTTGATATGGTAGAGGTAGATACCATTACCATTACTCCTAAGGATTTGGTTGTTGAGGCTGTTGTTGATGCTGAGGATGCACAAGCCGGTAATTGGTATAGTAACGCATACAGCTATGATGAGGTTAAGTTTGACGGTGTTGTAGAGCGTGACGCAGCGGCGTTTGCCTTTGATAGCTATTATTGGGAATATGCTGCAGTAAGCTATATCAATTTCTATGTATATGACAAGGATGGCAACCGCCTTAATTATAATGGCGTTTCAGGCAATCTTAAGGGTGATGAGACCTATACTTTGTCGGCTATTCCTTCTCTGTACACTCCTTACAGCAACTGCTATAATGTAATTTCTAAGGATGTTACTTTTACAGTGGCAAGAGGAAATGCAGTTGTTTCTGCAACTGGCTATAGTAGCATGGTGGGCAGTGAAATCACCGATAAGATTACCGGTATGGATCATGTGATTACCCCTGTTGCAGGTGTTCCTTTCAGCTACAACGCATATTTTGACGGCAAGGAGATTCCCGGCAACTATGTAGTACTTCAGATTAGAGAGCCTCAGGAGTATTACAATGGTTCCCATGGTACTTATTACATGGATGAGGATGCTAGCTATAAGAACAGCATTGCAGCAGCAGGCGGCTATCTGTTGTATGAGGGAAGCGACTACATTTATGTAGCATTTGATGCAAATGCAGAGACCAAGGAGTACAACTTCTCCATTAACTGGGTTCCCGGTTATACAGAGAACTTCAAGGTAGACTGCAGCAAGGCTATTTTGGAAGATGATTTGCGTACCGCTGTAGAGCCTAAGTCCATGTCTCTGATTTCTCCTGCAAAGAAGATGGTTGTAGGCGGAACTCAGCAGTTGGATGTAAAGCTTACCAAGAAGCTTATGAGCGATGTAATCTCTCTTGGCTACAGCGTGGACGATCCTAGTGTATTGTGTGTAACCGATTCCGGTTATATCACTGCACTGAAGATTGGTAAGGCAACTGTTACCGTATATCCTACCTATTACAATGCTGCAACAGGTAAGATGGAGGCAATTGCAGGTGCTAAGACTGCAAAGGTTACCATTAATGTAGCTAACGTAAGTGTACCTAAGATTAAGAAAGTGCAGACTTGGGACTATGCTGCAAAGGTAGAACTTCCTGCAGTGAAGGATGGTTACCGCAGAGAGGTTTATGTACTGGAAGGTAAGGGTCTTACTGTTGATGCCTTTGAGCAGGAAATTGCTAAGATGGAGCAGCAGAACTGGGAAGGTACCAAACTTGTAGCTGCACCTAAGAAGACTTCCTATACCAGTGACGGCAAGACAGAGTACGCTTATTTGGAGAACCTTGACATCAACAAGGATTATACCGTATATGTTCGTAATGTAAGTGCAATCAAAAATGTGACTTATTGTGACCATGGCTGCAAGGTTTCTGAGGCACACAATGGTGCTGTTAAGAGCTTCAAGACCACCAAGTCTCAGGTGTTTGCATTGGATGTATTCTACAATGACAAGCAGCCTGTACAGAGAGTAAGATATTACGATGAGGACGAAGGTTCTTATTACAGAAATGAAGTGAAGCTTACTGCTAAGACTGTTACTGTATCCACTCAGGGTGCATTCTGGGAGGATGCAAAGAACCCCGCAGCAGATATTCAGGATGCTATCTGGGTAACCCTGCCTTGGGATAAGATTGCTAAGGCAGCTATGAAAAATGACTATGTAGCTCCTAAGCTGAACTACTATGTAGCTGCAAGAACTACTAGCAGACCTACGACTTATTATTACTATGATTCAGACGAGGGTTATTACTACTATCCTACTTCTCGCGCAACCATCAGTAAGTCCGGCAAGATGACTTTGAAGGCTGCAGGTCAGGTATTCGTAGGTGTACAGGATAAGACCAGTGGCACTTGGTCTGAGTTTGAGGAGTTGTGGATTACTGTAAATCCTAACAAACTCACCGCAAATAAGGTAACCATGCAAGTTGGACAGAGTATGTATGTTCGCAGTACTGTAACTTACTGGGAAGACAAGACCAAGATTACCGGAAGCTTTGACAGACATGCAGTTCTGTCTGAGGAGAGCAAGAAGGCATTGGTGGAGAGTGGTATGTTTAAGGTAACCGAATACTCTAGCGGCACCTATATTACTGCAATTGCTCCCGGTAAGGCAACCAATGTAGCTGTTACGGATGAACTTTATAATATCAGTGCAACCGTGGGCATTACCGTTAAGGATATTGCACCTGTTAAGTCTCTTAAGACAATTTTTGTTTCTGATCAGTTGGTGCAGATGAGTTATAGCTACAATGGCAATGGAAATCGTATTAAGGTGGATGTATATGATGAACGCGGCAGATTGGTAGACAGCAGTCTGGAGTCTATGTCCTGGGACAGCGATTTGAAGGCATATACCTTCTGGTTGCCTACCTTGGTTAAGTCCTCCAAGTATACTGTACAGGTATCTGCGGTATATACCAATGACGATGATGTTTGCGTAGAGTCTAAGGCAGTTAAGAAGGCAGTTAAGACTACCAAGATTCCTGTAAGCTATAACAATCTGGATAAGGATGACTGGAATACTGGTATTGAGATTATGGAGTGGAATACCTTTAGTTCTATTCAGAACGTAGATTTCCGTACCGGTAACGGATACACCTTGATTGCAATGGGTGATAATCCTACCACTGCTGATACCCTGACTTGGACCAGCAGCAACAAGAAGGTTGCAACCATCAAGGCAAATGCAAATGGTAACGGAGCAGCATTCTATAGCGCAGACTTAAAGGCGCTGAAATCCGGTTGGACTACAATTGAGGTCAAGTCTAAGATTACCAAGAAGGTAGTTGCAAGATATGAAATCTATGTAAGTGCTGTAGGCAATGCGAGCAGTTTCACTGGCGATCAGATGATGATGCAGTCTGTAGAGGAAAAGTAATATAATAGGAAGAATATGGTACATAAAAGTATCTGTGATTCCTGAAAAAGGGCGGCGAAGCGAAAGCTTCGCCGCTTTTGTGCGTTAAAACAATTAAATAACAGATATTACCATTATGGGCAGAATGCCGATTGCAAGAGGTTTTTCGGGGATGTGATATGGTATAATCGTCATATTTTTGCAAATTATTCAAAAAACACTTGCAAAATAATTTAAAGAGGAGTAGAATGAACTCTGCAATTGTGAATACTTAAACGTTTTAAAATTAGGAGGAGGCAATAATGAAAAAGTTCTTAAAAACAATCGCAATTATGTTGGCTTTTGCCATGGTTGTCGATGTTCCCGTATCCGCTGCCGGTACTGCTGCAGTTAGCGTAAGCTCTGTAGTAAAGGCTGAAGACGTAGAAGTTGATGAGTATGCGTCTGACGAGAGCGACGGCGATGCAGGTACTAACGATGGCACCAACGATGGCACCAACGATGGTACTAATGACGGTACCAATGATGGTACAGATCCTGCACCTCAGGTAATTGCTGTATCTGTAAAGGGCAGCGAGAGCTATAATGTAGAAGTAGGTGATACCGTTACTTTGGAAGTTAGCGTAGTTGCTAACAAGAAGGTTGACTACACTGTAAACTGGGCAACCAAGAGTGGTGCAGTAGACCTTAAGGCTGACGGCAACAAGTGTACTGTTACTGCTGTACAGGGTGGTAAGGCTACCATCGTTGTTACTGCAGGTAACAAGAGCGACAGTGTTGTTGTAAATGTAAAAGAGTATGTTACTTCCATGAACTTCAAGCAGAGCAAGTACAATAGCTATGTAAAGCATGTATTTAATCCTGCTGAGGAGCTTGTGAAGAATCCTGCAACTGCAACCGATAAGATTACTTATTCTGTTGATAATACCAAGGTTGCAAAGGTTAACAAGGATGGCACCATTTCTTTGAAGAAGACTGGTGAGGTTGTTGTTACCGCAGCTACCGAGCGTGGTGTTTATGCACAGACCAAGATTGTAGTTGGAGCAGGTGTTCCTGTTAAGAAAATGCACGTTGAAGAGAATGGTGCAAAGGTTACCAAGACTGCTTTGGATGACGAGGGTGCAACCAAGGAGTTGAAGGTTGTAGTTGATGCAGTTAAGGGCGAAGGTGAGACTACTGATATCTTTACCTGGTCTTCTGCTAAGAGCAGCATCGTAGAGGTTGAGCCCAGTGCAGACGGCAAGAGTGCTACCATTACTGCTGTAGGTGTTGGTAAGGCTAAGGTTACTGTTAAGGCTTCCAGTGGTAAGAAGGCAACTGTTACTGTAACTGCTAATGCGAAGTTGAACAAGATTGATATCGTAGATGTTGTTTATGGTGCAGATGCTGTAGATACTTATCCCAAGAAGAAGGTTACTTTGAAGCTTGAGAGAGATTCTGAGCTGAACAAGGATAAGATTACTTGGTCTATCGATAAGAGCCAGAAGAAGCTTGCAAGTGTTTCCGGCAAGAAGAATGATACTGCTGTAGTTACCATTAAGGCTGCAAAGGTAACTGAGCCTACTGTTGTAGTTGTAACTGCAATGAGCAAGTTGGACAACAGTGTTAAGGATACTTTTGAGATTACTATTAATCCTTCCAAGATTGAGGGACTTAAGACTGTTGAGTGCGCACCTACTCTTTGGGTGGGTGAGGAAGCTCCTTATGCTGTTGAAATTGTAGGTGAGGGTAGTGAGGATGAGATTACTTGGAGTTCTTCCAGTACCAAGGTTCTGACTATTGATGAGAATGGTAATGCAACTGCTGTTAAGGCAGGTAAGGCTACTATTAAGGCATCTGTTACTACTGGTAAGGGTCAGGTTGTTACTAAGTCCTATAAGGTAAAAGTTGTGCAGCCTACCACTACTCTTTCTATGAAGAAGCCTGTACTTGTTGCTAAGGCAGGTAAGAAGACTAATGTGACTTTCACTGCTGTTCAGGGACCTAAGCCTGCTAAGCAGACTGTTACCTACTCTATCGTAGGTGAGACTCATGGTGCAAGCATTGCTAAGGCAACTAAGGGTAAGGTTACTGTTCCTGACACTGTAAAGGCAGGCGATGTTATTACCGTTCAGGCTTCTGTTGCAACTCCTGATGGTGGAGAAATCACTACTTTGGGTGAAATCAGAGTTGTAAACAAGGATAAGAACAAAGTAACTTTCAACATCAAGGATGAGAATGTTAAAGTTAATGATAAGCAGACTAAGGCTGAGGTAAATCAGTTTGTTGACTTTGATTTGAATGCAAAGATGAAGTTTACTGAGAATGAGGAACTTACCTACTCTGTAAACAAGGCAGGTTATGTTTCTATCGATGAGAACGGTCATGTATATGCTATGCATCCTGTTAAGAATCTTAAGATTACTGCTAAGACCACCAGTGGTGCTAAGGCAACCATCTCTCTGACCATTAAGGCTGTAAAGGCTGATGAGGGTACTACCGATGGTACTAATGATGGAACTACCGATGGAACTACCGATGGTACTAATGACGGCAAGTAAGTCGAAATAAGCATTAAATTTCTAAAGGAACCGGATTTTTCCGGTTCCTTTTTTGCGCGAATAATGGACATTCCATATCAAGTGTGATAAAATTTTGTGGTAAAGTTTTCGAAAGGTGAAGAGAAAATGAGCGCAGCACATACGAAAAAGCAGAACAGAAAGCATAATACAAAACAAAACACAACAAAGCCCGCTACCACAAAACAAATAGGCATGAAGCAGGCAACAGTAAGCTATGTTTCGAAGAAGCAGTTAGGATTTTGGGAACGGTACAGGTGGATTCTGCCTGTGCTTATGTCGGTTGCTTTGTTTGTGGTTGCGATTTGGGGAATTGAGAACTTTAATCAGTTCCTGTTATATGATGACGAATTTGGTTATTGGACGGCCAGTGCGTATCTGACGGGGACGGACTGGATATCGGTGACCAGCGGGATTCCCTATTATTCTTACGGATATGGATTCTTGATTCTGACAATTATCAGGCTGTTGTTTGCAACACCCGCAGCCATGTATCGGGCAGCCATTGTAGCCAATGGCTTGCTGTTGGTGGGAAGCTTTTGGATTGCAAGAAATGTGACCAAGCAATTATTTGAGGATGTTCATTGGGTATTGAGAGATTTGGCTTGTTTTCTTGTGATGCTTTATCCCAGCAATATCGTATTTTCTCATATTGCATGGGCGGAGTGTACGTTGATATTTGTATTCTGGGTGTTTGTATGGTTGAGTCTGCGCGTTGTGAAGACTCCCGGTGTGTGGAATCATATTGGTCTGGCTGCGGTGGTAGTAGGACTGTATGCAGTGCATCAGAGAACGCTGGCAGTGATTATTGCCACAGTGATGGTGATGGCGTGGAGTTTTATCCGTGACAAGTCCAAGAGAAAATATGTGATTGCCTTTGCTGTTGCATTGATTGGTTTCATGGTGATACATTCCTTTATCAAAGAGGATTTGATTAATGATTATTATCACAACAATCTTAAAACCAACAGAAATAATCTGGAAGGTCAGGCGGAGACTGGCGCACGTCTGCTGACAGGAGAAGGCTTTACCTTGTTGATTCAGAGTATTATGGGTAAATGGTTTTATCTTTTTACCACCACTTTAATGATGTCGTGGTGGGCGGCAGAAGGTTTCTTAAAGAAGCTGTGGGAGTTTATTAAGGCCAATTTCTTCAAAAAGAAAAGCCGTATTCAACAGACAGAAGCTGACGCATCTACTAATCTTTGGCATGTATGGCTTATGCTTGCTTTTGCCGGCAATTTTATGGTGGCTGCAATCTTTTTGTTGGATGTGCATAGAAATGATATTCTGGTATATGGAAGATATACGGAATATATGATTGGGTTCTATATGATTCTGGGTATTATGACATTCTTAAAGGACAAGAATTGGATTGGCAAGGTGGCTGTTTATGCAGTGATGGCTTTTATATTTGGAACTCTTTGCCAGAATATTTTGGATGGCTACGGTTTGACCTCTTACCAGGCTTATCATAGTGTGGGAACCTCCCTTTGTCTGGCGAAAGGGCAGATTACGGAGGGAGCTTTGCAGGATTTTGCACGGTATGGTTTCCTGTTAGCACTGGTTGTGGCAATTTTGTTGAAGCTAAAGTCATGGGGGAAATGGAACTGGGTGCGAGGCTTAATTATTGTGGGAATCGTGGGCACTGTATCCTGCAATATAGCTTATAATATGATATTTGGGGTGATGTCCGAGAAACAGGGACTTCGTATCGGAAATATTACCAGTATTGCCGAGTGGGTGAACTGGGTGGATGAAGAGGCTGAGCATAAAATTTATTACTGCAAGGATACCGAGGACAGATATTGGTCTGAGAGTTTCCAGTTTGTGTTGAAGGATAAGCCTCTCACTGTGATAGAGACGGAAGAGATTGATTTGAGCGAGGACGCATTTTATGTAGTCGGAGACGGATTTGTTGACGCAGCAGGTTTCGATGACAGTTTCTATTGTATTAAGAGAACCAATCAGTTTGCATTGGTTGTAGACAAGTATGGGGAGCTGGCTCAGGATGCCAGAATACTAAAAGGAGAACAGTAATGAAATTAATCATTCAGATTCCGTGCTATAATGAGGCCGAGACATTAGAGGTAACTTTAAATGATTTGCCAAAGCATATCGACGGTATCGATACCATAGAGTATCTGATTATCAATGACGGTAGCCGGGATAATACGGTGGAGGTTGCCAAGAATTGGGGCGTTCATCATATTGTGAATTTTAAGTGCAATAAGGGACTTGCCAAGGGATTTGTGGCCGGACTGGATGCCTGCTGTAAGCTGGGGGCAGACATTATTGTCAATACAGATGCGGACAATCAGTATTGTGGTGCAGACATTGAAACCATTGTACGACCTATCATTGAGGGCAAGGCAGATATTGTCATTGGAGAGAGACCCATCGATGAAATAGAGCATTTTTCGCCCCTCAAAAAGAAGTTGCAGCATCTGGGGAGCTGGGTGGTACAAAAGGCATCCCATACCACGATTCCTGATGCGCCAAGTGGTTTCCGTGCTTTTACCAGAGAGGCGGCTATGCGGCTGAATGTAATTAACGAGTATACCTATACTTTGGAGACGATAGTACAGGCCGGAAGAAATAGTATGGCTATTATGTCGGTGCCTATCCGTACCAATCCGGAATTGCGCAAATCAAGACTGTTTAGCAGTATGTTTGGATACATCAAAAAGTCTATGGTTACGATTATCAGAACCTTTATGATGTATAAGCCCATGAAATTTTTTGTATCCATCGGAGCGTTTTTTGCATTGTGCGGTGTGCTGATAGGTGCGAGATTTTTGTATTTTTATTTTACGGGTTCAGGAGCAGGTCATGTACAGTCATTGATACTGGCCAGTATGATGATTATTATTGGTGTGCAGACAGCCATTGTGGGTTTGCAGGGAGATATTATTGCGGCAAACCGTAAGCTGTTGGAGGATATCCAGTTCCGCACCAAGAATATTGAAAACAGTTTATTGCAGCAGGGCAAGGATGAAAGTGGAGAAGAGAGCAACTAGGGCGGTTTTTATTACGACCAAAAATCTGGACTATATTCGTAATGTTCAGGAGATAAAAGAATTAAAGGAGCAGCATGGAGAAGTTTTATGTATTGGAAGTAATTCGAAAAACTATGCTGGGAGGGTTTTATGCGTATATTGGCGGCTTTTGACGACCTCCTTTGCCAAGACAGACACGATTTTTATTGGATTTGCCCCCCAGCTTATATTGCCCTTTTGGAAATGGAAGTTTAGGGAAAAGAAGGTTGCAATTGATTTCTTTATTTCTTTGTATGACACGTTTGTGTGGGACCGCAAGAAAATTGCGCCGGGTAGTGTGTTTGCACGGATGCTTCATCGCTTGGATAAGGCTGCATTAATACGGGCGGATAAGGTTATTGGAGATACCAAAGCTCATGTGGACTACTTTGCGGAAGAATTTCAGATATCCAAAGAGAAGTTTGAAGTCCGGTATTTGGAGGCAGATGCACAAATCTATTACCCGAGAACCGTGGAGAAGTATCCTGAATGGAAGGACTCTTTTGTGGTGCTTTATTTCGGAAGTGTTCTTCCCTTGCAGGGGGTTTCTGTGGTGGTTGAGGCTGCCAATCAATTGAAGGACTACAAGGATGTGGTGTTTTGGATTATCGGGCCTTTAGGGGAGTTGTCTGAGAAACTGTGTAATGAGAATGTAAGGTTGGACAGTTGGTTGTCTCAGGAGACGCTGGCAAATGCCATAGCCATGGCTGATTTGTGTCTGGCGGGGCATTTTAATGCCGGGATTGAGAAGGCTAATAGAACCATACCCGGCAAGGCCTATATTTATGAACAAATGGCAAAGCCTATGATATTGGGTGACACGGTTGCCAATCATGAGCTGTTTAAAGAGGATGAGAGGCATTTCTTTGTAGAGCGTGGAAATGGTAAAAGGTTGGCAGAAAAAATCTTGGAAGTGAAAAACGATTATGGCAGAGGCATTAATTAGTATTGTTGTCCCGGTGTACAATGTGGAAAGGTATTTAAAACGGTGTGTTGAGAGTATCCGACACCAAAGTTATCAGAATTTGGAGATTATTCTGGTGGATGACGGTTCCACGGACTCTTCGGGGAAGCTGTGCGAGGAGTTGGCAGCCGCGGACAAGAGAATACAGGTTATCCATAAGGAGAACAGTGGACTTTCGGATGCCCGCAACACAGGTATGGAGCACGCGGCGGGTGAGTATCTTGCTTTTGTGGACAGTGATGACTATCTGGATGAGAATTATGTGCAGTATCTGTATGAAATCTGTGTAAAGTATGATGCAGACATAGCCATTTGTCGTCACAAGAGAACTGCCGGAGAGGATGAAAAGGGCGAGCAGGGCTATTCGGCAGAGGTGTTTACCAATGTAGAAGCCTTAGAACAGCTTCTCTATCAGAAGAAATTTAATATGAGTGCCTGTACAAAGCTTTGTAAAAGGGCACTTTATGAAGGTATTACTTTCCCTAAGGGGGAGTTTTATGAGGATGTGAATACCACCTACAAGGTTATTGAGCGTGCGAAAAGAGTGGGGTATTGCTCCAATAATCTTTATTTTTATTTTGTAAATCCGAAAAGTATTACCTGCAATGGGTTTCACGAGGGGAAGATGGACTATATCACCCATATGGAGGAGGTGCTTGCCTTTGTGAGAAAGCACTATCCTGCATTGGAGCCGGCTGCAGAATTTCGCTATATATGGGCCAATATTCATTTGTGGGTGCATATGCCGCCCACAGGTCAATATAAGAAATTAGAAAAGCAAGTTAGAGGAAATATAAAAAAATATCGTCAAAGAGTTCTAAGAGACCGTAAGATAGGTGCAAAGAATAGATTGATTGTAGGGATGACCTATGGCGGGCATAGATTTATGAGACTTTTGTTTCGATTGGCAGGATAGGGAGCGGGATGAACAGACATGCGTATCTGGTGATGGTCCACAACAATTTTAAGGTGCTTGAGAAATGTTTGTTGTTGTTGGATGCACCATATAATGAATTTTATATTCATGTGGACACAAAGGCGAAGAATTTTCCCAAGGAGCATTTCCAAAAGCTTTTGCAGCATAGCAGAGTCCATATTTACAGTGAAGTGAACGTGAATTGGGCAGGTTATAGTCAGGTGCAGTGTGAGATGTTTCTGCTTAGGCAGGCTTGGAAGGATGGCTATAGCTTTTATCACTTGCTGTCCGGTGCAGACATGCCTCTTAGGTGTGCTGAGGATATTTATGCTTTTTTCGAGAGCCATGAGGGAAGGTTGTTTATCGAGATTCAGGATGGCAAATTGGAGCGGCATTACAAACAATACAGAAATCGTATTTCCAAGTATCATTTGATACAGGAATACCGGAAGCGTTTTGCGAGCAAAGGTGTGCAAAGTCTGTTTACTTTTGTGGCGAAATCCCTCTTGGGGCTGCAAATTCTGTGCCGTGTGGACCGATTAAAGGATAGGGAGCTTAGCTGTGGCTCCCAGTGGTTTAGCATATCTCATGAATTTGCCGTCTATCTGGTGGAGCATGAGGTAGAGATTGCACAGGTTTTTCGTTTTACCCAGTGTCCGGATGAGCATGTGATGCAGATGATGGTCCTGGCATCTCCCTATAAAGAGAAATTGTATAGAGATGCCCATGGAATATACAATAACATGCGTTATATAAAGTGGCAGGATGAGGACGACGCTCATCCGGTTGTGTTCAGACAGACGGATGTAGAGGAACTTTTGGCCAGTGGGCAGTGCTTTGCCCGCAAATTTGATGAAAGAGTAGATTACGAAGCAGTAGAGGATTTGTATGCACGCTTGAAAGGGATGAGGACGAGTGAGTAATATCTGTGCAGTTGTGGTGACTTATAATCGAAAGGATTTGTTGAAGGAATGTATTACAGCCCTGTTGGCTCAGGAGACTGCCGTAGATGTGATGGTAATTGACAATGCCAGTACGGATGGAACAGAGCTGATGTTGGAACCTTTGATAGACGGACAGCGGATTCAGTATTACAATACAGGCAGCAATCTTGGCGGAGCAGGAGGCTTTCATTTTGGCATGAAAAAGGCCATGGAAGGGGCCTATGAATATCTGTGGGTGATGGACGATGACACCATTCCCAGAGAGGATGCGGCAGAGAAGCTTCTTAAGGCGGCAGGATTGTTAAAGAATCGCTTTGGCTTTTTGTGCAGTACCGTCTTTTTTAATGAGAACGAATTGTGTGAGATGAACCGTCCCGGAGTGGCTAAAGGGTGGTATGATATGAAGAAATATCAATATATGCAAAAGGGGCTTCTCAATGTGCGATATGCTTCCTTTGTGTCAATGTTTGTGCGAACAGAGGTTGTGCAGAAGGTCGGTCTGCCCTTGAAGGAATTTTTTATCTGGAATGATGACTATGAATATACCACGCGTATCAGCAAAAAGTATGATAATTATATGGTCTGTGACAGTGTGGTTGAGCATCGGATGAAGACCAACCAAACCACTAATATTTTGACAGAAACCACAGGAAGAATTGACCGTTACTTCTATAATTATAGAAATGGTTTGTATGTGGCCCGCAGAGACGGTGCTAAGGAGCTTGGGAAGTATTTGTTGATGGTAACAGAGCTTTTGCTCAAAATTGCACTTGGGAATACCAGAGATAAAGGTAAGAAATGTAGTGTTGTATTAAAGGGAGTTGCGGCAGGATTTACTTTTTCACCCAAGGTAGAATATATCAAAAAACGGTCTTGATAGAGACTGGAAGAGATTAGCAGGGGGGCAATTTCCTTTGACGGTTGTTGGAGAGAGTGATATACTAAAAGGTGGTTTGTTTATAAAGAAATTAAGGTGCGTAAAGGATATAAAAATATGCGGACGGTAGAGAGAGTTGTGATAACTGGTGCTACCAGTTTTATTGGTTCTTCTGTAGCAAGGGAATTTCTTGAAAACGGATGTCAGGTGTTTGGAATTGTGCGGGAGAGCAGCAAGGCGCGTCATATGCTGCCATCACATCCGAATTTCCATGTAATCAATGGAGAAATCAATGAAATAGAGGAGTGGGTTTCTCAAATAGGAAGTGCGGACACTTTTTTGCACTTTGCATGGGGAGGTCCGGGAGCGGCAGGACGAGCAGATGTTGTTGTTCAAAGACAAAACATCAGTGATACGGAACAATGTATGCGCGCGGCGGACAGACTGGGTGTGACAAGGTTTCTCTTTGCGGGTAGTCAGGCTGAGTATGGACAAACCTACGGACAGATATCCGAGGATGCACCCTGTAATCCCATATTGGAATATGGAAAGTGTAAACTGGCAGTTTCTCAAAGCTTAACGCAAATGGCAAGAGAGCTTGGAATGGAGTATATACATACAAGAATTTTTAGTGTATATGGCAAGGGGGATCATCCCTACACCTTGATTCCAAGTTGTATCCGAACCTTTTTGGCAGGAGAGAAGATGGAGCTTTCCAGTTGTGAGCAGATGTGGAATTTTATGCATGTAGAGGATGCGGCAACTGCTTTTTACAAGCTGGCTACATGTTCTTGGGATACGGAGGATTCGCCAATCGTAAATGTTGCAAGTGGCGATACCAGAGTATTGCGCAGCTTTGTGGAAGAGATTTATAAGTTGACCGATAGGAAAGGCGAATGTCTGTATGGCGCAAGGGTAGGCGGAGAAAAGCCTGTTGATAACTGGCCCTGTATTGACAAATTGGTTCGCATTACCGGGTGGGAACCCCGGATTCCTTTTGAACAAGGTATTATGGAACTAATCGATAACGAAAGAAAATGAGGAAGATATTGTTATGAAATGTGCGGTTGTTACCGGTGGCACGGGATTTCTAGGAAGACATATGATTCAACTGCTTGAAGAGAAAGGGTACGAAATCTATGCAATTGTAAGACCCGGATCTCGGAATATGAATTTGTTGCCCACCGGCAATCGGATACATGTGGTTTCCTGTGAATTGGATGAACTGGAGGACTGTATAGAGGAATTCCCTAAGCAGTGTGATGTGTTTTACCATTTTGCATGGGGCGGGGTGAATCGTGAGGAAATAGACAGTGATGCGGTGCATGAGGAAAATATCCGTCGGTCGTTATGTTGTGTTCGTGCTGCGCAAATGCTCAAGTGTAAAGCCTTTGTTGATGCCGGTTCGCGAATTGAGTATGGCAGATGTGAGGACATGTTTTCGGAGGAGTTGGAGTGTCATCCTCTCGTTGCATATGGCAGAGCCAAAATAGAATTTTCCAGACAGGCAAAAGAGCTATGTAAATCGGGAGATATGAAATTCATACATGCCAGAATTTTCAGTGTGTATGGTTCTGACGACCATCCGTGGTCGCTGATTTATACCTGTGTAACGAAAATGTTGAAAAATGAACCCATAGATTTGAGCCAGTGTCTCCATAGTTGGAATTTCATGGCGGTGGAGGATACGGCAGACTTGCTGTTGACCTTTTATGAGCAAAGAGATAAAATCCCTGCGGAAGATAACTACGTTTTTAATGTGGCTACCGGTGATATACGTCCTTTGCGGGAATTTATTGAAAGTATTAGAGAGCTTACCGATTCAAACAGTGTGTTGAATTTCGGTGCTTTTGCGCAGGGTGCGGAGAGCGCAATGTCCATTAAACCATGTATGAAGAAGGTTGAGCGTGTGTTTGGATGGCAGCCTAAGATATCCTTTGAAGAGGGAATAAGCAGAATGATAACCGTATTGAAGGAGGACATATGAAAAAGTGTATCGTTTGCGGGAAGCAGTTGAATCCCGAACCTTTAATGAAATGTACCAACATGCCGGCAAGCGCACAGGATATTCCTGAGTATGCGGAGCTGTCAAATGAAAGCGGAATAGATTTGAACCTGTGTCAATGTGCAAGTTGTGGGTTGGTACAGTTTGACTGTGAGCCTGTAAGCTATTATAGAGATGTCATTCGCGCCGGCGGATACAGTACAACCATGGCACAGTTGCGTCGGGAACAGTATAGCCACTTTATCGAGAAATGCAATCTTGAAGGTAAGAAAATAATTGAAGTGGGATGCGGACAGGGAGAGTTTTTACAGGTACTTACAGAATTCCCTGTGGAGGCATATGGCATAGAGCACAAGCAGGATTTGGTTGAAATGGCGCAGAGCAAGGGACTGCATGTGACCCACGGATTTACCGAGACGGAGGACACTGTTTTTTCGGAGGGCCCCTTTGATGCATTCTTATCCTTTAATTTTCTGGAGCATCAGCCCTTTCCCAACACCATGCTTCGCTGCATTTACAACAACTTAAATCCTGATGGATACGGTCTGATTACCGTTCCCAGTTTTGAGTATATTTTGGAAAATGATAGCTTTTATGAGCTGTTAAGAGACCATATAGCCAATTATACTCAGGAGACATTAAGATTTTTGGTTGAATATAATGGCTTCACCATATTGGAGTGTGAGCGTATTAATCGTGATACATGGGCTATCATTGTACAAAAAAAGCAAAGAGCAGATGTGTCAGGATTAAAGTTTAATTTCGAGAAGCTGACAGAGCAAATGAACGGTTATGTCAATGAGCGTCTGGCTGCGGGCAAGAAGGTAGCTGTATGGGGAGCCAGTCATCAGGGATTTACAGCGGTATCCACCACAGGTGTAGGTGAGAAGATTTCTTATATTATCGACTCGGCACCTTTCAAGCAGGGAAAATATGCTCCTGCTTCCCATGTACCTATTGTAGCGCCGGATCATTTTCAGGAAGAGCCTGTGGATTGCATTCTTATTATTGCTCCGGGCTACACAAAGGAAATTGCAGGAATTATTCAAGAAAAATATGGTTCCGGGGTTGAGATTTCCGTGTTAAAATCAGCGTCTATAGAGGCCTATTAAACAGTGAGAACAGATAAGGGAAAACAGGGAGGTATAAGCGGGCTTTCTTGACATAGTCAGCATATTCTGTTATCTTTTATTTGTGAGAGTTTGACTAAACGATAAATTCGTAAGTGGAGGAGAAGCAAATGAAGGTTGTAATACTTGCGGGAGGATACGGAACCCGCATCAGTGAGGAGAGTCAGTATAAACCGAAGCCCATGATCGAAATAGGCGGCAAGCCTATTCTTTGGCATATAATGAAACAGTATTCCGCTTATGGATTTAATGAGTTTATTATTTGTGCAGGCTACAAGCAGCATTATATTAAAGAGTGGTTTGCGGATTATTATCTGCACAACAGTGATATTACCTTTGACTTTGCCAATGGTAATGAGATGACCATTCACAATAACGTAGCTGAACCTTGGAAGGTAACTGTAGTAGATACCGGGTTAAATACCATGACAGGCGGACGTATTAAGCGTATTAAGCAGTATGTGGGAGATGATGATTTCTTGCTTACCTATGGTGATGGTGTGTCTGATGTCAATATCGCAGAACTTGTGGAGTTCCACAAGGCTCATGGCAAACTGGCTACACTTACTGCAGTGCATGTGGAGCAGCGTTTTGGCGTATTGGAGATTGACAGAGAGAGCAAGGATATCACTGCCTTCCGCGAGAAGTCTCAGGCGGACGGCTCCCGTATTAATGCCGGATTTATGGTGTTGAATCCTGTTGTGTTTGATTATATCGAGGGTGATAGTACAGTATTTGAGCAGGAACCCCTGCGTCGTTTGTCAGCAGAGGGTCAGTTGAAAGCATACAAGCACAACGGTTATTGGCAGTGTATGGATACAAAGCGTGAAATGGAGAAACTGGAGGAGTTGTGGGCCAGTGGAAAAGCTCCTTGGAAAGTGTGGGAATAAGAGATGAATTTGGAATTTTATCGAGGCAAGAAAGTTCTGGTGACCGGACATACCGGTTTTAAAGGAACTTGGCTTGTAAAGCTCTTGCTGAATGCAGGAGCAATTGTGACCGGATATAGTCTGGAGGCACCCACCAATCCCAGTTTATTTAATATTTTAGAGATGGACAAGCGGATGGATTCAGTGATTGGAGATATCCGCGATTTGGCGTGTCTGAAAGAGACCTTTGAGAGGGTGCAGCCGGAGATTGTACTTCATTTGGCAGCGCAGCCTATTGTAAGGGATTCCTATAAGGACCCGGTATATACCTATGAGACCAATGTTATGGGAACGGTTCATATCTGTGAATGTGTCAGATTAAATCCTTGTGTGAAGTCTTTCTTAAATGTCACTACTGACAAGGTTTACCATAACAATGAGTGGGAGTGGGGATATCGTGAGACAGATCCTCTGGATGGATACGACCCCTATTCCAATAGTAAGTCCTGTTCAGAATTGGTAACCCACAGCTACATGAATTCCTTCTTTGGAGAAATGGATGTGGCTGTTTCTACTGCCCGGGCGGGCAATGTAATCGGTGGGGGAGATTTTGCCAATGACAGAATCATTCCTGACTGCATACGTGCGGCATTGGATAAGAAGGATATTATCGTGCGCAATCCCCATTCTACTAGACCATATCAGCATGTGTTGGAGCCTCTGGCAGTATATTTGATGATTGCACAGAAGCAATAT
The DNA here is from genome assembly GCA_045543175.1 of Acetatifactor sp. Taxonomy (GTDB): domain Bacteria; phylum Bacillota; class Clostridia; order Lachnospirales; family Lachnospiraceae; genus Acetatifactor. The sequence continues at coordinate 45,288 of JAZQMG010000013.1, read as the reverse complement.
GAGGATAAGAAATATGCCGGATTCTACAATGTAGGACCGGATGACAGGGATTGTGTTACCACAGGTGAATTAGTAGATATTTTCTGTAATAAATGGGGCGGGAACCAGACTTGGGTCAACAAGTTTGTGGGTGGACCTCATGAGGCCAATTTCTTGAAGTTAGATTGTTCTAAGCTGAAAACAGTCTTCGGTTGGAGACCTGTTTGGAGTGTGGAAGAGGCTATTGAGAAAACGGTAGAATGGGCCAAGGTATATGAACAGCAGGGAGATTTGGATGCCTGCATGGACGAGCAGATTAAGTGCTTTATGAATGAGTAATATAAGCTACAATAGAAAGAAGCTAAACAAGAAAGGAAGATTGCCATGTTTGAAAATATGACAGAACAGCAGGCTAAAGAAGAAATCTTATCCATGGTGGGTGAGTATTGTAATAAATATCACAATCAGAAGGCTCCTTTTCAGGCAGGAGACAGAATTCCCTATGCGTCCCGTGTCTATGATAAGGCTGAGATGACCAATCTGGTGGATTCTGCATTGGAGTTCTGGTTGACCTCCGGACGTTATACCAATGAATTTGAGGCAGGCTTTGCCAAGTATCTGGGTGTAAAGTACTGTTCTCTGGTAAATTCCGGTTCTTCTGCGAATCTGAATGCTTTTATGGCACTTACCTCCCCTCTTTTGGGCGAGAGACAGGTGCGTCCCGGAGATGAAATGATTACAGTGGCAGCAGGCTTTCCCACAACGGTAACTCCTGCAATTCAGTATGGCGTGGTGCCTGTTTTTATTGATGTAACCATTCCTCAGTACAATATGGATGTTACACAGTTGGAGGCTGCATTGTCCGATAAGACCAAGGTTGTAATGGCGGCTCATACACTGGGTAATCCTTTTGACTTGAAGGCAGTGAAAGAATTTTGTGACAAGCACAATCTGTGGCTTATTGAGGATAACTGTGATGCGTTGGGTTCTGTTTATACATTGAACGGAGAGGAGAGATTGTCCGGTACTATCGGCGACATCGGAACCTCCTCCTTCTATCCCCCTCATCATATGACTATGGGAGAGGGTGGTGCCGTATATACCAATAATGCCCTTTTGCACAAGATTATCCGTTCCTTCCGTGACTGGGGACGTGATTGTGTATGTGCATCCGGTCAGGACAATCTCTGTAATCATCGTTTTGACCGTCAGTATGGAGAGCTTCCCTTGGGTTATGACCATAAGTATGTATATTCTCATTTTGGTTACAACCTTAAGGCTACAGATATGCAGGCTGCCATCGGTTGTGCACAGCTTGAGAAATTCCCTTCCTTTGTGGAGAGAAGAAGACATAATTTTGCACGTCTGAAGGATGCTCTTAAGAACGTGGAGGACAAGCTGATTCTTCCTGTTCCCTGTGAGAATTCCAACCCCAGTTGGTTTGGTTTCCTTTTGACCTGCCGTGAGGGTGTAGACCGTAATAAGGTGGTTCCTTATATTGAAGGCAAAGGTGTTCAGACCCGTATGCTCTTTGCAGGTAATCTGACCAAGCATCCTTGCTTTGACCAGATGAGAGCGGAAGGTAAGGGATATCGTATTGTGGGAGAACTGACCAATACAGACCGTATTATGAAGGATACTTTCTGGGTTGGTGTATATCCCGGTATGACCGATGAGATGATTGATTATATGGCAGAGGTTATTATTGAAGCAGTTAACAGTTAATGGATTTATTTAGGATGTGAGGATACTTATGAGACAGCGTTTGGCGGATTATGTTGCAGACTTTCTTGTAAATCATGGAGTGACAGATTGTTTTAGCGTAGTTGGCGGTGGAGCAATGCATTTGAATGATGCATTGGGGCATAAGGATGGTTTGAAGGTAACTTATAACCATCATGAGCAGGCCTGCGCAATGGCAGCGGAGGCTTATGCCAGAATTGACAATAAAATTGCGGTAGTATGTGTGACAACCGGACCGGGTGGAACCAATGCCCTGACAGGTGTAGTAGGCGGTTGGTTGGACTCCATTCCCATGTTTGTAATCAGCGGTCAGGTTCGTTATGATACCACAGCCCGTTACGCCATGCAGTTCACTGATGGTATGCCCCTGCGTGCCATGGGCGATCAGGAGTATGACATCGTAAAATCCGTTGAGCCTATGACTAAGTATGCCACCATGATTGAGGAACCCGGACAGATTCGCTATGCCTTGGAGAAGGCATGGCATCTTGCCACTACCGGACGTCCCGGACCTGTATGGATTGACATTCCTGTGAATTATCAGGGTGGATATATTGAAACGGATGATTTGGTGGGCTATGACCCGGCAGAGGACGATTGTAACTTGCCTCCTGCTGTGGATGAATCGACCATTCAGAACGTTTTGGAGAAGATAAAGAATGCAAAGCGTCCTGTGCTTCATGCAGGATACGGCATCAGACTTTCCGGAGGCTATGAGGCGTTCAGAAGTGTGATTGAGAAGTTGAATATTCCCATCGTGACCTATTGGAATGCAGTAGATTTGATTGAGGACGACCATGATTTGTATTGTGGTCGTGCCGGTAACATGGGAGACCGTCCCGGTAACTGGGCAATCCAGAATGCAGATTTGATTCTGGCTGTAGGAACCAGAATTTCTATCCGACAGGTAGGATATAACTGGAAAACTTGGGCCAGAGCTGCCGAGGTCATTATGGTGGATATTGACCGGGCAGAAATGAAGAAGCCCACTTTGCATGTAGATATGCCTGTTTGGGCAGATGCAAAAGACTTTTTGGCAAAGTTAGATAAGGCGGCAGGCGCATCCGCTCCCATCTGTAATGAGACGGAGTGGTTGGAAACCTGCAGACGTTGGAAAAAGGAATACCCAGTGGTGCTTCCCAGACAATGGGAGGAGAACGGTAGTACTGCCAATGTGTATGCCTTTGTGCGTTATATGAGCAGCAGACTTCCTGAGAACAGTCTCACGGCAGTATCTAACGGTGCATGCTGTGTAGTTGGCAATCAGGCCTATGTGATTCAAAAGGGTAGCCGTATGGCCAATAACAGTGCTGTTGCCAGCATGGGCTATGGACTTCCTGCGGCTATCGGTACCTGTATTGCAGGCGGCAGACGAAATACCATCTGTCTGGAGGGTGACGGCAGTATTATGATGAATTTGCAGGAGCTGCAGACGATTCTTACCAATAAGCTGCCCATTAAGATTTTTTTGATTAACAATAATGGATATCATTCCATTCGTATTACCCAGACCAATCTCTTCTCTGAGCATACCAAGGTGGGAATCGGACCGGAGTCTGAGGACTTGTCTTTCCCTCAGTTCCAAAAGATTGCTGAGGCCTTTGGCTATCCGTACTACAGTGCACGCAGCAATGCGGAGATGAAGGAAGTTGTAGATATGGTGCTTGCTCAGGACGGTCCTGTTTTCTGTGAGATATTTACAGATACCAAGCAGGTATGGGAACCCAAGAGCAGTACCAAGAGACTGCCTGACGGCACTTTGGTAAGCCCGCCCTTGGAGGATTTGGCACCTTTTCTTGACAGGGATGAGTTAGAGCGTAATATGTTTATACCGTTAATGGAAGAGAATTAAAGTAAAAACCAAGAGATGACAAGTTGGTATAAGGAGCATAAATGAAGAAAGTAAGTGTGTTGATTCCTTGTTATAATGAGGAAGATAATGTAGTTCCCATGAGCGAAGCCATAGTGGAGTTATTTACCCAAAAACTGCAACAGTATGACTATGAATTGCTTTTCATTGACAATGATTCAACCGATAACACAAGGAAGCTTTTAAGGGAGATTTGTGCGAAAAATTCTAAGATTAAAGCAATTTTTAATGCAAAGAATTTTGGACAGTTCAACTCTCCTTATCACGGTATCCTGCAAACCACAGGAGATTGCTGTATTTCCATGGTGTGTGATTTTCAGGATCCCATTGATTTGATTCCCCAGTATTTGGAAGCATGGGAAGAAGGCTACAAGATTGCAATCGGTATCAAGACCAGCAGCAAAGAAAATCCTATCATGTACCGTTTGCGCAGTATGTATTACAAGTTTATTAAGAAGTTTTCAGATGTGGAGCAGATTGAACACTTTACAGGTTCCGGACTCTATGACAGGGATTTTATCGAGGTGCTTAGAGATTTGAAGGATCCCACGCCCTTTTTGCGTGGTATTGTAGCGGAGTTGGGATATAAGAGAAAAGAAATCCCATATGAGCAACCCAAGCGTCGTGCAGGCAAAACACACAATAACTTCTATCGTTTGTATGACGCAGCCATGCTGAGCATCACATCTTATACAAAGGTGGGTTTGAGAATCTGTACCTTTTTTGGTGTGATATGTGGAATGTTGAGTGCTTTGATTGGTTTTATTTATCTGATTTTAAAGTTGGTATGTTGGAATAACTTTGCAGCAGGTATGGCACCTGTTTTGATTGGAATGTTCTTCTTGGGAGCGATTCAGTTGTTTTTTATCGGCTTTATTGGGGAATATGTGTTGAGTATTAATCAGAGAGTTATGAACAGACCCCTCGTGGTTGAAGAAGAACGGATAAACTTTGAAGAGTGAATTTGACCTGTCATGAGAGGCATATAGACTTGAGTAGGAGAATGAAATGAAAAAGAACAAGATTTGGACATATGTAATATACGCATATTTATTGCTGCCCATCATGATTTTTGTCTTGGGGTGGCTTAAGTGGTTTTGGGCGATTCCGGCGGCTGTGGGAATCGGATATGCGTATATCTGTGGCGTGAAGGATGACAACACGGACTATCAGGATGTGTTTCAAAAGGATACCGTGTTCAAGTTGTTGCTTGCGTTTGGACTTATCTTGTTTTGGGTATATCTGTCCGGTATCGGTGGATTGTGCTTTCAGAATACAGATCATAATTACAGAACCGCTGTTTTTAGAACGTTGGTTGAGTGTGAGTGGCCGGTAATTTCGGCAGATGCAAGTCGAGGAATGACTTATTATATTGGATTTTGGCTTCCGGCGGCAGTGGTTGGGAAAATGTTTGGATTTGATGCCGGCTATTCATTTCAGGTAATATGGGCAACGCTGGGAGTGTTTATTACTTATATTCTTTTGTGTGTATGGCGCAAAAAGGTAGAAGTTTGGCCTTTGATAGTCATGGTGTTGTTTAGCGGACTGGATTATGTGGGTTGGTGGCTGCTTAACCCCAGCACAGGTGAGTTTCCGGCAATGCTTCACTTAGAGTGGTGGGCAACGGACTTCCAGTTTTCGTCTATGACAACACAGCTTTTTTGGGTGTTTAACCAGAGTGTACCCGCATGGGTGGCAATTATGTTTATCATGGTAAATGCAGAGAATAAAAACAGGAAGAATATGCTTCTTATTCTTTCCTCAATTATGCTGTCATCTACATTTTCCTTTGGCGGTCTGTTACCCTTTGTAGCATATTTTATGCTTAAAGATAACAAATTTAGTCAGGCTGATATGAAAGATATTTTTTCCAGACAGAATGTTTTAGGTGTTCTGGTGATTGGAATTATTAGTTTTGTTTATTTGATTGGAAATGGTTCAACGGAGATTATTACAAATGATACGATTGCAACCGCAGGTTATGTATCGGGCCTGACGGCACTGCTTAGTTATATTTTATTCTATGTGTTGGAATTTGGAGTGTATTCTATTGTTATTCACAAGAATGAAAGCAAGAATCCAATTCATTATATTGTGATTGGTGTCTTGTTAATTTGTCCGCTGATAAAGGTGGGGGGAGCCCATGATTTTTGTATGCGAACTTCTATTCCTGCACTGTTCATTTTGATGCTGTTGGTTATTCAGAATCTGGAAAAGTATAGAGCAGATAAAAAGATTGAATTTTATGCGCTTTTGTTAGTGTTTGCTCTAGGGGCGGTGACGTCCTTTAATGAAATTCATAGAACTGTTTATGAGACGGTACAAGGGGTTAATAAGGGCCAAATGGTAACTTATCAGGAGCCGTCAACAGAAAGAGTATTATCAAGACAAAATTTTTCGGGAAGTACAAATTCCTTCTTTTTCTCATATTTGGCGAAATAGATAGTGATATTAATATTTGATACAGAGAGGATAATATGGAATGGGAAAGGCAAATACGGCTCAAACCGGAAAGGGGTCTTTTGTAAGTGCAGGATTGTGGAGCATTATTGGCACAGTTTTGGTTAAAGGTACTTACTTTTTGACCATTCCTTTGTTTTCCAGAATGCTTACAACTGCTGAATATGGTGAGGTCAGTATATTTATGACCTATGCCAGTGTTTTTACGATTCTGCTCAGTTTACAGCTTGTGGCAGCCGTTAGTCCCGGCTCTGTAAAGTTTCAGAAGCAGAAACAGGAATTTCTTTCGTCTGTGCTGTGGTTGTCTGTGATTGTGTTTTTGGTGTTTGTAGTATTTTTTCAAGTGCTTCACACTTACTTTGAAAAGATACTGGGTCTTGACTGGCTTGGACTCAATTGCCTTTTGCTATACAGTTTTAGTATGCATGTAATCAGTTTTAATACGGCCAGTCTTATAATGGATTACCATTATAAAAAGAATGCGCTTATTTGCTTTTTGGCACTTTTTTGGGATACGGTACTGTCCGTGATTCTCATTATTACTGCGTACAGTGCGGACAAGTTTACAGGCAGAATTGTTGGTGCAACAATTCCCAATGTATCAGTGGCTGTCATTATTGCGGCTTTTATCTTTGTAAAGGGTAAGCGTTTTTTTAATGGGGAATATTGGAAGTATGCACTCAATATTTCTGTTCCGCTTATATTTCATATGTTAGGCCATATTGTACTGGGGCAGTCAGACCGATTGATGATTAAAAGTATGGTCGGTGTTTCAGAGGCAGGAATTTATGCGTTGATATATAATCTTGCGGTGATGCTTAATGCAGTTCAGCAGGCACTAAATAATGTGTGGATTCCCTGGTTTTTTAGAAAATTGAAAGAGGAAGCATATGGTGCTATCAAAGAAGTTGCAAGTACATATGTGCTTATTTTTTCCATGGGAACCATAACGCTGATGGCTTTTTCCACAGAGGTTATAAAAATCATTGCGCCTCCTGAATATTGGGGAGGAATTTCATGTACTGTTCCCTTGGTATTGTCTACTTTTGTAGGATTTGTGTATACACTCTATGTGAATGTTGAGATATATTATGAACAATCGAAGGCGATTGCGGCGGGTACATGTGGTGCAGCCATAATCAATATTGTGTTGAATTATTTGTTGTTACCGAAGTTTGGCTATGCTGTGGCAGCATATACAACCTTGTTCAGTTATTTATTGTTGCTTATTTTGCACTACATTATTTGTACTTTTGTACTTAAGAAGAGAATATTTGATACTCCGGCTATCCTGAAATATACCGGTTTGGTCGTGGGAATGGGAGTGTTTGATCTTATTTTGGCAGACAGTTTTCTTGGAAGAATGGGTGTATTTGTAGTTGTTATGGCAGTTTTGATTCTATTCAATAAACGTAAGATTGTTGCCCTTTTTACGGAGGTAAGCATATGAAAAAAGTACTGATAATGGTTACGGGACCATATCAGATATTACAGGCAATCTGGTTTTGTATCAAACATCCCGAATATGAATGTACAGCGTTGGTAAAGATTGCAAATGTTACTGACTCCGTGCGTGATAAGCTTGTAGGGTACTGTAGTGCAAGCGGAGTGTTTAAAGATATTCAGGTAACCAAAGGGGTTGGCTATGATGCGACTTTTGCACAAAAGGCCAAGCTTGGAATGAAAATGCTTGCATATTTTGTTGTGGGCCAAAAACAAAAATTGGTTCATCAGATAGTCAAGGAAGAAGTCGATATCAATGAGTATGATGCGATTCTGGTAGATTCAGAGTTTAGTATCTTGGGAGGTGCCTTTATTAACTGCGCACGGGAGAAGCAGGTATTTATTATGCAAGAGGGTTTGTCTGATGTGCGTGCAAGAAGGAAGGTTCCAAGATTTACGCCCAATGATTTGATGGGATTTGTTATTTCAAAGATGGGGTATTGTAATCCGGGGATGTATTATACTTTGAGACCTACTATTCACTGTAGCAAGTTTTTATCTCATCCGGATTTGGCGGTGTACAATAATTTTAAATCCATTGTAAGACTCTTTGAGATGAATGAGGAGGAACGTAATCGGTTTAATCAGGTTGTTGAGCAAACATTTAACAAGCAGAAATGGAATAGTATTGCAGAAGCGGATGTAATACTGTTTACCAGTCAGTTTGTGCTGTTTACAGATAACGAAGAATATTATGAGGATGTCTATCGTTGGCTCAAGGAGAATGCAAAAGACAAGAGAATTGTGATTAAAAAGCACCCTAGAGACCGATATCCATATGATTGGAAGGACTTAAATATATCCTTTATAGAGGAATCTGTGCCCGCTGAGATTTTGATGTCGCAGATTACCAAGCAAAAGGTTCTGTTTATGTTTTATTCAACATGCATTTTGGATGCCATGCAGCATGAGATGGATTATTTAGTATTTCACTTTTCGCGTATTCATAATGAGGATTATTTAACTATTTTTAATGATTTGCAAGAGTGTCTTCGTACAAAGGATACGCGTGTTATTAAATTGGGCTAAAGAGAAAGAGGCTGTTAATGAAAAAAATATATTTATCAAAAAATCTTATATTTACAATAGGGTGTTGTGTAGTTCTGTTGGCATATTGTTTAGCCTGTGGTTTTTTTCAGGATGTAACTATGGTTCAGACTCTTCTTTTTATTGTGTTTGAACTTGTTATTGTATATGCGTGCGGACTGGCAGTCTTACGTTTTTTTAAGTTCAGTTTTTCGGATAAGTTGGAGGAGGTAGGGTTTGCCTACGCAGTTGGATATGGATTAAATATCATAATCTATATGCTTGTTTTTTCTGTTTTTGGAAGAATTCCATTTGTGATTTTGATGTGGGTTCTGGGTGTCGGTTCCATTGTCTATCTGTTTAAAAGTAGGGTGGAAAAGAAGAAGGTTCAAACCGTTAAAATTGATTTGATAGTTGTGCTTTCCATATTTGCAATTATCTTAGGATTTCAGTTTTTTGTTTTTGCACTTAACAATATTATGCCGGCGCATATAGGGCAGAATACCTATTATAGAGATTTGTTTTACTGGGCGTCTGATGCTGTGGGTTTTACTAAGAAATTTCCGCCCATTAATTTCCGTGATATCAATGCAGGAGCTTATCACTATCATTATTTTACCGCTATTCAGGTGGCTGTAGCCAGCATGTGTACCGGAATTGATGTGTTTAAGTTTGTTTGTGGTTTTTCCTTTATTCAATCAGCTATACTTATAGTTCTCGGTTCGTATATATTTTTCAAGACAATATTGAAAAATAAGATATTGATTTATCTGGGAATGGTGTTGATGCTGTTTTCTTCCGGCAACGAGATTATTACAACAACAACACCGGTTTCACATTTTTATACAGCCCCCTTTGGGTTTGACATTAGTGTAATATTTGGCCTGTTGGCAGTTGTGTGTATTGTGAAGCAAAATGAGATAAAAGCACTTGACAGACGCCTGTTTTCGCTAACCTTATTTATGTTCTGTATGTGTCTGGGAAGCAAGGGGCCTGTAGGTGTTATTGTGTTGCTTATACTGGGAATTTGTTGTCTGCACTGGGTGGTTTCCAAAGAAAATAAGGTTGTGCGGAAGTCGTTTGTTTATGGATTGACGCTGTTGTTTGCTTTTGGCTTTATTTACCTTTTCATAATAAGTGGATTGCCCAACGGTGATTCTACAGTGGAAAATTATACAGAAGTAGGGGAAAAGAATTCTATTTTATCTTCAGAGGAATTGAATGGATTGCATACCTTCCTTGTAGAAAATTATAGTGTGGTAGTAGGAGAAATTATTTTTCTGTTCCTATATGCGTTGTTGACGAATCCTGCTATTTATCTTTTGTGTTATGCGGGTTGTATTAAAGGTATTATTAAATTTAATAAGGTTCAAATTTTTGATGTGGCCTGCTTGGGGGCAGCGGCAATGGGAATTATGCTTACCAGATGGGTAAATATGACTGGATTTTCCCAGATGTATTTTGCAATGTCTACATTTCCCTTTGCGCTTAGCTTCGGATTGCGAAGCTTTGAAGAGGTTGTTGCAAGTCTCGAAGAGAACAAATTGAGGAACCGAGTAAAGTTTGGTGTGTTTTGTGCAGTACTATGTGTGTGCGCATTGCATTTGTTTATTAGTTCTGATTATTTTATTCAGCCGCTTAAGTCTGGGTGGGAGAAATTGCAGGTGGTGTTGGGAAATTCCGTTAATAGAGAAATTTATCTGGTCAGAAAGGCTGATAGCGGAAGAATTCACTGTGATTCGAAACCCATTAGCAGAAATAATGACTTTACCTATGAATTGATATCCTTAGAGGCTTATTTGGCATGTGAATGGATTAAGGATGAGACTCCAAAGGATAGTATTATAGCAACAAATCTGGAGGCTAGCGGAAGTCATTATAGATTAGCTGTGCTTGCAGAGCGTTATCCCTGGCTTGAGGATATTTCGGTGGTTAATTCTGCTGCAAGAGGAGATGCCTATTCCGTTGCTATACTGAGACAGGCAGGAGTTGATTATTTGTTGTTGGATGTATCGAATTATATCTATTGGGATTTGGAACGGATTGTATATGAGAATGCGGATGTCATTGTGGTTACATTGGAACGTAATGAGGGTATTGAGAATGCAATCCAAAATGCAGCACAAAAAATAATTGATGTCGCACAGGATGTACCAATCCAGAAGCAGAAGAAAAAATATAACTATAAGACTAATAAGTACAAGTATAATTAAGTATTAGATGATATGAAATATCATGTAAATGGAATTGTAAACGGCAGACAATTATTAAAGGAGATGTAATCGTGGAGAAACTTATTCTTATTGGTGCCGGAGGATACGCTAAGTCCGTAATTGATTCGATAGATTATTTTAACTACGAACTAGTGGGTTTTGTTGACGAATTCTCAAAAGAGGCAGAACATCTGGGGATTCCTATTTTGGCCAAGAGCGTGGAAGCACTGGAGGAGCCGCAGAAATATGTTTATTTCATAGCAATCGGCAACAATGAAAGACGTAAAATATGGTATGATCGATTGGTAGCCATGAAGTTAAGAATTATTAATGTTGTTGACAGATCTGCTATTGTGTCCCCCAGAGCTACTATTGGAACCGGCTGCTTTGTTGGAAAGATGGCAATTATTAACAGTAAGGCAGTGGTTGGAAATGACTGTGTGATTAATACCAGAGCATTGGTGGAGCACGGATGTAAGGTGTGTGACCATGTTAATTTGTCCACGAATACGGTTATAAACGGGGATGTGGAAATCGGAACAGGAAGTTTTATTGGAAGCTGTTCGGTAACGATTGGTCAGTTGACTATCGGTAATTGGTCTACAGTGGGAGCAGGTGCTGTTGTCACGAAGCCGGTTGGAGATGGTGTAACTGTGGCGGGTGTGCCCGCCAGAGTGATTAAGGAAGGGGTAATGTTAGGATGAAGCATGTATTTATCGTGGCTGAAATCGGTTGTAATCATAATGGTGACAAAGAACTTGCCAGAAAAATGGTTATGGAGGCTCAAAAATGTGGTGTGGATGCAGTGAAATTCCAGACATTTAAAGCCAGTGATTTGATTTCATGCTATGCGCCCAAAGCGGAATATCAAAAGGAGACAACAGGAACAGCAGATTCTCAGCTTGAAATGACTGCAAAGTTGGAGCTTTCCCATGAAGAATTACTTGAGTTGAAGGCTTATGCAGAAAGTCTTGGTTTGACGGTATTTTCCACTCCTTTTGATATGGGGTCTGTAGAATTTTTGGATTCTATTGAGCAGAAATTATGGAAAATTCCTTCAGGAGAAATTACTAATCTTCCTTATCTTCAAAGAATAGGAAGTATCCAAAGAGAAGGGAAAAAGATTATTCTGTCCTCTGGTATGGCGACGATTGAGGAAATAAGAACTTGTATCGATGTTCTGGTTGAGAGCGGTACTTCGGAAGAGGATATTATTTTGCTTCACTGTAACACCGAATATCCCACTCCTGATGAGGATGTAAATATCCTTGCAATTAACGATTTGAAAGAAAATTTCCCTAATGTGTCTATCGGCTTTTCGGATCATTCGGTTGGATATGTAGCTGCTGTCGGAGCAGCGATTTTGGGTGTTGATTTAATTGAGAAGCATTTTACCCTTGATAAGAATATGAGTGGACCGGATCATAAGGCATCGGCAACACCGGAAGAACTGAGAGAATTGTGTGAGAATGTTCGCCGGATTGAGGTTATGGCAGGAAGTACGAAGAAAGTGGTTACCAAATCCGAAGAGAAGAATAAAATTGTTGCGCGTAAATCTATCATTGCTGCATGTGATATTCGTAAGGGTGAGATTTTTACAGAAGAAAATCTTACCTGCAAGCGTCCAGGCAATGGTATTAGTCCGATGGAGTGGTATAACATTTTGGGTAAGGTTGCGGAAAAGGATTTTTGTGCTGACGAACTCATTACGGCAACAGGCTTTGAACAACAGATTTAAGGAACTCTTGCCCATATAAAAGCATGAATAGCACTAGGCGGAGGAGAAAATGAAGAGAGTTGCAATTATACCTGCAAGATCAGGGTCAAAGGGTTTAAAGGATAAAAATATTATCGATTTGTGCGGAAAACCGTTGATAGCTTATTCTATAGAGGCTGCAACGGAAAGTGGACTTTTCGATAGGGTGATTGTATCTACAGATTCTGAGCAATATGGAGAAATTGCTATAAAATATGGCGCAGAGGTATTTTATCGTGGGGAAAATCTTTCCTCGGACAGTGCATCCACATTTATGGTAATAGAAGACCTGCTCGCACGGTTGGATACAGGCATTGATTATTTTGTTCTGCTGCAGCCCACATCACCAATGCGCAACAGCAAACATGTTGCGGAAGCAGTCCAGGCTTTTGAGGATAAAATGAATGACTTTGATTTTCTTGTATCGGTAAAAGAGGCAGAGCATTGTAAAGCCTTAGTTAATCCCATTGATGAGGATGAAAGCCTTAAATATTTTGATGAGGATTTTTCAAATTATAAAAGGCAGGGGTTTAAGGATTACAGTCCGAACGGAGCGATTTTCATTGCAAAGCCTCAAGCATATTTGCTACGAAAACATTTTTTTGGAAGTAAGACCCTTGCATATAAAATGAGTGCCTTTGACTCGGTTGACATAGACGATGGTCTTGATTATGAACTTGCAAAAATATGTATGCAAAAGAGACTGGAAAATGCAGATTGAGAGAGGTATTAGTGGAATATGAGCAGTACGAAAAAGGTTTCATTTGTTACCGGGTCGAGAGCGGATTATGGTATTATGAGAAATTTCCTTGCGTTAATGCATGGGGATGAAGAAATTGAGTTGACGATTCTGGTCACAGGAGCACTTTTAAAAAATACATTTGGCCATCAGGTCGATTTGATATATAAAGACGGCTTTACTGTTGGCGCAGAAATAGAAATTCCGATTGATACTTCATCGAACATTAAAGTATTACATTCTATGGCTGTGACTCAGGATAAATTTGCAGAATATTTTGCGAATACAGATATTGATTTGTTGATTATTCTGGGAGATCGTTATGAAATGCTTTCTGTGGCAATTGCCGCTTCAATGCAGAAGATTCCGATTTTGCATATTCATGGCGGAGAAGCGACTTATGGCAATTATGATGAATTTATCCGTCATGCAATTACCAAAATGAGTCTGTATCATTTTACGGCAACCGAGGAGTATAGAAGACGTGTGATACAATTGGGAGAACAGCCTGAACGTGTGTTTTATTTAGGCGCATTGGGGGCTGAAAATTGCCTGTTTATTGATGAAAATAACGTTCCTGAGGATGTAAAGGGTATGCAGCCAAAGGAATATTGTGTGATTTTGTTCCATCCGGAAACATTGACAAATGTAGACGTTTTGGTGCAGGTCAATGAATTACTTGCGGCAGTTAGTCAATACAAGGATATGAGATTTGTATTTTTAGGAACAAATGCAGATACCCATTCGGATATTATAAGAGAGACGGTTAAGAATTTTGTGGATTCCCATGAGAATGCCTGTTATTATGAGAATTTGCATACTGATGCCTACCATTATCTTTTGAAAAATGCTATCTGTTTGATTGGTAATTCTTCCTCCGGTATTATAGAGGCTCCCAGTCTGGGTATTTATACCATAAATATTGGAGACAGGCAAAAGGGACGAGTGAGGGGCAATTCCGTAATAGATGTAAAATGTAGTACAAATGAAATTGTAGATGCGATGGAATTTGTGAAGAAAGCATATCAGGAGGTTGAGCCGGTCAATCCGTATTATAAAAAAGAGTCTGCAAAGCTGTACTATGATACAATCAAGAAGATATTAGACGGGATTGAAGCGGATGTGAAGGAACCTAAGATTTTTTACGACTTATAAAATGCTATTGGATTTGTGGCAATATTGCTGAGAAATATGGTAAGGGACTGGTTGATGAGGCCAGTCCCTTTATTGTACGGGTAGTCATACATAAGTATGCAGTTCGTAAAGAAAATATATTTAATTTGATTTTGAATATTTGCAATGATAGAGAAAAATGGTATAATTAAAGCAAAATACAAAAGAGGTGATTGGTTATGCTTATTTTTTCTACCAAATTAATTACAAATGAAAAATTAACTAATGATGTGTTTATAGAATTAATTGTTGAGTGGCTTAGCAGTAATGCCAATTATCAGTTTGGTGATTTTGTTTATGATGGACAGCAGAAATTTTCTCTTAGCGTTGGCACAGATAGCTTGGAAATAGCTAATTATTCGGATGTTGTGACGGTAAGGCTTGTAAGTCTTAGTAGAGGCGTAATATGGACAAATGATTATGTGTTTAGAAAAACAGAAAACGGAAATATTTTGGCAATACAGCTTTATTCTGATGCTTCAGATATGTCGATTAAAATGCCGGACAGATTTAATAAACCGCGTGTACTTAAGCAAGTAGTTCAAGACGGTTATGGTGGTATGGATGGAGATATTTCGGTATCGGATAAGCCTTATGTGATTACATCTGAGAATGTTGAAATTGCGCGCAAGTTGATTACGCATGAAGTTTCATATTTTATGCCGATTGTATATGTTACATATCCAAGATATGCGATTGATAAACCGATTGATTTTGACGAGATGGCTCAAAATTTATCTGGAATTGCACATGTTGTAGTAGAAGCAAAAGAAGTAGCGGCTCTGGTAAGAAAGGAGACTGAAGGCAGAAATCCTTATGCAGGGGCGGTGGATATATTTTATGGAAGGCATAACTCATATAGGGTAATTCCGGACAATTATACTTCTTTGAATGAAATGCGTCTTTTTATAGAAAAGTGGGTTCAGCAAAAGATTCTTATGACAAGGATTGAAGATGAATATTCATGGATGAAGGTGCAATTCGCACAGTTGCAATCAGAGAATCAAGAAACACCGGAATTACTTGGTTTATATCAGCAACTATTGAAGGAGGCAGAGTCGGAGGATGAACTAAAAAAACAACATATTGACGAATTAGAATATCATATAATGGAACTAGAAGAAAAAATAAAGGATTTGAATGCATCTTTAGCGAAGAAAGCGAGTCAGTTGCAAACTTATGAATATCGTTTTGAACAGTCGGGAAATTGTTCGTTTACAGAAAGTGTAAGTCTTGAGTCAACGGAACCGGAATTGTATGAAGGTGAGATTTTGGATATAATTCTTAGGGTTTTAGATAAAGAAAAGAATCTTATGGATTCGGATCCTAATTTGGTTATTTCCAGAAAATTTCATGTTCTTAAAGATTTGTTGGATTCTAATGTACAGACGGGTAAGGCAGAAGAAATAGCAGAGTGTTTACGAGAAATTATAGATAAATCATGTAATTTAAACAATCAGAAAAAGCGTCAGCTTATAGAACGGGGATTTTCAATAGAAGTAGGTACTCATTATAAGATAGTGTTTAATGAGGATGAAAGATATGGATTCACTCTCTCTAAAACGGCAGGAGATTATCGTTCCAATACCAATACATTAAGTGATGCTATCAATACGTTATTTGGAAGGTAAAAGACAGAACAAAGGGATTGGTTGATTTGTGAATCCAGTCCCTTTAAGATATTGTTTTATTCTGCGCACTGCGTGCTTTAGGCTTCGTCTTTACAGATGTTGGAATAATCAAAGTTCTTTAGGGTTTGTCGTTAGGGTCTGGCATAAAAAACACTTCAAAAAGCCCCTAAAAAGGGTAGAGCCTAAAAAACTTTGAATCCCCAGATGTTGTCAAAACGGTGACAGAGGTAGCTGAGCGACCGCTTGGTACAAAAGTGTTTATTGATAACAGTTAATTCATGTATAAATTAGGGCTTGGTAGTAGCTTCCAGTTGTGCAATACTTCAACTTTTACTCGGAAACCGTTTGCAAGCCGAACAAGAATGTCCATGATGACAATGCTGGCTTCTTCGACCATGCGGATGCCTTCATGGGGAAGAACCTTTTCAATATGTATGGGTTCGCCCATGAGCTCAGAGAGGAAGCTCTCCGGACGTTCGGGATGAAAGAAGCTTTTAAGAACAGAAGATTTTTCTGAAACGACGTTGACTTTTCAGAAGACCTATAATAAAATTAATCTATCTTAATTCAAGTCAATAAGTTCTGATTTGTTCTAAATAAATCAATGGCAGTTCTGCCGTCGAATCACTTGAATACAAGAAAATAAGAAGACGGAGGACTGGAGAGGCCTCCACAGAAGGAGGATGCCTATGGGTAAAAAGGATGATGCAATGTATGATTATTTGGAGGATCCAAATAAATTTGCAGATTTGGTAAATGTGGTGTTGCATCAAGGGATGCAAGTGATAGATGGTTCCATGCTCAAGCCGGATGATATCCGTTATGTGGATTTTACCATATTTAAGACAGAACTGGGACAGCTTTTGCAGGCAATTTCCTGTAAGAATGACAAGGAAAAATTGAAGAAGCTATTACGGGACAAGAACTATAGTCATTTGGAGAGAGAGACTGCTGAAGCGATAGCAATTATGACGGACAATGCATCACTTTTAGAGAAACTTGATGAATATGAAAATGAAGGAGGGTACAATATGTGTAAAGGGTTGGATGATTGGGCAAAGGAAGAACAGGAGAAGAGCGAAATCAGAGGCAAAATCGAGAGGGGGAGTGGGAAGAATATTTGGCTAAGTTATAAGATGGCTAATATGCTGTTGCAAACAAGGATTGTTTGTTGAGTGCTATTGTAGAAAAGAGGTCCGTCTGAAATACATAAAGCAGGTGCATACATATATGGGAGATAAGGGAATGAAGCATAAACGCATTGATAATTGGAAAATTTTAGCTTTATATATCTTTTTTGTTATAGGAATCATCTTGACGTTATCACAAAAGAAAAGTTTACATATAGATGAAGTGTTTTCTTATGGATTAGCCAATAATGTCTATAATCAATCAACGTCTATGTCTGTGCAGGATGGATTTACATATGTTGACGCAGGTACTCCTTGGTTACAGTATATAACCGCAGAGGAGGGATATTGTTTTGACTATTCCAATGTGTGGGTAAATCAGGAGATGGATGTCCATCCGCCGATATATTATGTTTTGATTCACACAATCTGTTCATTTTTTCCTGGAGAGTATAGCATATGGTATACCGGGATTGTAAATATCATATTTGCAGTGTTGGCTTTATTTGTGATGCGTAAGTTGTTGTATTTAATGACAGAAGATAGGTTTTTGGTAAATGCAGCTTCGGTGTTCTTTGTATGTTCTTCCTGTATTTTAGATACAACTGCTTTTTTGAGAATGTATGTCATGGTTATGTTTGAGGTGACAGCAATTACTTATTTGTTTGTCAAAAAGGTAAATGAGAACTATTCGTTAAAATTCTGGATAGTTACAGGAATGCTTTCTGTGGTTGGAGCATTAACGCATTACTATTTTGTTGTTTACTTATTTTATCTGTGTCTTGTATTGGGAATTTATTTCTTGATTGCAAAGAAGTGGAAAGAGGCAATTAGCTTAGTGGTAACCATGGCGGTTGCCGGTGGACTTTCGCTACTGATTTTTCCACCTATGCTGGAGCATGTGTTAGGTTCGGGACAAAGAGGACAACAGTCAATTAGCAATTTTGAGGAAGGTTCTGCTGCGGAATTTTGGAGTCGGATAAAAAGCTTTTATGGTTTTTTGAATGAACAGATTTTTGGTGGGATGTTAACTTATGTAATAGTTCTTTGGGGATTGGGAATGGCAATACGTTGGTTGACGAATGAGCATGTAAAGCATGGCAGGAGCAATCAGTCAGTAATGGAGCGGAAAGCTCGATGGGCATTGTTTTTGCTTCCTGCATTGTTCTATTTTATAACGGTTTCCAAAATAGCAGTTTACATTACAGAACGGTATCAGCAACCGATTTATGCGGTGGTGGTTGCCGGAATTGTTGCACTGCTTTATATGGGAATTAAAAAAATAGCTACTACACAATATAAATTTATATTAGTATTGGTCTTGGCGGTGATGACCGTGAATAGTTGGAAAAACGCGCCTTGGGGGAATTTGCAGAAGACAAGCGAACCAATATTGCAGGTGGCAGAGGCAAATGCTTCATTAGATTGTATTTATGTATATGATTCCAGATGGAAGATGCAGCCCTCTTTTTATGATGTACAAAAGTATAATAGTGTAACTTTCTTTAAGGAAAAAAACTTAGGAATGTTGAATGATTCGGAATGTAGGAATAATACGGAATTTATTTTATATGTTACGAATTCGTGCAATCATCAATCGGTTATAGATAATGTGACGGCAAGTTGCCCCAATATAAATGGATATGAAAAACTGGGGGCATGGGGATACGTAACAGTATACCGGTTTTACGGAAATGTTTAAGAAGTAGTGTGGGTGTGACTTCTGGTGGATTGGTGGAAGAGTAAAATGAAAACAAAAGTGTATTCGGTGTTGAATCAGGCAATATATATTATTTTTTTTATACTGGGGATTCTTATTCTTGCAATAAATTTCTTTTCTAATATTAACTATACCTGTAAAACAAACTTTTTATTGCCCAATATAGTCTTGTTTCCTCTAGGTGTTTGTGCAATTGCAATGTTGCAAGTGATTTGGGGGAAAGTTATAAACTGCTTTAAACAAATTAATATTAATCATGCAACAATTGTGTTGTTTTTGTGTCAATGCTATATTTTTACAAATATCACTTTTATCTCACAGCAGTGGGATGCGTGGGTTGTGTTTAAGTATGCACAGATGTTTAAAGATGGTTTGACAGATTCGGTGGCGGATGCTTATTTTTCTACTTATACCTGTAATCAATTGATAGTTGCAATATACACGTTTGTTTTAAAGATAAATGATGTAATTGGCTTGGGTGCAGAAAAAGGTCTTTATTCTGTCATTTTGATGCAATGTATACTTTCAGCATATACCGGAAAGCTTTTGTTTCAAATTGTACTTGAGTATACAAAATTTCATAAGTTTGCATGGCTCGGTTGGTCTATCTATGTGATTTTAATTGGCTTATCCGGGTGGAATGTTGTTACGTATACGGATATAATGGGATTGATTTTTCCGATTGCCATATTGAGACTTTATCAGTTGCTTTCAAATAAAAAGTCCATCTATCTTAAGTGGTTCGGAATTATAACCTTATCTTTTTGGGGAATCAAAATGAAGGCAACGGTAGTTGTGATTGTTATCGCAATTATTATTGTTGAAGTATTGGAGTGCGTCAGGGAGGTAAATCGACAAAAATTAAAGACAGCAGCAATGATTTTGGGTATTAGTCTGTTGAGTATCTTGTTATATACCAGTATTTTTCATTGTATAGTGAGACAGACAGGTTTAAACATTGATCCGGAAGCAGACGTGGGTGCTTTGCATGTTGTTATGATTGGATTAAATTCGGCAAAGGATGGAGCGTGGTATGGACCGGATGAAGAGCTTTCAAAGAGCATTCCTTTTAAGGAAGAAAGACGTGAGGCTCAGCTTGAGGTTATCAGACAGCGGTTAGAAGCATATAGAGTTGGGGGATTTTTGGAGCATATGTGGAGAAAGTCTCTTGTGATTTTTAATGATGGAACCTTTGCGTGGGGACATGAGGGCGGTTTCTTCGATTTGGTATATGATAATAAAAATGAAGTGATTGCACCATTTTTGAAAAGTTTGTATTATACATATGGTTCACGCTATGGTATATTGTCTACAGTATGTCAGATGTTTTGGATTACAGTGCTTGTGTTTTCAGTGGGGGTAGCTTTTGGTCGGAAGGAGGACAAGTTGATTACAACGCTAGTGTTATCCCTAATAGGTATTATTTTGTTTACTTATTTGACTGAAGCGCGGGCGAGGTATCTTATTTTGTATGTTCCGTTCTTTATTATTGCGGCAATTATTACTTGGTTTCGGTTATTGGAAAACAAGAAATCTAAAAGGTATTAGGTAAATGGGTGAAACAAATCAAAAATCTCTAAAATTGAATTTTATCATGAATGCTATTCTGACAATGTCATCATTTGTTTTTCCTTTGCTGACGATTCCCTATGTCACAAGGATTATTATGCCCGTGGGAACCGGGAAGGTTTCTTTCGCAGCCTCGATTATATCTTACTTTGCAATGTTTGCGCAGTTGGGTGTTCCAACTTACGGGATAAGGGCATGTGCAAAGGTGCGTGATGATAGAAAAGCGTTGACCCGGACGGTACAGGAAATATTGATTATTAATGTAGGAACCTGTATGGTTGCATATATTGGTTTTTTAATTGCGCTACTTGTTGTGCCGCGTTTGGGAGCCGATAGGAATTTGTTTCTTATTATGAGTCTTTCCATAGTGCTTAATACTATTGGCGTGGAGTGGATGTATAAGGGTTTGGAACAGTATACTTATATTACGATTCGCTCCATTGTGTTTAAGTGTATTGCAATGTTGGGTATCTTTGCATTGGTGCATTCACCGGAGGATTATGTGGTATATGGCGGGTTGACGCTATTTGCTGCATCTGCATCCAATTTTTTGAATTTTATAAATGTGCATAGATATATTTCTCTGCGGCCTGTAGGTAAATATGAATTCAAAAAACATTTGAAGCCCATAGCAGTGTTCTTTGCCATGGCTTGTGCGACAACGGTTTATACAAATCTGGATGTTGCTATGTTGGGTTTTATGAAAACGGATACGGATGTAGGTTATTATGATGCGGCAGTGAGAATAAAAAATGTTCTGGTGGGTTTGGTAACTTCGCTGGGGGCGGTGTTGCTTCCCAGAGCTTCCTATTATGTAGAGCAGAAGCTGTGGGATAAATTTCGTGAAATTACCAAAATGGCAATAAGGTTTGTGTTTCTTTTGGCAATGCCACTGCTGTTGTATTTTATGCTGTTTGCAAGAGAAACGATTATGTGTCTTTCGGGGGAGGCTTATGAGGGAGCTATAGTTCCTATGATGATCATCATGCCGACGCTGTTACTGATTGGTTTGACCAATATTATGGGATTTCAGATACTGGTTCCTTTGGGCAAGGAACGGTATGTTTTGTATTCTGTGGCGGCAGGTGCAGTAATAGATTTGATTATCAACATACTGTTGATTCCCAAAATGGCTTCGGCAGGTGCAGCCATAGGAACTCTTGTGGCGGAGATTGTAGTCTGGGTATTTCAGGTGCTGGTGCTACGAAATCATGTCAAAGAGGCATATTTGCAGGTGGATTATTGGAAAATATTTATTGCACTTGTTGCAGGAGTGGTTGCATCCTTATGGGTAAAGCAATTGAGCATTGGGGATTTGGGAGTGTTAGTTGTAGCAGTTGTTTTGTTTATGGGCAGCTATTTGTTGATGCTGAATATTTTGAGGGAATCACTTGTCCTGGAGTTAGAAAAACAGTTACTAAAGAAGTTACATATATTAGGAGGGCATTAACCTATGAATAATAAATATGATTATCTTGTAGTGGGAGCCGGTTTATATGGTGCAGTATTTGCCCATGAAGCTCAAAAGTGTGGTAAAAGGGTTTTGGTAATTGATAAGCGTCCTCATATTGCGGGAAATGTTTATACGGAGAAAACAGAAGGAATCAATGTACACAAGTATGGAGCTCATATTTTTCATACCAACAATACGGAAGTGTGGAATTATGTGAATCAGTTTGCGACATTTAATCGTTTTACTAATTCTCCGGTAGCCAATTATAAGGGCGAGCTCTACTCCATGCCTTTTAATATGTATACCTTTAATAAAATGTGGGGAGTGGTAACTCCGGAGGAGGCTGCCGCCAAAATCGAAGAGCAGAGAAAAGAGATTACGGGAGAGCCTCAAAATTTAGAGGAACAGGCAATTTCTTTGGTTGGTCGTGATATTTATGAGAAGTTGGTAAAAGGCTATACCGAGAAGCAATGGGGGCGAGAGTGCAGTGAATTGCCGGCCTTTATCATTAAGCGTCTGCCGGTGCGTCTCACGTACGATAATAACTATTTCAATGCCTTGTATCAGGGAATTCCTATGGGCGGATACACGCAGATGGTTGCGAATATGCTGGATGGTATAGAGGTTCGTTTGGGTATTGATTATCTGGAACACAAGCAGGAATATGATGCGCTTGCTGAAAGCATCGTTTACACTGGCGCAATTGATGCTTACTTTGGGTATCGTCTGGGATGTCTTGAATACAGATCCGTTCGCTTTGAGAACGAACTGCTTGATATTCCCAATTTCCAAGGAAATGCAGCAGTGAATTATACAGACAGAGAAACTCCCTGGACCAGAATTATTGAGCATAAATGGTTTGAATTTGGTAAGGATGAGTCAGGAAATGATTTGCCCAAGACTATTATCAGCCGAGAATATAGTTCGGAATGGAAACAGGGAGATGAACCGTACTATCCGGTTAATGATGAGAAGAATGCTGCGCTTTATGCAAAGTATAAAGAATTGGCTGCTCAAGAGTCAAAGGTGATTTTTGGAGGCCGATTAGGAGAGTACAAATATTATGATATGGATGCTGTGATAGCATCGGCACTGGAGATGTGCAAGGTTTACATCTAAAGAATGGAATACATTTCTAATAATTTTATTAAGTTTTGCTCAAAGCTCTTGCAAAGGATTTCTAAAAATCGTATAGTGTACCAAAAGAAATACAATAGGAATCCGGAGGTTGCCAAATGAAGAAAGCAGAAGTTTTGAAGAGGGAGATTCTGAGGCAGTATCGTAGCGTGCGCCAGTTCTCGTTGGAGATGGGTATTCCGTACAGTACCTTGGTAACTGCGCTGGAGCGTGGTATTGATGGCATGGCATATGGAACAGTCATTAAAATGTGCGATAAACTGAACTTAAATCCTGTGGATTTTTCGCCTTTAGATGACAGTGAGGAATTGGGGGCAAAGCTGATAGAGAATCGTGTGATGACTAGTTATACCAAGCTGAACCAGGAGGGACGAGAAAAAGTTTTGGATTTGATGGAAGATTTTGCCCAGATTGACAAGTATAAGAATAAGGGGAAGAAAAAGTGAGTTTAAAAAAGAGGGTGTTCCTAAGTCAAGTGACTGAAAGGAACATCCTCTTTTAAAATCATATAAGAATTCAGATCTATAATAAAAGGTTAACAATAGCTGTTGAACATCATGCCGCTGTATGCGCTTGTATTGTAGGGGCTCACATAGCTACGGCCCGGATTCTTGTAGGCTACCACTGTACGATTGACATAATCCATTGGATTTAAGGAAACCTGACGACTCTTTCTAAGTAAGGAATCGGAAAAGTCTTTCAGATATGAAAAGGTCTCTGTAATATCCTCAGACTGTAATGCAGTTTCCCTTAATACGGTCTCATTAATCTGGAGTGTTCCGTCATCGGTCATGGTAAGTCCGGTGGAGTTCATGGAATCACCGTAGTAAGAAGCGATGCCCTTTAATTCTTTGACGAGATTGCTGCTTCGGGATTGTGATTCTAAGTAGGATGAAGCAGCCTGCATAAAGCTGTTATAACCACCCAGTAAGCGGGAAACATTATCAGCCAGAGAGTCCGCATCGGCTTTTAAACCTAAAGTCACTGTTTCGTCTGCTTCGCTAATCCCTACAAACTCCACTTCAAAGAGATTATCGATGGTGATATGATTGGTGGTGGCAACGCACTCTTCTCCATCCAATACAAATTGAGCATTGGCAGGCTGTTGGCTGATGGAATCCAGTCCAAAGTAACTTACTGTGCCGGCAGCTTTGCTTGTGTGGTCGTCCGAAATGCGGAAAATTTTATCCTCATCAAGAGGAAGTCCTGTGGCTTCGGACGTTAATTGCAAAGCAGTCATTTCATCGGATTCAATCAAAGAGGCCTTGATGCCGATGCCGGAATTGCCAATCAATCGTACCAGTCGGGATTGAACATCTCTGTTGGTCTCACCGTCGGTGATTGCAAACTGGAACTCGTAATTCATGTCATTGATAGACACGTCAAAGGAGTAAGTGTCTGCAGGGAGGTCGATTTCTTCATCGGGAAGAAATGTGCCGGTGTTTGTCTGTGGAACAGCCAAAGCGTTCACGGCCATTTGAAACTCAGGTGCAGAATCCTCAGCTACCTTGTCTCCTATAAAGTTAGCTGTTACAATATTTTCGTTGGAAGAGTAGGCTGTTTTCTTATTAAGAAGGCCTTCTTTCTCCAACCCCCCCAGTCCTGCAATCGTATTGTAGAGTGCACGTGCATTTTCTTTCAAATCAACAGCATAGTTTTGTGTTTCTTTGCTGGTGGTAGGAAGATACCAGGGAGCGTCTTTATTTTGTTTGACAATGGAATTGTATACACCGCGAAGCTCTGACTTTTTATGCGTATCATAGCGCGTCAGTGCCTTGGGTGTATAGGTAGACAAATAGTTGTTGTAGACTGTATTCAGAACATTATTCATTGCCACGCCTCCTTTCTTCCTTGACTCGGGCCTGGGCATATACGAATCCGCGAAAATCCGTTTTCGCAGAATTGGTATTCTGTTATTAGTTATAGAAATAAACCAAATGATATCGGCAATATCCCACTTTTGTAAATATAGTGTAGCACATAAAATAAGAAGAAACAAGATTTTTTTGCGGGAAATCAATGAAAAAGTCCGAAAAACAGGAAAAAATCAGTTGACGAAGATGGTTTCCTGTGATATAGTATTCAAGCGAGATAAGATTTTAGGTCTTTTTTTTATGCTTAAAAAACACGTGGAGGTAGAAAAATGCGTACAAAGATTACATTGGCATGTACCGAGTGCAAGCAGCGCAACTACAATACAACTAAGGAAAAGAAGAACCATCCTGACAGAATGGAGACCAAGAAGTATTGTAGATTCTGCAAGGCGCATACTATGCACAAAGAAACCAAATAAGTTGGAGGTGGATTATGGGAGATTCCGCAGAAAAGCAGACTAAGCCCAGTTTCTTTAAGGGTGTACAGTCTGAGTTCAAGAAAATCACATGGCCCGACAAACAGTCAACTTTGAAGCAGTCTGTAGCGGTAGTTGTTATTTCCGTTGTAGTGGGAGTTCTGATTGCAGTGCTGGATTATGCTTTCCAGTATGGCGTGAATTTCCTGACATCTTTATAATAGCGAGGGTGATTGTATGGCAGAGGCAATGTGGTATGTAGTTCATACCTATTCCGGATATGAAAATAAGGTCAAAGCCAATATTGAGAAGACCATCGAGAACAATCCTCAGTTTGCAGAGCAGATTTTGGAAGTAAGAGTTCCTATGGAGGATGTTGTGGAGCTTAAGAACGGTGTAAAGAAGACTGTTTCTAAGAAGCTGTTCCCCGGATATGTTCTTCTTAATATGGAGATGAACGATGACACTTGGTATGTTGTTCGCAACACCCGTGGGGTTACCGGATTTGGAGGACCGGGAAGTAAACCGGTTCCCCTTACGGAAGCTGAGATGAAGCCCTTGGGTATTAAGACAGATACTGTGTCCATCGACTTCGTTGAGGGAGACAGCATTGCAGTGGTTGCCGGTGTCTGGAAGGATACGGTGGGTGTGGTTCAGAAGCTTGATTATAACAAGCAGACCGCAACAATCAATGTAGAGCTGTTTGGACGTGAAACACCTGTGGAGATTAGCTTCGCAGAAGTGAGAAAACTGTAATAGGTTTTCAGAGCAATTTTTCAACAAGATATTTTCCGGTTCGCCGGTAAATATAATAGTAACAAGAGGAATGTGTTTGGCAGTTTACTGCAGACATTCCGAGTGGGAGCGGGAACAAAGTTCCTGCGCCAGTTTACCACATTATAGGAGGTGCCACAATGGCAAAGAAAGTAGAAGGATATATCAAATTACAGATTCCTGCCGGCAAAGCTACACCGGCTCCCCCTGTTGGTCCTGCATTGGGTCAGCATGGCGTTAACATCGTTGAATTCACTAAGCAGTTCAACGCAAGAACCGCAGACAAGGGTGACGTTATCATCCCTGTTGTCATCACTGTATACGCAGACAGAAGCTTTAGTTTCATTACTAAGACTCCCCCTGCAGCAGTATTGTTGAAGAAGGCCTGCAACATTAAGTCCGGTTCAGGCGTTCCTAACAAGAACAAGGTTGCTACCATTTCCAAGGCAAAGGTTCAGGAAATCGCTGAGATGAAGATGCCTGATTTGAATGCAGCAAGCCTTGAGGCAGCTATGAGCATGATTGCCGGTACTGCACGTAGTATGGGTATTGTAGTAGAAGATTAATAACAATTAGTTGGGAGGCAATTCGTGAAATTGCCGCTAGAACCTAGGAGGTAAAGTAAATGAAACATGGTAAGAAATATAGCGAGGCTGCAAAGCTTGTAGACCGCGCAACTCTGTATGAGCCCTCTGAGGCTATTGCATTGGTAAAGAAGACTGCTGTTGCTAAGTTTGATGAGACTATTGAAGTACACATCAGAACCGGTTGTGACGGACGTCACGCTGAGCAGCAGATTCGTGGTGCAGTTGTACTGCCCAACGGAACTGGTAAGACTGTTAAGGTTTTGGTTTTTGCAAAGGGCGATAAGTTGACCGAGGCTGAGGCTGCAGGTGCTGACTATGTTGGTGGCGAGGAGCTGATTCCTAAGATTCAGAATGACGGTTGGCTGGATTTCGACGTAGTAGTAGCTACCCCTGACATGATGGGTGTAGTTGGTCGTCTTGGTAAGGTTTTGGGACCTAAGGGTCTGATGCCCAACCCCAAGGCTGGTACTGTAACCATGGATGTAACCAAGGCTGTTGCAGATATCAAGGCTGGTAAGATTGAGTACAGACTGGACAAGACCAACATCGTGCATGTTCCCGTAGGTAAGGCATCCTTTACTGAGGAAGCTCTTCAGGAGAACTTCAATGCACTTATGGATGCTATCGTTAAGGCTAAGCCTAGCGCACTTAAGGGTCAGTATCTGAGAAGCATCACTTTGACCAGTACCATGGGTCCTGGCGTAAAAGTGAGCGTAGCAAAGTTCTAAATCACACGTGTATGAAGAGAGCTTCAATCGAAAGGTTGGAGCTCTTTTAAAAATTATCTTAAAAATTAATTTAAAACTATTGACTCGGCCACAAATCTGTGGTAAAGTGTTCAAGGTTATAAAACCAAGCCGAAGACAGTAGGTGTCCAAACGACCTTTCAGGTCGTTGGGAGAATGGACGTAAGCGTAGCGCCTACCGAGGAGCGAGTTTATTATGTAATTAACTACGTCTTCCTGTCTTGGAGGGCGTTTTTTAGTATAAGGCGAAGCCTGTTACTTCATAAAGGTGAAGCACATTGCTTTCGCAGATGTGATGCCTAAGACGTAAACTCCTTCGGCACTAAATCTATAAGGAGGTAAAAAAATGGCAAAGGTTGAATTAAAGCAGCCCATCGTAGAAGAGATTTCTGCTAAGATTAAAGATGCTCAGTCTGTAGTTCTGGTAGATTACCGTGGACTTACTGTTGAGCAGGACACACAGCTTCGTAAGAGTCTGCGTGAGGCAGGAGTTGTCTACAAGGTGTACAAGAACACCTACATGACCCGTGCATTCCAGGGTACTGATTTTGAAGGCCTGGCTCCCTATTTGGAGGGCCCTAGCGCAATTGCAATCTCTAATGAGGACGCAACTGCTCCTGCAAGAGTACTTGCTGAGTTCGCTAAGAAGGCAGATAAGCTTCAGATTAAAGCTGGTGTAGTTGAGGGTAACGTTTACGATGATAAGGGAATGGCAGCAATTGCAAGCATCCCTTCCAGAGACGTACTCATCTCCAAGTTGCTTGGCAGCTTGCAGAGCCCTATCACCAACTTCGCTCGTGTTATGAATCAGTTGGCAGAAAAAGGTGGCGCATCCGAGTGTGCAGCACCTGCATCTGAGGAAGCACCTGCTGAGGCTCCTGTAGAGGAGTAATCACGACCATCGGGTGATACCCGATAAAACAACGAAACAAATACTAAATTTTAAAATGAAAAATGGAGGAAATTAAAATGGCTAAGTTAACAGCACAGGAATTGATTGATGCTATCAAAGAGTTGACCGTATTAGAGTTGAATGACCTTGTAAAGGCATGTGAGGAAGAGTTCGGCGTATCTGCAGCAGCAGGCGTTGTAGTTGCAGCAGCAGGTCCTGCTGATGCGGCTGAGGAGAAGACAGAGTTCGACGTTGAGCTTACTGAGGCTGGCGCTGAGAAGGTTAAGGTTATCAAGGTTGTTCGTGAGATCACCGGTCTTGGCCTGAAGGAAGCTAAGGACGCTGTAGATGGCGCTCCCAAGGTTATCAAAGAGGCTGCTTCTAAGGAAGAGGCTGAGGAGATCAAGAAGAAGCTTGAGGAAGTTGGCGCTAAGGTTACCCTTAAGTAATTCAATCTTTACATTAAAAACTGTGGCCCCCGCAAATTGCGGGGGCTGTTTGTTTTGAGGATTGGGGGATGGGGGAGCGGCATGGGTGTGGTGCATGGATTTTTATGCCGATGTACAGTGATAAGTATTTCTAAGTATCTCCGTTTGATTGCATGAAAGCTCTCGCAACCGTCGCAAACGCGCATCCATGCGCGGATGCGACTTCTGCGAACATCCTGTTCGCAGATTGCTGGTGTGTTGATAGAGATACTAAGAAATACTAATCCCTTCCCATAGGACATAAAAATCCATGCACCACACCCATGCCGATTCTACATCTCCCAATTCCATAAAATAAAAAATCTTCAATTTGATTAAGCAGTTTGGGAATTGTGTTGTTGATAAAGAGGATATATAATTAATGAAAACAGGAAAATGAATTTGTGATAAAGTTTTGGGAGAGTATACTATGGATTTTAAGGGGAAAAAGTTAGAGGACATTATTGTGACACTTCCATATGAAGATGGAACGAGTATGGAATGCGGAGTTTATTCTTATTTTGAGGTTAATAATAAAAAATATTTTGCACTGCTTCCACTTAAAGGAGAAAAGCAATTGGATTTTTCTCAAAGCTATATGCTTTATGAGGTCGAAGAAGATGAGGAGAATAATCCTATCGTTATGTATATAGAGGATGATATGGAATATGCTATTGCAGCACAATATTTTTCGAATTTGTTGTCGAAGAAGTAAATCGGCTGGAAAGAGGGGGAGAAAATAGAGAATTCCGAAAAGCAAAGATTTGAAGTCGGTTGAGGGACATTATTTATGACATATAATGAAATGAAACAAAAAGTATATGCTTTACAGCTTGAAGATTTAGCACATGGAATTAAAGTGAATGAGTTAGATAATCCTAGGCGTTTTGAAGTGGCTGGGCTAGGGATTATAGATATGTCTCAATTAGATTACTATGGTCCGATAGGTTTATATTGTATATATTCTGGAGACTGGAATTCATCTGATAAAAAGATTATTAAGAGAATTGTGCCAACGACAGAGTCGGATGTGTTTGGGGAATACTACTTAATGTTAAAGGATATTGAAGCTGATATTATGAGTAGAAATACTCAAGGTGACTAGATGCGATTCAGCCTTGAGATGAGGAATAAAAGCATGTGATTATTTGAGGTTGATGGAGGAAAAAATGTTAACGAAAGAGCGAAAAAAACAACTAGATATTGATTTGTGGATTATCTTGATAATTTCCATGTTAAGTTTGGGAATATATATGGTTTTTAACAGTAAAATAAATGGAATTGCTTATAATCCCGATATTAATATAGTTTTAAGGGTATTATTTATGGGGGGGCTATTCCAGTTCGGGCTTGCTGGTTTGGGAATATCTATTGTTTCAATTATTCGAAAGGAAAGTTTTTTCACATATGGACTACATAGTAAAAAACTGGTATTAACCTTAGCATTGAGTGTATTATGTTGTGTTCCTGATTTTGTATATAACTTAATTGCTGGAAATGTTCATGCATGGTTCCCGTTTTCTGATGTTAATATTACATATGAAGTGGTGAGGAGCAGTTTCCCTTTTAACATTGTAGGAATGTTAATTATTGCTATATGTTGGGGTTTTTTTGAAGGATTCAATTATGTTGTCATTTCAGACAAAATTAGTGAGCGTTTTCCGTCAAAGAGCAGATTTTGGGACTGGGGAGCATTTGTTTGTGCAATAATGTGTATTGTTGTGCATGGTGCAATAGGTGTAACGCCCGATGCCATTATTGAAATGTTGTGTACAATATTTTTGATTTATGGTATGTTGATGGTTCGCAAGAAAACGGGAAATGCATGGGGATGTGTGCTGATTTTCTTTGTATATTGGAATGCTTTATAAATGAGTTGGCAAGCGAAAGTTTCAGTCTTGCGGAGATATTGAAAGCACGTATGAATTTGAATTTTCATAACAATGATTGGGAGGTAAATGAATATGGCAAAAGAATATGGAATTATTACAAACGGAATGACAGAAAAGCAACTTGTGACGGTTATTAGCAAACGTATTGAGGAATTTTTTCGCGAGAACGCAACGAAAAGTCCAGAGGATGAGGAGGCATACACAAGATATGCAAACCATAAATTACGCAAACATAAAAACCCCGGTGGGAAATCGTACAATCCCGAAGCAATAGAATGGGATTATGAATATCAGTATGATTACTTTAATAAGGCATATGGAGCGTATTTAGAATTGTATCCAAATACGAACGAAAACGGTGATTGCAAATATAAGATTGACGGTGTGGAATGGAATTTATATGTGAATGGGATTTTTTGGAAGACTTGGAAAGAGGGAATGGTTCACCCGACTATTACAAAGTTGTTGCCTTTCGTGCTAGAAGGAATTCCGTGTGAAAAGGTGTTGATAAGGGAGTATGCACATCTTGAGGACAGGATCTAAGAGGGGATTTATAAAAGCGTAAAAATGGTAAGAAGATTGGAAAGATATAGATAGATTAATTTAGTTATCATTATAAAATCACCGCAAAATTTCAGGTTTACGGAGATTCGCCATGCCGCAAGGTTCGCAAGACAACCTTTGCCCTTCTATGTCTTATCACTTTTATCTTGTTCCTTATCACCTTTTAAACTGCGGGATATGTGTATCATCGATTGGGGCTGTATGTCCTACATAGGACCTTGAAAAGCGTCGGCACTTAGATTGCGTACTGTGCAATCTTATGTGCCGCTACGTCTTTTCACGGAGCAACTTGTTGCTCCTGCGGGAACGTTCCTTTGTAGGACCTACAGCCCCTCAATCGATGTTAGCTACATCTCCGCCAGTCCCAAAAGTCTACAGGGGAACATGAAAAATAGGAAAATTTTTCTTGACGGGTTGACAAGTCTGTGGTATCATGAAAAATGCACTATTGTGTGGAAATAGGCCTTTTTGCGTCCAAACGTCAAAAAGGGCTGTTTTCGCTGTCAATCGCGAGCAGAAATGCACCGGATTGAGCCAAGAAATATAGAAGAACGGGGTGAAATGTCAATGGAAAAGAACAGAATACGTCCTATGGCCGGTAACAAGGTTGCGCGTATGAGTTATTCAAGACAGAAAGAGGTTCTGGAGATGCCCAATCTGATTGAAGTCCAGAAGGACTCCTATCAGTGGTTTTTGGATGAGGGCTTGAAGGAAGTTTTCGGAGATATCTCTCCTATCGCTGATTATAGCGGTTCTCTTAGTCTTGAGTTTGTGGACTTTGAACTGTGCAGGGATGATGTGAAGTATTCTATTGAGGAATGCAAAGAGAGAGATGCGACATATGCGGCTCCCTTGAAGGTAAAGGTGCGCCTTTACAACAAGGAGAAAGAGGAGATTAGTGAGCATGAGATATTCATGGGTGATTTGCCTCTGATGACTGAGACCGGTACATTTGTAATCAATGGCGCGGAGCGTGTTATCGTAAGCCAGCTTGTTCGTTCTCCTGGTATCTATTACGGCATCGGTCACGACAAGATTGGTAAGAGACTGTTCTCCAGTACCGTAATCCCTAACCGTGGCGCATGGTTGGAGTACGAGACTGATTCCAACGACGTTTTCTATGTGCGTGTGGATAGAACCCGTAAGGTTCCCATTACCGTATTGATTCGTGCACTGGGCATCGGCACCAACGAAGAGATTCGTGAGGTGTTTGGAGACGAACCCAAAATTGAAGCAAGCTTTGCAAAGGACACTGCTGAGAATTATCAGGAGGGTCTGTTAGAGCTGTACAAAAAGATTCGTCCCGGCGAGCCTTTGAGTGTTGAGAGTGCTGAGAGCCTTATCAATGCTATGTTCTTTGACCCCAGAAGATATGACTTGGCCAAGGTCGGTAGATATAAATTTAACAAGAAGCTGGCATTCAGAAACAGAATCAGACATCAGATTCTGGCTGCAGATGTAGTGGATCCTTCCACAGGTGAGGTTCTGGCAAGTGCCGGTGATCAGGTAACTGTAGAGCTTGCAGATGCAATTCAGAATGCAGCAGTTCCTTTTGTATACATCCAGACTGAGGAGAGAAATGTAAAGGTTCTCTCTAATATGATGGTAGATATGACCAACTTTATTGATTGTAATCCTGAGGACTTCGGTATCCGTGAGAAAGTTTACTATCCTGTTCTCGCACAGATTCTTGAGGAGTACGCTGAGGATCCTGAGAAGTTGGGCGATGCAATCAAGAAGAATGTGCATGAGCTTGTTCCCAAGCACATCACCAAGGAAGATATTATTGCTTCCATCAACTACAATATGCACCTTGAGTATGGTCTTGGTAATGATGATGATATCGATCATCTGGGTAACAGACGTATTCGTGCGGTTGGTGAGCTTTTGCAGAACCAGTATCGTATCGGTCTTTCCAGAATGGAGAGAGTGGTGCGTGAGCGTATGACTACTCATGATGCTGAGGATATTTCTCCTCAGAGTCTGATTAATATTAAGCCTGTAACGGCTGCTGTGAAGGAGTTCTTCGGTTCCTCCCAGTTGTCCCAGTTCATGGATCAGAACAATCCTTTGGGTGAGCTTACTCACAAGAGACGTCTGTCCGCACTGGGCCCCGGCGGTCTGTCAAGAGACCGTGCCGGATTCGAGGTTCGAGATGTACACTATTCCCACTACGGAAGAATGTGTCCTATTGAGACTCCCGAAGGTCCCAACATTGGTTTGATTAACTCCCTTGCAAGCTATGCAAGAATCAATGAGTACGGATTTGTTGAGGCACCTTATCGTAAAATTGATAAGACAGATGCAGCAAATCCTCGTGTCACTGAGGAAGTTTTGTATATGACTGCGGATGAAGAGGATAATTACCATGTAGCTCAGGCAAACGAGGCTTTGGATGAGAATGGTTACTTCATCAACAATATGGTTTCCGGTCGTTACCGTGAGGAAACCCAGGCATATCCCAAGACTGCATTCGATTATATGGACGTATCTCCCAAGATGGTATTCTCTGTGGCTACTGCGCTGATTCCTTTCTTGGAGAACGATGATGCAAACCGTGCGCTGATGGGTTCCAACATGCAGCGTCAGGCAGTGCCCCTTTTGACGACAGAGGCTCCTGCGGTAGGTACCGGTATGGAGGTTAAGACCGCTGTTGACTCCGGTGTCTGTGTTGTTGCCAAGAAGGCAGGTACTGTAACATATGTATCTTCCAATTTGATTAGAATGACTTATGACGACGGCGAGAAGGCTGAGTTCCACTTGACCAAGTTCTCCCGTTCCAACCAGTCCAACTGCTATAATCAGAAGCCCATCGTATTCAAGGGCGACCATGTAGCGGCAGGACAGGTAATTGCAGATGGACCTTCCACCTCCATGGGTGAGCTCGCTCTGGGTAAGAACCCTCTGATCGGCTTCATGACTTGGGAAGGTTACAACTACGAGGATGCGGTACTTCTTTCCGAAAGACTGGTACAGGAGGATGTATACACCTCCGTACACATTGAGGAGTATGAGGCAGAGGCTCGTGATACCAAGTTGGGACCCGAGGAGATTACCCGTGATGTTCCCGGTGTCGGTGATGATGCTCTGAAGGATTTGGATGACAGAGGTATCATTCGTATCGGTGCTGAGGTTCGCGCCGGTGATATTTTGGTTGGTAAGGTTACTCCTAAGGGAGAGACTGAACTGACTGCTGAGGAGAGACTTCTTCGTGCTATTTTCGGCGAGAAGGCTAGAGAGGTGCGTGACACTTCCCTTAAGGTTCCTCACGGTGAGTATGGTATTGTTGTGGATGCCAAGGTGTTTACCAGAGAGAACAGTGATGAGCTGTCTCCCGGTGTAAATCAGGCAGTTCGCATTTACATTGCACAGAAGAGAAAAATTTCCGTAGGTGACAAGATGGCGGGTCGTCATGGTAACAAGGGTGTAGTTTCCCGTGTGCTTCCTGTTGAGGATATGCCTTATTTGCCCAACGGACGTCCTCTGGATATCGTGTTGAATCCTCTGGGCGTACCTTCTCGTATGAATATCGGACAGGTATTGGAGATTCACTTGTCTCTTGCAGCTAAGGCTCTGGGCTTTAACGTTGCAACACCTGTATTCGATGGTGCAAACGAGCGTGATATTATGGATACTCTGGATTTGGCAAATGATTATGTAAATCTGGAGTGGGAAGAGTTTGAGAAGAAATACAAAGCAGATCTTTTACCTGAGGTTTTGGAGTATCTGTCTGAGAACAGAGATCACAGAGAACTCTGGAAGGGAGTTCCCATTTCCCGTGACGGTAAGGTGCGTCTGCGTGATGGTAGAACCGGTGAGTATTTTGACAGTCCTGTAACCATCGGTCACATGCATTACTTGAAGCTGCATCACTTGGTAGACGATAAGATTCATGCACGTTCTACCGGACCGTACTCCCTTGTAACCCAGCAGCCTCTGGGTGGTAAGGCACAGTTCGGTGGTCAGCGTTTCGGTGAGATGGAGGTTTGGGCACTGGAGGCATATGGTGCATCTTACACCTTGCAGGAGATTTTGACCGTTAAGTCCGATGATGTTGTGGGACGTGTAAAGACCTACGAGGCAATTATTAAGGGTGACAATATTCCTGATTCCGGTATTCCTGAGTCCTTCAAGGTATTGCTTAAGGAGTTGCAGGCTTTGGGTCTGGATGTTCGCGTGCTTCGTGAGGATCAGTCCGAGGTTGAAATCATGGAGACCATCGACTATGGTGATACAGATTATCGTTACGAGATGGAAGGCGATCGTAAGTACGATGAGTACGACAACAACTCTCTGGGAGAGATGGGCTATCAGGCGCAGGAATTTGACGCAGACAGTGGTGAACTGGTAAGCGCAGATGATGATGATTTCTCAGATGATGCCGGATTCGATGATGATGACTTCGGCGACGACGAATTGTAAAAGAAGGGAGTACCAAAATGTCAGAAACAAGAGTAGAGAATTACCAGCCTATGACATTTGATGCAATCAAGATTGGATTAGCATCACCTGATAAGATTCGTGAGTGGTCCCATGGCGAGGTATTGAAGCCTGAGACAATCAACTACAGAACCTTGAAGCCTGAAAGAGACGGCCTGTTCTGTGAGAAAATTTTTGGACCCAGTAAGGACTGGGAATGTCATTGTGGTAAATACAAGAAAATCAGATATAAAGGTGTAGTTTGTGACCGATGCGGAGTTGAGGTTACCAAGGCTAGCGTTCGTAGAGAGCGTATGGGTCATATCGAGCTTGCAGCACCTGTATCACATATCTGGTACTTCAAGGGTATCCCCAGCCGTATGGGATTGATTTTGGATTTGTCTCCCAGAGTACTGGAGAAGGTATTGTATTTTGCTTCCTACATCGTATTGGATGCAGGTGAGTCCAATCTGGATTACAAGCAGGTACTCTCCGAGAAGGAGTATCAGGATGCAAGAGAGACCTGGGGCAACAAGTTCCGTGTAGGAATGGGTGCAGAGGCAATTAAGGAGCTTCTGCAGGCGGTTGATTTGGAGACAGAGGCTGTAGAGCTTAAGGCAGGCCTTAAGGAGTCCTCCGGTCAGAAGAGAGCACGTATTATCAAGAGACTTGAGGTTGTGGAGGCATTCCGCGGTTCAGGCAATCTGCCTGAGTGGATGATTATGGATGCAGTTCCCGTAATCCCCCCCGATCTTCGTCCTATGGTTCAGTTGGATGGTGGACGTTTTGCTACCTCCGATTTGAACGATTTGTATAGAAGAATTATCAACAGAAACAACCGATTGAAGAGACTGCTTGAGCTTGGCGCACCTGACATTATCGTGCGTAACGAGAAGCGTATGCTGCAGGAAGCGGTTGATGCGTTGATTGACAACGGCAGACGCGGTCGTCCTGTAACCGGCCCCGGCAACAGAGCGTTGAAGTCACTGTCCGATATGCTTAAGGGTAAATCCGGACGTTTCCGTCAGAATCTGCTCGGTAAACGTGTAGACTATTCCGGACGTTCCGTTATCGTAGTTGGACCTGAACTTAAGATTTATCAGTGTGGTCTGCCTAAGGAGATGGCAATCGAGTTGTTTAAGCCTTTCGTTATGAAGGAGCTTGTGGCAAGAGGCATCAGCCAGAATATTAAGAATGCTAAGAAGCTTGTAGAGAGATTGGACACCAGTGTTTGGGATGTGTTGGAAGAGGTTATTAAGGAGCATCCTGTAATGCTGAACCGTGCACCGACTCTGCACAGACTGGGTATTCAGGCATTTGAGCCCATTCTGGTAGAGGGTAAGGCTATTAAGCTTCATCCCTTGGTATGTACTGCATTTAATGCGGACTTCGACGGTGACCAGATGGCTGTGCATCTTCCTTTGTCCGTTGAGGCACAGGCAGAGTGTAGATTCCTGCTTTTGTCTCCCAACAACTTGTTGAAGCCTTCCGATGGTGGTCCTGTGGCAGTTCCTTCCCAGGATATGGTACTTGGTATCTATTATCTGACTCAGGAGAGACCCGGTGCTTTGGGTGAAGGTAAGTTCTTCAAGAGTGTAAATGAAGCTATTTTGGCATATGAGAATAAGGCAATTACTCTGCATTCCAAGATTAAGGTTCGTGTAAGCAAAACGAATGCTGACGGTGAAGTAGTAACCGGTAATGTAGAGTCTACCTTGGGAAGATTCCTCTTTAATGAAATTCTGCCTCAGGATTTGGGCTTTGTTGACAGAAGCAATCCCGAAGAGTTCCTGAAGCTTGAGGTTGATTTCCATGTAGGTAAGAAGGGCTTGAAGCAGATTCTGGAGAAGGTTATTAACACCCATGGTGCTTCCAAGACTGCTGAGGTTCTGGATGATGTAAAGGCAATCGGTTATAAGTACTCTACAAGAGCTGCTATGACCGTATCCATTTCCGATATGACCGTGCCTGAGAAGAAGCCTGAGATGTTGGCTGAGGCACAGAAGACAGTAGATAAGATTTCTGCAAACTATCGTAGAGGTCTGATTACCGAGGAGGAGCGTTATCGTGCGGTAGTTGAGACTTGGAACGAGACCGATAAAGAGTTGACAGATGTGCTGCTTAAGGGTCTTGATAAGTACAACAACATCTTCATGATGGCTGACTCCGGTGCGCGTGGTTCCAATCAGCAGATTAAGCAGTTGGCAGGTATGCGTGGACTGATGGCTGATACAACAGGTAGAACCATTGAGTTGCCTATTAAGTCCAACTTCCGTGAGGGTCTGGATGTATTGGAGTACTTCATGTCTGCGCATGGTGCTCGTAAGGGTCTGTCCGATACCGCTCTGCGTACAGCAGACTCCGGTTATCTGACCAGACGAATGGTTGATGTATCTCAGGAGCTTTCCATTCGTGAGATGGATTGTTGCGAAGATAAGGGTGAAATTCCCGGAATGGTAGTTAAGGCCTTCATGGATGGCAAGGAGACTATCGAGGGTCTTAAGGATAGAATTACCGGACGTTACGTTTGCGATGATATTAAAGATAAGGACGGCAATGTAATCGTGAAGCGCAATCACATGATTACTCCCAGCCGTGCAGCTAAGATTTTAAGCGTGGGCGTAAACGAGAACGGTGAGCCCATTGAGGAAGTGAAGATTCGTACCATTTTGACCTGTCGTTCCCATGTAGGTATCTGTGCGAAGTGTTACGGCGCGAACATGGCTACCGGTGAGGCCGTTCAGGTTGGTGAGGCAGTTGGTATTATCGCTGCACAGTCCATCGGTGAGCCCGGTACACAGCTTACCATGAGAACCTTCCATACCGGTGGTGTGGCAGGTGACGATATCACACAGGGTCTTCCCCGTGTAGAGGAGTTGTTTGAGGCGCGTAAGCCTAAGGGACTTGCAATTATCGCTGAGTTTGGTGGTAAGGCTGAAATCAGAGACACCAAGAAGAAGCGTGAGGTTGTCATTACCAATGATGAGACCGGTGAGTCTAAGGCATATTTGATTCCTTACGGTTCCCGTATCAAGATTATGGACGGACAGATGCTTGAGGCCGGCGATGAGTTGACCGAGGGTAGTGTAAATCCTCATGATTTGCTTAAGATTAAGGGTATCCGTGCAGTACAGGATTACATGCTCCGTGAGGTTCAGCGTGTATACCGTTTACAGGGTGTAGATATCTCCGATAAGCACATCGAGGTTCTGGTTCGTCAGATGCTTAAGAAGGTTCGTATCGAGAACAATGGTGATTCCGATTTCCTTCCCGGTACTTTGGTAGATGTACTTGAGTATGAGGAGATGAATGAGAAGCTGATTGCTGAGGGTAAGGAGCCCGCAGACGGTAAGCGCATCATTCTGGGTATTACCAAGGCTGCTTTGGCAACCGACTCCTTCCTGTCTGCTGCATCCTTCCAGGAGACCACCAAGGTTCTTACTGAGGCGGCTATCAAGGGTAAGGTAGATAACCTGATTGGTCTGAAGGAGAACGTAATTATCGGTAAGCTGATTCCTGTTGGTACAGGTATGAAGAGATACCGCAATACGATTCTCAGCACTGATAAGGCAATGGAGATTGCATTCGATGAGGATGTAGTGGAAATTGAGGGTGAAGAAGTAGAAGTGTCTGAGGATGTGGAAGTTGTTGAGGAAATTGTTGAGGACGTTGAGACCGTAGAGGTTGGCGACGCTGAATAAAGTAAAGCAGAAGAGGCTGTTGTTCTAACGACAAAAAGAACGTTAGAGTAACAGCCTCTATTTGGTTGGTGCGACAAGATCTGAACATGCAATCTCTGAGACCTGAATCTGGAATAAATCAGTAAATCATTGACTAAGAGTCTTGTTAGTTGTAGAATGTTAATATATATTGATACTCTTAAGAAAAGGATTTACATGTGCATTTTAATGCACAAATTTAATCTAGGAAGGAAGGTATGTATATGCAGAGGGAGCACTATATCAGGTCTAATAAAGTGGTATATCCAATGATAATGTTTACTTGTTTTGTGGTGATTGTAACGTTGTTAGGGGCTGTGTCAGAGTCGGGAATTAACTTTAGCAGAGGTGTGCAGGTTTTTGGAATAATTGCACTTATGGTTATGGGAACTGTATTTTACATATCTAAAAAAGATTGCAAGTTAGGAATGTTAGGAGTTGCAGCAAGCGGCGGCGGAATGTATCTGCTTGTTATGTTCTTTAATATCAACCAATATGTGTTTATGTATGGTTTTATTATACTTTTTATATGTGTAGCATACCTCAATAAGAGGATTATTATTGGTGGAAATATAGTGATTGTAGTCGGATTTGTGGTGCATAGCATAAGAATGAATTTAGTAGGTACATTTGACACAAATCTGGTTTTTCTTGGATCAATTACAATTGGATTATGTTGTATTGGTTCAATTCAGGCAGTGCGTTTGCTTTTTAAATATAATGAGGAAAATGTTGCTGTTATTTCGGTAAAAGTTGAGGAACAGGAGCAGACTGCGGAGTTAATGCATAAAGTTGCAGAGGAGATAACGGATAGATTTGCTACGGCAACTACATTACTTGATGCATTAAATATAGCTATAGATACTAATGATTCTGCAATGAAAGATATTTCAGACAGTACCAATAGCACAGCACAGGCAGTGCAGGATCAGGCAATGATGTGTACTGAGATTCAGAAGGATACGGATATGGCTGAAAAGGAAATTGAGAGAATGATTGGTTCAGCCGATGTTGTCAAAAATAATCTTGAGGAAGGTTCGAAAATTGTTTCAGAGCTTGAGGAACAGGCTAAGATTGTTGATAGCAATAACAAGAGTACAATAGTAGCGATAAATAGTCTTTCAAACAAAGTTGATGCTGTTAGGGATATAATTGATGCCATTCTTACAATTTCATCACAAACAAATCTTTTGGCACTAAATGCATCAATAGAGGCCGCACGTGCCGGAGAAGCCGGCAAGGGATTTGCAGTTGTGGCTGATGAGATAAGAAAGCTTTCAGAAGATACAAGAGAGTCTGCAAACAAGATTACAGGTATTATTTCTGAGTTGGTTTCAGATGTTAATACAACTAATCAAAGTATTAGTATTTCAAGTGACACAATTAATATGCAGGATGATATGATAAGTAAGACTAAACAAAAGTTTGATCTTATTGAAGTTGAGGTTAATGAATTAATCAATAATATCTATGAAACAGAGCAGATTATGAAGAGTATTCTTGAGGCTACAGGTGTTATTAGTGATAATATCAGCCATTTGTCTTCTGTGAGTGAAGAAGTTGCAGCTGTATCAGCAGAGGGTGTTAATATATCAAAGCAGGCAGTGGAAGATGTGGATATGGTTAACAAGGAACTGGAGGAGATTGTTAGGCTATCCGATACGTTGAAAAGAATCTAAAATATGCATCGTACAAGGGAAATGGGTGCTGTCGTTCTAATGTTGGAGCGGCAGCACTATTTATTTTGTGGGAAGTCGTCTGTAGTTCATTGGGGCAGGGGCCCATAGTATTATATTCAGCGGACGCTGTCGCTTCGAGAAAAACGCAGCGGTACATAGGGCTGTAAAGGACACAGCCCAAGTACCGGCGTTTTTCAAGGCCGCTGAGATATAACACTATGGGCCCCTGCCCCAATCCTCAGCAGACGTCTTTGCGCAAAAAGGGCGAAAGAGTGTAGAAAATCCGAAACACTTTTTGGATAAGGACCTTATAATGTATTTCGTAGAATGGCTGTTGTTTTTTTGTATAATGAATATTAATTCATTTATATTGACAGGGTGAGGTAAACGAGGTAAAATGAATGAGGATTCATTTTATATGGAAATGGGGAGGGCGAGTGATGAGGTTTGGGATGGATAAGAGGAGAAGGCAGATAATCGAGGAAAATGAGGTTTCTCAGGTATATCGTTTTGTGTTGGGCGGGGTGGAGCAGAAGGTTTTGATTGAGGGGCGAAGTAAGGATTTGCCTGTGGTGATTTGTCTGCATGGTGGGCCGGGGTCGCCGATTCCGTTTTCGGTGGGATGCAGGGGCATGTTTCCGAAGTTTACAGATAGGTTTGTAATGGTGTATTGGGACCAGTTGGGGTGTGGTATCAATGATTATAAATTAAAGAATGAGTTTGGTGTAGATTCATTTGTGGAGATGACAGCGGATTTGGTTGTGGAGGTGAAGAAGCTTTTCATGGACAATCAAATTATACTGTTTGGTATGTCATGGGGAAGTGTACTTGCGTTGAAGGTTTTGGGCAAGATGCAGGGCAAAGTTGATGCAGTCGTTGTATGGGGGCAGGTTCTGAGAAAGCTCTTTTTAAATGAAGAGGTATATGAGGCACTAAAGAAGGCTGGATTGTCAGAAAAGAAATTGAACCGGATTAGGGCGATTACGTCGAAGAACTTTACAGATAGGGATATGCAGTTTTTATCAGGATGTGTCAGGAAATATACGGAAGGGTACTCTAATAAGAGGGGCGAACAGGCGCCTATGGGTCCAATCATCAAAGGTTTGCTTACAAGTCCTGATTATCGCTTGAAGGATTTTAAGGCGATTATGGTGAATGGGACAGCCACCAGTACACGGCTTTGGCCGGAACTGTTACAGATGGATTTGACAAATGAATTGAAGAAAGTGGACGTGCCCTATTATATTTTGCAAGGGGACACAGATATTGTAACTTCCACAAGGGAAATTCTGCGCGTGATGGACAGGGCTGAGAATCCCAACTTGAATTGTAAAGTGGTAGGATGTTCCGGTCATATGCCCGGGAAAGAGGGCATGGATGCAGTATATGAAACAATAACGGATATTACTCAAACAGTGCAAGTTATGTAAAATTCGTTTGGTGATTATGGAGGTATAGAAAGGTGAAAAAAGCGTTATTGGTAATTGATATGCAAAATGTATGTGTAGGAGAAATGCATGCAACATACTTTAAATATAATAATAGCAGTCTAATTCAAGA
The DNA here is from genome assembly GCA_045543175.1 of Acetatifactor sp. Classification (GTDB taxonomy): domain Bacteria; phylum Bacillota; class Clostridia; order Lachnospirales; family Lachnospiraceae; genus Acetatifactor. Next base: position 2,597 of record JAZQMG010000013.1, on the reverse strand, counting down.
GGTTAATCGAGTCATTGATGCCAATGAAAAAAACTTGGTTGTTTACATTATGAATGTGATGAAGAAAAGTCTATTAAATAAATTTGCACCATTTCATGCATATGAGGGAAGTGAAGAGATTGCTCTGGTTAAAGAACTTCATATTATAGGTGTAGATGGTGGCGGGTGTGTTGCACTAACCGCATTAGGAGCTATAAAAGAAGGATATAAAGTAATAGTTAATGAAACTGCTATCGGCACAATGTTTGATAAAAACAAGGATAAATATTTTAAAAAGTTACGAGAATTGGGGGCAGAATTTATTTAGATAAAACTTGATATGAGGGAGAAAATTATCCGAAAAAGGGAGCAGACATAAAGGAGGATAAGCATGCCTAAAGTGAGTGAAGAATATATCTTGAACAAAAAGAAGATGATTACGGATGCTGCATATGAATTGTGTCTTGAAAAGACGGTAAGTACGGTGACCATGCAGGACATCATCAATCGCACAGGTTTGAGCCAGGGTGGAATCTATCGATTTTATCACGATATTGACGAAATTTTTGCTGATATGCTTGTGGCTATGAGGGAGCGCGTTAATATCAAGCCACGTGTGGATGAGATATTTGAACAGGCAGACGGGATTGCACCGGGGGAACTTACCAATCAGGTTTTTGATATGTTGGCAGAGTTTATGACGGCAGAACTCATGGGAATCGAGAAAGTGGATTTTGAGTTGTCCGTGCTTGCCATGAATGCGCCGGAGCGGGTGGAGAAAATTCTTGCCGGGGCTAAGGGCGTTGGTAACATGGAGTATATCATAATGCGAACATCAGAATTTTTGAAACAGAAAATGCAAAGTGGGGAGTTGAAGGCGAGAGTCAGCAGTATGGAACTTTTGACCTATATTTCATCGGCGTATTCGGGCATTCAGATGTGTTGTATTGTGAATAACTGCTATCGGAAGGGGCCAATGTCCGGGTTTTATCAGCCTAAGATGCAGATGAGGACATTGGCGAAAACGGTGAATTATCTCTTGGGAGTAGATGCGTGAGGAAGTAACCGGGATAAGGGGGCAGATTTTTATTAAAACCATTGTGGAAATTTCCATAAATGGTTATAATAGAAGCATCATTGACAAAGGATGGTATGATTATGAAAGTTTTAGTAACAGGAGTCAAAGGACAACTGGGTTATGATGTGGTAAATGAGTTGGAAGCACGAGGCCATGAGGCTGTGGGCGTGGATATTCAGGAAATGGATATCACCGATGCGGAAAGTGTGGATAGAGTGATTAAGGCGGCGGCACCGGATGCGGTAATTCACTGTGCGGCTTATACGGCAGTGGATGCAGCCGAGGATAATGTGGAGGTCTGCCGTAAGGTAAATGCAGACGGTCCTCAGAATATTGCCAATGTCTGCAAGGAATTGGATATTAAAATGATTTACATCAGTACGGACTATGTGTTTGGGGGCCAGGGTGAGAGACCTTGGGAGCCGGATGATGAGAGAGACCCTCAGACCGTATATGGCCAGACCAAATATGAGGGAGAGCTTGCAGTTCAGAATACCTTGGAGAAATATTTCATTGTGCGTATTGCATGGGTGTTCGGTATCAACGGTAAAAATTTCGTGAAAACCATGTTGAATCTTGGTCAAACAAGAGACAAACTGACTGTAGTGTGCGACCAGTTCGGTTCGCCGACTTATACTTATGATTTGGCTAAGCTTTTGGTGGATATGGTACAGACGGACAAGTATGGAGTATACCATGCAACCAACGAAGGCTTCTGTAACTGGTATGAGTTTGCCTGTGAGATTTTTAAGCAGGCGGGAATCGAGGTAGAGGTTGCACCTGTGACCTCAGACCAATATCCTGCCAAGGCAAACCGTCCCTTCAACAGTCGTATGAGTAAGGAGAAACTGACAGAGAATGGTTTTGACAGACTTCCGACATGGCAGGACGCCCTGACTCGTTATTTGAAAGAGTTGGAGACACAGCAGGCATAAGGTGATTTGCGTTACAAAAATAACGAAAAATAAATAGAAAATAATGTTGACAATGCTCCAACGAACAAGTATACTAATTTAGTGTGCCGTCATAGGCATCGCTTGTGCGTGGGAGCATTGTTTTATATAATGCGAAAATGCATAATTTACCAAAAACATTTTATAATAAGAAAGAGGTGAAACAGAATGCCAACATTTAACCAGTTAGTAAGAAAGGGACGTCAGACTGCTGTTAAGAAGTCTACTGCACCTGCACTTCAGAAGGGTTACAATTCTCTTCACAAGAAGGCTACCAATACCTCCGCTCCTCAGAAGCGTGGTGTTTGTACCGCTGTTAAGACCGCTACCCCTAAGAAGCCTAACTCCGCTCTGAGAAAGATTGCCAGAGTACGTCTTTCCAACGGTATCGAGGTAACCAGCTACATTCCCGGTGAAGGTCACAACCTTCAGGAGCATAGCGTGGTTCTCATCCGTGGTGGTAGAGTAAAGGACCTGCCCGGTACCAGATATCACATCATCCGTGGTACTTTGGATACAGCAGGAGTTGCAAACAGAAAGCAGGCTCGTTCCAAGTACGGCGCTAAGAGACCTAAAGACGCTAAGAA
>JAZQMG010000012.1:0-11547 GCA_045543175.1 Acetatifactor sp. | reverse complement strand
AACTTTCTTGCTTGCTACTGCTTTCTTTGCCATTTTAAACTAACCTACTTTCTTTGTGTTAAAATTTACTTTTTCTTGTTTGCAACAGTACGCTTAGGACCCTTACGAGTTCTTGCGTTGTTCTTGGTGTTCTGTCCACGAACGGGCAGACCCTTACGATGACGGATACCACGATAGCATCCAATCTCCTGAAGTCTCTTGATGTTCAGAGCGATTTCTCTTCTCAAATCACCCTCTACCAATACATTCAGAGTTTCAATTGCCTCGGTGATCTTCTTCACCTCATCATCGGTAATGTCTCTTACTCTGGTATCGGGATTTACACCTGCCTCTGCAAGCAACTTGGTTGCAGTAGGACGGCCGATGCCATAGACATAAGTCAAGCCGATTTCAATTCGTTTTTCTCTAGGTAAGTCAACACCTGCGATACGAGCCATTTACGTTTCCTCCATTTTCTAATGCAATTCATTGCATTTGCGTATCCTTCTCCCGGACTACGCTGCGCACGATTGTTTGGTCTGTTAATTGTGTGCGCCATATTCAGTTACTAATTGATTGGGGCTCTCACCCAACCGGACACAATCCGATCTTTCCAAGACTGATAAGCTTTGTATGTTTCATTTTGGGTCATTGCGCCATTCCGCAAAAACGCTCTGCGTTTTTGCAGCCGAAACATAGTATTTCTTGGGCGGCGTCTTTTGACGCCCTAGAAATTCTTTTCGTCTTGGTATCAACAAGTAATCTCCCGTAAGCTCTATCCCACATTGTATATGAAAACCAATTCCTCCCTGCGGAAGTCCTTGGTTCAGCCGCTCATAACAACAGGACAAGAACTCACTGACTTAAATCAAATTCTAACAATTTGTTCTAAGCGGTGATTATCCCTGTCTCTGTTTGTGCTTCGGATTCTCACAGATTACTCTGATGCGTCCTTTTCTCTTGATGATTTTGCACTTTTCGCAAATCGGTTTTACTGATGATCTAACCTTCACGTTAAACCCTCCTTTCAAAAAAGACCGTTTTACATTATAGCACGGTCTTTTCGCAATTGCAATATGTTTTCTGAGATATTTTTAGCTAATTTTACTGTTTTTTATTGTTTTTTGCATTTTGATGGTCATACAGGCCAATGCAAAGGCTGCTATGCCCAAGATTCTGAATGTAAATCGCGCATGCAATGCCGAGTGATGCTGTACCACAACTATCCACGCAAAGGGAATAATACCTATAATAATGAAGGGAAGTATCGTCTCCAAAATTGCCTTCACAGGAACCTTCGCACACAATGCCCACACAATCATTGCCAGTGCCGAAACAATCAGCACACCTGCCATAATCGCATAAATCACTGAAGTATACTCCTGTAGATTCAATGACAATACATAAAATCCACCATTCATTCGGGGTCTTCCGCCAATGGCTTCGGTTCTGCCGATTACATTCCACACCGCATCACGAATAGTGCCTGTCTGAAGCGTAATATCTGCAATCACCCATTTTGATGCCCACATTCCTGCATAACCCACACCCCAGCAAAAACTGTAGCCCACAATACGCTTGATAGAAGCCACGATACTTTCACGCTCTGTTGCCAGAAAATAAATTCCTAAAGGAAGTCCAAGGGTTACTACCGGATACGTCAAAAAGTCAAAATAGGAGGTTAATATCCCCACGCACAGGAAAAATTCAGGATACCATCCCTTTTCCTCAAGCATACTGCCCTTTCGCAGTTGAAAAATTAATGCTGCCATTGTGATTATCAGACACACGGACATTGTCAAAGACACCACCATCAGCTCCGGCTTCATAAACAAAAGACCGACTATCATAGCAGGTGCCACGCCTGAAACCTTCTTTTTAATAGAAAGAACAGTCACCGCCACCAACAAAGCAATCTGTATGAACAACTCTATCCACACCAACTGCTCCCAAGAAAATAAAAGGAGTAATGGTTTTAAATACAGAAGATATCCATGCCAGTATCTGGAATACTCTCTTAAATACATTTCGGATGTATCTGCGCCGTCAAGCACTGCCCGCAGCGAATCCTCTGCCGCCCAGATTTCTTCCTCCAAATCATAATGATATGCCCACATGGCATGTTCAAAGACATTTTTGTCCGCAATCTTCTCAAAAGCATACTGAACCATAATCGAATCCGTATAGCTTTCCTTGTTTTGGATTACATGCTGCAAAAAGGGATTGTCCGCAAACTCCTCGCTGCTTACCAATACACGGTCAACCGATTTCTCCACATTGGATTTGATTCTCTCGGTGGGAATGCAGAATACAAGAACCAAAAGCAGTGTCCCGAGAAGGGCACTGCCTGCTAATAAAATCACTATATTTTTTATTTTACTGATTATCAGCTCTTTGGCCGTTCTCATATTTTACTTATCTCTCCAGATAATACGTCCCTTAGTCAAATCATAGGGAGACAGTTCCAATGTCACCTTATCTCCGGGAAGGATACGAATAAAATTCTGGCGCAGCTTACCGCTGATGGTTGCCAGTACTCTGTGCCCGTTCTCCAACTCCACACGGAACATGGTGTTGGGAAGCTTCTCCACAACAACTCCTTCGATTTCGATTACATCACTCTTAGACATACAATTCCTCCAACTATTTATTGATATTATTTATTCTGCCTATATTGCTTAATGGCATATTTAATCTGTTCATTGGTAACCTTGTCACAGCGGATTGCTGTCACAAGTTCCTCTTCCACCATGCAGGAGATGGGCTGAATATGTTTACGGCTCTTACGCTTGGGATTCCCAATAGTCTTCAAGCTGCCGTCACAAAGGAAAACAAAATCTCCCACCTCAGCCACAACCACATAAAGTTCACCCTTATCATGTCCTGCCTTGGAAGTTACAAACTGTCCTATCATCATTCCATTCCTGCCTTCTTTATTCCATGATTAGTACAGGGTCAGAATCTCCGGCTCACCGTCCGTAACCAGAATCGTATTCTCATAATGGGCTGACAGCGAACCATCCTCTGTCACCACTGTCCAGTCATCATCAAGCCATTCCACATCCGCTCTTCCCATATTAATCATGGGTTCAATGGCCAGAGTCATGCCTGCCTGCAGCTTCGGCCCTCTTCTTCTCTGAGCAAAATTAGGAACCTGCGGATCCTCGTGGAGACTGGTACCGATTCCATGTCCTACCAAATCTCTTACAATACCATAACCATAAGGCTTAATGGACGCATCAATGGCATTTGAAATTTCAAACAAATGATTGCCTGCTTTTGCCATTTTTATTCCATCAAAGAAGCTCTGCTTGGTTCTTTCAATCAGAAGCTTTGCTTCCTCACTGATTTCGCCCACTGCAAAGGTTCTTGCCATATCAGAGTGATATCCTTTGTAAATCAATCCTGCATCCACACTTACAATATCACCCTCCTGCAAAATACGGTCTTTTCTGGGAATACCATGTACCACCTCGTCATTGACGGATACACACAGAGATGCCGGAAAACCATTGTAATTCAGGAAATTGGGCACACCGCCACATGCACGAATCAGTTTTTCCCCAAAAGCATCAAGCTCCCATGTAGACATCCCGGGCTTGATTGCATGCTCCAGATTCTGAAAAACGTCCGCAAGAAGCTTGCAGGACTCGCGCATCATCTGAATTTCCCGCTCAGATTTAATTGATATAGCCATTTTATTTACTCCGTTTCTACTCCATTCACACCGGACAGATTACGCCTCAAGAATTGCAATAATTGCACTGAATACATCCTGCATATCCACAGTACCGTCCACAGTCTTGAGAACTCCCTTTGCAGAATAGAAGTCAATCAAAGGCTGGGTCTGGTCATGATATACCTTCAAACGATTCAAAACTGTCTCGGGCTTATCATCATCACGCAGAATCAACTCTGCTTCACACTTATCACAGATGCCTTCCTTCTTGGGGGGCACATGCTCAATATGATAGGTTGCGCCACAGGTAACGCATGCGCGTCTACCGGACATTCTCTTTACAATATTCTCATCGGGTACATCTACATTGATCGCATAATCAATTGCATCACCAAGCTCGGTGAGTGCCTTGTCAAGAACCTCTGCCTGAGGAATAGTTCTGGGGAAACCGTCCAATACATATCCCTTCTCGCAGTCGGCCTGAGCCACTCTGTCCAAAAGAATCTTAACTGTCAACTCATCGGGAACCAGAAGTCCCTGATCCATGTACTTCTTAGCTTCCATACCAAGTTCTGTACCATTCTTGATATTGGCACGGAAAATATCTCCTGTAGATACATGAGGGATTCCGTACTTTTCAGCAATCATTTTAGCCTGTGTACCTTTGCCTGCACCGGGTGCACCTAACATAATAATCTTCATAGTATTATCCTCCGCTTTTGTGTTGCATCGTCTAAATGCGCATACTTATTGCTATTGTAACTTTTTTCCTGCAAGTTTGCAACAAAAAAATCACAGTTGGAGCGTTTTCTTGCAAGAAATTCGGTGGTTGGGGGCATGGAGAGGGGGCGGGCCGGTTTTTGTTGCCAATCTGCGGAGTCTATAGTCAATCTTCATAGATAACATTTCCAATTTCAATTTTTCCACTCCACTCTGTATAAATTGAAAACACTACATAGGATAAGATTAGTGAAAACAGATTCTTTTATCCTACATTTTAGGTTTCAAAAAGATGATTAACCTACCTTCCAAACAAAAAATAGGATAATAACTTAAATACTCCCGCATCTTATCCCTCGTTTTGCATACATTTCAATCAAACAACTTCATTTCAGCATGTATTTTTCAGATAAAATATTATAATAAAAGCATTCTTATCCTATTTCCGCTCTATACCAACCAAGATTTCTTTAGAAACATTCTGAAATTCCAGGATAAGAATCATGAAATATTAAAATCTTAACCGAATCCTTAAACTCCGCCCTTCCAAAAGAGCCGACACAACCTCAAATAGACCTAATTTTTGCCTTACTATTCGCCTCTAAGATTTTTCTGAAACCACTATCATTTGAATAGAATTTGCATCACTGGAGGCACCGGTAAAATCTGCGAAAATCTGCTTGACTGCCATGTTGCGACATCGCATGATTTCTTCCACTTCTTTTCTGTGGTAGAGGCGGATTGGGTCGCCGCTTTCGAATTGAGGCACTGTAAGCACCTCACCGTAAGCAAAATCATTCTGACCGTACAGCATGATTTGACTGTCCTTGTCCCATTCAAACTTAGACAGGGTAATCCCTGTCTCGCCTGCCGACCATAAATCACTGGGAAAATGGCTATCGGCATAATCTGCGCTCATAATATCCATAACATGCTTACCTCCCGGACGCAGTGCCTTAGCAACCACATCGAATATCTTGAGATTTTCTTCCTCATTTTCCAAATAGCCTATGGCACCGTCCGCCATATTGAGAACCACATCAAACTCTTCCTGAAAATCCACCGCTCGAATGTCTCGATGCAAAAACGTTGCAGGCAGTTTTTCACATGCTGCCTGTGCCGCGGCGTCCTCAACGTATTCCTTGGTAATATCCACACCCACTACTGCAAATCCTCTTCTGGCAAACTCCAGACTATGTCTGCCGAATCCACAAGCCAAATCCAGAATTCTTTCATTCCCGGTTAAACCAAGCACCTTTATTAGGAAATCCACCTGACCTTTAGTCTCTTCCGTCCATGAATGATTCTTGATATCCAAAGTCCATATTTCTTTGTACCATGTTGCATTTTTACGAATCATATTAGTAGCTCCTTTTTTAATGTATTGCCGGCAAATCTTATATATACGATACTTTTCTTCAGATTATTTAATAAACACTCCAACTCAAGCAGAATATCATTTGCCATGCCTTCCTAAAAATCCTCTAACACAATATTACCTGCTTCGTCCGGCAACAGACAAAGTCCGTTCTCGCTTTGTTTCCACTGCTTTATTGTCAAACTCCACTCATCCTTTATATGTTGCTCAATAAACCCAGTCCCTTCATCTGACATCACATAATCAATAAATTCCTGTGGCAAAACTAAACCATACTTCAAAACATACTTCCAAGTGTCCCTGTCCCAATAGTAGTATCCGTCAGAATAAGTATATGGTCCCAATAATTGCGTATCCGCTTTAAAAGGATGATTATATGATTATATATGCCCGGACACATCATATACGCCTCACCAAGCTGCAAATACGTAATAACCTTATCCGAAACACGATATCCTGCCTTAGTATGTTCTAAAATGCTATCCTCACCCAAATTCAGTTCTGCATACGGAGTGATACACATCCGTTGTTGTAACTCTTCAAAAGCTTCTCTCGCACGTATATTTTCATCCGTTTTTACTTCATGGTAAGGAACATTCATAACTACTAGCTCACAGGTACACTCTCCTTCAACATATGTTTGGCGTTTTTTAGAAGGTCTACACTCGTCGGCTTGAACCTTTCTCCAACTACACATGAAGGTTTAATACTTCTCCTTCCTTATCTTCATAAGGACATCCAGTAACAAAATTAATTTTCATAACGCCCCTATCCCTTGACTGTTCCCATCAACTTCCTAACAATCGGTATCAGTCTTACTAAATGATACGCTAATACCGTTAGCAGAAAACTTCCGACGCAGATGCAAAATACCTGTACAGATATAATATCACTTATCTGCACGATATAATATGCTAAACTTACCAAAATAGATTGATGCAAAATATATATTGGATACGATGCTTTATTAAAATATCTAGTAAAACCATTTTCCCTGTTTAAAAATTTTTTTCCGACAACAAGCAAAACCAAAATTGAAATTCAGCTAATAAAATTTACCCAACAATCGCCGTAATAAGAATATTTATAATACATTGCTACTGACACAATTGTTCCCAATGCACATAAACTCCCTAACCATCTTATATTTCTTTCAATTTTTTCTATAATCAAATCATTGCTTAACACATAATATCCTAGCAGGTATAAAGACAAGTTCTTTCCTATACTGTAACCACCGAAATTGCCCAAGTAATACATGAACCATATGGGTATAAATAAAAGTAATACCCCTACTGTTGACATCTTCTCCACATTAGTTACAAATTTCTTATATGGTACATAACGAAACAAGACTAAGGCAATCATTGAAATTAAAAATAGAAATAGTATAAACCATAAATGTCCTGGCGTAAATGCCCCGTCATAGCCACTAAAATCTGTAAGATGTGTAAAAAAATATTTCCAATTATCAAAAAGACTTCCCTCATAATTCTCAAAATACTTTCTCGCATATAGTGTTTGGAATGGCACAAGAAGTATCATTCCACTAATAAATGGAATCAGTAATTTACTAATTCGTTGTATAATAAATTCCTTATTCGTTCTTTTTTCTAATGCATATCGAGCACTCATCCCTGCCAAAACAAAAAGGATAGGCATGAACCAAGGATTTACCAATACAATTAATGTACTTAGCATTTTACTTTCTCCCTGCCAAATGTAAAAACGAGACCCAAAATCATTCCAAATCATAAATGTATGTACCGGAAATAATAGCCAAATAGTCATATTACGCAAATTATCAATATAATGTTTTCTCAATTCCTTTTCCTTCATCATTAACCTCCGAATATTACTACTTGCCCTTTACCAGCTTTCCTATCGGCATGGCTCAACGTTCCAACTTTTCTGTACTTTTGCTAATTTAGTCGGGATTTTTCAGTGTAGCATCCCCGACTAATCCTTGCTTTTTCTTCTTTAGTCGGGATTTTTCGCCATCTCAGCCCCAACTTTTCTTCATTTTTCCTTCTTTAGTCGGTTTTTTCGACCGTTTCACTCCCAACTATTCTCCACTTTTTCTTCTTTAGTCGGGATTTTCCGCCATCTCAGACCCGACTTTTCTTCAATTTCCCTTCTTTAGTCGGGATTGCACCATGTAATCATTCCGGTCAACTTTGCATAAAGTCCAGCCTCTGTTAACAATGTACTTCCTGCGGAAGCTACGCACCAATCATTTGTTAGATTCAAATTCATTATTGCGAATATTCTACCGCCTGCAATACCTTCCTGTCAACAACTCCGGCTATTCACATACTGTACCCTCTTTCTCCCCTTAAAGCCGACACGCACCTCCTCCGCCTTTATATCCCAAAATGGGACTTTTGATTGCCGCGATGCTCGTCAAATCTTCATGCAAGCATTCGATTTTCCTCGCTACTCGCGCAAAAAGGGCGTCCCCGCCAAACGGGTACGCAAAAGAAGCTGCGCACAAACTGTGCGACAGCTTCTTTAATGGAATCTTATTAATCTTCAAGGAATCCCTTGTAGTTACGAACAAGCATCTGAGACTCAATCTGTTTAACAGTCTCAAGAATTACGCTTACGATAATGATCAGGCTGGTACCTGCGAAGGATACGCTAGCACCGAACACACCGTTGAAGACATAAGGGATAACTGCAACAATAATCAAGAATACTGCACCGATAAATACGATGTAATTCAATACTCTGTCCAGATAATCGCTGGTAGGCTTACCGGGTCTGATACCGGGAATGAAGCCGCCCTGCTTCTTCATATTGTCCGCAATCATAATCGGGTTAAAGGTAATGGATGTATAGAAATATGCGAAGAAAATTACTAATACAATGTATACCAATAAACCGATAGAATAAACAAGCTCACTGGGCTTGCACCAGTAGTTGGAGTTCAATCCCTTAAGGATATGTCCCCATACTCCGGTTCCCTGATAGCCGATGAATGTACAAATCATAACAGGCATCTGCATGATGGACTGTGCAAAGATGATGGGAATAACACCGGAAGTGTTTACCTTCAAAGGAATGTTGGAGGTCTGTCCGCCAACCATCTTGCGTCCCTGTACCTTCTTAGCATACTGTACGGGAATCTTGCGTACACCGCCGTTCAGGATGATAACCAGTACCACCATGCCTACGATGATTGCAATGATAATTACCGCTGCCAGAATTGCTGATGCAGGAGCCTTGCCTGCTACAAACTGACCATAGAGGTTCTTCATATCCTCAGGCAATCTGGAGATGATATTGATAACCAACACGATGGAAATACCATTTCCTACACCGTGCTCGGTAATTCTCTCACCTACCCACATGAGGAATGCACTACCCGCGGTAAGTGCTACAACTGCAGTGATTACATTCAATGCGTTGTACTCTGTCAAATAACCCTGACGTCCAAAACCGACTGCCATTGCAGTAGCCTGAATCAAAGCCAGAACGATAGTCACATATCTGGTGATGGTTGCAAGCTTCTTTCTTCCGTCCTCGCCATCTCTCTGCATCTCCTCAAGTTTGGGGATAGCAATTGTCAACAACTGGATGACAATGGAGGAAGTAATGTAGGGACTGATATTCAATGCAAAGATGGACATACTAAGGAAAGAACCACCGGTAATTGCATCAAAAAAGCTGAATGCATCTCCTGCCTGACCTTTGAACCAATTTGCAAAGAACTCAGGGTTAATACCCGGTGCGGGTAGCTGGGATCCGAGACGGATCACAAGCAGCATACCCAGGGTATATATAAGTTTCTGTCTTATCTCTTTGATTTTCAATGCATTCTTCAGTGTTGTAAACATATTACATCACCTCAGCATTTCCACCAAGTGCCTCGATTTTTTCCTTTGCAGATGCGCTGTAAGCATCTACCTTAACGTTGAGCTTCTTGGTAAGTTCTCCGTTTCCGAGTATCTTAACACCATCTCTGGGGTTCTTAACGATACCAGCCTCGATCAGTGCGTTTACGTCTACGGTAGCACCGTTATCGAAACACTCCAGAGCACTTACATTGATAGCAACGATATCCTTTGTATTTCTGTTAGTGAAGCCTCTCTTAGGGATACGTCTGTACAAAGGCATCTGACCACCTTCAAAGCCGGGTCTGGGAGCTCCGGAACGAGCCTTCTGACCCTTATGTCCCTTACCTGCGGTCTTGCCATTGCCTGAACCATGTCCACGGCCTCTTCTAAAATTATCACTGTGTTTTGAACCTTCAGCGGGTCTTAAATTGGATAATTCCATTCCTTACACCTCCGTTCTGTTAAACTTCTTCTACTTTTAACAAGTAACCAACCTGACGAATCTGTCCTCTTGTAGCGTCATTATCGGGAAGAATAATGGACTGACCAATCTTGCGAAGACCCATGGATTCAACAGTTGCCTTATTCTTGGGCACAGCACCAATGGTGGACTTTGCCAAAGTAATCTTTAACTTCTTATCTGCCATGATGATTCTCCTCCTATGCCATTATCTCTTCAACAGACTTGCCACGGCTCTTAGCTACCTCTTCGGGAGCCTTAAGCTGGCTCAGACCGGTGATAGTTGCCAGAACTACGTTCTGCTTGTTGTTGGAACCCAAAGACTTGGTACGAATGTTCTTGATACCTGCAAGCTCACATACCACACGAGCAGGACCACCTGCGATGATACCGGTACCTTCGGGAGCCTTCTTAAGCAGTACGTTAGCAGAACCGTACTTACCTACAAAATCATGAGTGATGGACTTATTCTCATCCAAAGCAATCTCAACGATATGCTTCATTGCATCTTCTTTACCCTTACGGATAGCCTCGGGAATTTCTACAGCCTTACCGAGTCCTGCGCCTACATGACCATTGCCGTCACCAACTACTACCAGAGCGGTGAAACGCATGTTACGACCACCCTTAACAGTCTTGGTTACACGCTTGATGGTAACAACCTTATCAGTCAACTCCAACTGGCTTGCATCTATGATTGTATGTTTCATGGTGTATTCCTCTTCCTTTCCTAGAATTCCAAGCCAGCTTCTCTAGCTGCCTCAGCCAATGCTGCAATTTTACCCTGGTATATAAAGCCGCCTCTATCAAAAACAACTTCCTTAATACCCTTCTCAACTGCTCTCTTACCGATTACAGTTCCCAAGTATGCTGCTGCATCAACGTTATTGGTCTTCTCAAGCTCTGCCTTAATCTCCTTCTCAACGGTGGAGGCAGCTACCAAAGTATGACCAACGGTATCGTCGATAATTTGAGCATACATATGATTATTGCTTCTGAATACTGCGAGACGAGGTCTCTCAGCAGTACCGTTGAAGCGGTTACGAATTCTCATGTGCTTTTTAACACGAACTTTTTGTCTTGATTCTTTGCTAACCATCTTCTACTCTCCTTATCTATTACTTCTTACCGGTCTTACCGACTTTACGTCTGATAGTCTCGTCAGCATACTTAATACCCTTACCCTTGTAAGGCTCAGGTCTTCTCTTGTCTCTGATTTCTGCAGCGTACTGACCAACCTTTTCCTTGTCGATACCCTTAACGGTAATGATGTTTCCTTCTACAGTACACTCAAGACCTTCAGGATCCTCCATCTCAACGGGATGGGAGAAACCAAGGTTCAAAGTCAGCTTCTTACCGGACTTTGCTGCTCTGTAACCAACACCATTTACCTCAAGCTTCTTCTCATAACCATCAGTAACACCAACAACCATGTTGTTTACCAGTGTTCTGGTCAAACCATGAAGAGACTTCATCTTCTTCAAATCATTAG
>JAZQMG010000011.1:0-38949 GCA_045543175.1 Acetatifactor sp. | reverse complement strand
AAATGCCTCCTCGGTCATAATATCACGAGGCTTAATATCCTTCTCTACAAGCTCCATAATCTTCATGCCGGCATGCTTTGCCAGACGAATACGCTCGGAATAAACTGCAGGAACAGTACCATTCCCTCTAAGGCCCATACCAATTGCCTCAGTCAGACAATTCATGGAGTTAGCAGTATACATACCGGAACAGGAACCACAGGTAGGACATGCCTTCTCCTCAAACTCAGTAAGCTTCTCACAGGTCATGGTACCTGCAGCCACACTGCCAACAGCCTCAAACATGGAGGAAAGACTGGTCTTGTGACCGTCAATACGACCTGCCAACATGGGACCACCGGATACAAATACAGTAGGAATATTCACTCTTGCCGCAGCCATCAAAAGACCGGGTACATTCTTATCACAGTTGGGGATGCACACCAGACCGTCAAAACCATGAGCCATAGCCATACACTCTGTACTGTCAGCAATCAAGTCTCTGGTTACCAGAGAATACTTCATGCCGATATGCCCCATTGCAATACCGTCACAAACTGCAATCGCAGGGAACATTACAGGAGTACCGCCTGCCATTGCGACGCCAAGCTTTACAGCCTCGGCAATCTTGTCCAGATTCATGTGACCGGGAACAATCTCATTATAAGAGCAGACAATACCGATTAAGGGACGTCTTCTCTCCTCCTCAGTATAGCCAAGTGCATTAAATAAACTTCTGTGAGGCGCCTGAGCGGTGCCTGTCTTTACGGAATCACTTCTCATTTAGGTATCCTTCTTTCTATCGTAAATTTTAATTATTTAATTCTCTCAACAAGCAAATCGCCCATCTTAGAACAGCCAACCTTCTCGCAACCCTCAGACATAATATCTCCGGTGCGGTAGCCATCCTGCAACACCTGCTTCACAGCCGCATCAATGGCATCAGCCTCCTTATCCAAATCAAAGCTGTAACGAAGCATCATGGCAGCACTTAAGATGGTTGCAATAGGGTTGGCAATATCCTTGCCTGCAATATCAGGCGCAGAGCCGTGGCTGGGCTCATACAGACCAAATTTGCTGTCATTTAAGCTTGCACTTGCCAACATACCGATGGAACCGGTCACCATACTTGCCTCATCAGACAAAATATCACCAAACATGTTCTCGGTCAAAATTACATCAAACTGTGCAGGGTCTTTAACAAGCTGCATTGCACAGTTATCCACCAACATATGCTCCAAGGTAACCTCGGGATAATCCTTGGCAACCTCCTCAACCACCTTTCTCCAAAGTCTGGAGGAATCCAATACATTCGCCTTGTCAACACTGGTTACCTTCTTGCCACGCTTCATGGCGATATCAAAGCCCTTGATGGCAATGCGACGAATCTCATTCTCATCATAGGTAAGAGTATCGATGGCCTTGAGCACACCATTCTCCTCAACCGTCTTGCGCTCACCGAAATACAGGCCTCCTGTCAATTCTCTCATAATCATCATATCAAAACCCTTGGAGCTAATCTCCTCCTTCAGAGGACATGCCCCTGCAAGCTCTTCATACAAAACAGCAGGACGCAGGTTTGCAAACAGATTCAGTGCCTTTCTGATTGCCAGAAGTCCGGCCTCAGGACGCAGATTGGGGGGGAGCTTATACCACGGGGATGTGGTGGTATCGCCACCAATAGAACCCATCAAAACCGCATCTGCCGCCTTCGCTGTAGCAATGGCCTCATCCGTCAAGGGAACACCATGCACATCAATTGATGCGCCACCCATCAAAATATCTGTAAAATTCATCTTGTGACCATAAACCTCTGCCACCTTATTCAGTACTTTTTTTGCCTCTGAAACAATCTCAGGGCCGATTCCGTCACCGGGAATGCATGTAATATTCAATTCCATGCTGTATATCCTCCTTCAAAACAAGCATTTTATAAACACAAACTATTTTTATTTTACTATAGATTCTATTTCTTGACAACAAATTTAACCGAAACAGTCTGTGGTTTTTTGTCCATATAGCAAAATGAGCAGTTCCCAAAGGAACTGCTCCATGTTTACACTTCACACATTTAGTTGCTATCAGGCTTCTCAACACTGCTGATTGCAGCCTTATCCATGGGAATACGACAGTTTTTGTTGTTACCGAACTCAACAATTACAGTATCATCACTGATATCAAGTACAATTCCGTAAAATCCGGAAGTAGTCTTAACACAGTCACCACATTCCAGGGATGCAAGCATTGCTGCCAGTCTCTTCTGTTCCTTCTTCTGCGGACGCATCATAAAGAAATACATTCCGCCGATAAGCAAAGCATACAGGGCAACTGTCACACCAAACCCTACACCATTGCCTGCCGCAGCTGCATCTGTCTCTGTCATTGCTGTCAATAAAATATTCATTACTCCTCCATTCCGACGTTAAACGCCTGAAACCTTTCCTTGATAAATAAACACTCAGATTATTATACTAGCGGTGTTGCCATATTGTCAAGCTTGCGCTTCTTATAAGTCGCAAATTCTCCCGCATCCAATGCGTCTCTGATTTCCTCCATCATGGTATTATAAAAATACAGATTATGAAGCACACACAAACGCATTCCCAACATCTCCTTCGCCTTCAATAAATGGCGAATATATGCTCTGGAATATCTGCTGCACGCCGGACATCCACACCCCTCCTCTATGGGACGCATATCCGTCTCAAACTTGGCATTAAACAAATTAATCTTACCATGATTAGTATACAAATGTCCATGTCTGCCGTTTCTGGTAGGATACACACAGTCAAAAAAGTCCACCCCACGCTCAACCGCCTCCAAAATATTGGCAGGCGTTCCAACACCCATCAGATAAGTAGGCTTATCCTTGGGAAGAAAAGGCACCACCTGGTCTAAGATATGATACATCTCCTCATGACTTTCCCCGACTGCCAGACCACCTACTGCATAACCGTCCAAATCCATCTGGGCAATCTCCTTGGCATGAGCAATACGAATATCATCAAAAATAGCTCCCTGATTAATTCCAAACAACAACTGATTGGGATTGACCGTATCCTCCAGACTGTTCAATCTGTTCATCTCCACACGACAACGCTCGAGCCATCTGGTGGTACGCTCCACAGAATTTTGCACATACTTTCTGTCCGCCTTGCTGGGGGCACACTCATCAAAAGCCATAGCAATGGTGGAACCCAGATTGGACTGTATCTGCATACTTTCCTCCGGCCCCATAAAAATCTTACGACCGTCGATATGGGAATTAAAATAAACACCCTCTTCTTTAATTTTGCGCAAACCTGCAAGGGAAAATACCTGAAATCCGCCGGAATCCGTAAGGATGGGCTTGTCCCATGACATAAACTTGTGAAGACCGCCCATCTGACGAATCAGTTTATCACCGGGTCTTACATGCAAATGATACGTATTGGAAAGCTCCACCTGCGTCTTAATCTGCTCCAAATCTGCGGTGGACACTGCGCCCTTGATGGCAGCCACCGTTCCCACATTCATAAATACAGGCGTCTGAATGGTGCCGTGCACCGTCTCAAATTCCGCTCTCTTAGCACGCCCTTCTGTTTTTAAAACTCGATATTTTGCATGAAATTTATCCATAATGATACGATTACTCTAATCCTTCCCAAAATTCCTCCAGTGTGATACCCTGTTCTGTGATTACAGTGGCAGCCTCAACACCCACATAACGGAAATGCCAGGGCTCATACTCGATACCCGTCACATATTCCTTCCCCTCCGGATAGCGGAGAATAAATCCATAACGGTAACTGTTAGCCGCAAGCCATTTCCCTGCATCCGTATCTCCAAAACCCGCATCCAGTGTCTTGTACGTATCACACACAATATCCAATGCCAACCCAATCTCATGCTCGCTGTTGCCGGGTACAGTCACCGCCTGACTGGCCAACTGATACGCCTCCATATAGGACATGCCACGAGCCATATAACGCTTAATCTTTCGCTCAAAAAGCATTACCTGACGCTCCGGACTTCTATAGGGAGAGCAGACATTTAATTTGACCCCCTCATCCCTTGCCGCCTGCAGCATAGCCCGCAAATCATCCAAAATACGCTCATCACACTGCATCTGTCCTGCAATGGTACCAAGAGTAAAGGTATAATCCTCGGGAATGGAATGCTGCTTGTTAATCAAAACCAATCGCCAGTCGTTTTTGTCAAAAATATAATCCTCTCCTGTAGGATTCTCCTCCAATACGGAATCATCAGATTCATCAGTAACCTCCAACTCTTCCAGCGAAGCCAGAATCTCAGAGGCATCATAAATATTCATGCCATCCATGCCGTGAGGATTCTCATCACTTATAAGCTCATATTCCTCCAACACATCCTCATCACTCAAAAGCTCCATATCCTCCGGTGCAAGCTCTGTCTCCGGCGCAAGCTCCACGTCACTGTCCGTTCCCTCTAAGCTTCTGTCCTGCGCATTTCCGCTATCCGAAATAAACAAAGGAAACGAAAAGCTGCTGTACACCACAAACAGACACAGAACCATGGTCATCATAACCAGACGCTTACAATTGTTCCGCAAAGAATTCAACACATGAAAAAAGAACATGCACACAGCCAATGCCGGCATGACGAGTATCAGACATATTCTGTTTTTCCTACCGAAGCGCAAAAGTGCCTTCTTCGCACGTTCTTCCAGCGTAATTTTCATTCGTTCATCATCCGTTGAGTGAATTAAAGCGCAATAATATAGAATATCATAGCATAGTTTCCGAAGAAATGCACTATTTTTCTTGCAAATTGGTAAAAATTAGCACAGTGACTCTTCCTATTACATTGCTTTAATCACATCCGCAATCTCCACCACAATCGCAGTCACCACCGCAATCACAATCAAAACTGCTGTCGCAGAATCCGCTAATATAGTCATCATGTTCCTGCCCAAACTCAAAGCCACTGAAACCATGGTCAATTACAGTGAATAGGCCGCCACGAAAAAGCTTTTTTATTTTTGCTACTCCCCAAGCCACAAATACCAGAAACAAAATTGCTATGATACGGTCCATCGCATCTACACCCCCCCTCACAATCAATCTTTCGATTCCTTTTAATTTTCCTTATTGAAAAATGTCTAAAACTCTTTTCTTTTATAAGTTCTATGTAGGACTGATAACTGGCAAATTCTGTTTTGGTCCATGGTAAAATCTCATAAAGCACTAAATCCCAAACTAGGAATCCACAAACTACAATTGTTAAAATGCAAATTAACGACGCAATTAACACTTTAGCCTTTTTCATCTTATCCCCCAATACATAAGTGATTTGTTAAAATTTGTTTTTCTCAGACTCTTTTCGCATTTTAGAAGTACTAAGTTTTCGGTCTAAAATTGTCATAATATATACCACACCCAAACCACTTGCAAGCGCAGTAACCAATGTAACATAAGCGAAAAAATCTGACTCATCTTCTGCATAAATGTCTCCTGCGCAACTAAACTCTATTATTTCACAAGCTTTGTCATTACAAAGAACACCATTATATAAATAATCCTCACCGCTTCCCATCTGAACGCTTCGAAGTATATAATAACAATCTGCATTCTCCTGCACAAGATTTTCTTTCAAAAAATCTATGCCCTTTTCTGACAGTTGCTGCCAATCTACATATTGCCGGTTTTCTTCTCTGTCACATGTCAATTTCCCCTTCAATTCAGACATGTCATAATGTGCAGCTCGTTCTTCTTTTACAGCATTATACGCTTCCTCTGAAAGAGTTACATGATATCCGTACTTTTCGCACTCCATATCCTTATAAAGATAATATTCCATATCATCTGCGGAATCAGGCAAATCCCTTTGGAAAAATGTCTTTTTCGTCTCCCCTATAAAATCCTCATACCCCCAAAACAATCGCCTGCAATATGGCTGGGTATCGTCTCTTAATTCTGCACTAAATTCTATTAATTCATGGGTAATATCATTCAGTATTACACCGCTATAAACGATACCTGTTGATGTATAATTTTGTAACACAACACCAAAGTGGTATTGCTGTTGCGTCTCTGGATTTTGCATAACTTTATTTATGTACGCTAATTTTTCTTCATCATACCAACATGAATCTTCAATATAAAGATATTGCCCCTCCTGTAATATATATTTTATTACATCTTTTCTTTCTGAAAATTCATTCCAATAATCCTTCAATCGTATTTCTGCAATGGTAGCATATTCTTCATCCGTAAGTACCATTGAATATGCAGCATAACGTTCCACAAAGTCACGATGCCAATAATATTTTGTTTCACATGCGCCAATCGGTTTGTCTTCACTAAAACAACTTCCACCAATACAGCCTTCATTTTGTAATAATTGAATATATGATTGATGATTAAAAAATACAGTTCTTGTCCATGGAACAAGTTCAGAAACTAATGTATCCCACAAAAATCCGCCAATTATCCCAACAACAAGTAATGTACATATTTTGTTTATTATCTTTTCCCACTTTTTCATTGGCATTGTCCATAAAATTATCCTTTTTCCTCATCAGGCAACTCTACACTAAATTCTATCACCTCATGGGTCGTGTCATTTACAATTACACCTGTATAACAAGTTCCGTGTGTGGTATTAATTCCATTGACAACCAAACAATAAAAATCATTCTGCTCGTTTGATGTTTGTATCACATTTTCCAGAAAATCAACATCAATATTCATTTTCTTTAATTCTTCAATATCACATTTTTCATCTTCATCCAATACATATTCAAGCCATTCCGCTCTTCCATCACAGCTATCTCTATATGGCTTAACTCTGTTTTTTACAATTTCAACATATTGTGCTTTTGAAAGAACAATGGAATGTGCCGCATATTTCTCCCTAAACCTTCGATGTACATAATATTCTACACCCAACGCATCTTTTGGAATCTCGTCAACAAATCTGTAACTGGCATAAAAATGATGCTCATCAAGAAGTTCTATATATTCCTGATAATTAGAAAAATTGGTTTTAGTCCACGGGAAAATATTTGAGAAAAAACCATCCCATAAGTACATCATAAAAAGAGAAAATAATATGAGACTAATTATACTTATGATTACAACTGTTTTTTTCTTCACATTTCATCCTCCTGTTATCTGTGTATCCTAGCAACTATCCTCAATACGCTTTCCCTTTTTATCCGATTTACAGCGTTTGGCATCCGGGACGTAGCAATCACCTCGTTAAAGAAGCATCTCCTTGTCTGCAAAACAGCAGGCCGGCCAACTTACTCATGAAAGCTGTCAATTTCTCCTTCTCTCTTATAGCATATTGAGTTTTTGTTATGCTGGTCCATAAAATTCATACTCTATCACTTCACAATTTTCATCATTGCACAAAACACCTTGATAAATATATATATCACTATTTTCATAAAAATAAGTACACAAAAAATAGTACTGAGTTATACTTTTTTCAGATACAAGTTTGTCAAGAAAATCTATTCTCTTCTCTTTCATCTGTTCCAACGAGACATATTCCTTTGAACCATCTTTGTAACGATATCCGCCTCCAATATCTTCCTTATCCAAATAACATTCAAAGCGTTCTTGCTTCACAATCTCATAGTCTTCCGCTGAAAACTTCGCATAATACCCACTTTTATCCTTAAACATTCCTTCATAAACATAATATTTCATATCATGAGCTGACATTGGCAATTCTTTTTGAAAACAAGTCGGTGCAGCCTGCTTAATGAAAGCTTCATGATTTCCAAACACTTGTCTACTATGTGGAATGATATCCTCAAAAATCCCTTTATATAATATGCACACAGACCCTATAAAAAGCGCACAAATAAATACATAAACTACGCAAAGTTTCTTCTTTTTTTTCATCTTATCCAAGCACTCCTTTTATAGCTATTCCCCCCACAACCAATCCGCCGTTTCACCCTTTGTCCACTGTGTTGTTCCCTCACACATTCCAAATAACTCATAACTTCTTGCGAGTCCTAACGCATCCTCTTCATATAGCATCTTCAAAAATGTATAATCATAAAAATCAACAATATAATAAATATATTCTGCTTCATATGTTTGTGTTGTTGGTTCATATGTACAATGTAAAGTCACTGATGCTTCTGCACTATTAAAAATACCAAAAGCCGATACATTCGATGCAATATCAAGAACATCCCCTGTTACCAAATTACTATAATCCACATAATTACATCCCGACCACACCTGCTCTATATTGGGAGATAATGCAATATAAGTTTCTTGATTATGTTCATTCAATATTGTTTCCACAGCGGCCTGTACTGAATGCATATTCTCTTCAAAACAATTGCGCGCTGAATTTCTTCCATTATTATTCCTGTACAGCATATATTTTACAGGGAAATAATCTCTAGTTCCTCCCAGTCTACATCCTTCATATTTTCCCCCTGTTCCCATAACATAAGTATAAAAGGAATTAACTGCATATGGATCCTGCGCTAAAACAGAAATTGCTGTTACTAATAGAGTATTAAATGATGAATATTTTAAAGCAGTTATTTTTGCATTTTGTTCGGCTAATAAATATGAATAAATGCCATGCACCCCTGCATCACCATCTGCACTTTGCGTTTCATCAAATACGTTAGGGTAAAATCTATTAACATATTTTTCATTCTCAAATTGATTTGAGTGTGATACATACCCCATCTTCTCATTATTCACTGTACCATCCGCATTTACCGTACCATCCACAAATATAAAATCACTTGGAAGCTTCTCATAAAGCGAACCTTGGAATACAAAAAAAGAATAATCCTTGCCACCCACTGTGTAATTTACTTTTTTAGGAAACGTACATCCTATCTCCTGCAAATCGGTAATACCATCCCCATCCGTGTCAGACAATTTCGGGTTTCTATATTCTGTCGTTCCATTCGAAAGAAGCATACCTCTTTCCTCGAAATAGTTTCCCAAACCATCCTTGTCATCATCGTCCAAATCAATATAAAGCAATTCAGGTTCGTCCTCATATCGCCCCTGTACCTTACTTGCCATTAATGAATTATGAAACTCATCATAATTCCATTTTTCTTTTACGATACAGATTCCACCTGTTTCAGACACCATTTTACTAACATTCGGAAAGTCTGTCTTTTTTACATCGGTGTAATTGATTGTGATGTTATTTTTCTTTGCACTTTGTACAATTTTGCTATCATATTCTATATCCTTTAAACTAATAAAGTAAATTTCTTTATATATATTACTCTGTTTTTCTTCTTTCAAAAAATTAATTGAAATTTCAAAAGCTGCTTTTTCGCTATCTGCTGTTCCAACATTCTTCAAATATGAAGTTGAACTATACAGTCCATTTGCATCCTCAATAATCTCTTGCCTATTATACAAAATTAAATAAGGTCGAACATATCTATATCCTCGATAATCCATATTATGAAGAATATATACCTTATCGTATGTCCATTTTAGACGGGGCTGTATATTCTGGTAGATTAAACTGCTGCTCATTGCCGCCAGCCACGCTTCTACATCCACCAAAAGCCATGTAGAAAAATGCTCCGTCTTACAGGAAACCGTATTGTTCTCTTTATCCAACACCGTTTCCTCATCCAACAGGTTATACTTATCATTCTCTTCATCATACCACATAATGCGGAGATTGTCCTCAGAAGTTTCGCCCAAAGCACTCTCATCATAAGTAAAGGTAATGGTGGCTTCGTCAAATTCCTGAGTTGACTCAATGGATACAGGTGCGCCAAAACGGCCTACCACATCTGTAGAGCGCATGTCCAAGTCATAAACATTCATAATATGTACTTCGTTATCAATATACCCTGCACAGTCCATGGAAACAGCCACCTGTGTAACTCCTGCCACCTTTTCCTGTTCCATTTCTTTTACACAGGTCTGATATGAAATTTCGTCTCCATCCAAAATACCATCCCCGTCCGTATCAGGATTTAAGGGGTCGAAGCCCAACTCAACATCTTCACCATCGGAAAGACCGTCTTCGTCCTTGTCCGCCACAAGAGGGTCTGTTAAATATTCCAATACCTCCTCGCCATCCGTAAGTCCATCTCCATCGGTATCTTCATACAACGCCTCCGAACCAATCCGAAGCTCCTCCACATGACACAAACCATCTTCGTCTGAATCCTCCTGTCCATCCTTGACACCATTCTCATCCGTATCTTCCATCAGAGGACTGGTGCCTGTATAGCGCATTTCATCCAAGTCCTTCAAACCGTCTCCATCCGTATCGTCCGACATGGCATCTGTTCCTAAAATGGATTCTGTATAATTATTAATGCCGTCACCATCGGAATCCGACAAATCCACATCCGCATCTGCCATGTTTTCCTTATTAAAATTCATAAGATAAATAGTTGTTACAAGCTCCTTATCCTGTTCATATACCGCCCTAAACGTGATACAGTTCAAACCAAGAACCAGACCAATGGCAGGAGTCTCCCAACTCTCCCCTATTTCTACTTCGCCGCTGCCTACAACAGTATCATTTATATCAATAATGGAAAAACTCAGTTTTTCCACCTGCTCTGCATCACTTAACGTTCCTGTCAGGGTCTCTACACGCTGCTGGGTCAAATACATATCTGCCGCTTCATTGTAGTCAAATGCCTCTGTATTTATAACAAGCTTAAGCTCTGTACAATCAACAATATCACCGCCATCCGCAGTTCCTGTCGTGTCCGCCATTTCTCCTAGCGTAATTTCTTCCACTACAAATACACCCGGTTCCTCCTCTGCGCTTGCATTCACTGTAAATCCAAAGCAGATTTCCTCTCCGGGCTTAATATTCTGATTGTAATCGCTGTTCTTAATAAGATATCTGCCATTCTCCCATGAAACAACCACTCCATTCCACAAATCGCTGATTTCATGATTGCAATCAAAGGATACATACCAGTCTTCAATGGTTCTTTCTGATACATTACGGATACACACCTCTCCGGTATGTCCTGTCTCCCAAGTATTAATAACCTGATATGTAATCTCATAATCTGTTTCAGGCACAGTCTGTCTGCATGCAGGCAACTGGCAAATTTCAGGAAAACCTGTAAAGCTCCCCTTTGCCGTAAAGCCAAAAGTAATACTTTGACCAACTGCAATATCCTGATTCCATTCCACATTTTTAAATACCTTCGTATCTTCGGCTGTCTCAATTAGCTGAGCATTCCACATATCTACAATTTCCTGCTCCGCAGGAAATGATACATGCCAGTTTTCAATGGATTCATCAGATGTATTCTCCAAAGTTATGGTTGTAGAATAGCCATCCGCCCAATGATCCGTAAGACTATATACAATCCTACATCTCTCCAATTCCCACGTTTTCTCCCTCGCTACTCCATCCCATTCTGCGGCATGCACTTTGCTCTGCGCCTGCAAATCTAATACCCCTGATGACTGCCACAACAGTAATACAGCCATCAGCAAACAGATTGCTTTTCTAACATTTCCCCATTTGTTCATCATTGTTTTTCTCCCTTTGCATAGTGTGTATTTGTATTTGTAATATTAGATATACTCCAAGTGGACGTTATCATATTTCTAAATATATGTCAAATAAATCAATTTACTAATATTTTCTCTCTCTTTTTCTTGCCTTTTGTTTCATTTATCTTTATACTTGAATACGGATAAGATAGCTAATGCACAAGGAGGATGTATTATGGCAGGTTCATCATTCGGAACCATTTTTAAGATTACTACATGGGGAGAATCCCATGGAAAGGCATTGGGCGTTGTAGTGGACGGTTGTCCGGCAGGCTTGGAATTATGTGAAGAGGATATTCAAAAATATCTCGACCGACGCAAACCCGGCACCAGCAGCATTACTACTCAACGCAAGGAGGATGACTGTGTAGAGATTCTTTCCGGTATCTTTGAAGGCAAGACCACCGGCACTCCCATCTCCATGATGGTACGCAACACCTCTCAGCTTTCCAAGGATTACAGCAACATTGCCACCTGCTATCGTCCCGGACATGCAGATTATACATTTGATCAAAAATATGGATTCAGAGATTACAGAGGTGGCGGACGTTCTTCGGGACGTGAGACAATCGGACGTGTGGCAGCAGGCGCAATTGCCTCCAAGCTGCTCTCTCAGATGGGCATTACCGTGCAGGCATACACCCGCTCCATCGGCCCTGTACACGCTGATTTATCAGTCTTTGACGCAGAAGCGATTCTTCAGACCACAACCGCCATGCCTGACCGTCAGGCAGACAAAGCCGCGGTTGCCTATTTACAGGGAGCCCGAGACAATTCCGATTCCGTTGGAGGCTGTATGGAATGTCGCGTAACAGGTCTTCCTGCCGGTATCGGCGACCCTGTATTTGAAAAGTTAGATGCCAACCTTGCCAAAGCCGTTATGTCCATCGGTGCTGTAAAAGCCGTAGAAATTGGCGACGGCTGTGCGGTATCATCCCGAATAGGCAGTCAGAACAATGACGCTTTCCGCATGGTCGATGGTCAGGTTGTGAAAGCAACCAATCATGCAGGGGGCATTTTGGGCGGCATCAGCGATGGCGACACCTTGCTTGTGCGCGCTCATGTAAAGCCTACTCCCTCCATCTATCAGACACAGCAGACTGTAAATCAAAGCGGTGAGGAAATTGAGCTGGCCATTCAGGGACGTCATGACCCTATCATCGTACCCAGAGCGGTTGTTGTTCTGGAATGTATGACCGCAATTACCATTCTGGATGCCATGATGGTGAATATGGCTGCAAAGGTGGAGAATCTTGTGGAGTTTTATAAATAATAGAAACTTCTAGAAAAAGTTCCGACTCTCTGTATAAATAAGAGAACCGGAACTTTTTACTTTCGGATAAAATTTGAAATATAATATTTTTTATCCTACCTTTTATTGATTTTTAGTTAGATTTACGATTAACACAAGTATTTTTTCGGATAATATTGTAGAACAAAGCCCCTCTTATCCTATTTCCATTCAAAATATCGATATTATCAAACGGTATTTCATATATTTATAGGATAAATATATGAATCTCATGTTTTTTATCCTATCTACCCATTTTTAATACCAACATATTTTCGCAACATTTATCGCGAAAAGTGGTGGAAATTCTTCCCGACTATGGTGAGCCAAAGAATTTGCACCCAGACAAAAACTATACTACATTATCTTTAATTTACTGTAGAGCCTTATCTGCGATTTGTACTTCCCAATTTGTGGAAGAGAATGCAGTTGGGTACATCCACTTTGATGGGCGGTCCGTTCATAATCATGTTGCCGGCCTCCAGATTCAGATGGAAAAAGGTCATGTCATTGCTCTCGTGGTTTAAGGACACCAAGAACTTGTCATTAGGGAAGAACTCTGCATCCTTGGGATATTCTCCGCCAACAGGCAGACAGAATTTCTGTGTCAACATTCCTGTCTTGGTATCCACAGCATAAACTACTACAGAATTATCACCTGCATTGGAGGAAAGTAAATATTTGTAATCTGCTGAAAAACTCAGTGCGCTGGCGGCATTGGTACTGCCCTTCTCAGGTTTTACGGTAAGTACCGACTGGATTTTCTCAAATACAGGCAGATCCTTCTTGTCCTCGTAATGGTATACATCAATAACGCAGCTCCACTCATGCACTACATAAATAAAGCAGCCATCCTTGGAAATCTTGATGTGTCTGGGTTCGGAATTCATCTCACAGTGAAGAATATCCGCAAGCTCTACCTTACCCCACTCGTGATTCAGACGATATACCTTTACATGATCCATACCGGAATCTGCCACCAACAGATATTTATTATCATGAGTCATACGGGCACAGTTGATATGAGGACGCGAATTGCGCTCAGCAATACTTCCCAATCCCTTGTGAAATACCTCATCTGTAATCTCACCAATGGAACCATCCTCCTGAAGACTGAGGACTGTCAGTTTCCCATCATGATAACCTGCCACAAACAGATACTTGTCCTCATAATCCGTAGATATGTAACAGCCTCTCATACCATTGATGGGTGCAAAATTAATCAGTTCCAGATTGCCGTCCGGCAAAATATTATATGCTTCCACACCGAAATCTGTTATAGAATACAAGTATTTGCAGTTATGGGAAATGGTCAAATAGGAAGAATTGGTAATCTCTACCTTATTCTTCTCCACAAATCGGCCTTTCTCCATATCCACATCATATATTTTAATACCATGGCTGTCCCCCTGCGTATAAGTTGAGACATATGCCACATATTTCGCATCCTCTTTTGTCTGTACTTTAGCCATGTCTAAAGCCTCCTTTATCCCAAACATTTCTTACTCAAATATAGCACAAACCGCATCTTTTTGAAATAGTTTTTTCACAATTATTGACATTCCTTTTATTTCTCGATATGATTAATCTAATTTGTGCAAAAAGCTTTACTTTAGATAAGGAAAGGGACTTCGAGAATGATAAATGCACTTGTAAATTTGGAGCATATCACTAAATCCTATGATGGTCAGATGATTCTGGATGACCTGAATCTATATATTAAGGAAAATGAATTTCTGACGCTCCTTGGCCCCAGCGGTTGTGGTAAGACTACCACCCTGCGCATTTTGGGCGGTTTTGAGAAGCCTGACAAGGGTCAGGTTATTTTTGAGGGCAAAGATATTACAACTCTGCCCCCCAACAAGCGTAATCTGAACACAGTATTCCAGAAGTACGCCCTTTTTACCCATATGAATATCGCAGAGAATATTGCCTTCGGCTTGAAAATTAAGAACAAATCAAAAGCCTACATTAACGATAAGATTAAATATGCCTTAAAACTGGTTAATTTGGATGGTTATGGACATCGCATGGTCGACTCCCTTAGCGGCGGTCAGCAACAGCGTATTGCCATTGCCCGTGCTATTGTTAACGAGCCTAAGCTGCTGCTTTTGGACGAGCCTTTGGGAGCTTTGGACTTAAAGCTTCGTCAGGATATGCAGTACGAGCTGATTCGCCTGAAAAATGAACTTGGCATTACCTTTATTTATGTAACCCACGATCAGGAGGAAGCACTGACCATGTCTGATACCATCGTGGTTATGAATCAGGGCTATATTCAGCAGATTGGTACTCCTGAGCGCATTTATAATGAGCCTGAAAACGCATTTGTTGCAGACTTTATCGGTGACAGTAATATCATTGACGCCACCATGGTTCAGGACAGAGTTGTAGAGATTCTTGGCGCACGTTTTGCCTGCGTGGACGAAGGCTTCGGTGAAAACACTCCTGTTGATGTAGTTATCCGCCCGGAGGATGTGGAACTTGTAGCTCCTGAGGAAGGCACTATTTCAGGCGTAGTCTCCCACCTGATTTTCAAGGGCGTCCATTACGAGATGGAGGTTATGGCAAACGGCTTTGAGTGGCTGGTTCAGTCCACCCGCATGCAGGCTGTAGGCACCAAGGTGGGAATCAAGGTTGATCCCTTTAACATTCAGATTATGAACAAACCGGAATCCGAGGACGAGGAGGCCGTAGGTGTAAATGAATAGAAAAATGTTATCCATTCCCTATTTGTTCTGGTCCGTTTTGTTTATTGTAGTACCTCTTTGCATGGTATTTTATTACGGGCTCACGGACAAATCCGGTGCCTTTACACTGGAAAACATCATGGCTATTGCCACTCCTGAGCATTCCAAGGCTCTTTGGGAGGCAATAAAGCTATCCATCATCAGCACCATTATCTGTCTGATTCTGGCATATCCTCTGGCTATGCTTTTAAGCAATATGAGCTCCGGGCAGGATACTTTTATTGTGCTGATATTTGTTCTCCCCATGTGGATGAACTTTCTTCTTCGCACCATCGCATGGCAGTCTCTCTTGGAGAAAACCGGTGTAATCAACGGCATTTTGGGCTTTTTCAATCTGCCCAAGTTAGATATCATCAACACTCCCGGCGCAATTGTTCTGGGTATGGTATACAACTTCCTGCCCTTTATGATTCTGCCTATTTATAATGTCCTTGTAAAAATTGACAAAAACGTAATCAATGCCGCAAGAGACTTGGGAGCCAATCCCTTTCAGACCTTTACCAAGATTATGCTTCCCTTAAGTATTCCCGGCATTATCAGTGGTATCACCATGGTATTCGTACCTGCTCTTACCACCTTTGTAATCTCCAGAATTTTAGGTGGTGGTAAGATTCTCTTGATTGGTAATATCATCGAAGAAGAATTCACCAAGACCGGCAACTGGAACCTGGGCAGCGGTCTCTCCATCGTATTGATGCTGTTTATTATTCTTAATATGGTCATCACTGCGGTTACAGACAAGGACGGGGAGGTAAATGCCCTGTGAGTAAAGTTTATAACGCATTACAAAAAGTTTATATTGCACTTATATTTATCTTCCTGTATGCTCCCATTGCCACGTTGATTGTACTCTCATTCAACGCCAGCAAAACAAGAGCCAAATGGGGCGGTTTTAGCTTGAAATGGTACATTGCCCTCTTTAAAAACGAAGAGATTATGCAGGCATTGGGAAATACTTTGGCCATTGCGTTTTTGTCCGCACTGATTGCCACCATAATCGGCACCATTGCATGTATCTCCATGCAGAGCATGAAAAAACGCACCCGCTCTCTTATCATGGGTGTAACCAACATTCCCATGCTGAATGCGGATATTGTAACAGGTATTTCCTTTATGCTTTTGTTTATCAGCCTTGGCATCAGATTCGGTTTCGGAACCATACTGCTCTCTCATATTACATTCAATATTCCTTATGTAATTTTGAGCGTAATGCCCCGCATGAAGCAACTGAATCCCAGCACCTATGAAGCCGCTCTGGATTTGGGTGCATCCCATATGCAGGCATTCTTCAAGGTAGTATTCCCGGACATCCTGCCGGGCATCTTTTCAGGATTTTTGATGGCATTTACCATGTCACTGGATGATTTTATCATCACACACTTTACCAAGGGTCCCGGTATTGACACCCTCTCTACAGAGCTTTATACCGAGGTCAAAAAAGGAATCAAACCGGAGATGTATGCATTGTCCACAATCATATTTGTAACGGTTCTGATATTATTACTTTTGGTGAACTACACACCAAAATCCAGGAGGAAATCATGAGAAAATTATCTGTAAAAAAACTTCTTGCACTGACTTTGTGCGGTGCAATGGCTATGACCGCATTCACCGGATGCGGAGGCTCCGGTGAATCTGCATCCGGCTCCGGCAACAATGGTGAGCTCTATGTTTACAACTGGGGGGAATACATTGACCCTGAAACCATCGACATGTTCGAGGAAGAAACCGGCATCACGGTTATCTATGATGAATATGACACCAACGAGACCATGTATCCCAAGGTGGCTGCCGGTGCTTATGCTTATGATGTAATCTGCCCCTCCGATTACATGGTTCAGAAAATGATTGACAATGATTTACTACAGGAACTCAATTGGGATAATATTCCCAATGCCAAGGCCAATATCGGTCAGCAGTATTATGATTCTGCTACTGAATTTGATCCCGGCAACAAGTATTGTGTCCCCTACTGTTGGGGAACTGTAGGTATTCTCTACAACAAAACCATGGTAGACGACCCTGTCACCAGTTGGTCCATCCTTTGGAACGAGAAATATACCGACAACATCCTGATGCAGGATTCCGTTCGTGATGCTTTTATGGTAGCCCTCAAAATGAATGGTTATTCCATGAACACCATGGATACTGCCGAAATCGAAAAAGCCGCTGCTGACCTTACCGCACAGCGTCCTTTGGTACAGGCATATGTTATTGATGAAGTACGCGACAAAATGATTGCCGGCGAAGCTGCTTTGGGTGTTATCTACTCCGGTGAGGCTATTTATACACAGCGCGAAAATCCTGATTTGGAGTATGTTATTCCCGAGGAAGGCTCCAATGTATGGATTGATGGTTGGGTAATTCCCAAGAATGCCAAAAATGTTGAGAATGCTGAGAAATTTATTGACTTCATGTGCCGTCCTGAGATTGCATTGATGAACTTTGACTTCATCACCTACTCTACTCCTAACGATGCAGCAAGAGAGCTTATCGAGGACGAGGATATCAAGAATTCCACCATCGCATTCCCCGATTTGACCCAGTATGAGAATATGGAAACCTTCCACTATCTCGGCGAAGAAGGCGACGAGTTGTACAATGAGTATTGGAAGCAGGTTCGCTCCCAGTAAGAAAATAAGAATATTGAGACCTAAGTATAGAAAAGGGTGCCCGGCAAGGCACCTTTTTCTATACCGATATCTTTAATTAATTTCTACAACCACAGTCATTGTCATAATTGTAGTTATAATCGTTTCTCAAAGAAGGCATGGGGCCATTGTCATTGCATTCTCTTGCATCTCTGACAGCCTCCTTGGCCTCACGAACAGCCTCTCTGGCCTCTCTTTTTGCTTCCTTAGCTTCCCATACCGCCTTAATGGCTCTACGCTCTTCTTCATCACATTTGGACTGACCATTGCAGCCACAATCATGATGGTGGCTGCAATCATCATGATGATGGTGACACTCGCAATCATGGTGATGGTGATGATGTTTATGACAACAGCAATCATCATTCGCGTTGCCAACATTCCCACACCCACAATTACCTCCATTGGAACCATTGTTACCACAGCCATTTCCACAACAACAAAATAACAATAACAAAATCCAGCAATTCATTTTTACATACCTGCATTTTAATGATTTACTGTATTCTATTCACTATTCTGCTTATGTTGCCTGTCCTTATGTTTTTTTACCAATTCTTCACGGACACGGCGATACATTTCCTCCTCGCCATCCTCCGCAAGGGTTTTCAGCATCCGTCCCAACACTTCTGCCGTATATTCATGCATTGTTTTGGGATTCATACTTTTTGAAAAATAATCGTAGGCATCCCTGTTGGTATAATTTCTGCCTTTATAAACCCTACATGCCGCAATACGGTCCATAATCATTTCCGCAATATACTTATCCGGCATGGGAACAGGGATTAGTTCTCCCGGTGCAGCCTTCTTGCTGTAATCCATCCAGTACTCATAATGATGCTTATTGCGGCCTTTATGGTGAAGCCATGCAGAAGAATACCCCAACACCTCACGCTCTGCATCATTAGGGCTTCTGTTTCCTTGATAATACTTTGCGCCTACAAGAAACTCTGACAGACTATATTTAGACATATCGTGCAGAATCCCCTGCTTATAAAGGCCTACCCGAAAACAGCCCTTAGCCACCAAATACTTATGATATGTGATTGTCTTGAAATGCTTCCATGCATTCCCCATTGTATTACACTCCTAAAACATACTTTAGAACATGGTTCTGTCGCTGTAGCTTTCCGCACCTGCTACAACCTTTCTGCCTCTGGACGCAGCCTTGGACGCTGCTTTAGAAGCCGTCTTAATATACTCCTCATCCGGTACACTGACATAAACAGCACAGCTTCGTCCGGGAATACGGACCTCCGTCACCACCGCATTCTCACCGCTTACACTTTCCGTTCCCACAGCCTTACTGCTAAGAGTCTTACTTTCCGTATCTGTACACAACTTAAGCTCCCATTTTAACCCCTTTGGAAGCTTGGGCATGGCAAGCTTGCCGGTCTCCCAGTACATATTTATAGCCAGATACAGGAACGCATCCTCCTCTCCTCTGGACAATCTCGCATATTTTCCACAGTACATCATACCAATCTGGCGATTATAGCTGTCCATCCGAGGTCTCCATGCACTTTCTCCGTGATAGGACAAATCAGGATAACCACAGGAAATATAATCCATAATTTTCAGCTCGTCATCGGGACGCAGAATGGGATGAGCTTTTCTCAAAGCCATCATCTCCTTCCAAAATGCGTAAATTTCTGCATTTTTATCCAAATCGTTCCAATCAAGCCACGTCACGGAATTGTCCTGACAATAGGGATTATTATTCCCCTTTTGAGAATTGCCAAACTCATCCCCCATGAAAATCAGGGGCGTGGACTGGGTAAAAGTCAACAGCATCAGAGCATTCTTAATCTGCCGCAAGCGGAAGGCCTGTACTCTCTTGCGCCGGCTTGGACCCTCTTCACCGCAATTCCAACTGTAGTTAAAATCATTGCCGTCCCGATTGTCCTCTCCATTGGCCTCATTATGTTTTCTGTCATAGGACACCATATCCATCAGAGTAAAACCATAATAATTATTAATATAGTGAATACGTGCTGTCTTAAAGGGAATCTGACGCATCTGGGGCAACACCTTTTCAAGCATGCCCTCGTCCCCCTTAAGGAACTGCCGTATGGTATACAGATAATCATCCGTATAAACCGCCAGATTGCGCTTTACAGGCTCTCCTCTGCCATAAATTTTATCCGTATCAAAATAATAATACCAAAGCTTGGTATCCGAAAGCATTTCTTCAGACGCAATCATCTCCACCGGAAGGTTCTCTCCCATGAGATGAAAACCATCCACATGATACTCAAGCACCCAGAACTTTAATATCTCTGTAATCTCCAAAGATTTAACGGTCTTGGGAAAATAAAACTGCATAACAACTTCCATGCCCGCTTTGTGAAAGGCACGAATAAACTCTTTAAACTCCACACAAGCATCCGGGCCTGCCGCATAGGCAGCCTTGGGTGCATAATAATAGCCATGCTTGTATCCCCAGTAATTGCACTTCTTGGGACAAAGCATATCAAGCTCCTGCTGCATGGAATCAGATTCCTCGCCCTGATTGGGCAAAAGTGCAGGATTCTGCTCCTTTAGCAAAGCTTTTCGCTCTGCCTCTGTAGGAATCTCCGCAAACTCATAGGCAGGCTGCAGCTCCACAGTAGTAATGCCGGATTCCTTCAGATATTGTAATTTCTCCACCATGCCTGCAAAGGTACCTCTGTTTACAACCTTGGAAGACGCATGTCTGGTGAATCCTCTCACATGAGCACAATAGACAACACTATCCTCATAAGCAAGTCCGGGACGCTTATCCCCCTGCCAGTCAAAACTGCCGTCTGTAATCACTGCCCGCCAGTCCTGATTTTTACGTTCCCTGCCATACCCGGGCTTACCTGCAAAACCTCGGGCATATCTGTCCGCCACAAGCTCTCCGTTTTCATAAAACTGATAGGAAATCTTTGCGGCATCTATATCTTTTACATATTTACAATACACATTTCCGATTTTATCATTGTCAGTAAAAGGTACTTTCATAAGCTTTTTACCGCTTTGTCTGTCAAAAACCAGAATACCGCAGTCTTTTTTCTTGGATACAAACGAAAAACGCACTGCGCCATCCTCTATATGGGCTCCCAAAGGATATGGTTTTAAGCTGTTTATCTCTGATGTTGTCATCCCGGCCTCCTAAATTTCAGATAAAAATATTATATAGTATTGCGCAAAAAATCACAAGCCATTATAATTGAGTTATCCAAAATACTTGCAAAGTTGCATGAAAGGAGATTGCTATGGCAAATCAAAAAGATTACGAAGATGAAGAAATGACTGTTGAATTGGAATTGGAGGACGGTTCCATTGTAAACTGTGCAGTTATCACCATCCTGACTGTTGAGGAGAAGGACTATATTGTACTGCTTCCCTTAAATGACAAGGGTGAGAATGAGGACGGCGAGGTATGGTTCTACAGCTACAGTGAGAATCCCGATGACCCTAACGAGGAGCCTGAGCTTGGCTATATCGCAGACGATGCTGAGTACGAGAAGGTTGCAGATGCCTTCGATGAGTATTTGGACAACTGTGAGTTCGACGAGATAGTTGAGGAATAATGCACCTTTACCAAGGTGTTTGAATTACACAAAGGAATGATTCGTCACCTTAACCATACCGATAATCGGATTTAAAAAACGGCTCATGACCCTGGGGCGTTCTTTGCTGCCGGATACGCAGAGAAGCTCCAGGCGTTTTTTTGCCCTTGTCATACCTACATAAAAGATTCTCCGTTCCTCTTCTACAGTCTCTTTGTCCGGCATATTGCCGTAAGGAAAAGTTTTCTCGTTACAATCCGGAATAATTACCCTGTCAAATTCAAGACCTTTAGAGACATGTACGGTCATCAGATGGATGAACTTTTCTTGGTTTTCCTGACTCTCATGCCGCCCGCGCCACACGTCTGTTTTTCCTTCAACAAGCTGTCTCTGGGCACTTATCCACTCATCCAAATTGCAGTATTCTACGGCCTCCTGTTTCAAAAAATCCAAAAGTTCCAACCATTCCTCCAACTGCTCTGCACTTCTGGCCTTTTTGCGCAGATAAGCTTCATAGCCCACGGCCTTGCAAAGATAAATCACTGCCGGGCCGGGTGACATCCGCCTTAAAGCAGTCAGTTGTTGATTCAGCGCATCAATTTCCTGCATGGCACCACTGTCTGTAGGTCGCCCTCTCCTTGCATAATTCATACGAAGTCTCTCCAAATCAACAGGGTTCATTTCTCCCACAGCCTCCCTGTCCAGATATCTTACCGGACGATTCATAATCCGAAAGAAAAGCTCACGACTCCGCTCTCCTTTTGCAAATTGCAGATAGGCCATGATATCCTTGGCAATAAAATGGTCATAGGGATTGCCGGTCTGTCCCCGCATGGCAAAAGGAATCCCCTCTCTGGTCAAAACAGATGCCAACCGCTGCATCTGCGTATTGGTGCGAAAAAGCACGGCACAGTTCTCTCCCGACAAAGCTTTCAACTCCTCATTTATCCACGCAAGCTCCTCCGAACTAACTTTAAAAACCCGAATTTCCACAATGTTCTCAATTTCGGCATTCTCTCCTGCTGCATAACACTCCTTAACAAATCTGTCCTTATTCTCCCCGATTACCTTTCCAGATACCTTTACAATCTCCGATGTACTTCTGTAATTGGCATTAAGGATTACCTGTTTGGCCTCAAATTCCTCAGCAAACTGCCGCAGACAAGCCGGCTTAGACCCGCGAAATCCGTAAATAGCCTGGTCATCATCCCCCACCACAAATACATTCCTATGCTTCGCCCCCAGAAGCTTTATTACCTCATATTGCAAGGGATTAATATCCTGAAATTCATCCACCAGAATATACCTGAAACGTTTCTGCCAATATTTAAGCCGCTCCGCATCCCTAAGCAAAAGCTCCCTACACTCATAGACCATATCATCAAAGTCCAACCCTCCTTGCTTCCGCATACGTCTTCGAAACTCCTCAAAAATACTGCGAAAATCCCCTTTCCAGACCTCTGGTAATTTCTTAAGAACGGCTTCTTCATCTCTGGTATTCTTGTAATAACCGATGGCTCCTAAGACAGTCTCTGCATCCTCCTTAATGGCATCCATGTCATAATATTTTTCTCTGCTTGAAGCCTTTTCTTTAAGGAGTGTTGTCAATATACTCTTTTTCTGTGATTGGGTAACTAACGTGGGAACAGAACGTCCTGCACAGGATTCTCGAAAGATATGATAAAAAATAGAATGGAAGGTACCAAAATTCACCGCAAAATGCCCGTCCGCCTCTTTCATAAAACGTTTTTGCATGGAAAGGGCCGCATCCTTCGTAAAGGTCACTACTAAAATTTCTTCCGGGGGAATTTGACGTTCTTTGATAAGATATAGAATACGATTGACTATGACGGTAGTTTTACCGGAGCCGGGTCCCGCTAGGACTAGCATGGGACCCTCTCCGTGCATCACAGCCTGAAGCTGTGAAGAATTCATTTGATTTTTAGGCATTCTCTAACAGTGCAATGCCCTTTCTGATACGATTCAGACTCTCCTCCTTGCCAAGCACTTCCATAATCTCGGTAGCACCTGCGGGGGTCATCTGTTTGCCGGAGACAGCGGTACGAATGGGCCACATTACATAGCCGTTCTTCACACCCTTCTCCTCCACATATTTTACAAGAGTCTGATACAGCCCGTCATTACTGTAATCCTCCTGCGCCTCCAGAACCGGAAGCAAATCCTTAAGCACCTCAAGAGAGGTCTCAGCATTGGTCTTCATCTTCTTGTGGGTATACATCTCCACATCATATTCAGGCATTTCCTCGAAGAAATCCACATGAGACGCAATATCAGGGAATACCTCAATACGAGTCTTCACCATATTGGCAATCTTCTTAAGGTCGAAATTCTTCTTAAGAACTTCCTTGAGGTAAGGCTCTGCCATCTCATAAAATGCATCAAAGTCCATGGCCTTAATGTACTCACCGTTCATCCAGCGAAGCTTCACGATATCAAATACCGCAGGGGACTTGCTGATACGATGATAATCAAAATCCTTGATAAGTTCATCCAAAGTGAAAATCTCTCGATTATCCTCAGGACTCCAACCCAGAAGCGCAATATAGTTCACAATAGCCTCTGTTACGAAGCCCTGCTCAATCAAATCCTCAAAGGAGGAATGCCCACTTCTCTTGGACAGCTTCTTATGGTTCTCATCGGTAATCAGAGGCAGATGGATATAAACCGGGCTCTCCCAGCCAAAGGCATCGTACAGTCTCTGATATTTAGGGGAAGAAGAAAGGTATTCATTTCCTCTCACTACATGAGTGATATTCATGGTATGGTCGTCCACCACGTTTGCAAAATTGTAGGTGGGGTAACCGTCGGTCTTCATGAGAATCATATCATCCAATTCCGCATTCTCCACGGTAATGTCACCGTAAAGCTCATCGCGGAAGGTTGTGGTACCCTCGTTGGGAATATTCTGGCGAATAACAAAGGGCTTGCCTGCAGCCAGATTGGCCTCTACTTCCTCCTTGGAAAGAGACAGACAATGCTTGTCATAGATGCTGATTTCCTTGCCCTCTACTACCTCGGTCTTAAGGGATGCCAGACGCTCCTTGTCACAGAAGCAATAATACGCCTCCCCCTTCTCCACCAGCTCCTTGGCATACTTCATGTAAATACCGGTCTTCATACGCTCACTCTGAACATAAGGACCCACGCCACCATCCTTATCAGGACCTTCATCGTGAATCAATCCGGTCTTCTCAAGAGTACGATAAATAATCTCAGTAGCACCTTCCACAAAACGCTCCTGATCGGTGTCCTCAATACGAAGCATAAAGTCTCCGCCCTCATGCTTTGCAATCAAAAACTCATATAATGCAGAACGCAGGTTGCCCACATGCATACGTCCTGTGGGGCTGGGTGCGTATCTTGTTCTGATTTTAGTCATTTCTTCCTCCATTCCGAAGCGTGCTTCCAATGAGCAACGCGTCATTTACTAACTTTTTCTATTTTATCTTCTTTTCAGAGAATGTGCAATGTTTATTTTCATCGGGAAGTGCCTTCGCTGCAACAGCCTTAAACTTCGCAACCTCTTTGGTCGCCTGTGGAATTGAAATATTGGTTCCCGCACCTGCCACGCAGCCACCGGGACAGGCCATGCCTTCAATCAAGCAGCCGTTCATTTTGCCTGCCTTGGCAAGAAGCAGTATCTTCTTACATTCCGCAAGGCTCTCCGCATGCTCAATATGTACTTCCGTACCGGGATAGTTGGCTTTAATATAATCCTCAATGGCAGAAGCCACACCACCTGCCACACCATAGCCGCGTCCGGCTCCTGTAGCATCCTCCATGGCATCCATGGCCTTGATTTCTTCTAAAAGAATTCCCTTGGCCTCAAACATACCTGTAAGCTCTTCAAAGGTAATGACAAAATCCACATCGGAGCGCACAGTTCGCCGGCTTGCCTCCAACTTCTTGGACGCACAGGGGCCAATAAATACCACGGACGCATCAGGGTGTTTTTCTTTGATAATCCGGGCAGTAGCCACCATAGGCGTCAGTTCATGGCTGATTTTATCGATAGTCTCAGGGAACAGATTTTTTGCCATCACCGACCATGAGGGACAACATGAAGTTAATGCAAAGGCCTGATTGCCGCTTGCAACTTCTTTTACATAATGCTCCGCCTCAGCCATACAGCCCAAATCTGCTCCGAGGGCAGTCTCATATACCTCTGCAAAACCAAGTTCCTTAAGAGCCGCCTTAAACATATCCGGCGTAACCTTCGGTCCAAACTGACCTACAAAAGCCGGAGCCACCTGTGCAATAATCTTTCGTCCCGACTGCATGGCACGAATCAACTGGAAAATCTGAGACTTGTCCGCGATGGCACCGAAGGGGCAACTCACCATACACATACCACAGGAGACACACATGTCATTATCAATTACCGCCCTGCCCGCCTTGTCAGATTTGATTGCTCCGATGCCACAGGCATGCTTACAGGGACGCTCTTTATGACAGATGGCATCATAAGGGCAAATCTCCCTGCACTTACCACATTTAATACACTTCTCCTGATCAATGACAGACTTGCCGTTTACCATGGAGATTGCTCCTCTGGGACACACAGCCTGACAGGGATGAGCCACACAGCCCATACAGGAACTAGTGACTTCATAAACATTCTCAGGACAGGCATTACAAGCAGAAGGAATCACCTGCATCAAAGGGGGTTCATAATATTTCTCATCAATATTACTCTCCTCTAACCCCTCTGTCAGATGTCCGGGACGCTCTCGGTTCTCAGGACGCAGACTCATGCCCATGGCAAGACGAATGCGCTCCCTGATAATCGCACGGTCTCTATAAACACTCTCCCGATATTGAGAATGCTCATAATCCACCATTTTGTAGGGAAGTGCCTCCATATCATCCTTCAAATTCGTGGAATGATACGCAAGATTTGCAACCTCCTTAAAAACCTTTCTACGACTCTGTCTGACAGGTGTGTCAATTCCCCTCATGCTGCTCATAGGCTAACCTCCTGTTTTAATGTCCTTTACCAACTCTTAATAAAGGTATCAATATAGTTATCCAGACATTTTCTAATTACTTCAACTGCTTCCTCACGATTACCCTTCTCATTTACCGCTGTGGTCTTATTCTCAAGGGACTTATAAATCGTGAAAAAATGCTCCATCTCAGCCACAATATGAGGCGGAAGCTCTTCGATATCATGATAGCAGTTGTAATTGGGATCATCAAAGGGAACCGCAATAATCTTCTCGTCTCCCTTGCCATTATCCAACATGGAAATCACACCAATAGGATATGCACGCACCAATGTCATAGGCTGAATGGGTTCAGAACACAAAAGCAGCACATCCAGCGGGTCGCCGTCATCACCATAGGTACGAGGGATGAATCCGTAGTTTGCAGGATAATGAGTAGAGGTATGCAGGATACGGTCCAAAATCAATAGTCCCGTCTCCTTATCCAGTTCATATTTATTCTTACTTCCCTTAGAAATCTCAATTACACAGATAAAATCCGTGGGAGTCACACGCTGAGTACTCATTGTGTGCCAAATACTGTTATTTACTTCTTTCATAATTTCTCCTCAAATCTGTACTTTATATTTTCCCCAATACAGTACTTTACTGATTTTAACCCCTATGTCTTATCCTCTTATCTGTCCGTTACCTTCTACGGTATATTTGTAAGAAGTAAGCTCTCTCAGACCCATGGGGCCTCTTGCATGAAGCTTCTGGGTGCTGATACCAATCTCTGCGCCAAAACCAAACTCAAAGCCATCCGTAAAGCGCGTAGAAGCATTGACATAAACACATGCCGCATCCACTTCATTCAAAAACTGTTCTGCGGTCTTGGCATCCGCAGTCACAATACACTCAGAATGCTTGGTATTATATTTGTTAATGTGGGCAATTGCCTCATCCACACCGCCTACTGTCTTCATGGAAATGATATAGTCCAGATACTCGGTACCGTAATCCTCCTCCGTAGCAGGCACACAATCAGACAAAATCGCACAAACTGCCTCATCACCGCGCATTTCCACATTTTTGGTGCGAAGCTTCTCAGCCAATTTAGGCAAAAAAGCCTCCTTAATATCCTCATGTACCACAAGACTCTCACAGGCATTGCACACACCAATACGCTGAGTCTTAGCATTATAGATAAGCTCCACTGCCATATCCAAATCAGCCGCCTTGTCCACATAAACATGACAGTTTCCGGTTCCAGTCTCAATAACAGGAATGGTACTGTTCTCCACAACGCTGCGAATCAAGCCCGCACCGCCTCTGGGAATCAGCACATCCACATACTGATTCAGCTTCATAAAGGCAGCAGTCACCGCACGGTCCGTATCCTCAATCAATTGAACCGCATCCTCTG
Source organism: Acetatifactor sp. (assembly GCA_045543175.1). Classification (GTDB taxonomy): domain Bacteria; phylum Bacillota; class Clostridia; order Lachnospirales; family Lachnospiraceae; genus Acetatifactor. The sequence continues at coordinate 10,854 of JAZQMG010000011.1, read as the reverse complement.
TCATGCCGCAAGCCTTAAGAGCCTCTCTTAACACCTTTGCAATGGCAATGTTAGAATGAATGGCATCCTTACCACCTTTCAAAATCACTGCATTACCGGTCTTAAAGCAAAGTCCGAAGGCATCTGCCGTCACATTGGGACGAGACTCATAAATGATACCGATTACTCCCAAGGGTACACGACGTTTCTCAATATGTAGACCGTTGGGTCTGTCAAAACTCTCCAACACCTCACCGATACAGTCAGGCAGCTCCACAATCTGCAAAAGCCCCTCCGCCATACCTGCAATACGCTCAGAAGTCAAACGCAGTCTGTCCACCAGACCAGGATGCATACCTGCCGCCTCGCCTGCGGCGATATCCTTGGCGTTAGCAGCAAGAAGCTCCGCCTCACGCTCCACCAAAAGCGCAGCCGCCTTCTGCAAAACATTATTTTTCTCCTCTGTAGTGGCCTTCTGCAAAAGATACTTGGCATCAGAGGCCTTCTGACCCATTACATTTAAATCTGTCATTTTATATTCCTCCCGGTTCATTAATAATATCCATCTACACACAAATCACCTGATAAGGTTTCACATCATGTTCGTCACAAGGCACCTCTTCCACCATCTGACACTTATGTCCGATACCAATAGTACGTAGCTGCAGTTCCGGCTTATCAGCAAGGAATCTGTCATAAAAACCCTTACCATAGCCCATTCGGTTTCTGAACATATCAAAGGCTACTCCCGGCATAAGCATAAATGTTCTGTCAGCTTTATCAGCATCATAGACATACCTCTCAGAATCTCCTTTAGGTTCACGGATTCCCTTATAGCCTACTTGAAGATCAGAAAGACTATGAACCCTGTAAAAATTCATCTCATCCCCCTCAACCTTCGGAAGATATAAAGCCTTTCCGCTGCGAAGGGCCTCTGCCAAAATTTCATCCGTGTGAATCTCGCTGCCATAGCCTGCAAATCCAAGTACCACGTCAGACAAATAATACCACTGATGTCCCAGAATGCGCTCGGTAATCAAAAAAGCCGCCCGTTTCTGCTCCTCCTCAGAAAGAGCCTCTCGAAGCTGCAAAATAGACCGACGCAGAGCCTTCTTATCCTTGTTTATTTCCATACTTTTCACCCAGATTCTCCGTGGTTCCGTCTTCCTTTTGAATGGTAATACTGTTAAGCTGAGCTCTCAGATTCCCACGAACATTCTCCACATACTCCTTGCGCAGCCTGGCCTGTTCTTCCTTCTCAGCCTCCGTCAGCCCCTCGGCCTTAGACTTATGATAAAGCTCATTTATACGCTTGATGCGTTCTTCCATTGTCATATCTCATATACCTCATGTTATTTCTTATATCTACTAATTGATTCCCGGAATTGAGCACAACACTCATCAATCCTTATGTAAATGCTCCACAAAGCTTGGCAAGTCAAAGCCTTCGTCTTTGTGCGCCACAAAGAGCGTTCCTTTATTCTCACCTGCAAGGATTTCATGAAGCACACCGATATCCTTACTGTTGGCAATCACCATATCCACATTGGAGCTTGTGGCAATCTTCGCAGCAATCATTTTGGTATTCATACCGCCGGTTCCCACACTGCTTCCGGTACTGCCCTTGCCCATATTCATATACTCCTCCGTAAGCTCATCCACCTGCTCAATAAACTTCGCATCAGGATTCTTACGAGGGTCATCGGTGTAAAGCCCATCAATATCAGACAACAAAATTAACAAATCTGCATCCACCAAAGCCGCTACAATGGCAGACAAGGTATCGTTATCACCAATTTCAATCTCGTAGGTGGCAACGGTGTCATTTTCATTCACAACCGGAATTGCCCCCAACTTCAAAAGCTCTCTAAAGGTATTGTGGGCATTATAACGATTCAGACTGTCCACAATGGTATTCTTAGTCATCAGAATCTGTGCCGCTACCTGATTGTACTCTGCAAAGAGTTTCTGATACACTGTCATAAGTCTTGCCTGTCCCACCGCAGAACAGGCCTGTTTAATCGCCAAGGCTTCTGCATCGGTCTGTGCCTTGATATCCTTCAAATTTACTGCCTGTCTTCCTGCGGCAATAGCACCTGATGTTACCAATACCACATCCTTACCCTGATTGCGGATATCACAAAGCTCACGCACCAGCTTTTCCATACGAATATAGTCCATATCTCCGGTTTCGGGATGCTGCAGGGAAGATGAACCGATTTTTACAACAATTCTTTTTTTATCCTTAATATATTCACGTAACTGACTCATTTTACTCGTCTCCTGTTTCCTTGGTATTTATCTCATCTTCTTCGTTCTGCACACTCTCAATCATTTCCTGTGGTTCACGCTTAACCAGATAGCCAAATCCTGTAAAGCCGATAACTACCATAAAAATCGAAATAAACTGAGATGTGGACAAAATACCGATTTCTCCCCGGTAATCATTTCTCAAAAACTCCACACCAAATCTGCCGATACTGTACAAAATCAAATACAGAAACCCCACCGCACCCGGATGTCTGCGATTCTTGGCATAGCGCATCAACGCAAAGGCAATCAGAAACATTCCTGCCGCAGAAATCAACTGGGTCGGAATCATTTTTACATTGTTGGGCGCAAAATCGGAATTCTTAAATGCAATACCACACCACGAATCCGTCTCCCGTCCATAACAGCATCCCGCCAGAAAACAGCCCAGACGCCCGAAGCCTTGGGCAATCGCCACAGAAGGCATTACCACATCAAAATACTCCCAAAACTTAAGCTTCCGAAGCCGACACCAGAGCCAGCCTCCGAAAACACCCAGAATAATACCACCATAAACCACAAATCCGTTGGAGCTTAAAATGCTCCATGGATCTTTGATAAAATTCTTCCATTCTACAATACAAAATAACAGCTTAGCACCAAGAAATCCGGAAAACGCACACATTAGGGTGAGATTGTACATTTCATCACCGCTCAGTCCACGCTTCTTGGCTCTGGCCTCTCCTACAAACAAAGCTGTCAGAATACCAATGGCAATCATCAGACCATATCCGTGAATCTCAAAGGGTCCGATACTCAAAATATCATTATACATAATAACTCCTCATTCTCTATACATTCTGCATGGGTGCCGTCTCGGCAGCAATCCTCTCTGCCACACGAAGTCCATCCATGGCCGCAGAGGTAATTCCTCCGGCATAGCCTGCTCCTTCTCCGCAGGGATAGATTCCCCTCACCACCGACTGTAGTGTCTCATCACGATGAATACGAAGCGGTGAAGATGTTCTGCTCTCCACTCCTGATAAAACAGCATCAGGGCGATTAAATCCCTTAATCTGTCTTCCAAAAGCCTCCATTCCCTGTACAAAGGCTTCATTGCACGCCTCCGGCAAAATCTGACTTACGTCCGCCCATGCACACAAGCCCTTATTCTCAGGAACAATCCCATAGCTTGCATTATCCCCCAAAACCGCTTCTCTGTCAACCTCAACAGCAGCCGTCAGCTCATCCTGTTTTTTCCTTTGCTCCACACAAGCCTTAAACACACCGTATCTCTGCATGGGGATTTTGCCCTCTGCCAAGGAATAGGCCCTCTCCTCTAAACGTCTTTGGAATTCCACGCCTGCCAAGGGGTGTTCCGAGCCAAAATCTTCCGGTGTTACCGCCACAATTACCGCAGAATTGGCATTTTGGCCGTTACGTCCGCTGTAGCTCATGCCGTTTACCGCAAGCCGCCCTTCCTCCGAAGACGCATTTACCACATAACCTCCCGGACACATACAAAAGGAATACACACCCCTGCCGTTGTCCGTCTGTGTCACCACCTTATAAGGCGCAGCACCAAAATCACCTGCATCAGCCATTCCATACTGACTCTCGTTAATCATTTCCTGAGGATGCTCCACACGAAGTCCTACCGCAAAGGACTTCGCCTCCATGGGAAGTTTCCTTTCATACAGCATGGCAAAGGTATCCCTTGCACTGTGCCCGGTAGCTAACACAAGCCGCTGGCAAGCCAGATATTCCGAACCGTTTACATATACCCCCTTTATCCGACCTGCCTCTATATCCACATCTGTCATCTGACTCTCAAAGCGCACCTCACCGCCCCATGCCAGAATCCTCTCACGCATACATTTTACAACCTTACACAACACATCTGTACCAATATGAGGTTTGGCTTCATACAAAATTTCAGGACACGCTCCGTTCTCCACAAACACCTGCAAAACCGCTCTGTTTCGTCCATCCTTATCCTTCACCAAGGTATTTAACTTACCATCGGAAAAGGTTCCTGCACCACCCTCTCCAAACTGCACATTAGAATGGGTATCTAAAGCCCCCGTCTCCCAGAACCGTTCCACATCCTCTTGCCGCTCCTCCACACAACGCCCCCGCTCCAAAAGAATGGGGCGATATCCATGCATCGCCAGAAAATATCCGCAAAACAGTCCTGCCGGGCCGGTGCCCACAATTACCACCGGATTTTCCAACACGTTTTCGCCCTGGTCAGGAAAACGGTATTTAACAGATTCAGCTACACTTATCTGTGCATTGTTAACTGCTTTACCACCCTTTTTCCCGGCTGACAAGATGCGCTGCTGCACCTTCTGTTCCTGCTTTACCCGAACCTCCACCGTGTAAATATAAAAAATATCCGGTTTCTTTCTGGCATCAATGGACTCTCTGCAGATTTCCAGCTCCAATATATCGGACTGTGGCACCTTTAATGCCGCCGAAGCCCGGGATACAAGAATTTTTTTAAGTCCTTCTGTTCCCTGACTCTTGGCACTGTGTACTAATTCACTTCTAAGTTTTAATTGATTAATTCTTAACATATATGTATCCTGTTTCCTGTCTCTATTGAGTTGCCGCATTGTAGCCTGCCAGATATCCGCTGCACCATGCCCACTGCAAGTTATAGCCGCCACATCTTCCGTCCACATCCAGAAGTTCTCCTGCAAAATACAGTCCGGGCACCAGTGTAGACTCCATATTGATACCTACCTGTGTGGTATCCACGCCCCCTGCGCACACCTGCGCATTGTCATAGGGATTACTGCCGATTACATGAAGCCGCCAGTTCTTACACAAATCATATACAGCCTGTAATCTCCAATCCTCCACTTCCATTACCATTGCATCACGCTTTAAACCCGCAAGCTTGATAAAAAGAAGCATCAGCTTTTTATTCAGCATGCCTGTAAAAAATTCTTCCACAGTTCTGTCCATGAGAAAAAGCTTCCTCTCCTCACATATCTGTTTGAATTCTTCCTCGGAAAATGCCGGAAACAAATCTATCACTACCTCTGCCTCGGCATTTTTTCCCATATCTCGAAGCAGATAATTGACCTTTCGGCTCAACTGAAACACAGGAATCCCCGAAATCCCATAATCCGTCAACTGCAATTCTCCCCACTCTGCAACCTCTTGCCCTGCATTCATCACAGTGATACAAGCATCCGTGCGCACTCCGGCCACTTCCTTCAAATAATTCTCAGCACATCGAAGCTGCACCAAGGCAGGCACCGTGGGAATCAATGCATGTCCCAACCGTTTTGCAAGCTTATAGCCGCTTCCGTCAGAACCGGTTTTTGGTGCCGCTTTGCTTCCACAGGCCAAGATAACCCTGTCAAAATAAAACCGCTTCTCCTGCACAGCAACAACAAATCCACCTTCGTCTGTCGATTCCACAGAGTTGACCTTCGTCTCAGTAAGAACCTCCACACCCACTGTCCGAAGCTTAGTGCGAAGCACATCAAGTACAGATGCCGCCTGCTCGGACAATGGATATAGATAACCGTTTTTATCCTTCAACATAAGACCGATTTTCTGAAAGAAACGAATGGTATCTTCACAGTCAAATTCTTTTAAACAGGCCGCAATCCACTCCCTGTCCGCACCACAATAATCATCCGCACTAAGGTTTCGATTTCCAAGATTGCACTTACCGTTTCCGGTGGACAAAATCTTTTTGCCCACTCGCTCGCCACCCTCTAAAAGAGTTACAACTGCACCCTCAGAAGCAGCAGTAATTGCAGCCATCATTCCCGCTGCACCGCCTCCGATTATACCAATCTTCACTTTTGCTTTATGTGCCATTTTTCTTCCTCCCGACCTAACTGGAATAGGTCTCCAGAAAATTATATAAATTGCCTTCCCCTTCCACATAATACATCTCTATAATTTTTAACTGCATATCCTCCGGAAGGGTATCCAACAGAATCCCCGTATTATTAATATAAACAGTCTCTTTATCCTCCAGATAAACCACTATCTCATGGTCGGCCACAGCCAGATAAAACCCCTGTCCCGGCTGCACATATCGGTAATTCATCCGCACCTTTACACGCTCTTTGGAAAACGCCAAAACCTCAAGACTTTCAAACCCACGCTCCAACTCAGAAAGAGGCGGCGCACTTTGAAAATTCTCCATAACAGCCAAAAACGCTTCCCTCGTCATTCCAATATACTGGCTGGGCAAATTTCTCGTTGTTTCCACAGATGTATCCCGCAGGACATCTACTTCCTCAAGGATATAATCTGTGTCTGCGGACAAAGTTTCCCCTTGGGAAGCAACCGCAATTGTCTGCTCCCCCTCATCCTCCATAGATTCCAAAGTCATAGACTCATAGCTTTGGAATGTTGCAGGCGGAGGGCTTTGTGTCACAGACTCTCCCGGATAGAAAAAATGCTCCGTCTCCACACCGCACCAAAATCCTACAAACAGCATTACCAAAGGATATACAAAGAATAAGCTGATACCTTTTAAAACCTTCATCTTCCTCACCTGCGTTCTCCAGTCTTGGAATTAAGTATCAGCTTTTTTCAGAAATTTATACTCTATTCAATTAGTATTCCATCCTCTAATACACACGAAGCATCTGACCTATGATGCGCACAAGCTTACCGCAAGGAGTATAGCCAAGCTCCTGCTCTCTGAAATTCCGCAAAACCATCAGGAAAATCCAATAAATCAGATTGCTCAAAACGAAAGCCACAATCACAGTAATCAAATCTCCCATGTGAGGATGTATCACTCGTGTAATAAACATTATAATCAGTCCCATGGCACAGGCAGCTCCTGCCGGAACTGCAATTCCCTGCAACCAGTCGATATTGTATTTGAGCAGCCTCATGAGAATTACTGCCGCACCGATGACATAAACGGCTCCGGCTATCATCCCTCCATAAACCAACGCCATAACACCAGCCTTGCCTCCATTCAAAAACAACACAAGGCTTCCTGTATAAATGAAATTATATACCGCTAAAAGTCCAAGCACATAATATTTGCCGCCAAGTCCATTCAGGAGTTCCGTAAAATAAAAAGCAACTACAGCCATTACAATAACAAAGGCACCAAAACGAAGCATCTTTGTTGCCAATTCCAAACTGTTTTCACAGAAAATCCCACTGATTTGAGGGGCAAGAATTGCCACAAATACAGCTCCGAACATCCCATAAACAACTGCCATATGTAATCCGCCAGCAAAATGCCCTCTTGCATAACGTTGCTCCTCCCTGCGAAAGCACGACGCAGCCTTATGGGCACATTCCAAGAGAATGATACATCCCGGCAAAATCACAATCCCAAGCAGGGACAGTACCTTGCCATAGAACACTCCGTAGCCGTTTAAATTCACCATGTCCGGCATACTTTTTCTAAAAAAGATAATACCAAGCCAGAGAGGCAGTAACATCAAAAAAGTATTTAAAAGCGCAGGGAACAGATTGCCATACAAAACTGCCATCTGGCCTGCAAAAGTATCGGTGGTTCGCATACCTTCCCCACCTCCGCGTCTGTCCTTTCTGCGACTTCCGCGATATACCAGAAACAAAAATATCAGAATCAGCAATTCCGTTACAAGCACTGCCAATGCAACACCCATACCGGCATACATTGCAGTAAAATTCTCCTGTCTGAGGAGGTCACTCACCTTATTACCATAACCCTTAAAAAGATTGGCAAACAACAAAGAAAATCCCAAAATACAAACCTGTCTCATCAGATAAGAAATCACCGTGGGAAGCTCCGTTCCCTCGCCCTGAAAATATCCCAACAACACCGCCGACAGTGCACGGACGAACACCACCGGTGCCAGTATGCGTATCATGGCAACACTGTAAGAAACTCCAAACAGCCCTGCGCCGAGAAGCTCTGCCAGCACAAACAGTATCGCACTGCCCACAATCCCTGTAAAGCCTGCTATCACCAAGGCATTCCGACGAAGCTTGGCTGCATTTTTATACTGTCCCTTATTGCTCTTACCTCTCAGAATACGCCCCAAAGTATCAGCCAATCTGCTCCCGGTAAAGGTCCAAAATAACAAAAATGCCTCCACTGCAATGGCAAGATATGCAATTCCGTTATCTCCCAAAATATTTCCAAGCACCAGAAGAATAATCAACCCAAGAATCTGGGAAACCATCTCCATCTGCCGTTTTTTCAACTCAATCTGATTCATTTATTTATCCTCATATACTTCTAAACTTTATCTCTGGTAATTCCAAGACCTGCAAGAATTGCCTCCTGTTTGCTCTCCATAACAGCGGCCTCTGCCTCCTCCATATGGTCATAACCGCACAGATGCAGCATACTGTGCGCCACAAGAAAGGCAAACTCTCTCTTTTGACTGTGTCCATAGCTCTCTGCCTGTTCTCTGATTCTGTCCACGGAAAGGATAATATCTCCCAATACAAGCTCGCCGCTCTCAGGATCAAAATAATCCGCTTCACATTCCTCCGCAATTTCAAACACACCTGCTGTTTCAAAATCAAGATTAGGGAAGGATAAAACATCTGTCTCCTTATCAATATTCCGGTATTGTCGGTTGAACTCCCGAATCCCCTCATTATCCGTCACAAGCACATTGATACAGGCTTCATAAGGACATCCTTCCGCATCAAGCACTGCCTCTGCCACACTCTTTACTATCTCTTCTGTATCAAAATCAAAATTGTTGGAAATCCCCTCATCAAACTCAACGTAAAAAGTCATAATAAAGCTTCTCCTCCTTAAATATCTTCTGCATGGTAAAAAACTCATTCATGGTAATATCACACTTCTTAAAGGTGCCTGCCTCCTGAAAACGTTTGAACACCGCATCAATTATCTTGTCATAATCCATGCTGCCTCCCTCTGCCTTATCAAGCAGCATCAGTATAGCACCCAGAATACTCTCGGAAACCATCAGCACCGCGGTCTCCCTGTGTCGCACAGGCTTCCCCTTCGCCAGATATTCTTCCAAAATCTCCAAAACCTCCGGAGGAAAAGGATGAACCTGTCCGATTTGCTCCAATTCCACTCCCAGACAATGATAATATCCCGCACATTTTAACGCATCAGAATTCATGCCAAGCTTAATAGCAATCCGTTCACAAAAATAAGCTGTATGTATGCTCTTTTTATAGGTCTTCTTATCATTTTGTTTTAACTCACCCAAAATAGCATTTTCCGGGTCATTCAAATCCAGATAATTCTCTCTGTATTTGTAAATGACACGGCTGAAAAAGGATTTGAGAATCCCCAAAATTAAAACACCGGAAACAATCAAATTAATAGTCGGTACCACAAAAGATTCCAAGCCCGGTCTGGCATTCATCACAAGCACGGTTCCCGCTGTCTCACAGACAAGCAATCCTCCCAAAGCCAAGCAAAAGGGAAGCCCTGTCTTATAACCGTTCCTGAGATTTTTGAACAAAACAGCCCCCAGGCATCCACTGATAAAGTACAATAAAAACACTTCAATTCCGGATTCTGTAAGGCACACCGGAATCACCAAAAGCACCGTTGCACCTAGTATCCCCAAGGGCGTGCTGCTGTAAAGACATAATACAATATAAATTGGCAAAAAGGGCCATGCTGCAGCCGGCAAAAATACGCACACAAAGGAAACGACAAGGCTAAGCAGAAAGCACATCCAGAAACGCCCGGGATATTCACCATTATCATAATCGGTGTCCCCTGTCAGTATTTCTCTTCGCAATCCAAATCCTACAATGCCGATTCCCACAACTACAAACACAATATAACTGAGCATAAAATCCGCGCCCTGCTTCACCAATCCGCTGTAAGCCAGTCCAAAGATACCGGCTGCCGCAAGCAGCATACAGCCAAGCTCTGCCAGAAACATGGCACTTGTCTTTTTATTCTTACTTCCTGCCATACTTCTCCCGTCCTCTGGACTTTTCCTTCGCCTCATAGTTATCATACGCATTTACAATCTTCTGCACCAGAGGATGTCTCACCACATCCTTACTGGTAAGCTTACAGAAGGAAATGCCCTCAATTCTGTTAAGCACCTTCTCCGCCACATCCAGTCCCGACTTAGTGCCTGCCGGCAAATCCTTCTGAGAGGAGTCACCTGTTACAACCACCTTGGAACCAAAACCGATACGGGTCAAAAACATCTTCATCTGTGCAGGCGTGGTATTCTGCGCCTCATCCAGAATGATATAAGCATTGTCAAGGGTACGGCCTCGCATATAAGCCAGGGGGGCAACCTCAATCAATCCCTTTTCCATATTCTTGGTAAAGCTCTCTGCTCCCATAATCTGATACAACGCATCATAAAGCGGGCGCAGATAAGGGTCTACCTTACTCTGCAAATCACCGGGCAGAAAACCAAGCTTCTCCCCTGCTTCAATGGCAGGTCTTGTGAGTATAATACGGCTGACCTCATCATTTTAAAGGCTGTAATCGCCATAGCCATGGCAAGATAGGTCTTACCGGTTCCGGCAGGTCCCAGTCCGAAGACAATCATATGATCGCGCATGGCATCCACATATGTTTTCTGTCCCATAGTCTTTGGCTTGATCGGTTTTCCTGCAATTGTATGGCAGATACAGGTATTATCCATTTCATCCAGAAGTCGGAGGCCA
>JAZQMG010000010.1:0-44229 GCA_045543175.1 Acetatifactor sp. | reverse complement strand
GTCATAGAACTTGCCATCATAATGAACAAGATAATGACAGAAACGTCCCATCTTCTCCATCAGGATACAGCACTTGGGCAGAACTGCGTCACGACCCTCAGTGTAATTGATGATGTCAGTATGGTCAATTCCATAATAATTCAGTGCAGAAATCACACGACCCATAGTAGCCTGCCACTCTCTACAGTCCATAACGGTAATAACCTCAGCGATGGTAACACCTGCAAGCATTGCTACACATGCCTGTCCGCACAAACCATCTTCAGGCTGGATAATAACTTCCATGCTGTCAATCTTACGGATAGGATTCTCAAAGCTGTAAGGGCTGTTCTGATCCATACGAATCAGAGAACCGTTTACATGAAGCAGAATCTTGTGAGTAACGCCAAGCTCTACCTTAACTGCATCATCATCGGGAATATGAATCTCATAATTACCCTTCTCACGGGGAAGCAACTCACAATCGATAATCTCATTATCCAGAACCACGTCTGCCTGAATTACCTCTCTCTGCTTACAAACCTCCCAAATATTAAAAGGAATGGGAATCATATAACCCTTATCTTTTTTCTCAATTTTAGACTCAAAAAAGTATCTCATTTTTCCTCCCTTTCCGTTCGGTTGTCTCTACAAACCGGACGATTTACATTATTGGTATAATTGTATCAAATAATTGCCCGAATGGAAAGTTTTTTCTTGCAAGTTTTTGAAATTTTTATGAAGCACAGGTATTCTGTGTCTTTGCATTGACTGAACACTTTATTTAGCGTACAATATTTTTGTTTTAATCTATCTTGGAAAGGATGATTGCCATGGCTTTTGACGGCGTAACCATCGCAAATGTAGTATCAGAAATGAAAAAGGAGCTCACAGGTGGCAGGGTCTACAAAATTGCCCAACCCGAGGATGATGAGCTGCTTCTCACCATAAAGACAAATGACGGTCAAAAGAGACTTTTTATTTCCGCAGGTGCTTCCCTGCCCTTAATTTACTTGACAGAAAATAACAAGCCAAGCCCCGCCACTGCCCCCAATTTCTGCATGCTTCTCAGAAAGCACCTCCAAAATGGGCGTATTGTAGACGTATCCCAGCCCAGACTGGAGCGTATTGTTCGCATAGACGTGGAGCATCTGGATGAGATGGGCGATTTGTGCCGCAAGACCTTAATCGTGGAGATTATGGGCAAGCACAGCAATATAATCTTCTGCGACAGCGAGGACCGCATTATCGACAGTATCAAGCGCGTGTCCGCAGCAGTCTCCAGTGTCAGAGAGGTATTGCCCGGAAAGCCTTATTTTGTGGCAGAAACACAGGATAAGTTGGATGCACTGACCACGGATTATGATACTTTCTATAAAACTGTGTCTGCCAAGCCTCAGCCTTTATTCAAGGCCGTGTACGGCAGTTTTACCGGCATCTCTCCCATTCTTGCGCAGGAGCTTTGCCACCGCGCCAAACTGGACGGTGAGGCTGCTACCGCTGCCTTTGACGAGGCCGATTATTACAGATTATATATGGAATTTGAGAAACTGGTGGAGACGATTAAGGCAGAAGAATTTAACCCCTGCATTGCCTATAACGGCAAAAAGCCTGTGGAGTTCGCTGCCGTTCCCCTGACCCTTTATGCAGACGGACAGAGCCTGATATCCTGCGAATCCATGTCTTCCTTATTGGAAACCTACTATGCAGAGAAAAACGCCCTGACCCGCATCCACCAGAAGTCTGCCGACCTGCGTCGCATTGTCCAGACTGCATTGGAGCGCAATGTCAAAAAATATGATTTACAGCTTCGCCAGATGCAGGACACCGAAAAGCGTGAAAAGTACCGCATCTACGGTGAGCTTTTGAATACCTACGGATACAGTGCCAAGCCCGGAGACAAGTCTATCGAGGTCATCAATTACTATACGAATGAACCAATGACCATTCCCTTGGATGAGACTCTCTCCGCTACGGACAACGCCAAGAAATATTTTGAGAAATATAATAAAATGAAGCGTACCTACGAAGCACTCACAGAACTGACTCAGGAAGTGAAAGCAGAAATCGACCACTTAGAGTCCGTCAGTGCCGCCCTCGATATCGCCATGCAAGAAGAAGATTTGGTGGAAATCAAAGAGGAACTCATTGAAAGCGGCTACATCCGCCGCAGAGACTTCGGACAAAAGGGCAAGAAAGGAAATGCCAATAAGAAGCCCAAGATTACCAGTAAACCCTTCCACTATATCAGCAGTGACGGCTTCCATATCTATGTGGGCAAGAACAATTTCCAGAATGATGAACTGACCTTCCAGTTTGCCACAGGAAACGACTGGTGGTTTCACGCCAAGGGCATGCCCGGCTCTCATGTGATTGTCAAATCAGAGGGCTCCACCGAGCTTCCTGACCGCACCTTTGAAGAAGCCGCAAGACTGGCAGCCTTCTACTCCAAGGGCCGTGGTGCCGACAAGGTAGAAATCGACTACATCCAGAAAAAGCATGTGAAAAAGCCCAGCGGTGGAAAACCGGGCTTTGTAGTATACTATACCAACTATTCCATGATGGCTGCAGGCGATATAGAAGGGATTAAACTAATTGAACAGTAATAAAACAGGCTGCCGCTTCAACAACCCAAAGTTGCAAAACGGCAGCCTCAACTATTTTATCTCTTATTCTTCCAACAAATGCAGCTTCTTCGCCACCTTCACCAACAGATATCCCTTGGGAAATCCTCTAAGTTCATCCTCGTCCAGTCCTCTAAACACCAACAGCATGACAAAATACAGCATCACAGCCACAATCACCGCAGGAATCACAGAAACCGCCACGGATTCTGTCAACAAATATAATCCCTGATTTACAGCCCATGCAGCACCACCCATAAAGACAGAAGCCAAAAGAGGCGCACCAAAGGTCTTAAGAAGCTCCTGCTTATAATCCACTGCCTTACGCACCGCCCACTGGTTCAGAATACACATCATGCCGGAGTAAGCCGTGTTGGCAATTGCTAAACTATACAAATCCAACGTCGTATACCTCTGTAGCACATACACCAGTCCACTCTGCACAGCCAATGCAATTGCCGCATTGACAATAGGCGTATTGACCTTGCCCAAGCCCTGCAATATGGAACTATTCAAAGTCGACAGGGCGTAAAAAACCACCGACAAAGACAATGCCATCAGAAGATACCCTGCATAGGTCAGCGTCTCGTCAGACTGGGAAGGGAATAGAAGGGTGGTCACAGGTTTCGCCAGTACCAAAAGTCCCACCGCACATGGAATCGAAATAATCATGGTACTTTTCACTGCCACACCGATTTTATTCCTTGCCTCCTCAAATTTGCGTGCTGCTACATGAGCCGCCACCGAAGGAATCATAGCAGATGCCATAGCAGAAGCAAAGGCTATGGGAATCTTGGAAATAGTCTGTGCCATGCCCGAGAAAATACCATAATTATTGTAAGCTTCCGTACTGTCCGTTCCCAACACTCCCGGCATCACATCCACATACAGCTTACTGTTTACCACATCACTGAGGTTGTAGACCGCCGTGCTGATAATAAAAGGTGTTACCACCAAGGTAATGGTCTTGATAACCTCTCCATAAGACTCAATATTCTTATGCTTATCTCTGGCAATTCGTCTATGAATGGTCCCACGGTTCAGTGCATAAATCCCAGCCATAAAAATCAGTGCCATGAGCACCCCTGCTCCCGTGCCCAACGCACTACCGATGGCACCGACCGTTGCGCGCTCTACCTGCGCCGCCTCATCCACCGGCATTTCCAGAGTTCCCATGGTTCCCTGAATCAAGGCATAGGCAGCACCCACGCTGACCACTGCATTGATAATCTGCTCCAATATCTGGGACACGGAGGTCTGAGCCATGCTGTGATGCGCCTGAAAATACCCTCGCAACACCCCTAAAATTCCATAGAGGAAAATCGTAGGTGCAAAGGTGCGAAGTACCGGAATTGCCGCCTCATCCTGCAAAAAAAGTCCTGCTCCAAAGAACAGTATCAGCGAAGCGATTCCGCCCACCACAAGAACATACCCCAACGCACACAGGAAAATCCGATGGGCATTGCGGTACTCCTTCACTGCCAGTTTCTGCGCAATAACCTTGGAAATTGCAGAAGGAATACTGTAGGAAGACAACAACAGTACAATGGTATAGAAGCTGTAGGCGACCTGATAATATCCGATTCCCAGAGTTCCCACTACAGCAGTAAGAGGGCTCCTGTACAGGAGCCCTATGATTCTGCTTATGATGCCTGCTGCCGCTAAAATTCCGGCCTGCAGGACAAAATTGTTTTCTTTTGCTTTGCTAGTTCCTTTATTAGACATTTTTAGTACCCAATCAGCCAGTCATACATCTCCTGATATTTGCCTGCTGACACACTCCATGAAAAGTCTGCTGCCATTGCGCGGTCAATAATCTTGTTCCACTCGCGCTTCTTATCATAATAGATGCGCTCAGCATACCGGATTGTATTCAACATTTCATGGGCATTGTAATTGGTAAAGGAGAAGCCGGTTCCGGTACTCTCATATTCATTGAAAGGAACCACTGTATCCTTCAAACCACCGGTCTCTCGTACAATAGGCACTGTACCGTAACGCAATGCCATCAACTGGCTCAAGCCGCAAGGCTCAAACAAAGAAGGCATCAGGAATGCGTCACATGCTGCATAAATCTTGTGGGACAATGCATCGGAATAATAAATATTGGCGGATACCTTGTCACCATATTTCCAGTCAAAGTGACGGAACATATTCTCATAACGCTCCTCACCTGTACCCAGCACTACAAGCTGAATGTCATCCTGACAGAGCTCATCCATCACATAAGCAACCAAATCCAGACCCTTCTGGTCCGTCAGTCGGGATACCAGACCAATCATCATCTTCTTGTCATCCTGACGAAGGCCAAGCTCCTCCTGCAATGCACGCTTATTCTTTATCTTCTCCTTACGGAAATTCACTGCATTGTAAGGCTTCACAATATGCTTATCTGTCTCAGGATTGAAGTCCTCATAGTCAATACCGTTTACAATACCACGCAAATCACCGCTGCGGGCACGAAGCAGTCCATCCAGACCCTCTCCGTAGAAAGTGGTTTTAATCTCCTCCGCATAAGTATCACTAACCGTAGTCACTGCATCCGCAAATACAATACCGCCTTTCAAGAGGTTTGCATCCTTGTATGCCTCCAACTTATCAGGAGTAAAATAGTATGCAGGCAATCCTGTAATGCTCTGCACCGTCTTAGGATCCCACTTACCCTGGAACTTCAAGTTATGAATCGTAATGACTGACTTGATTCCGCGGAAGAAGTCGCCGTCATGGAAACGCTCCTTCAAATATACGGGAACAAGTCCTGTCTGCCAGTCATGGCAATGAACTACATCCGGACGGAAACCAATCAGAGGAAGTGCAGACAAAAGTGCCTTGGAGAAAAACGCATACTTCTCAATCTCCCAAAGGGTATCATCTCCGTAAGGCTTAAAGCCGCCAAAATAGATTTCATTGTCAATGAAATAATAGTGAACACCATCCACCTCGGCTTCCAAAATACCTACATAAACATTCTTCCAATTGAAATCCATATAAAAGTGTGTTACATACTGAAGCTTATCCGCCATCTCCTGCTTCATGCAGGTATACTTGGGGATAATCACCCGAACATCGAAATATTCCTTGTCAATACACTTGGGCAGAGAACCCACAACGTCTGCAAGACCGCCTGTCTTGATGAAAGGAACACCCTCTGATGCCGCAAACAAAATTTTCTTCATTATGAAAACCCTCCCATGTATGATAGCTAAATTATACACCATTTTCTCATAACGGGGAAGAGTTTTTTACATATTTAGGTACTTTTCCATGTTTTTTAATCACGATAGGACAACCGAATGCGGTCTGCAATCAAGGCAATAAATTCCGAATTGGTAGGTTTGCCCTTACCGGTATCAACGGTATAACCAAAAAGTGCATCCAAGGTCTCCATGCGCCCTCTGCTCCATGCCACCTCGATTGCATGGCGAATGGCTCTCTCCACACGACTGGGCGTGGTCTGAAAACGCTTGGCAATGGTAGGATACAAAATCTTAGTGATGGAACTAATCATACTCTGATCCTCCACCGACATCATAATTGCCTCTCTTAAGTACTGATACCCCTTAATATGAGCAGGCACTCCAATCTCATGAATCATGTTTGTCACGTCCTGCTCCAAATCCCGGACAACTGTTTTCTTAGGAACCTCCGTCATTACTCTTTCTGCATTTTCTGAAGCATATGTGTTCTTTGTGGATGGTACGGTAATCATAATCTGAAACTCCTTGTTGGCAACTATCAGATCATTCAAAATTTGGTATACCTTTTCATTATCCTTTGCAGTAGTAATGTTTAATTGTTCCATAAAACTACCTCCGGTCCGAAATACTTTTTAATTTTCACATTTTTCGTACCCGCCTATTATAAAATAAAATCCTTTCTGACATCAACTGCAATCCATCGCATCTTTCGCCCGCAACCGCCAATATCTACATTTTTCCACTCCACCTCTACAGCAAAATCATTGCTTCTACATGAAAATCTCGCCATTGCCCAAACTAAATTTTTGGTGTATTATAAAAAACACGAATTCATTTCAATTCCAAACAAGAGATAAGGAAGGAATTACAACATGACCAAACAGGAAATTTCCGAAATAAAGAAGCTTTTTACCATTAAAAACTGCTCCATCACCCGCATCTGCGGCTGCTATGTGGACGGTGAGAAAAACAAAAAAACCGAATTAAAACAAGCCTTTCTGGCACTTCCCGAGGAGGAGATGTTTAAGTATTTTGAGATTTTCAGAAAGTCTCTCTCCGGTACCTTGGGCAAGAATCTGTTGAATCTGGAATTTCCCTTACAGTCCGAATCAAACGGCGGCTCACAGGAATTTATGTTGAGACTTCGCAACAGTAAGCTTAAGGATGATGTGCTTTTGGAGGCGTTCTACGACAAAATTATCGAGACCTATGAGTATGTAGGTAACTACCTGATTCTGTTGGTACACGATGCCTACGACGTACCCGGAAAGGCAACAGACGGACTGGATATGGATGATGCCTCCGATGAGGTATACGAGTACATACTCTGCTGCATCTGTCCTGTTGACCTCTCCAAGCCCGGCCTCTCTTACAACGCGGAGGAAAACACCTTCCAGAACCGCGTGCGTGACTGGGTGGTAGGCATGCCAGAAACCGGCTTCCTTTTCCCAGCCTTTAACGACAGAGGTTCCGACCTCCACGCAAGCCTCTACTACTCCAAGGATGCAGAAGAATTGAAGGACAACTTCATGGATCAGCTTCTGGGCTGCCCTGTACCCATGTCCGCCGGAGCCCAGAAAGAGACCTTCCAGATTCTTATCGAGGAAACCTTGGGCGAGACCTGTGAACTGGAACTGGTGAAAAATATCCATGAGAAATTTCAGGAGATGGTAGCTGAACACAAGGAAGACCCCACCCCTTTGATTTTGGACAAAAACGAGGTAAAGACTCTGCTTGCAGGAAGCGGCGTTTCCAATGACAAATTGGAAGAATTTGATACCTATTATGATGTAGCTGCCAGTGAACAGACAGAGCTTTATGCCAACAATGTCTTTAACACCCGCTCCTTTGAGGTAAAGATGCCCGATGTGGTAGTGAAGGTAAGCCCCGACCGCACGGATTTAATCGAGACCCGCACCATCAATGGAAGAGAATGTCTTGTAATCCCTCTGGACGGTACCGTGGAGGTAAACGGCATTACCGTCCGCACGGTCAAAAAATCCGAAGAAACCTCCGAAGAATAGGAAACTCAACTTCAAAAAGAGGATGCCCTCTATGACTTCTGCCATAGAGAACATCCTCTTTTCTAAACCTTTATTCTCGAAAACCTTTGTCTGCTATTTGCGATAATCCACTTTTACATTCACATACACAGGCTTCGCATTTGATGCGCCACCCTCAAAGGTTACTGCCAGCTTTACCGTATACTTCTTGCCTGGCTTCAAGGAAGCACTATCCTTTACATAAAGGATACCTGTACCGTCCGCACCTGCCTTGTAGCCAAAGGTATCGGAAGTGGAAACCAATTTGACCTTCTTAATCTCTCCAACCTGCTTGGAAGCCACATCAATAGCAATCTCTTCTCCATATTCACTACCCTTAGCTGATTCAAACAAAACAACGCTCTTCACATTCTGCACCAGTTTCGGATTCTTCTGTGTCGGTTTTACCTTAATTTCCGTCTGGAAACTCACTCCGGAATCTAACGTCACATACATCCCAAGCTGATATACAGTGTTTATTTTCATAGTGCTGCCGTTTTGTGCTTTGACAATAATCTTGCCATTTTTCACCTGTGTATCAAACTTACTTGCATTGACACCATAGAGTTCCACTTTCTCTACTGTATCGGTATAATTCTTCAACTTAGGCGTTACCAGGATAGAGGTATTCTCCCGGTCAAGAAGATTAATGCTTCCGCTTGTCTTGAGTGTAAGTGCCGCCTTCTTGCTTGCAGGCACCACAGCCACTTTCAGTATGCCGTTCACAGGCATGTTACTCTCTGAATATGCAGTCACAATGTAAGTATAGTTTCCGGCTTTGGTAAAGTAACCGCTATCTACAACACCTGCTTTTATCGCGCCATCTTTCAGATAGATTGTCAACGCACCGGACGACAGTGCATCCTTTGACTTTGCGTCCTTTCCTACAATTTCGGTCTTATCCTCATTGTATTTCAGATTCTCAAAGCCCTTCACATAAGCAGCTACGGATACTGCATCATACACATCTGTAGTATAAGCCGTATTCAACGTAATCTTCTTCTCTGCGAAGGAAAGTGTAGGTGTTTTTCCAATTTTAAAGCTACATTTTGCCGTAGCCTTAACACCATCAATCCAGTTTGTGCTGGTAATCGTATAGGTCAGCTTACCTGCCTTAGCCCCCTTCATCGCCTGAATCTCAGGGAAATCCTTGCCCTCATTACTTGTATATACATAATTATTCAGACTGTTCACAGACACTGTATAACCATTGTCCGCCAACACAGCCTCATCCGCAGCCTTATTGTATAAAACAATTTCTGTGGTATCCGCAAGAGTTTCAGGATACAAGGTTGCTGAGCGGGGAGTTGCGGTAATCGCAGGAGCCTTCTTGTTTACAGCTAATGTAATCTTCTTCTCATAAGCGGCATCCGCTTTATATCCCTTAAAGGTAACTTTTATGGTACCCTTATTTGCAGCCTTAGCATAATTATCCACCTTGGCATTCTCTGTCTTCACACTGAGAACACCGTTCTTGGCATCCACCTCAGCTTGTACCAGTCGCACATTGCCAGAACCGGTATTTGAAGTATAGATAATACTTTCAATCTCTGCATCAGAGATAACCTGAACAGTACCACGTCCATCCTTCTCATAAAGGTTAATCGCACTCTGTTTCAGGGTCACCTTAGGCAGCTTCTGTTCCACCTTTACGGTAAGAGGCAATTCATGACTTGTCTCTTCCTTTGCCGTAGTCTTTGCAAGAATCTTTACCGCATACTTGCCTTTTGAAACATTTTCACCTGATTTGATACCTATCGCATAGGTATTTCCATCCACAGACTTTATTTCAAATGAAGAAGCACTGCCATCCTTGGCATTTACTACTTTCAGGCTTTCTGTGCTAATTTCGTATCCGTCGGAAGGCACCAGAGTAACATATCCTGCTGCATTGATAAGATTGCTGTTTATAACAACATCCTTTTCGGCCAATCTCGGTGTACTATCCTTAACAGTTACACGGAAAGCTACAGAGTAACCACCATTTTTCGCAGCAGTAACCGTAATCACAGAAGTACCCTTTGAAAGAACCGTAAGCGTCGCCTTTCCACTCTTGTCTGCTACAATTTTCGCCACACTTGTATTACTTGATTTCCATGTGAGCGCAACGTCCGATATAATCTCACCATAACCGGAAGCTGACGCCTGCAGTTCGTAACTATTCTCTTCGGTAAGATTTACAAGCCCACTCAGTTCCTCCAATGTTACAGGTTTTTGATTCTGGGTTGCAGTGATTGTAATGGCATCTACCACCGAGTAGTCGCCTACCGTAACATTCATCACAGCCTCAAACCATGTTACATCTTTATTTTCTTCATCTACAGAAACTGCACTGCCGTTTCTTTTCAATACAAGTTTGGCAATAACATCTGTATTCTTACTTACCTTGACGCCTGATACAGAAGCCTCCAAAGGATTGCTTGTGGAGGCAGCTACCTTTACATTGCCGGTGTCACTGCTTGTCCACTCAATCTGATAATCATCTCCGTCAACAGTTCCGCCCTCTGTAAGAATATTTACGGCAACCAGATTACTCTTACCAAGCTGAACCACGTCATTGCCGTCAATCTCTATACTTGTGACAGTAACACCATTTACTACAATGCCCTCCAAAATCGCACTCTCATATCCTGCTTTATTCAGGCAAACATCATACAGATGTACTCCTGTCTCCACCTCATAGGGCAGCTTCCACGTGGCAGTGATTCCCTCGGGAGCAGTGATGGAAAGCTCCTGCAAATTGGGATATACATTGGAAACCAGTGTCAGATTATTATTGCTCTGGATAAACTGACGAATGGCATTCAGTTCCTCCTCGTTCCACAATCTGTTTATTGTTACATGACAGCTTGCAGTAATTTCGCTGTTTTCCGCAGATGCCACAACAATGTCAGTCTCTCCGTATCCCATAATGGTTACAACACCGTTTGCATCTACTGTAGCCACTTTTTCATCCTTAGAAGTATATACCACATTCTTGTTCTGTGCAGTGGAAGGCAAAACAGTTGCCTCCAAGGTCACCTGACGACCCATTGCCTCCTCCCCTGCAAAGGTAATTTCTGAACGGTCTAACTCTATAGATTTTGCATAAATTCCAAGTTCGGATTTATTCTTGAAAGGAATACCCTTACTGTTTGCATAGGTCTCTGCCGCTGAACCGGAATCCCCATAAATAGTGAGATTCTCCACAGTACCGCTGATTGCATTATCATTGATGGTTTCTACACCCTTGGGAATATAAAGTGTTTCCAATGCAGTACAATTGTCGATGGTGTAGGCAGGCAATGCAGTCAGTCTCTCCGGAAGATATATTGTTTTTAAATTTCTACACTTCAAGAATGCACTGGCAAAACCCATATATGGTACAAATGTCAAAGAATCATTTGTTCCGTTTAAAAATACCACTGTCTCCAGATTCTCACAATTATAAAATGCACTATATTCAACAGAATGTACTGTCGTAGGAATGTTAATGGTGTCTCCTATTCCCGCATTGTAGAACGCCTGCATACTAATCATAGTAAGGCCTTCGTTTAGTTTTACATCCTTTAAGCTTGTGCAGCCTTTGAACGCACCATTTCCAATCGTCTTCAAGGACAAAGGACAATCTAAGGTTTTCAAAGCTGTACAACCACTGAACGCCTCATATTCAATCGTCTGTATTGCATTTCCGAGATAAACTTCCGTCAATGCACTACATCTCTCAAATGCCTGAGCCGGAACAACCGTTGCTCTATCCGGCAATGTTACCTTCGTCAAGCTTTTACAGCCTGTAAACAAATCATAATTGCCACTGGCATCACCGTAGGTGAGGGTTTCCGCAGTTCCATTCTCAAAAACAGCCTCCTCAATATATTCACAACCCTCAAAGGCACTGCCACCGATATTGGTTACTGAACCGGGAATGGTTAACGTGCCACTCACTCCTGCGTGGTAAAACGCACTGGAACCAATGGTCGTAAGACCTTCATTCAGCTTAACATCCTTCAAATTTGTACAACCGCTGAATGCACTGGAACCAATGGTTTTCAAGGTAGAAGGACACTCAATACTCTTTAAAGCTGTACAATTTCTGAAAGCCTCTCGCTCAATGGTCTGTATTGCATTTCCAAGATAAACTTCCGTCAATGCACTACATCTGTCAAATGCCATGCTAGGAATATTTGTCGCTCTATTCGGCAGGGTTACTTTCTTCAAGCTTTTACATCCCGCAAATATATCATAATTACCACTGGCATCTCCATAAGTAATTGTCTCCGCTGTTCCGTTCTCAAAAATGACCTCTTCGAGATATTCACAGTTCTCAAATGCATTGCCACCAATATTGGTTACTGAACCGGGAATGGTAAGTGTACCTACCAGACCTGCATTGGCAAATGCATTGGCACCGATAGTTGTAAGCCCCGCATTCAGCACTACATCCTTCAAATTCGTACAACCACTGAACGCACCGTATTGGATTGTCTTCAAGGTAGAAGGATACGCAACAGTCTTCAATGCAGTACAGTTCCTGAATGCCTCCCCTTCAATAGTTTGTATTGCATTTCCAAGATAAACCTCCGTCAATGCACTACATCTGTCGAATGCCATACTGGGAATAATCGTTGCTCTGTTCGGCATAGTTGCCTTCTTCAAGCTTTTACATCCTGCAAACAAATCATAATTACCGCCAATGTCTCCATATGTAATCGTCTCTGCCGTTCCGTTCTCAAACACAACTTCTTCAAGATATTCGCAGTTCTCAAAAGCACTGCCTCCAATGTTGGTTATCGAGCCGGGAATCGTGAGGGTACCGACCAACCCTGCGCCGACAAACGCATTGGAGTCAATACGCACAAGTCCCTCGTTCAATGTTACATTCTTAAGGTTTGTGCATCCGCTGAATGCACTATTTCCAACAATCTGCAAGCTGCTGGGGAATGTCACAGATACAATCGTGGTGTTACGTTCAAACACCGAATATTTAATCTCCACAACTCCCTCAGGAATAATCACATCCGTTGCCGTTCCTGTGTAAGATGTCAGCACACCATCTGTAATTACAAAGTCTGCCTCGGTGCTCGTGGAATATGTTACCACATTATCTGCACCATCTTCTGTGGCAGAACCCGTAAACTCTTCCGCTACCGATTTCTCGGACGCCTCCGTTACGGTTTCCTCTGCTACAGATTCCAAAGACGCTTCCGCTACAAGTTCTTCCTCAACACTTTCCAACAAAAGCTCTGTTGTAGCAGCTTCCTCATTAGCCGCCATGCTGACCAAAGAAGGTTCAAGCACCAACACGAATGCCAGTACCAGAGAAAGCACTTTTTTCTTCCAACCTCTCATAGTTCTTTCGTTCATTTTAATCTCTCCTTGTTTATATTGTTGAGAGCGGTATATCCCCCTCCTAGAGCCTTACTATATCATATTTGCATTCATTCGACAATTCAACAATAGAAAACACGCCATAAAAGTTTTCTATTGTTATGAATATCAAAAACACCTCTCATTCCACACATATAGCCGTTTGAGAGGTATTTTTGTACTATTTTCACTTGTTTTTTTCTTTCAAAGTCTTAATCTCTTCTCTTTTAAAGAAATTATCAATGGACTGCACAATACATCTGGGTTCCATAATCTTAATCAGATAACCCTCCGGCTTTAAGGATGTTACACTTTCCACACTCTCCCTGTCACTCTTACTGGTGAGGAACATTACCGGAATCTCCGCAAACTCCTCTTCTGCACGAATCATTTCAAGCACCTGCTTGCCGTCACACACCGGCATTTCATAATCAAGTAAAACCAAGTCCGGGTGATACATGGCCAGACTTTTAATTGCAGAAGCTCCTGAATTAGCCAATATTACCTGATATTTATCCTCCAACCACCCTTTAATATTGCGAAGCATTGCTCCCGAATCATCCACCACCAAAATTTTCTTTTTGGGATGAGACGCTTCCGTTCTCTCATAGGAAGCAATATATTCCGCAATCTCTTTACTATTAATGGGTTGTTGAAAATGCTTCTTAATAAATTGCACAGGAATTACAGGCGCAATCTCACGCAAAGCACCGGAATCTCCAATCAGCATTACCGGAATATCCCTGTCAAATATATGCTCCTTAAAAAAGAACACATCCTCCGGCACAGTATCCTCCATGGAAATCAGAACCATATTTACCTGTTCCTGCACTCCTTGTATTTTATCAATATTGTTACTCACCACAGTAATGGAATGCCCCTGTCTTTCCAACTGCAGTGCCAAAGCAGACGTAACAAAATTCTTATTCTGCACAATGAACAATATATTTGCCATTTCCGTTCTCCTGCTACTTATCTTCTTTCGTCTCCAAAATCTCTATCATTTTCCCAGTGGTCTCAACAATATGGTCGATATCCACATCCGCAATATACACGCGCAAATCCTCTATCAAAGCCTCACATGACACCGGAATTCTGCACTCCTCCAACTGCGCAAAAGCCGCATCGGCACAATCCAAATCAAAAGCCGCCATAGCATCCGTTATTCCCTGCAAATAATAAAGCAGCTCCTCATCCGTCACCTCTCGCCTGGCCTCATTAGAGGAAACTCCATAGGGTTGCAGAACTGTTTTATAGAAACGATAATGTTCCATGATGCAAGGCGTCAATCTCTTAATCTCTTCCACATCCCCTGCATTGCCCAATTGTTCTAATTGTTCAAACTCCTGCGACAACTCCATAGCACCAATCATTCTTGCAGTGTTTTTCAGCGCATGTACTTCTATCGTAAAGTCACGAATCAAACTTTCCCTTATACATTCTACTATCTTTTGTGACTTCATGTCAATCAATTGATAAAAAGTTCCCAACAAACCGAACCAAAAATCTCTTCCACCGGAATTTTTGATGCCTTCCTTCACATCAATTCCTTCTATTACAGGCAATTCCTCCACCGGTGTATGGGCATCTCCATCCGCTTCCTTTTGCTGCTCACAGGGTATCTGAATCTCTCCCGGCAACCACTTCTGTAGCTCTTTATAGAGCAGCTTCACATCAATGGGCTTTGCAAGGAATCCGTTCATCCCGGCTTCCAACAAAAGTTGCTCCGTCTGAGAATCCCCATTGGCAGTCAGGGCAATTACCGGCAAATTCTGATATCTGCCGCCCTCTAAGGTCCTTAGTATTTGCACAGCCTCCACACCATCCATAATGGGCATCATATGATCCATCAAAACCACATCATAGGCAGTGGCCTGTATCATCTCCAAAGCAACCTTGCCATTCTCCGCTGTATCCGTTTCCACAGAAAGGGGCTGTAGCAGACGCTTTGCCATTTTGCAATTCATTATGTTATCATCTACAATCAATATTTTAGACATCGTGTACTCTCCCTCTGTCATTATATCACTGTAGCACCAAAAAGTCTCTAACAAATTCTAAATCGTTAAACTTTCGCTGACGCACAACGCCCCAAATCCAACCCTGTCATTGGGATATTCGCTCTCCCCCCGCAAGGGTCTCGCTCCTGCCCTAAGATAAGCCTTTACCTTTTCCCCATACAGAAACGGGTCATTACCCCGGACAATCCCCCATTCCATCAAAAGGGCTGCTGCCCCCGACGCAATCGGCGTAGCAAAGGAAGTTCCTGTCACCGGGGCATAGCCCCCATACAAATCCGGTGCCAGTATCTGTACTCCCGGTGCCACTATATCAGGCTTCACAAGACCTGCCGTTATCACACCAATGGTTCTTTCCCTGTCCGCATATCCTCTTCCCGAGAAATCTGCATATGCACTATATATTTCGTCATAAGCCCCCACAGAAATAACCTTTGCCGCTGTAGAAGGTATGGTCAATGTCACCTCCGGTGTAGGAGTCAGAAAAGCCGTCCCCTCATTTCTGACGGCACTATCCGAAAGATACAGATAAAATTGCCCTGTAACTACCTGTACCGGCTCCAGTACAATGGTCCAGATACCGCTGCCCACATAGCCGCTACCTACAGGCAGAAACTCCAGATACAGTTCCTTGGCAACAGCATAGGGTGCAGGCTCCCCCTGATAGGCAAGTATCAATGTCTGCTCCAGATTCAGTGTAAACTTTCCACCATTTACCGGAGCCGTCAATTCTGCCCGCTGTCCTCCCGGTGCAATCAGATACACCCGATACTCATCACTATAGTTTTGCCACAACTGGACACGCACATTTTTTTCGTATTCTGCAACAGCAAGCTCCACAGGTACCGTCCGTGGATTTCTGCCGCCTTCCCCAAATACGCTTCCGGCCACATGCCCTGCGGCAGCCCCCTCATTGCCGCTGCCTACACAGATGACCGTCCGTCCGATTTCTGCCGCATTATCTAGAAAACGCTCCAACAAAGAGCTGCCGTCATGAGCTCCATAACCGTTCCCGAAGCTCAAATTAATGACAAGAGGCATCTCTAGCTCCCGCGCCTTATTCACCCCCCAGGTAACTGCCCGCATAAGCTCCGTGGTTCTTGGAAAGCCCTGCTCTCTTGCAATGCCCAATTTCACAATCAACAGCTCTGCCTCCGGTGCGGCCCCCAGATAGTCTGTGGCGGAGTTTGCCCCTGCCGCAATTCCTGCTACAGCGGTTCCATGTCCGCTTGCATCGATACTGGGCACAAGGGCAAATTGTTCTCCGGAGTCCTCTGTTTGAAGTGCCTCGTCTATTCTTGCCGCATCGAACTCAACGCCTATTCCAAAACCCTCCGGCGCAGAAAGTTCTTCTGTAGGAGTCAGAGTCTGGTCCCAAAGATAGCGAATGCGGGTCCGCCCCTGTCTGTCCTTAAAATCTCCTCTTTTCCAATCAATGCCGCTATCCGCCACGAGGATTAACACACCTCTGCCTGTCAGATAGGGCTGCCCCAGGGTCACTGTAGCAAAGCACTCATTATCCTGCACCCTTACCTGCTGATTGTAAAAAAATCGCTTGGGCATCTCCATATACTCAATCTCTGAAAGTTCCGTCACCTCATCCACCAGATTCTCCGGTATGGTCAAAATAGCATATCCTGCAATCAGAGTTTCCACCACAATTTCTGTAGAGACACGTTCTACCGCCTCGATCAAATCCCCATGGTATTTTACAATCACTTCCCACGTGCGGGCAGATGGGTCAAAGCCCACATCCAAATTTTCTGTCCTGACACGCTGCGCCTCATCCGTCTCCAGTGCCAGATTCAACATATTTTCTCTTTTCTGACTCATAAAAATCCCCACAAACTGCCGTTATAGTAATCTATGCGGCCCTTTGTGGGGATGATTATTATTCTGATAAAAATATTTGAAATACCTTTACTGCATAGGCAAGGTCTTTCGTACCTCCGGTCTCCACTGCGGAATGCATTGCCAACTGGGGAAGTCCAATATCCACTGAGTTCACGGATACATGAGCTGTAGAAATATTTCCAAGAGTTGAGCCACCCAAAATATCGGAACGGTTGGCATAGGTCTGCCAAGGCACATCTGCCCGCATACAAAGCTCCTTCATGCGGGCTGCCGACACCCCGTCCGTGGTGTATTTCTGACTGCCGTGGAACTTAATGACAATTCCACCGTTTAAATAAGGTCTGTTGGTAGGGTCTGCCTTCTCAGGATGGTTAGGATGCACTGCATGGGCATTATCCGCAGAAATCAGGAAGCTGTCTGCAATCAGACGCTTCGCCAGATGCCTGCTGTCGCCCTCCACATTTTCCTCCTTAAGGCTGTCACACACTCTTGCCACCACATCCTCCAAAAAAGTAGATGCTGCCCCCTGCTTGGTGCCGCTTCCCACTTCCTCATTGTCAAACACAGCACAAAGCGAAATGTACTCCTTGGGGCTGCTTGACACCATAGCCTCTGCCGAAGCATATACACACTGCAAATCATCCAACTTAGGTGAAAGTATAAACTCTCCCTCTCTTCCCAAGATGCGTCCCTTGTCTCTCACATACAAAAACAAATCCTGACCCAGAATATCGTCACTCTCTACGCCCAGCGTCCGAGCAACCTCTTCAAGCAGCCAATTCTTCGAACCCGCTCCATCGCTGCAACCGGCAAAAAGAGGCAGCATATCTGTCTGAGGATTGTATTCCATTCCCTTGTTGGCCTCAGGATTCATGTGAATGGCCAGATTCGGAATCACACAGAGGTCCTTATCGATATTGACCAATTTTGTCACAAGCCCATTGTGTCCTGCTTCAACGAATACCTTTGCCTCTGCATCTGCCTTGTCAGGCTGCAAGTTTTCTCTTACAACCACACGACCTGCCACGGACAAGGGTCTGTCCAACCATGTGGAGAGAATCATGCCACCATATTTTTCTGTATTCAGAAGGACATATTGCTTTTCAGACTCCTTCTCCGGACATTCTTTGATTTTAAAGGTAGGGGAATCACTGTGGGAAGCCACCATATGAAAGCCCCGAACCTTATCTTTGGGCACCCGAAAAGCAATCATGGAGGAATCATTGCGGGTCACATAATAACTGCCCCCTGCCTGAAGCTCCCACACATCCTGCTCCTTTAGTTCCCGAAATCCGGCTGCCTCGAATTTATCCTTCAAATTGGCAATCACGTGAAAACAACTGGGACTCTGTTCTATGAAATCCAATAAATCCCTGCACAAATCCTTATCTGTCATATTCCTATCCTTCACTCCATTTATGCTCTGTGGATGATACCCTTAGCCAGTGCTTCCACCTTTTCCTGCTCTACAAACAAGCCACCGATGGTAAGACCAAACTCAATGGCAGTTCCCATGCCTCTGGAAGTTACCACATTACCGTCAACCTCCACAGGTCCGGCGGTCACCTCTGCTCCCTCCAGATGACTTTCAAAACCGGGATAGCAACAGGCCTTTCTGCCCCTTAAAATGCCTCTGTGACCAAAAACACTAGGAGCCGCACAGATGGCACCGATGTACTTGCCGCTCTCATAGAATGCGTCAATCTGCGCCATCAAAGGCTCACAGGCCTCCAGGTTCCTGGTGCCGGGCATACCACCGGGCAAAACCAACATATCGTATTCTGCACAGTCAATCTCGGCAAACAGCTTATCCATGCCCACAGAAATACCGTGAGCACCCGTTACGGTCTTCTCCCCTGTAACGGATACCATATCGATTTCGATATTCAATCTGCGGCACACATCCACCACCGCCAAAGCCTCGATTTCTTCATAGCCTTCTGCAAAAAACACAGCAATTTTACTCATTCTATTATCCTCCTGTCATTGCATACTTTATACTTCAATTTGTAGTTAAGTATACAACATCTGTGCCACTCTTTTCAACCATTCCCAGAAAATCTACAGGTAATTCAGGTTCTATAAATTTGAATATGAATGATTTACTAAAAATGGTATAATGAAAACAACTATTCATACGTACCTGCTGATATCACTTATCGTTTACTTAGGAGGATTGTTATGGCGAAAATTTATCATGTATCCCAATCCGGAAATGACAAGAACTGTGGTTGTGAGGAACATCCCTTTTTAACCATACAAAGAGCTGCAGACATTGCTAATATGGGAGATACGATTATTGTTCACGAGGGTGTGTATCGTGAGTGGGTCAAGCCCCGCTATGGCGGCAAATCCAATAATCAGCGCATCACCTATATGGCAGCCCCCGGAGAGCAGGTTGTAATCAAGGGCTCCGAGGAAGTGACCGATTGGACCTTGGTACAGGGAACCGTCTGGAAGGCTGTAGTACCCAATGAATTATTCGGTGATTACAATCCATTTGCCATTACACTGACAGGAGACTGGATTGTAGAGCCCTATGACAATCCGGCTCATCTGGGCGATGTTTACTTAAACGGCAAATCCTTCTATGAAGCATTTTCTCTGGAGGAGGTGCTAAGTCCGGTAAAACGTGAAGTTTCTCCCTATCCTACATGGAACAAGCGTGAGGAAAGAATCCTCGAGCCGGAGCAGACTGTTTATCAATGGTATGCAGAGGTAGGGGATACAGAAACGATTATTTATGCCAACTTCCACGAATACAATCCCAACAATGAGCTCGTGGAAATCAATGTGCGCCAATCCTGCTTCTACCCGGAAGAGGCAGGCCTCAACTACATCACGGTGCGGGGCTTCGAAATGACACAGGCTGCAACACCATGGGCACCGCCCACCGCAGACCAACCGGGCTTGATTGGACCTCACTGGAGCAAGGGATGGATTATCGAAGACAATTGTATCCATGACGCTAAGTGCAGTGCTGTCAGTCTGGGCAAAGAAAAATCCACCGGACACAATGCCTACACCAAATGGAATTTAAAATCCGGCTACCAGACACAGATGGAAGTGGTATTTCGTGCAAGTCACATCGGTTGGAGTAAGGAGCGCATCGGCTCCCATATTGTCCGCAACAATCAGATTTATGACTGCGGTCAAAACGGAATTGTAGGTCATATGGGCTGCGCATTTAGCGTGATTTATGACAACGAAATCTATAATATAGCCGTAAAGCACGAATTTTACGGGCATGAAATTGCCGGAATAAAGTTCCATGCCGCCATCGATACGCAGATTTATCACAACTATATCCATGACTGTTCCCTTGGAACCTGGCTTGACTGGCAGGCTCAGGGCACCCGAGTGAGCAGAAATATTTATAATCGAAATAACAGAGACCTTATGATAGAAGTTACCCACGGTCCCTGCCTGATAGATAACAATATTTTTACCGCAGAATATGCCTTGGTCAATTCCGCTCAGGGAACGGCCTATGTACATAACTTATTCTGCGGCTTTATGGCTCATTCCTCCATCCGTGACCGATCCACTCCTTATCATCTGCCCCACTCCACGGAAATTCTCGGCACCACATTGGTGTACGGCAATGATGACCGCTGGTATCAGAACCTGTTTGTGGGCGGTGTTGAGAAGGACAAAGATTACGGAACCGCCGCATATGACGGTGCACCTGCATCTTTGGAAGAGTTTGTGGAAAGGGTAAAGGCCAACGGACATGGAGACGTTAAAATATTTGCCAAGGAACTACAACCCGTATACATAAATGGAAATGCCTATTTTAACGGAGCAAAGGCCTATGAGCGGGAGGAGCAAAATCTCATAAGCTCTGCCGACGCTGAAGTGACGTTTACCAAGTCTTGGGAAGGAAGCTTTCTGGAAATCACTTTGCCCGAGGAGCTTTTTGAACTGGATACAGAATTGATTGATACCAAACGGTTAGGCGAAACCAGACTTACCGAGGGCTCCTATGAAAATCCTGACGGCACGCCTTTGACCATACAGACAGATTTAGTAGGCAACACCCTGAATGGCAAACCACTTCCGGGCCCCCTGCAAAATCTGAAACCGGGCAAAAACAGAATACGAGTTTGGTAATTTCGGTATTTGTTTTTTCCACAGGACATGCTATAATGATATTATTAACTGACAGAGGTAATGACTATGGAAATTGAACGCAAATTTACTTTAAAAACTTTGCCCGCTGATTTGGAGCAATATCCTTTTCTACATATCGAGCAGGCTTATTTAAACGTAGATCCTGTAGTACGTGTACGCAAGGAAAACGAACAATATTATCTGACCTATAAGGGTAGCGGCATGTTAGCCCGCACGGAGACCAATCTCACCTTGACGCAGGAATCCTATTATCACTTGCGCGCCAAGGCGGACGGCAATATTATCTCTAAGAAACGATATCTGATTCCCTTGAAGAATCCGCAGTTTAAAGAAGGCTATCCCCAACCGCCCGCTGATTACTGCCTGACTATCGAGTTGGATGTTTTTGATACGCCCTTTGCACCTTTAATTATGGCTGAGGTGGAATTTGGCAGCAAGGAGGCCGCCGAAGGCTTTATTCCTCCTGACTGGTTTGACGAGGAAGTAACCTTCCGCCCGGAATACCACAATTCTTATATGGCTATGCACGGTATTTAAGACACAATTCTAATAATACATTCAGATAACGGAGGATTAACAAATGAAATGTACTCGTTGCGGTTTTGAAATGGGAAATAACAATGTATGTCCCGGTTGTGGTATGGTTCATACCCCTGTAACTCCCAACTATTCATCCACACCACATATTCCTGCTGAATATCAGCCTATTTCTGCGTGGGGCTACTTTGGTTGGAATCTGTTGTTTGGAGTTCCCTTTATAGGCTTTATTGTACTTGTGGTATTTGCCTTGGGCGGCACTAAGAACATTAACCTGAAAAACTACGCACGCTCTTTCTTCTGCGTAATGCTTTTGGTTCTCATTATAACTATTGTTTTGTTAGCTACAGGAGTCTTGGGAACCATGCTTGGTGCAGCTGCTCTGGAAAGCAGTCAGAATGCCGGATATTATTATTAAGAATATTATTTAAAAAGAGAAGGACAGAACCGAATGTATCGGTGCTGTCCTTTCTGTTTTACTGCTCTCTTACTCTTCCATAAAGTTTGGTCAGCTTATAAATCCGCTTAGCCAGTTTCTCGGTCAGGGCGTCAGACTTCATACGCCACTTCCAGTTTTCTCCCAGGGTGGAGGGAACATTAATGCGGGCTGAATTGTCCAGTTCCAACCAATCCTGCATGGGAATGATTACAATATCCGCCACACTTGCCATACCGGCTCGGATAACCTCACGGCACAGCTTTTTATCTTCCTTACAGTTGAGATATTTTTTCATAAAACGAATATCCTTGGCAGGCATATTCGTTATAAATCCAGCCATGGTATCATTGTCATGGGTACCGGTATAAACTACACAATTATGGTCATAACGATAGGGCAGATATTCACTTTTGCCACTTGCCTCAAAAGCAAATTGTAAAATCTTCATATTGGGGAAACCGGTTTGCTTTACCAGACGACGCACACTGTCTGTCATAAAGCCCAAATCCTCCGCAATGACACGCTTCTTACCAAGTTTCTTGCGCATGGTCTTAAACAGGTCATAGCCGGGTCCCTTCACCCAATGTCCGCCCTCTGCAGTTAAGTCACCATAGGGCACCCACCAATACTCGTCAAAGCCTCTGAAATGGTCAATACGCACCACATCATACAATCTGTAGCAATGTGCAAATCGTTGCATCCACCACTCATATTCCGTACTCTTGTGATAATCCCAATCATACAAAGGATTCCCCCACAACTGTCCTGTCTTGGAGAAATAATCCGGCGGGCAGCCTGCTACTCCTGTAGGATATCCCTTCTCATCCATCTGAAACAGCTTGGGATTTGCCCAAGTATCTGCGCTGTCAAAGGCTACATAAATAGGAATATCTCCCACAATCTCTATACCCTTTTCATTGGCATAGGCCTTCAACTCACTCCACTGAATCCAGAATAAATATTGCTGAAACTCGTAAAAATGAATTTCCTCTGCCAACTGCTTTTTATATTTGGTCAAAGCACTTTTCTTGCGCAGACGGATATCTTCATCCCACTCCATAAAGCACACACCGTCAAAAGAGTCCTTCACCGCCATATACAGTGCATAGTCCTCCAGCCAATATGCGTTTTCTTTTATAAAGCTGCGGTATTCAGCAGCCTTCTTTACAGAAGAGTAGCCACGCTCATAAGCCTTTCTTAAAATACCAAAACGTGCCTTATATATTTTCTCATAATCAATATATTCTGCATTCGTCCCAAAATCACAGGCATCACATTCCTCTGCGGTCAGATATCCCGCCTCCACCAAAAGCTCCAAATCCACAAAATACGGATTGCCCGCAAAAGTCGAAAAGGACTGATAGGGCGAATCACCATAACCGGTGGGACCTAAAGGCAGTATCTGCCACAAGGTCTGCCCTGCTTTATACAAAAAATCTACAAATCGATAGCTCTCCTTGCCGAACGTACCGATACCATATGCAGATGGAATACTTGATATCGGCATCAATATTCCCTGTTGTCTCATATTCTCATCCTCCAAAGCTACGCTTTACCAATCTGCACCTCCTGAGCGTGCTTCATGGCAAATTTCTCTCTGTACATCATTTTGTCTGCACGTCTCGCCGTATCATTGATATCATGGTCCAGACGCTTATCATAAAGTTCGTATCCACTGGCAATTCCCATTATCATCTCAGGATGATGCGTATTGCGACTCTCCACAGCATTCCGAAGCTTTTTCATACGCCTCTTACACTCCTCTAGGGAGACATTTTCCAACAGTACCGTGAACTCATCACCGCCCATACGATAGCATTTGCCCACATCTTCAAACACTTCCTGAATCAAGGACGCGCATTCCTTAATGTACTGATCCCCTTTTTCATGTCCCAGGGTATCATTATATTTCTTAAGATTATTCAGGTCAAACACACAGACAATACATTTTTCAAGGGCAAATTCATCATGAGAAATATAATCTGAATATGCCGTCCGATTGTACAATCCTGTCAACTGGTCATGATAAGCCTTTTTCTCAAAATTTCGTGCCTGCATACCAATTTCCATAAGTTCCTTGGCATCCCTTACTGTAAAGGAGCCCATCAACATTACATAGGCAATAAAGCCGGCCATACCAATAAAGGAACTCCCGCTGCTTAAATGAAATACACCCGTGTCTGCAATCATAACTACCAGACAGATAATTAAAAGGAGGGAATCCCTTCGCCGTTTGGCATCCAGACCTTTCTTATGAATTCGTACAAACATCATTCCTACAGTTACCACACAAGCGATAAACCATTCCAGATAGATAAACCACAAAATCTCGCGGATGTCACAGATATCCATAATCTGCATAACCAGTATTGTCACAGTACCCGCCAAACTGACTAGCACAGGTGCATACCACACCTTCTCCTCTCCGCCACCGTTTAATTCCTTGGCAAAGAGAACAAAAGGAATAATCACCAACTGCACAAATACAAGAGGTGCCAGATACAAGCCCGGCAACTTGGAAAACAGCATATACAGGGCTACATTGTCCGTCAGTTTCCACAGACTGACCACAATAGCCAGACATCCCAATACCAAAAGACTTCTGTCTGCATCACTTTTCTTACGGCTGTAAACTGCATAAAACATAAAGAGAATGCCCGTCAAAATACCAATGAAACACAAAAGCAAAGTAGGAAGCTGCTCCAACAGTACCGCCATAGCGATTTCATATTGCTCACCATAGTAAAATCTGGGTGTTTCAGCGACCACACTCTTATAAAGAGGAGTTGTCACAACTCTTACAACTGCTCCGGCCTCTTCCTCCTCCAAGGATATACTATTCCAGACACAGCCCGGAGTATGACCAAAGCTATTGTTTATAAACGGTCTTAATCGATATATTCTCGTTCCGTTCACATATACATCAACATTCCGATGCTCTGTATAAAAAAACAAATTCCTATACTCGCCGTCAACTGCATCAAAAGTAAAGAAATACTCCTCTCGATAGCCCACCGGAGTCAGTAAATCTGCATGCTTAATGTATTCATAATCACTCAAGCGCTCATATCCTGTAATCAGCCTGCGTTCGGTTACATCCTTGCCAAAGGTCGCCAGTACACTAACCACCAACACCAGACTTAGGATAAGAAGCACTGCATAGACCCTATCAATAATACTTTTCATCCTATTTATCCTCAACGCAAAAAATTTAACGCAGAGTCGAGTATTCCGATTCTACGCTTATTATACCATTATCATTGGCAATTCGCAACCAAAACCACAATTTTTCTGTTAATTCATTGTCAATTCTGCACAAAATCAGTTATTTTACTTTGACCCAATTTCCTTCTTCCGTAGGAATCACATCGCAGACTGTTAGAATCCCATCCTGTACCCTAAACCGGATGTCAAATCCGGCAAACTCCATACCATAAATATAATCGGGCTGCTTATTGTATGCCGCTCTGGGATCCTGTTCAAGCACCCTGACTACAGCCTGTCTTTTCTCCTCCGGCAGTTTCTGCAAAAGCTCCTCCGGGAAAACTACCTCGATTCTATCCTCCTTATGTGCCTGTCCAAAGCCCCCCAGTGCCTCCGGGTGGGCATCTGCATAGGGCAGATATGGTTTAATATCATAAATAGGCGTTCCATCCAACAAATCCACACCGGACACAAGAAGCTTGGGCGCATCCGGCCCCTCCAGAATCACTTGGTCCAGCTTCACACAGGAAAGACCTATGGGATTGGGCCGGAAAGGTGAACGGGTGGCAAACACTCCTCTTTTTTCCTTACCGCCAAGTCTTGGCGGATACACCGTAGCCGACCAGTTCTCCCTCTTGGCCTGAGAAAACTCCCATAATAGCCACAGATGGGAAAACTCTTCCATACCGATTAACGCCTCCGGCCTGCGAAACTCCGGCTCAAAAACAATCTCACCCACGAGCTCACTCACCAGACCACTCTGTCTGGGAATTCCGAATTTTGTTGGAAAATCCGTATGAATCCTTGCTATTACCTGCACTGTCTGTTCCTCTCTTTCCAATTCAAATACGCTTTTTACATTGTACCATGAAAATTTGTATCTTCCACTAAATTTTGCAGAATAAATTACTTTTCGGAAAATCCCCCTTATGATACTATGGAATTGAGAATGAAAACACAAACGGAGGTATTTCCATGAAAAGAAAGATCTGTATTTTCGCAGGATTACTCGCCCTGATTTGCACCGGTTGCAGCCAAGGTGCCACATCTGACCACTCCCATGCAAGCCATACGCTTATAGAAAGCTCTACCCTTACAGAAAGCCCTATGGTTATGGAAAGCACTGCGAACGTGGAGGCTTCGAGTGAGGAAGCCCTTATACCGGAAACGAACGCTCTCACATCCTCTGAATCTACTCCTGTCGATACCCATCCCTATGACTTTACCCTCTGTTTTGCCGGAGATATTAATTTAGACGAAAATTGGTGTACTACCCAATTTTTGAATCAACAGGAGAACGGCATAAAGGACTGCATCTCCGAAGATCTTCTCACTCATATGCAACAGGCGGATGTAATGTGCCTGAACAACGAATTTACCTACAGTACCGCAGGCTCTCCCTTAGAGGGCAAAATGTACACCTTCCGAGCCAATCCCGAACGTGTTCAAATTCTACAGGAAATGGGCGTAGATGTAGTTAAGCTCGCCAACAACCATGTGTATGATTATGGCAAAGAGGCCATGTTAGATACCTTTTCTACACTGGAATCTGCTGGCATCTCATACATGGGTGCAGGACGCAATCTACGGGAGGCAATGGCGCCCGTATATATGGAATTAGACGGCAAAACCGTAGCCCTTGTGGCGGCCTCCCGGGCAGAAAAATTCAAAATGACGCCACAGGCCACCGCGGACGCTCCCGGTATTCTACGATGCTATGACACTGCGCTGTTTCTGGAAACCATTGCTGCCGCCAAAGAAAATGCCGATTTTGTGATTGCCTATGTTCATTGGGGAACGGAGTACAGCTATGACCTTGAGGAAGTGCAGCTTACCACAGGCAAGGAATATCTGGATGCAGGTGCAGATGTGATTATCGGTGCCCACAGCCACTGCCTGCAGGGCATGGAATACCATGACGGCAAACCTATTATTTATAGCCTTGGCAACTACTGGTTTAATGAAAAAACATTGGACACCATGCTTCTGGATTTACACTTTTATGGAGATGATGAAAAACAGCACTTAGATGTGCAGGTAATTCCGGCAGTTCAGTCCGGCTACCGCACCCGGTATCTGAGTGAGCCTGAAGAACAGGAACGCCTTTATACTTTCTTGGAAGATATTTCTGTGAACGTGGAGATTGATGAGACGGGAAAGGTTACTGAGAAAACCGAATAAACATTTGCGACGCTCAAAAATCAAAAAAGTGGAAACCCTGTAAAATCAAGGTTTCCACACTTTTCATCAGAGCTGCTGACGGGAATCGGACCCGTGACCTCCACATTACCAATGTGACGCTCTACCGACTGAGCCACAGCAGCATTCTTTGGGGGATGCTCTCGCAATCACCGAAATTCAGTATAGCAAATCCCCCATTGATTGTCAACATTATTTTTTAAATTTTTTCAACTTTTTCTACATTAACTACTCTTTTTGCTTTTTTTAACCTTTTTCTTCTTATCAAGCATCAGATAGAAGGTAGGTATCATAATCATTGCAAGAACGGTTGATGCTATCAGACCACCCATAATTACCAGTGCCATACCCTGCATCATGACACCATTGGTGCCAAGTCCCAGACCTAATGGGAACATAGACAAAATTGTGGTCAATGTAGTCATAAGAATAGGACGAAGTCTGATACATCCTGTTTCAATCAGAGCATCCTCTACCACCATACCCTCTTTACGAAGCAGATTCGTAGAATCCACAAAGAGAATACCATTATTTACAACGATACCCATGAGCATCAGGAAGCCCATCAGGGATACCATACTCAAGGATGAACCTGTAATCAAAAGCAAGAAGAAGGAACCAATCAATGCAAAGGGAATACAAGTCATAACCATCAAAGAAAATCTAGGTGATTCAAACTGCATTGCCATCACGAGGAATACAAGAAATACCGCAATCAAAATTGCTTTGAAAATGGCACCTAACTCCTCAAACATCATCTCCGTCATCATACTGTCTGCCGGAGTTACACTGGCAGGAAAATTCAATTCACCCACCAAAGCATTAATGGCATCCTGCGCTTCAAAGGTCTTATCCGAACTAAGGGTTGCTGTAACAGCCACATAGTAGAGTCCATCCATTCTGGTGATGCTCTCCTGACCTTCTGTATACACAAGCTCCGCAATATCTCTCAAAGGAATATTCATTCCCATCTGGGTACTGATTGTCAGATCCATCAATTGATTCAGATCATCAAACTGACCCTCGGGATACTCCAGCCATACCTCATACTCGGAACCCTCCGAAGTAATGGTCAAAGGATTTACACCACTCAACACGTTATTCAGAGTCATACCTACCGTAATGGGAGTCAGACCATACTGCATGGCCTTAAGCGGATCCACATCCACTTTTACCAAAGTTGTGGTATTAGACAGCGAGTTATCTGCCTTTACCACTCCATCAATCTTGCGCATTTCCTCCGACAACATATCTGCTGCCTGACGAAGTTCATCCAAATCATATCCCTGCAAATCAATCTCATAGCTTCCTGTGCTCATCATGGAACTCATACTGGTACCGCTGGAAGCAACCGTTACATCCATGTCCGTCATATTTGCAGCAAGTGCATTCCACTCATCAACAACCTCTGCAGTAGATTGCGCTCTATCCTTCTTCAAACTGGCTGTCATACTGGAACCGGTGCTACTCACCGTAACACTGTAACCGGCCACATCGGGATGCTCGGAAGCAATCTGTTCCCATTCTCTCATAACTGCATCTCGTCTCTCCAAAGAAGTACCGGAACGGAAATTAACAGTTACACCAACCACACCTTCATCTGCGGAAGGCATCAACTCAAGATTCAAAAATCCAGCCATCACAAGGGATATTACCAACAATGCCACCGAGACAAACATAACTGTCTTCTTACGATACAAAATGCGTGGCATAATCTTTCTGTACCATGAAATAACCTTATTCAAAAGCTTATCAATCGGAAGATTCTGTTTCTCTTCCGGTTTAAAAATACAGAAGAACAAGGGCACCAACATCAATGCTGCAACCAAAGATGCAAGCATTGCAAGCACAATCGTCATACCAAGCTGTGCAAAAATCTGCCCGGACAACCCTTCCATAACTGCCAAGGGCAGATAAACTACAATGGTAGTAATGGTCGAAGCTATGATAGAAGCAGTAACCTCTCCTGTACCAATCTCTACAGACTCCTTTAATGTAAGTTCTTCCTTCTTACATCTAAAGCAACTCTCAATAACAACAATGGAGGAGTCTACCATCATACCGATTGCAATAACCAAAGAACCCAAGGTTACAATGTTCATGGAAAAGCCCATGAAACTCATCAAAATCAAAGTAAAGAACAATGAAATAGGCATGGATGCACCAACAATCATACTGGACTTAAAATCTCCAAAGAATACAAACAGTACAATCATGGTCAGAATAACGCCTAAAATCAAGGTTTCAAACACCGTACCCAAAGAATCCACAATCGACTCACTGGCATCATAAGAAACCATAAATTCTACCGCAGGAACTTCCTGCTGAATACGCTCCAAGGCCTTGGAAACTTCATTACAGACATTTACCACACCAAAGCTACTCTTGTTCTGGATACTGATACTTAAGTTATCCAGTCCATTATAACGGCTTAAGGTCTCCGCTTCATGAGTGGACATATTTACCTCTGCAATATCCTGCAGGGTAATTACCTGTCCGGTTCCGGTCATAATAGGCACCTGACGAAGCTTTTGCACCGTGTCATACTCCATTGCCGTGGTGATACTGATTTCCTGATTACCCTGAGCAACACTGCCCGCAGGATAAGAGAAATCCACTGCACCCAGGAACTGGGCTACACTGCTCATGGTCAAACCATATTGCTTCATCAATGTCTCATTCAACTGAACACTGATGTATTCCTCACTACCGCCGTTTACCGTAACCTGTGCCACACCGGAAAGAGCTTCCAATTCAGGTATAACACTCTCATTTACTACTTTCAAAAGGTCTACATCACCCACCTCTGTTGCAGAGATGGACATACATGCCATACTGTTGACATTCATTTCAATAATGGTTGGCTCCGAAGCATCCTCGGGCATGGAAAGCTGTGCCACCTCCAATGCCGCACTCAACTCATCATGACATTCTGTAATATCAACGCCATACTCATATGTAAAGAGCACCATACCATAGTTCTCATAAGACATGGTCGTGGTGGACTCTACACCGCTTAGGGACGAACCCGCATCCTCAATAACCGAAATTACCAGTTCATCCACACTCTGGGGGTCAGCACCGGGATAGGTAGCCATAACTACCAACATGGGCATCTCCATATCAGGAATCAACTGCAGCTTAAATCCAAAAATAGAGGAAATACCGAATACCACCAGTGTGAGAATCATCAGCATACAGGATACCGGTCTCTTTAAAGCAAGTTTTGTCAGACTCATCTCGCTCCTCCTTATTGTGCTGCGCTCTCGGGCTCAACTCCGGCTTCTTGAGCCTTCACATTGACCTCTACGCCGTCAATCAGTCGGGGAGACCAACTGGTAATAACCACATCCCCCTCTGCAAGACCTTCTGTAATCTGGATTCTGGTATCATCAAAAATCCCCGCCGTAACATAGGTTTTTACCGCATGACCATCCTTGGCAACATACACATAAGAACCCTCATTCTCAAAATAAACCGCATCATAAGGAATAATAATTTCATTTGCAGCAGTATAGGTGTCACTGCTGATGGTAACACTTACACCACTGGGAAGCTGTGTACCGTCAGCCTGAACAGACGCCTTAATCTGGAACAGACCGGTCTGCATATTCACCGCATTACCCACCTCAGTGATAGCCCCCTCAAACACAGCACCGTTACGCTCAACCGTTACCTTCTGTCCCTTGGTAAGGGTATTCATAATGGACTCACTTACCTGAAAGGTTACCGTCATAGTCTCCTCTCCTGCAATGGTATATGCAGGAGAGGTTGCTGCTGCCATGCCGTTTACTTCTACAGTCTTGCCGATTACCCTACCGGAAATAGGCGTAGTTACAGAATAGTAGGAAAGAGCAAGTTCTGCGGAATCCACAGCTACCTGTGCAAGCTGCAAGGAAGTGCCAAGCTGCTCCTTGGTATCCTCAAGCACGGCTCCCTGAGTAAGCTCCTTGGATGCCTTCGCTGCTTCATAAGCCGTAGTTGCTGCCTGATAAGCAGTCTCTGCCACATTAAAGCCCATCTCCGCCTGCTCCTCCTGAGCCTTCAATGTCTTCAAATTTTTCTTTGCTTCATCAATAGTCGCCTGATCCACACCGCTATTCTTCATCTGCTTAATCTGCTTTTCAAGCTTATCTACTGCGTCCTCAATGTCATCCAACGCATCCTTGGCATTTTTCCATGCAACCTGAGCGTTTACATAGGCTGTCTCC
The DNA here is from genome assembly GCA_045543175.1 of Acetatifactor sp. Taxonomy (GTDB): domain Bacteria; phylum Bacillota; class Clostridia; order Lachnospirales; family Lachnospiraceae; genus Acetatifactor. The sequence continues at coordinate 12,445 of JAZQMG010000010.1, read as the reverse complement.
GCCTGACTGACAGAAGTATTCAACTGCAAATTTGCAGACTCCTGCTTTGTAGTCAGTGCACTGTCTGCCTGCTGCTTGGCATTGGCATAGGTCAGCTTCGCCTGCTCTAACTGAAGCTTGGCACCGCTGTCATCAATCTTAAACAGCACATCTCCTGCCTGCACCTCATCGCCCACCTCAAAGAAAGTCTCTGTTACCTTACCCTGAGCCATGGGAATCACATAGACAGATTCCTGAGGAGAAACCGTACCCACAAACTGGTTACTCAAAACAAGGGTATCTCTTCCTGCTGCCTGTGCATCTACCAGAACCGCTTCTACCTCTTCCTGCACTGTCTCTGTACTGCCGCATGCAGTAAACAACATACTTGCACAAAGCATCATGGACAATACTACACAACTCTTTCTTCTCATCATTATTCTCCTTATATCCTTAATACAATCACTCAAAACTCATTTGTTCTTCATTCTACTCCCACAATTCTCCAAAATCAATAAATAGACCCTACAAATATTATAAAAATTCTATAAATCCATTTCAGCAAATTGTACGATTTCTGCCTTAGAATTTCAGCATTCTTGTAAAATGAACGTTCCCATTGTATCACTCCTGTTTTTTTGATACAATAGTCTCAAAACTAATGAAACAAATAGGAGCAAATATGTATCGAATCAATGACAACAAACGTGTCCGGCATTCTGCCGACCTGATTAAAGATGCCATGATTGCCAGTTTAAATGAAAAGCCTTTTCACGAAATTACCGTGTCTGATTTACAACGCTTAAGCGGTGTCAGCAGAGCAACATTTTATCGGCTTTTTGATAATACAAGTGATGTGCTGACCTATTACTGCCACCTGCTTTTAAATGCCATTATGGATCAGACAGAGTCACAGACTTTTCAAAATCACAAAGATTTCCTCCTGTTTCTCTTTCAGGAACTGATTAATCATCACCAGTTCTTAGAAACTGTATTCCGAAGCGGTTGCGAAGATATCCTGTTAAATGCGCTCCTAGGCTCCACTATGCAGAGACAAGCCATGCGTGCCTATCCACAAGCCGACGAAAAAGAAATGGATTATATGATTAACGGAATCTGCGGATTTCTGGTAGGTATTCTCCGCATTTGGATTAAACACGGCAAGCAGGAAAGCCCTGAAGAATTATATGCTATTATGTTCCGAATGAGCGATAACCTATTAGTAAATTTTTTTTCCAAAAAAGCAGATGTTACTTAAGCCATCACTTACCCCCCGACCGTCAGATTATATATCTGACAGCCGGGGGGCTTCACATGACTTCCCCTATAACATTTTCTTTATTTTGCTTTTCAGTCTCTGGAGAGCATTGTCCGTGGCCTTTTCCTCTCGTCCCAGCACCTTGGCAATCTGGCTGTAACTCATACCCGTCAGGTACAAATCCAGTACTTCCTTCTCAAAGCTGCTAAGCTCCTTGTCTATGGCACGTTCCAGATAGTCCACTCGTTCCTTGTCCAGAAAAAGTGCTTCCGGGTCCTGCTGTACCTTGCCCGCCAGAATCTCCGCCAGTTCCCTGCTCTCACCATCCGCCTGCTCACCAACATCTCCATAAAGCGATATGTACGTATTCAACGGAATATGCTTTTTGCGCTGAGAGGCCTGCACCGCTGTATACATCTGACGGCTGATACACAAATCTGCAAAGGTAAAAAAACTGGCATCCCGACCGCTGTCATAATCTCTAACCGCCTTAAAAAGCCCAAGCATGCCCTCCTGAATCAGATCTTCATTATCACCGCCCAGGATGAACATGGACTTGGCCTTGCTACGCACAAGGGGTTTGTATTTTTCACAAATATAATCCATAATCGGAGTCTCACCATCCCTGAGACGATGAATCAGCTCCTCGTCCGTGGACTGTTCATAAAATTCATTTCCTCTTGCCATATTGCTCCTTTATCACCCAATCTGCGGTTGCAAAATAAAAATTTGGCTACTGCAATCTCTGCCGTACGATCTCATAGGCCAAAACACCTGCTGCCACAGACGCATTCAGGGAATCAATATCCCCCTTCATGGGAATGGAAGCTATCATGTCACACTTTTCCTTTACAAGACGACCCACACCCTCGCCCTCATTGCCGATGACCAGACCAATAGGCCCCTTCAAATCAAGCTGATACATAGTGGTGCCGCCCATGTCCGCGCAGACAAACCACAAACCTTCTTTTTTCAAATCCTCAATGGTCTTGGCAATGTTGGTCACCTTTGCCACTGGCGTATAGTTCAGCGCACCTGCGCTGGTGCGGGCAACGGTAGCAGTCAGACCTACCGCTCTGTTTTTCGGAATAATCACACCATGAGCACCTGCCAGATTGGCGGTACGGATGATGGCACCCAGATTGTGAGGGTCCTCAATATTATCAAGAATAAAAATGAAAGGTGCTTCACCTTTATCTCTTGCATTTTGCAGAATATCCTCCACCTCTGCATATTCGTAGGCTGCGGCCTGAGCAATCACCCCCTGATGCTTGCCGGTTTCAGACATCTGATCCAGACGTTCCTTCGCCACGTATTTTACCATGGTGTTATGCTTACTTGCCTCTCTTTTGATAGTCATAATGGGACCATCCTGACAACCGTCCAAGATAAAAAGTCTGTCTATGGTTTTGCCGGAGCGAAATGCCTCGATAACCGCATTTCTGCCCTCAATAATAAATTCTTTTGTAATAGAATCCTTTTTCTCACTCATGTATTTTCACCCTTTCCGGTAAGCTCTATGCCCCGCTTGATTAAATACAGCATACGCTCCGTCTGCCCTGTCAGATAGAGATACCCCATCAGTGCCTCAAAGCCTGTAGCCTTGTGATAGTCCGCTCTGGTGGCGTTTTTGGCCTTGGTGTAGGGCTTGGCATTGCGCCCACGCTTAAACACCTCCGCCTCCTCTTCTGTAAGCTCCTCCTTCAGAGCAATCACCATCTCCGCCTGCGCCTCCGCCTTTACATAGGCGGTACTCAGTTTATTCAACTCATTCACGGGACGATTCCCCCACCCTGTCACCATGGTGCGAACCACCAACTCATAAATACCGTCACCGATATAAGCCAGCGTCAGGGGGGAATAGGTGCGGATGTCCTGCTCCTTTAAATCAAAACTTTCCTTGATTAAATCCAACATACTCATCTGCATTATAATCTCACAATCTTAACACCTTCTCTGGTGTCCTTCAAAGCGATACCCTTTGCCAGAAGCTCATCACGAATCTCGTCTGCTCTCGCAAAATTCTTCTCCTTCTTGGCAGCCTGACGCTCCTCAATCAATTTCTCAATCTCTGCATCCAAAACATCTTCTTGCTTATCGACAATCAAACCGCAGATATCGGAAAGCATTACGATTTCGGATTTCAGTGCCTCCAAAAATGCCTTGGAAGAGGTTGCAGATGCGTTGGTGTTGGTAAACTTCACCAGTTCAAAAATGGCTGAAATAGCATCTGCGGTGTTGAAATCGTCATCCATCGCCTCGTCAAACTTATTTACAAAGCCCTTGGCTTCCTCAACCAATGCCTTCTCTGCTTCTGTCAGCTCTGTCTCGGTTGCATTCTCCATCAGATACTTCAGATTATCTACACAGGTCACGATACGCTCATAACCGTTCTTAGCCGCATCCATGAGCTCTGCACTGAAGTTCAGGGGACTTCTGTAATGTGCGGACAGCATGAAGAAACGAAGTACCTGCAAATCATATTTTTCACTGATATCACGAACGGTAAAGAAGTTGCCGAGAGACTTTGACATCTTCTTATTATCAATATTTAAGAAAGCGTTGTGCATCCAATATCTGGAGAAGGTCTTGCCGTTGCAGGCCTCGGACTGGGCAATCTCGTTCTCATGGTGAGGAAATACCAAATCCTCTCCCCCTGCGTGAATATCAATCTCATCACCCAGATAACGCTTACTCATTACGGAACACTCGATATGCCAGCCGGGACGTCCGTTGCACCAGGGTGCCTCCCAGTAAGGCTCGCCGTCCTTCTTGGGCTTCCAAAGCACGAAGTCCAGTGCATCCTCCTTCTGCTCCTCACCTGACACCAGAAGGGAACGATTACCGCCCTGCAAATCATCCAGATTCTTGTGAGAAAGCTTACCATACCCCTCAAAGCTTCTGGTGCGGAAATATACGGTGCCGTCTGCTGCCACATAGGCATGCCCCTTATCAATCAAGGTCTGAATCATATCAAGCATACCGCCGATTTCCTGAGTAGCCAGAGGATGGGTGGTTGCAGGCTTTACATTCATGGCAGCCATATCCTTCTTGCACTCAGCAATATAACGCTCGGAGATAACGCTGGAATCCACGCCCTCCTCAATGGCCTTCTTGATAATCTTGTCATCCACATCAGTAAAGTTGGAGACATAATTAACCTCCAGACCCTTGTGCTCCATGTAGCGACGCACGGTGTCAAACACAATCATAGGTCTTGCATTACCGATATGAATTAAATTATATACGGTGGGTCCGCACACATACATTCTCACCTTGCCAGGCTCGATGGGTACAAACTCCTCTTTCTGCTTAGTCAATGTGTTATAAATTTTCATACTCATTACTCTACTCTCCCTTGTAATAGTTTTATCTGTTCCTCTAAAGCCAACAATCTGTTGGTCATCTCCGTATCAGCCTTCTGCAAGTTGTTGATATCCTCACGCACAGGATCGGGCAAATCCGTCTGATTCATGGTCTCTTGGGGCAGTACCATGTTGTTGCGCCGCACCACACGCCCGGGCACACCCACCACCGTGGAGTTGGGAGGCACCTCGCTTAAGACCACGCTTCCGGCACCAATCTTGGAATTGTCTCCGATGGTAAAGGAACCTAGCACCTTGGCACCTGCGCTAATCATGACATTGTTGCCAATGGTGGGATGACGCTTGCCATGCTCCTTACCGGTACCACCCAGAGTCACTCCCTGATACAAAGTCACATTGTCTCCGATAATAGTAGTCTCCCCGATAATCACGCCATGACCGTGGTCAATGAAAAGTCCCTTGCCTATCTGAGCACCGGGATGAATCTCAATTCCGGTCTTACGCACCGCCCGTTGGGAAATATATCTTGCCCAGAAATAGTGACCGCCTAGGTACAGTTTATGCGCCAGTCTGTAGTGTAGCATCACCTTAAAACTGGGATAAAGGAATACCTCCATAGCTGAATGAATGGCAGGGTCACGCTCCCTGACGATTCTGATTTCTTCCTTGATATTCTTAAATAAACCCATAATTACCTCACATCATGCAAAACAAAACGGATACCTCATCTCTCAGAGACGAAGTATCCGCGGTTCCACTCTGTTTAAGGACATAATTGTCCCTCACTTAAAACGCTTAACGCGCGCACACGTACTACCCTACTCTTTTTCAGGCAGTCAGCTCCCGAATGCACTTCCTTTTCCCTCTGCGAAAACTGCTTGCAGCCCTTGGCAGTTTCTCTCTGACACAGCTATGAAAAAGTACTCTCTCCGTTCTAAGCCTTTTTCTATTCAACTCAAAGCTTCTATGTAAACAGAATATGCAAAAAAACTTGTTTTGTCAACTGGGAAAAAATCACTCTCAGGAATTTTCCCCATCCCAGATAGGCTTTTCGATTAAAGTCATTCCGTGAGGCCCGTCGGTAACAACAAGCATCTCGACACCATGCTCTCTTGCCATCTGCAACACTTCTTCCTTACTGTTTATTTTCTGATAGTCTAATCTTCCCATGTATTTAAACAAATCCGTGTACACGACATACATGCAGTTATTTTTCAAATACAATTCCCCTGTCTGCCTGTCAGTCAAGGTGTACAGTTCCTGCTCAGACAATCTGTTCCAGACAGTCTTCTGTATTACTCTGTTAACCATCTTGAACCATTGCACGTCATTTTCCTTCTCGCGCTGCTGCGCCGCCGGAATCATTTTTGTGTTGATATAATCCGCTACAAAGCAATTCTCGTGCAAAGTCTGCTCATTAAGAAACAACTTCTCAAACTCCTCAAAGGGCTTTTCCGGATCCGCCTCAAATACATGATGCAGAATCACCTCTGCTCTCTCCGGACTCACCATATAAGGATTGGAATACTGATAAATGTCTACCGGATTCATCCGCACAGGCACCTGACCGTTATTGTTCTTAACCTTTGCCAGTTCATCCTCGGACAGCACTACCGACAATGCCTCCTTCTCCAATCCGTTTACAGCCATAAACCAATCAATATTGCAACCAAAAGCCTCCTCTGTAAGAGGGTTGATGTCTACCTTCTTAATACCCATCTGAGCCGCAATATTAAATATAGTATAAAGATTGTTGAATTTATGATTCTTCTCGACAGTTCCTATGGTGTATACACCATCCAAAACCTCATATCCACACTTGTCCACATACTGCTTGGCATACTCATAGGAAGTGAACAGGAAAAGAATCGTCTCTCCGTTTTTCAGCATTCCCACATAGGGTACGCTCTTACCCACCTCCATATTGGCTCTTGTAATTGACAACAAAATAAACAATTCATCCTTGGCATACACTTCCTGTGCACGAACCTTTGCTTCATTTTCAGTCATTTTTATACCTCCTCATTCTATCTGCAATGATTGCTTTTTCTACAACAAAATCTCCTGCAATACCGGATAAATCTTCTCCGCCATACGCATAAAACCAAGGGCATTGGGATGGGTCCCATCCACAGTACACTCCTCTCGGCCCACCTCGCCAAAAAAGGTTCTTCCGTCCAAAAACCACACTTTCTTATCTCCTGCATCCACTGCATTCTGATAAGTTCTGCGAATTATCTCCACACGCTTGGCAGCGTCCTCGATTCCATCTTTTAAATCCGGCCTGCTCATCATAAGCACAGGCAAATCTGGCTTCGCGTTGCGAATGATTTGGAAAAATGCCTCATGGGTCTCTGCAAGATGCTCCGGCGTAGGTGCATTATGATCATAATCATAAACAAGAGCACTGATATTTTCAAGCCCTGCAATGAATTCTGCAAATACAGGTTCTCCCTTGGCTGAACCGGAAAATCCGTAGTTACAGTAATCCGCATCCAACCATCTGCACACGATACTGGTGTAGGCATTCCCTGCCCGGGAGGCGCAGCCGCCCTCCGTAATGGAGGAACCATAAAAGACAATCGGCTTGGAAATAGTATACTCCGGTGCCTCCTCTATGGTTGCAGACTCATCCACACCAATCTCCATATGTAAAAGATGGTCATTTCTGGGCAGATTGATGGTAACAACTACTGACTCGCCATCTAATGCAAACTCCTTCTCCACGGAGATTTCTTCCTGCACATGCTCCTTGGGTGCAATATAACCGATAAACCGGGACTGCTGCCCCACACCAAGATATACATCCGCCCCTGCGGAGCCGGACAGAGGAATATTGATATCCTCCTTGGTACATGCCAAAGTCATGCGTATTACCATAGTAGTCGCATCTGTGACAAAACGTACTCTTCCCCCGGCGGTTCTTCTTCCCAGATAATCATATCTTGGCATCTTTTCAAGCATTTCCTCGGAAAGCTTATAAAATTTTCTGTTCTCCGCATCCTTTACGGCCAAGCCATAAATTTTGATCGGCGCATCTGTTATAGAATAAAATTTCATATTATTGATTCCTCCTACATCCGCTACAACCCTCACAACCGCCAGACACCTCGCGAGCCGTCAAGTTAAAGGGACTGGTGAGCATACAAATAGACTGGGAGGAAATACCCTCTCCGTTTCCGGTAAATCCAAGACCTTCCTCTGTGGTGGCCTTTACATTTACCTGATTTACTTCAATCTGCAATACCCTAGCAATATTCTCACGCATTTTATCAATATGGGGACGCATCTTGGGTGCCTGGGCAATAATGGTGGCATCGATATTCTCGATTAAGAAGCCTTCCTGTTCCAAGAGTTCTCCCACCTTCTGTAAAAGCACCAGGGAATCCGCACCCTTGTAGGCCTCATCCGTATCGGGAAAATGCTTGCCGATGTCTCCCAATGCTGCTGCTCCCAAGAGGGAATCCGAAATGGCATGGAGCAGCACATCCGCATCCGAATGTCCCAAAAGTCCCTTCTCATAAGGAATTTTTACACCACCGATAATCAAATCTCTCCCCTCCACAAGCTTGTGGACATCATAACCCATTCCGATTCTCATAATCCATTCTCCTACCTTGTTCTATTTCAATAAGCTTTCCGCAGATTCATACACCAATACCGTGTATGCTCCGTCCTCATAAGCCACGGTACCCTTTTGCACTGCAGCACAATCTACAGCCTCTGCCAGTTCCTCTGCCGTAAGAAGCAAAAATACTTCTCCCTCTGCATAGCCGTCCTCATAATACTTCATAGGCGAAGACCATTTAAAATACTCCAAGCTTTCAGGGTCCAACACATTGGCAACCTCCACCTGACCATCAGTAAGCTCGGTGATAATATTGGCATTCCAATAGGTCGCATAGCCAAAATCATAATCCTCTTTTTGCAAAAATGCAGCCACCGCCCGCTTCTCTGCATTTTTATCCACTGTCATATAGGACAGAACCGTCTTGCCCGTAGCAAGAAGCAGACATCCCGCTAAAAGTAATGTTACCACCGCCTTATCAAAACACAGCTCCTCCTGCTCCATATAAAAGCATAAAAGAGGCAGCACAAAAATAAAAATCGTCAAATAATAGCGAGGTACCATGGTACTGGTGGTAAATACAAACACAAATACATTCAGCACAAAGCTTACCACCAAAAACAGGCTGACAAACTGACGCTGACCAAAGGTTCCCTTATAAGCCTTCACACAGACAAAACCTAACACAAAAATCATGGCAAAAGCCGCCAATGTCACCACACCTCGCAGGGAAATTACCCCTCTGTCCGGAATGTAACCAAACAGCATCAGAAGACTTCCCAAAGCATTTTGCAGCCTCTCAAAAAACACGCCCTGATACACTGCAATAAAATTGGTGGCATCATAGGTCTGGAACACATAATTTCGACTGACATACACTACGTTAATACCATATCCCACTACACTGCCTGCTGCACCAAGAATAGCAAACAATACATACTTCATGGTGTAGCTTTTCCACAACTCCTGAAACTGTGCTACCAGATTCTTGTCCGTCACATTCTGCCGAAAACTCTTAAACCCTTCTGATTTAAACAGATATGCCAATGCTGCCAGTACCAACGGACACTGCAAGGCGAGCAGATATCTCACGCCGGACACACCGCAAATCAGTGAAAGAAACAGATATAAGCCCAGTTCCACAGCCCCAAGCTTCCCTCTGCCGCCCTGAGCCAGTCTCAAATACAATCCAAAGAATAAAAATACAATAATCACATGAAACATATAGGTATTCCCCATGACCATATGGGTCATCATGGTCTCCGAGAATGGCAACAGCAAAATTGCCGAGGTGGTAATTACAAGACCCTTGCGCACCTTCAACGGCTTCATGCAATAATAGTAGGAGCCCAACATAAGTGCATAAGAAACAACATTGGTAATCCCCCGAATCAAATGCCAGTCTCCACAAATCCGAAAAAGAGGACCCATGATCCAGTGAGTATACAAAAAACGAAATTCCGTGGAATAATACCAGTCCGGTGTGGCAAACAGCCGCCCCTGTTCAGCAAGCAGCTTGGAAAACATCATCTCCGCCGCCATATCCGAATCCAACCAGTGGTCATGACAGCACACGTTCAAAAACACCACCAATAAAATGCTTATTCCTAATATGATATAAGGGCTGATTTTTGAAATCTTATTCTTCAATTTCAATTACGCTCCTTTCATCCCACAAGGCTCTGTACTACTCTGCCTGTTCCTTAAAATGTTTGCGTTTGGGTGGTTTGAACCCAAACTCATCCTTCTTACTCCGGCTATGCTCTCTTTTGCCGTGGCTATCCTCGCGCTTACGGCTATCCTCTCTCCTGCCGCGGTTGTCCTCGCGCTTGCGGTCAGACCTGCGCTCGTCGCTGTGTCCATGGCCTCCGAATCTGCCGCGCTCGCCACGACTGTCTCCTCGTCCACCAAATCTACCGCGTTCACCATGGCTGTCTGTATCTCCCCGACCTCCGAATCTGCCACGACCTCCGCGTCTGTCACCTTCTCCGCCTCTGCGTTCTCCAAATCTGCCGCGACCGTCCCGACCTCTTCCTTCTTCTCGTCTGGTGCGGAATACATCAACCTGAATCTCCTCGCCACGGTCACCCACCTGCATTTTCAACATGGCGGCAGCGAGGTCCATAACATCACAGCCCTCCTCGTCAAGCTTGCGTTGCAAAAAGCTCTTCATCAGTTCCATGTCCTCATGCTCATGAAGCTCCCACGCCTGATTGAGATACTTATCAGCCTTGGCTTTCAACACCTTTCCCGCACCGGGAAGCTTTTTCTCCTCCACGGAGGTCTTGCAGATTTTCTCGATTTCTCTAATTTTAAATATCTCCTTGCCGCTGACAAAGGTAAAGGAACGTCCGCTTCTGCCTGCACGTCCGGTTCTTCCGATACGATGCACATAATACTCAATATCCTGTGGAATGTCGTAGTTGATAACAGCCTCCACATCATCCACATCAATACCTCTGGCTGCCACATCCGTAGCAATGAGAATGTTAGTGCTGCCGTTCCTGAAACGCCCCATGACCACGTCTCTCTGATGCTGCGCCAAATCTCCATGAAGACCCTCTGCCTGATACCCCGCCTTCTTGATAACCTCGGCAAGCTCCTCCACCTTTTTCTTGGTATTACAGAAAATCAGACAAAGCTTAGGCTGATAATACTCAAGAAGTCTTACACAGGCTGCATCCTTGTCCTGACTCTTAATGCGATAAAACTTCTGGCTTACCAAGGGAATGGTAAGCTCCTTGGCTGCTACCTTTATCATGCGGGCATTCTTCTGAAACTGTCCGGTAATCTCCAAAATTGGCTTGGGCATGGTTGCAGAGAAAAGCACCGTCTGATGTTCTCCGGGAATCTGCCCCATGATGGTCTCCATATCCTCACGGAAACCCATGTTAAGCATCTCGTCCGCCTCATCCAATACCACCATATTTACATAATCTGTCTTGATGGTATGCCGACGCATATGGTCCATGACACGTCCCGGTGTACCCACAATAATCTGGGTTCCTCTAAGACCTGCAATCTGTCTGCCGATATCCTGACCACCGTAGACGGGAAGCACCTTGATTCCATGCATATATTTTGCAAGCTTTCTAAGCTCCTCTGCCGCTTGAATCGCCAATTCTCTGGTAGGGCAAAGGATAATGGTCTGGAGCTTTTTAAGCTCCGGGTCACACTTCTGAATCACCGGAATACCAAAGGCTGCCGTCTTACCTGTACCTGTCTGTGCCTGTCCAATGATATCCTCCCCATTTAAAAGTGCAGGAATGGCCTGCTGCTGAATAGGACTGAGTTTCTCAAACCCCATCTCCCTGATGGCCCTAATGATGCGGGCATCCAAAAGAGGCTCTATATCCTGAATTCCGGTTTCATTCAAGCCGGATTCCATAATTTCTGCATTCATATCCATAATTTGTTTCTAAATTCCTTTCTTTCTATAAATAGCTTCTAATAAATAACTTCCAAATAAATGACTCCCTTTTCAGGAAATGTTCCTGCAAGCCTGCGAACCGTCGGCATAGTTTGCTATGGGATATATTATAACAATAATTAGAGATTCATTTAATCACAATATGGGTCAACTGGGCACCATTCTATTTGATTCATATCCTATCTTCTCCTACAGATTCCTTTACATTGGTATTTGTCGCTCCGACAAACTGAAAGTTTCGAGTTTTTTGCCAAATTGAATTTATTTAGATATGTGCGATTGCTCTTAATCTTCGATAATCAGCTACCCATTCCTCTCCATTCCAAAGATTGTCTCTTGTTAATTCCTCAACCTCTTTGAAAATCATAGCTTGTATGTGTTCAGACATTAATGCCAATTCAGAAGCAAAGAACTGCTTTATAAAATTAACCAATCCGACTTCATTATCTTTTAACACTGTAGGTCTATCATAATCATAAATTCTATCGATTACAAATCCGTTGTTCTCTAGCAATTTGCCAAAGTTTTCTGCCGTAGGAAAATTGAATTTAGGTTCATAATCATATCCTAAACCTTTGCAAGCCTTTGCAAAAGCATTTTCAATAGTAGCAATATTACCGCTAGCACCAAACTCACACACCAATACTCCTTGAGGTTTCAATGCTTTATGTATATTTTTTAACAAAGTATTATGGTCACTTATCCAATGAAATACGGCATTTGAAAAAACAACATCAAATTCTTTTTCAAAAGGTAAATCAAGTGCATCACATACCCTAAATTCAATATTATTAAACTGTTTTTGGGCTTTATCTATCATATTCTGCGAACTGTCCACACCTATGACTTTATTTCCAAAACTCGTTAATTGTACTGTGAGAGTA
>JAZQMG010000009.1:0-5415 GCA_045543175.1 Acetatifactor sp. | reverse complement strand
CACTTCAACGGTTATTGGAAGGATGTAGGAACCATTTCTTCTCTTTGGGAGGCTAATATGGAGGTTCTTGATCCTGAGAACAGCGGAATCAACCTTTTCGATGAAGATTGGAAGATTTACAGCCGTAACTCCGGAATGACTGGTCATCGCATCGGTGAGAACGCAGAGGTAATTGATTCCATGATTACTGATGGTTGTCGTATCGAGGGTAAGGTAAAACATTCCATTCTCTTTGCCGGTGTAACAGTGGAAGAAGGCGCAGTGGTAGAGGATGCAGTTGTTATGGGCGGTACTCACATCGGTGCAGGTGCAGTGATTAAGCACTGCATCGTGGCTGAGAATGTTACGATTGGTGAGGGCGCTGTAGTTGGTGCAGCACCTACAGATGATGAGAAGGGCGTGGCTACCATCGGTCCTGATGTAACTGTGGGCAAGAATGCGAAGATTGGTCCCAAAGCTATGGTAGGAGAATCGGTAAAGGAAGGTGAAGTGGTATGTTAAAATTGAATGCAGATGCACTGGGCATCATTTTCCCCAACAGCTATGATTCAATGGTTCCGGAGCTTGCAAGAGAGCGTCTGATGGCATCCATTCCTTTTGCCGGAAGATATCGAATTGTAGATTTTCTGCTTTCCAGTATGGTAAATGCAGGTATTGATAATGTATCTTTGGTAGTGAAACAGAACTACCATTCTCTGATGGATCATCTGGGCAATGGTCGTGAGTGGGACTTGAGCCGCAAAAACGGTGGTTTGAATCTGGTACCTCCCTTCTCCGACAGAGAGGTTAAGATGTTTAGCGGCCGTGTAGAAGCTTTGAGCAGTATGATTCCTTTTTTGAAGAAGCAGAAGGAAAAATATGTGATTATCAGTGACGCCAATCTTGCTGTAAACTTTGATTTCAAGGGACTTTTAAAGCAACACATTAAGAGCGGGGCTGATTTGACGGTGGCTTATACTGTGGAAGGATTGCCGCAGGATTTGCTTGATTTGGGAGCTGTAACAGAGAATCTTTATTATACCTTGAAAATGAAGGAAGACAGGGTTTCTGAAATATGCGTGAATTCTAAGGATAAGGGCATCCAGAATCTGTCCATGAACATTTATGTGGTGGAGAGAGAGCTTTTGATTAAGCAGATTTCAGAAGGCTATATGAATGGTGCAGTATATTATGAGAGAGACATTCTTGCCAATCAGCTTGATAAACTGGATGTAAGAGGCTACTGCTTCGAGGGCTATGTGGCTCGTATTACCAGTGCAAGAAATTACTTCGAAGAGAGCATGAAGATGCTTGATGAGAAGAATCTGGACGGCTTGTTTGGTCCTAGTCCTGTTTATACCAAGATTCGTGACGACAACCCGACCCGCTACATGAACTGCTCCAAGGCCAAGAATATTATGGCTGCAGACGGTTGTGTCATCGAGGGTGAGGTAGAGAACAGTATTCTCTTCCGTGGCGTCAAGATTGGTAAGGGCGCAAAGGTAAAGAATTGTGTACTCATGCAGGATACCGTTGTGGAAGAGGGCGCAAGCGTGGAATATGTGATTACCGACAAGAAGGTAACCATTTCTGCCGGTAAGGAACTCAAGGGCACTGACAGCTTCCCTGTATATGTGGAGAAGAGTAAGACGGTGTAAGACGCAGTTGCGAGAAATGAAAAGACGTAAATATGGCGGCATAAAACACGAGTGGTTGTGTTTTATGCCGCTTTTGTGGTGGCGGGAAAACTAACTAAATTTGCCAGATGCTTTTTGGTATCTTTTTCGGTATCAATTTTGTTGACAGGACATATATTGTTATTTAAAATGTAATCTACAAGTAGGCACCAACGTTTCATTTTGGCTGGATGGGACGGTTAGGCGGTTAAGTCACGTCAGGATAGTGATGTCCTGTTTATCGTATAAATATCCTCACTTTGAAGGGAGGGTTGCGGAGTGAACTTTTGTGAATTGCTAATTTTTACGTTAGTGACTGGCATCGCAAGTAGTGTAATTGCTACATACGTTGTCAGATTCTTGGATAAAAGACACAAAAATGACCGCCACTCGCCAAAGCACGGTCATTAATGTGTTGGTATAAAGTTTTATATTAGCCGTAGAGATCTGTTTGGCTTAACCATCTAATGGTGTCTACTTGTTTTCGTATGAATTCTAATTCTTTTCAAGTATATCCCTTTTTATATTTAGATGCAACATAAATTTACATATCTTTTGTTAACTAAACTGTAGCATATTGCGATGGATTTTGCAATATGCTGATTTCATTTATTCAAATATTCTATAGATAATTATATCTGCTGGCTGGCAGTCCAGTACATAGCAGATTCTTGCCAGAATGTCGGCATCTATTTTTTCTACATGTCCGTTATACCACTTATCAATTACTTCAAATCTAGTGTTGATGGCCCGTGCCAACGCATTCCGTGAGATATTTTTCTCATCCATAATTTTCCGCAGATTAATCTCGATGGAACCATATTGATTTAGGGTATAGATTTCTTTTTGCATGTTTTCACCTCTAACAATATACTATCCAAAATGTTATCGCTTGACGAATCGCTTTAAAATAGTTACTATGTAGATAGTAACTATTTTATGCGTAAAGCATAAATCTGATGAGGTGTAGTATGAAAAACGATAGTAGTATGACCAAATCAATCTACATAGTTCTCAGCTATAATGATACATTTGTTGGCAAAATGATTGAAAAACGTGCAATGCTAAAATTTTGGAACAGATATGCAGGCGATCGGTATACACACGCATCTCTGTCTTTGGATGCCAGTTTAAGTAGTATGATGTCTTTTGCTCGGAAGAAGGTTCATAATCCGTTGATTGCCGGGATGATTAAAGAGGATATCCGGTCAGGGGTTTTTGCACGAAGTGGTGCCAAGAGTGGTATGGCAGTGATAAAACTGAATGTGACCGAGGGGCAGTATAGGCAGATGCAGACATTGATGGATGAATTTTGGGCGCGGCGGGATGAATTGAAATATGATGTATGGACATTGATTACTATGCTTCTTTTTGCCAGAGGTTTAAAAATCAAAAACAGGTATGTTTGTTCCCATTGGGTGGCAGAAATTTTGGACACCTGTGGAGTATATCATTTTAAACAGAAACGCCTTTGTGATATGAGGCCTTTTGACTATTATGATTTGTTCAGAGAAAACGTTATCTACGAGGGTTTAACGGTTGATTGGCCTGAATTTATGAGGAAAAGGGCATAAGTATAACGATAAGAGAGAGAAGAATATGCCGGGACCAAAGACACATGAAATTTTTTATAAACAACTAAAAGCATATTTGCATGACTGTAATTGGTTTGATTATGATGCCTGTTCTATCTATGCGCAGGGGCATGATTTGTTGATTTATTATGATTTCTATAAAATCCACACGTCAACGCAGCTTGGCAAGAATGTGGCTTTGTCCAAGCGATTGCAGGAGTATTCTTTTTGCGAATTTGTATATTGCTACCTGAAATATGCGGAGAAAGCGGGAATTCTGGACAATGAGCAGGTGCGGTTGTTTATTGGACCGGGGTATATAGGTCATCATATTTTGGACGCATATACGCATCCTCTGATTATTTATCTGGCAGGAGACCATGAAAGGGATGTGCACAGTAAGACATGGCAGCATGGTGTTGCAGAGAATCTGATAGATATTTATTTGATGAATCATGTTGAGAAGATTGATTCACAAAATTATCCCGTATATAAAGACTTTATATTTCCTCAAGGTAAAATGGCTAAGGAGGTTAGGTGGGTTCTGAATAAGAGCCTGCAGCGTGTATATGGTATAGAGAAGGGTGGGGACATGTTTGAAAAGGCATGTTCGCAGGTGGAGCAGTATATGCGCTTGCTACAGTATGACCCAAAGGGCAAGAAAAGTACTGTGTTTGATAAGTTAGACCTATTGTTAAAGGGGACATCTTCATTCTCCTATGGACGAAGTGAGGCGGGTGTCGAGGTGTTTTTAAATGATAGTCATGAAATCTGGCGGAATCCTATGGATGGAAGTATTTGTTCGCAGGCATCCTTTATGGAGCTGTATCAGAGGGCTTTGATAGATTGTGCCCAAATGATAAAGGAGTTGGAGCAGTTGTGTAAGAGAGGGGATATTCATCGGAGCGACATAAGGGCGATTATCCCCGATATTGCATCTACTCATGGTTTGCCTTGTGGAAAAACGTTGGAAATAAAGTATACGAAGGAGGCGGGGATACATGAATGGGCTGACAAGTAAGAGACTGGATAATTACTGGAAAAAGTGCAATAGGAAAAAACGTTATTCGGAGCGGTTGACTGTAAAAGCGTCTTTGATTTTTAGAAAGAGTAGCAGGAAACGTTTTTTCCTGTGTGAAGTATTGGATGCTACCCGGATGTCGCTGTATTGTTGGTTGGGGATGCTGTTTGAGTCTGCTGAAAATGCGCATAGAAAGGATAATTTGTGCAAGATACTGGGGATGCGTAAGGATGAAATTGCAATGAACGTAAATGAATTGTGGAAGTATCAGGATAAGGTTCGTTGCTATGGAGATACGTTTATATATAGCGTAGATACACCGAAGAGGTATCTGAAAAATGTTGAGGTTATTTTCGGGGATGCAAATTTGGAGGCATTGGGTGATTTGGAGTGTCTGGCGAGGTTGGAGAAGGTTACAGGGGTTATGAGGGTGTGACGGAGTCACAAGAGATTGCAAGGAGGGATTCTATGAAGAATGAAACATTTAAAGGGTCAGTTTTTCAAGGAGTATGTACCATTATTGCTGCAGTGATAGGCGTGATAGTTTGCTCAGAATTTGGTTATTGGATTTGGAATCAAGTTACGGTGAATAATCCTGACAATCAAAAAATTGAAGGAGACAATGTTAATTATGTTGAAGGGGATGTGAATATTGATAATTCGGTAAAAAACACATATGACGTGGACATATCGACCATGAATGAAGAAAATAAACTGGATATTGCTAGGGACGCATGCATAGAGGGTGACTTTGATAAAGCGTATGATATTTATTCGGAGAGTGATGAGAAGGTTGCAATGATTAATCTTGGATATATATATGCCAACGGATATGCATATGTGGGCAAGAATGTAGAAAGGGCAGAGGAGTATTATGTCAAAGCAGATTGCACGGAAGCAAAGAGAGGGCTTTTTATCTTATATCTTGAGAATGGCATGATGGAGAAGGCGCAGGCGGTTTGTAGTGACTTGCTGTGGGAAATTGATGATAAACTTACATGGGATTACATAGCCAATTGTTTGTATGGTCCTGTGTCAAGATTTAGTACAAATTAAAATGAATGATTCTGCCTGCTAAGCAGCAGACAGATGATTTATCCGCTCATACAGCTTTTCAAAATCGTTAGGGGACATATAATTGCAGTGACTATGAGTTCTAACGGTG
>JAZQMG010000008.1:0-100787 GCA_045543175.1 Acetatifactor sp. | reverse complement strand
GGGTGAGTTATATCCTATCACGGACACGCTCCCGCTCCGTGAAAAATCGCAGCGGATGCTAGGCTCGAAGCCGCAAGCGGCTTGACCTCGCCAAGCACCGGCGTTTTTCAAGGGTCCGTGATAGGATATAACTCACCCCCTCGACTGCGCAAACTCCACAAAACAAAAAAATCAATTTTACAAAATTAAATATTCGTAATAGATGATACATTTTACAGAGGTATTCTCATCAAAAACAGAAACTTCTCTGTTGGACAATTGGGTAGTTAAGTTGTGGCGGGCAGCGTCATCCATCTTGTCGATGCGGCTGTGGTGAATAGTGAAAGTATATTCACGTTTGCCCTCAGCGTCAATGATGCGGTTTAAGGTAACGCCGCTGTTGGAAAAGCCCAGCTTGGTCAGATAAGACTTGGTGTCATCCAAAAGCTTCTCTTCCATCTCCCGGTAGTAAGCCTCCAACTCGGTATTCTGACCGGACTCCTGACCCTCGACAGTAATCGCTACACAGAAGCCGATGATGCAGACCAAAAGTGAAGTTATGATGATAAAGGTTGTGTTTTTCATTGTGCGCTCCTCCTTGGGATATCTCCCTTTAACTAAAATACCTTCTTACCAAAGGAAGCTTTTTGCTTCTCTCTGATAAGAAGGTATCATATTTTAGGTACAATAAATATACCTCAATACAAACATGGCATTATAGCAAAAAAACATTTGCTCAATATGGCGGCGGGGAATGACCCCCGCTTTACAATCGCCCACGCATGGTTATAGGTTACGCCATCTTTGCACCCACATCACTTTGTAGCCATGCACATATAATGGGGCACCTTTAGAATTCTGTTTTAAATTGCTTTCTCCAACATTCTGTCTAATTTTAAATGAATAGATACAGTGTATTCATTCTTCTTTTCCGGTTTTAACAAATAAAGCTTTAATGGATACGTTTCTCCTTCAATTTCAACAAGCCTATCTGCAAAATTTCTTAATTTGCCCGCTTCACAAACATAAGGTGCCAAATTGTTCTTGAATTTAAGCCACACTAAAGGTTGCATATTTGCAGGCTTTTCCAAGTCTTTTAAGCCCTCCAGAAATTCCGCCACATCTAAAAACTTCTCTCTTTCAAACACTTTTGTTGCAATGCCTACTTCTAACACTTCCGAATATCCTGCCGCCTTGAGATACAGCAAAAAACTATCTTTGTGTAGCTTGGCGTGACAAAGCTGTTCCACAAACTCGCTGACTTCCTTGATTGCAACCAATAGCGCATTATCCTTGAACAAATCATCACTGAATGCCGATATGTTCCTCTTCACATCCAATATCAATGTGTATATTTTGCTATATTCATCATCAATCAAGCAAGTAAGTACATCAGTTGTCTTGCAACCTTTTGATGACACAAGAGGATTCCTATATTCATTTCCAAATAGGGCATACTGTCCCTCCTCCAAAGAATACTCCAAATTGACAATTTCCTTATCTCCGCAATCAGCATGTTCCTCACATACCTGTACTGTCCTATCAGTACTTATCCTGTATAAAGTATTCTTTTGAATTTGCGCATTAGATTTTAATTCTTTGATATTGAAATTTATCACCTAATGTATTTCTCCCAATCGTAATGTTTCACTATAAAGTTCCATAGCAGACTTTGTAAACAATTCAAATTGGTACCCTGTTTTGCTGTCCGGAATAATTTCTTTTACGATACTCTTACCATTTTCCCCAACAACAAACTCATATACAAACAGATTTTCAGGGTTAATCAAATCACTCTTTTCCAAATCAAATTGCTTAATAAGTTCATCGTCTTGCTTTGCTCTTACCGCTTCTGACAAAACGTACAAATTATTCATTTTGGAAACAAAGGTATCACTGTGCGTGCTAAATATCAGCTTAATCCCTTTATTATTGATTCTGTTTAAAAACCGTGCAAGTTCTAACTGTTTTTGAGGGTGAAGACTCGCCTCGACCTCATCAATGATAAATCGATTATAATACTTTATCGAAGTTAATGCCAATAACATTGGTGCTACTTCATTAATCATCGCAGAAGCAAGATACATAGGTACCGCTCCAACATTGCTTAGCGAATTGTAGGAAAAGTTTCCCTGTTTATTTACACTAATGTGTCCTTCAATTAACTTTTTCTCAAAAAAATCCAACTCCGCTTTAAATAGATCCCGTAAACTCTCATCCTCTGAATAGGTTTGTAAGAACCGCAGAAATTCATATATAGGTTGCGTCAAGCCCCCATACTGTTCCTTTTTCTGTACTATTTTATCATCTTCCACTCTATACAAAATGGCGTTATCCACTTTGTTCGCAAAAAAATCACGATACAATAACATTAGTCCGGTTCTTGATGCCGGCAAAAACAAACTTCTTTTAGTAAGCAAATCATACATAGAACTTCTAAATATCTTTATTTGTTCTCGTGGCTCTGAAAATCCTGCTCCAATGAAATTTGTCGCCTCTTGCAGTCTATTCCCCTTAGACAAAACATTAACAAACCAGTTGTCCTCCTTAAGCAACTCTACAAATCTAAAATCCAACACATCTTGATTCATTGCATTTTTCACGGCTTCATTAGCCAAACTTTTCCTATCAGTAATATCAACCTGATACCAGGTTCCTTTTTCAAGTTTTACCTCAATATACAGCTTTTCTATCCCAATTTCTTTACCAAAGATATCTTTAATAATCTGCTCTTTTCTTTCATTTAATTTGCCGTTTATACAACTGACAAATTGTGCAATATTCCCCTCGTGTATCAGAAATTTGCTATATCCTTCTATTTTCTGGGCAAATACACAATTCATTGCATCTTCACCAATAAACTCGATAAGTCTGTCGCTCAATCCCTGTACAAGCTGCATCAGAAAAGTCTTTCCGCTATTATTGGGTCCCACTAAAAGCGTATAGTTATCAATACATATCTTAGCACTCTCTATTTTAGCAAAATTTTCTACACCAACCCAAACCTGCATTTGGCAACTCCTTTTATCTACGAATTTATTTCCTACATATACAAGCATAATTATACAACAAAATCTATGCGTTTCAAACAGTATTTTTCGCCCTTCTCTTCCGAATCACCATAATCCCCACAAAGCACAGCACGCTTACCACACTCACAATGATTCCTGCCCTGCTTCCGTAGGGTACATAGTGCATCTTTAACTCATATTCTCCGGCCTCCAAATCAAAGGCCATGAGGCTGCCGCCAAATAATGCAGGCTCCACCTCCTCGCCATTCAAGGTCACAGTCCATCCCTTCTCATAGGGAACAGAGAGAATCAGACGCCCCTCCTCCTTTAAGGCAATGGAACCGGACAGGGATGTGGTATCATACTCCACCTGCTCCAGATAATTTGCAGAGAGCATGTCAATCACTTCCTGCAATACCTGCTCATCAATGCGGTAAATGTCCACCGCAATATTTTTACTGGTATCATCCTCATTGTCATTGGCAAGAGTAATGAACTCGCCCTTATCCAAGGCCCCCAGATACAGAATGCTTCCCTTTTTCAAATCCTTATAGGAAAGTACATCCTCGCCACCGCCCAAACGTCTGATTTTGCTGGTGCCGGATGCAGTGACAATTCCATAGTACACACCTTCCTCCTCTGCGGAATACATCACATTGTCCCCTGAAGAGTCTGCGTCACAGCGCACAAAAAGCTGTTCCTCAATTCCCAAATCATGTACCATCTGATTTTGCAGACGCAAGCCGCTGTCCTCAAAGCCCTCCGGCAAATCAAAACCGGAAGGTGCCACATAACCGAAGGGCAAAGTGTATGCCGCCTTGTACAATGCCACCTCCGAGCTGCTGTTGCAGATGGGATAAATACTGCTCTCATACCCTTCTGTCTCTGCAAACAGATACTTCACATTCAAAAGTGCAGAAGTAAAGGCAGTAGCTCCGTCATGATCATAATACACCTTACTGTGGCGCATGCCCAGTCGCTCATACATATCCTTCACAGTGGAATTCATCGTAGAAGAAAATACAGAGGCTGTGGGATACCCTGCCAGTGTACCGTCATTTTTGGTCTTCTTGCCGAATTTCTCCATTCGATAGAAGCCCTCCTCCTGTTCCGACGTCCACGCATAGAGGCTCTTATAATCCTCCTGATATTTCAGATATGCCGAGCGGCTTACATTAGCAATACTGGTACAGCAGGTATTGATACCTGTCTCCAACAAAACTGCTGCCAACGCCGCAATCGCCAAAGCTTTCCGGGCGGAAGCACTTGTATGCAAATAACCCATATAGATTATCGCCGCATAAATTGCAATAAAAAGCAGCGTCAACCATTCCACACCAGGTAAGATGTCCTCATGCTCCGCAAATTTTTCCACAAACAGCATGAAAACTGCTGCTCCTAAACATATCTTTACCACCTGTTCCTTGCGCTCTGTGCGGCTTCTGTCCAGACGGCAACAACCCTCATAACACATGATTAACACCAGAAAAACATAGATAAAGGACTGTCTTCCCGGCAAAGAATCCGGATAATTTAACCCATGCCAGATAAAATCAAGGACATTGGTACCAAAGCTCAAAAGCATCAATCCCGTAAGTGCCAACATTCCAAATCTCTTACGGGCAGCTATTTTCTCACATACTGCATAGAGCGGCACCATCAGAAACACCGCCGCACCACAGTAAATATTAGGCCAGTGATCCAGTCCTTTTTCCACGGAAACCGCCACACAATGACGGGCCAACACATCCAACACAGAGAAATAACTCTCCACCTTTTCCGGGAACTCCGAATTGCCAAAATCCGTCTCCAAAATGGCACAGACCTCCGGAATCAGAAGTACTGCTGCCATCCCCCCTGCCAGAAGAGAATACAGCGCAAATTGTCCAATGGGTCTGATGTGCGCAAACACCCTGCCTTTACGCCCTGCACGCCCCGGTGCTGTCATATGATGCTCCGTACAATACAGAAAGATAAAATACAGCACAAGAAAAATGCAAATCATAATAGAGATATAGTAATTGGTAAAAATGGACAGTCCAAGCGTCACACAGTAAAGTCCGGGCTTTCCCTCCCGCACCAGTCGCTCCAGGCCCATGACAATCAAAGGCAAAAGCCACACACAGTCCAACCACATAATATTCCAGTTATAGGCTGCAAGAAAGCCTGAAAGTGCATAAAACATTGAAAAGCAAAGAGCCGCCAGGTCAGGATGAATCATCCGTTCTGTCGCTGCATCTTCCTCACTTTCCATACGCTTCCCGCGCCCTTGGAAGAACAAGTAGGAGGTCAGTCCGCAAAGACCGATTTTGACTACCACCAGATAGGTCAGAAATTCTATATAAAAGGCCTCCGGTATCACCAGTCCCAGCCAGTGAAAGGGACTTGCCAGATAATAGACATACAATGCCAGAAAATTGGTTCCAATTCCCACATTCCATGTGTAGGCGATACCTTCTCCCCCTTTGACTGCTCTCATAAATTGCGTAAAAAAGGGCATGTACTGATGATACATATCCGTGCTGAGAAAAGACCTGTCTCCAAATGGATAAATACCCACTATCACAAAACCTATGAGCATAATAACTATCGGCAGGAAAAAGGACAGCACCACCGCCATCTCTCCTACCGCCAATGGGACTTTTCGCTGCTTAACCCGCTTTAAGCGACGCCCTTCCGTTGTCTCTTCATCCTGAAATTCTTCTTTTACCTGTTCAATCATTTCTATTCCTCTTATTATGTGCATATAATTCTATGAAAATATTTTAGGACTCCCATATGCCCCAGAAACCTCAAATAACCAAAATAGCCATTGTAGGACGCCCCAAATTTACTGCAAATTATGAACATTTCCTGTCAGAAAACGGTTTTGAACCCATTGTCACCCTAAATCCCGGCGAAGCTGCCGTATGTCAGGGACTGATTCTCCCCGGCGGCGGTGACATTACACCTGCCTTTTTCGGACAGAAAAATAAAGGCTCCCGCAATATTGATACGGAATTAGACATCTTGCAGATTCACGCCTTTGAACTCTTTGTGAACCATTCACTCCCCATCCTGGGCATCTGCAAGGGCATGCAACTGATTAATATCGCCCTTGGCGGCACCATCGTTCAGGATATGTCGGAAAGCAGCCTGCATCTGTCATCGCAGGGAGACCTTTACCACGATACCTGCATCTCTCCCGGCTCCTTTCTGCACTCCGTCTATGGCGACCATGCCAGGGTAAATTCCGCCCATCATCAGTGTATCGGACGACTTGGACGCAATCTGTCCGTCATTCAGAAAACCTGCACAGACGGCTGCCCCGAGGCTATCTGTCACGAAACGCTGCCCATTCTGGGTCTGCAATGGCACCCGGAGAGACTGGATTCCCGTTCCACTACATTGTGGGGGGCATCTGTACTTTCTTGGTTTTCAGCCTGCGCTTCCGGTTCGCAGTAGTTTCTCTTTCAGTCAATTTGCGAAAGGAGGCGACAAAACGTTCCCTCCTGCGAACTCTGGCCAGTTCAAACAAATCCTTAATAATTTTTTGCAGTATCTGAGCGGTTTCCTCATCCACCTCTTTCAAGGCTCCGATGATTCCCAACATACTGCGCTTCCAATCGGTAGTAATGGCAATCAAATCCTCCGCTTCAGAAGCCTCAATCACATTGTAAAGGGTATCTACAAACAGCCTGATATGTTCTTCATCCTGTGCCATAATCCATTCGTTAAATGTACTGCTTTTATGCCTTGCTCTCTCATAGATATCTTCCGCTATAACAAACTCTCCATCCCGGACCTTCCAGTTATAAGGATTGTGTTGCACCAGACCAAAATATCTGGCCTCCACCACCCGGTACCGGGTATCCCATTCAAAAATCATACCCACCATGGAGGAGTGGGGCATAAGCTTAACTACTTTATCCGCAATCCTGTCATAATTGCAGTTCTGCAAAGTTCGGGGATGAAATCCCGGACCATCCATATTATAAATCTTACGAATCCTCTTCTGTACATGGGGTGCGCAATTCATAGCACTGTATACTGCCAGATTGCCGCCCTTGGAATGCCCTCCTACATAAAACTCATTAGAAAACCGCTCCGTCACCATGTTCAAATATTTAACACTCAAAGACTGTCCGGGCACCTGTGCAAGAAAGGCCATGTTAAAATCTTCCTTCCAGCCCACAATGGTCTCGTCCGTCCCCCGAAAGGCCACATAAATGGTGCCATCATCCAACAAAAAGGTCACTGCTGCAAACTGGGTCTCCCACTCCTTCTCCACCACATTCACATGACAGTTGAGCTTCATATTGCAGAAACGCCTGCCTCTTAACATTCCTTCAAAAAGTCTGCGGTTATCCTTCTCAAACCGCTCATCCGCAAAGAGCTGTTCCCGGTCAGAATGAGCGGCCAGCTCCTGCAAAGTAACCGAGCGTTTATGCTCCTTAACATCCGGCACCATTCCGTCAAATTTGAGATACACCAACTGACAAAGCACCAGACTATCCACATCATTCATCGGCCGCTCTGTAAACGGCACATCACCGTATTCCTCCAGATAAGTATGTATGGTATCTGACATGATTGCCTCCATTTTTAGATTCTACCATAATTGCAAGATATTGTTAATACCAAAACACCGTCCATTCAAATCCGTTTACGATTGAATGGACGGCATTTCTTTTGTATACTTTCGCATGTTATCTTTCTTCCATAGGAATATACTCCCGCTCCTCCATAACACTCTTGTAAGCAGGACGAATGATTTTATCCATATTGAGTAACTCCTCAATACGGTGAGCACTCCAACCCACAATACGCGCAATTGCAAAAATAGGTGTATAAAGTTCCAGCGGAATCTCCAACATACTGTAAACAAAGCCGCTGTAAAAGTCTACATTGGCACTGACACCCTTGTAAATACGGGATTTCCGGGCAATAAGCTCTGGTGCAAGACGCTCTATCATGGAATATAGGGCAAAATCTTTATCACGCCCCTTGGCAGAAGCCAACTGCTGCACGAACCCCTTAAACACCTGGGCTCTGGGGTCGGACAGAGAGTACACCGCATGTCCCATACCATAAATCAGTCCCTTCTTGTCAAAGGCCTCTTTGTTGAGAATCTTCTGCAAATAGGCACGTACCTCATCCTCGTTCTCCCAATTGGACACATTGGCCTCAATATCCCGCATCATCTCCACAACCTTGATATTGGCACCTCCATGCTTGGGTCCCTTTAAGGATGAGAGGGCTGCTGCCACAACCGAATAGGTATCAGAACCGGAGGAGGTTACCACACGGGTAGTGAAAGTAGAGTTGTTACCGCCGCCATGTTCCATATGTAAAACAAGGGCGATATCCAACACCTTGGCCTCAAGCTCCGTATACTGCTTGTCCGGACGAAGCATCATCAGAAGATTCTCCGCCGTGGAAAGTTTTCTGGAAGGACGATGAATATACATACTGTCATCATTTTCATAATGATTGTAAGCATGATATGCGTATACCGCCAAAACAGGAAAGAGACTGATTAATCCCATACACTGACGAAGCACATTTTCCACAGAGGTATCCGTACAATTTTTGTCATAGGATGCCAAAGTCAGCACGCTACGAATCATGGAATTCATAATATCACTGCTGGGTGCCTTCATAATGACATCACGGGTAAAGTTGGTGGGAAGAGTTCTCTCAGCAGCCAGCACCTTACGGAATTGTTTCAATTCTTCCTCTGTAGGCAGTTCGCCAAACAATAATAAGTATGCAACCTCCTCAAAACCGTAGTGCTTGCCACGGAAACCGTTTACCAACTCGATACAGTCATAACCGCGATACCAAAGCTTACCATCGCAGGGCGTTTTCACACCATCCACCGTCTTAAAGGACTCTATTCGTGAAATATTGGTAAGACCTGTCAATACACCGTTACCATTCTTATCTCTAAGTCCCCGCTGCACATCATACTGCTCAAACAGACTTAAATCAATATTGTCTGCCTCTCTGCAAAGCTTTGCATAATCATCATACTGAATTTCATTTCTCTTCATCCTCTTCCTCCTTGCTTCCCCGATTACTCGTTATCCGTTCCCTCCGAAACAGGCACCGTACTGCGCAGGGCTTCATCCAACTCCGGATAAAGCTTCTTGACATTTACCAGCTTCCCTTCCTTGGTGGTAAAGCAATGTTCTGAACCAGCCACCGTACGGAGCTCACCGCTTGTCTTCTCATACATTTCGTATTCCAGTACCAGCTTGATGCCATTGTACTCCTTGACATGAACCTGAATACAGATAATTTCATTAAGACGACATACCTTTCTGTATTTGCAGTTGACACTGACCACCGGAGATACAATTCCTTCCGCCTCAATGCGCTCCATGGGAAAACCCACACTGCTCAAATAATTCATGCGGGCCTCCTCCATCCATCGGATATAATTGGAATGGTGAATAATCCCCATCTGGTCTGTCTCGTAATATTGTGCTTTATGTTCATAAACTTCTGTCATAGTATCTCCCGTCCACCTTATCCTGCACTTTGCAGAATTAGCAGAATAAAGTATCCACATATAAAGTATCTGCCCCTACTCTCAAAGCAGGGCAGATACTTTATTATAGCATATCTTTCATTCTATATCCATAAAGAATCTCTTAAATTTTACAAACTGCCGAATCTGACCATTCACATGCTATTTTACACGAAAGGCATCCATCCCCGGGTAAACCGCCGCATCTCCAAGCTCCTCTTCAATACGCAGAAGCTGATTATACTTAGCCACACGCTCGGAACGACTGGGGGCACCGGTTTTAATCTGACCGGTGTTTAACGCCACTGCCAAATCCGCAATGGTGGTATCCTCCGTCTCACCGGAACGATGGGAGCTGATGGCGGTATAGCCTGCCTTATGAGCCATTTTGATGGCCTCAAGCGTCTCCGACACAGAGCCGATTTGATTTAACTTGATGAGAATGGAATTAGCACAGCCGGACTCAATTCCCTTATGCAGACGCGCTGTGTTGGTTACGAACAAATCATCCCCCACAAGCTGTACCTTATCTCCCAGACGGGCGGTAAGCTTCTGCCATCCCTCCCAGTCCTCCTCATCCAGAGCATCCTCTATAGAAATAATAGGATATTTGTCCACCAATGCCTCCCAGTGGGCAATAAGCTCCTCCGAGGTATATTCCGTACCTGCCTTGGGCAATCTGTATCTGCCCTTCTCGCCACTCTTCCACTCAGAAGCCGCTGCATCCATGGCAATGCGAAAATCCTTGCCCGGCTCATATCCGGCCTTTTGCACAGCCTCCAAAATCGTCTCAATGGCCTCCTCATCAGAGGAAAGAGCAGGCGCAAAACCGCCCTCATCTCCCACAGAGGTAGCCAGTCCTCTTTCTTTTAAAATAGCTGCCAAAGCATGGAACACCTCCGCACACTGGCGCAGTGCCTCCTTAAAACAACAGGCACCCACAGGCATAATCATAAACTCCTGCACATCCAGACCGGAGGAAGCCGCATGACAGCCGCCGTTTATAATGTTCATCATAGGCACAGGCAGACGATTGCCGTTTACTCCCCCCAGAAAACGATACAAAGGAATGTCCAGAGAGGCCGCTGCTGCCCTTGCGCAGGCAATGGATACTGCAAGAATTGCATTTGCCCCCAGTTTGGACTTATCCTTTGTACCGTCAGCCTTCATCATCGCCCTGTCCACCCCATAGATGTCAGTGGCATCCATTCCCACAAGGGCCTGATGAATTGTAGTATTAATGTTGTTTACAGCCTTGGAAACACCCTTTCCAAGATAGCGGGACTTGTCCCCGTCCCGAAGCTCCAAAGCCTCAAACTCACCTGTGGAAGCACCACTGGGCGCACAACCGCGACCAATGGTACCGTCTTTTAAATAAACCTCTGCTTCCACGGTTGGGTTGCCACGGGAGTCCAGAATTTCCCGTCCGATAACCTTTTCAATTTCCAAATAAAACATAAAAATACCTCCTGTTTTCGCATATAGTATTAGTATATGCGAAAAACAGGAGATTTAAGACAAGCCTTATTAAATTCCAAATAAGTCCTTGAGCATATCTGTAATGGACTTCAAATCCTTAGATACAATCTTAAACTTGGCAGTCCTGCTGCCTGCACAGCCACTTCCGGTTGCATTCACAACCACACTGGCAGTGCCTTTGTTGATATTATTGCTATAGCTTACCTCATACAGCTCTGTAGGAACGGTTTTCCACTCTCCGTCTACTTTACATTCAACCTTTACCTCCGGCTCCAACTCTCTTCCCGTGTATTCCATCTTGCTTATTTTATTAGAACCATTCCAGAAACTTACCTTCGCCTTTGATAAATCATAGGTTGCCTTTTTGGTTACCTTGTACTTGGCTGTTGCATACTCACCATTTGAAGAAGCATAGTTTTTCTTACCCACAATCTTCACATAGATGGTTGCACTCTCTTCATCCTCTCCCAGAGACACCTTGTTTTTACCGATAATCTGGTTCGTCAGCTCTGCATCCTTATAATAGGTCGCAGTATAATCGGAGGCCTTCAAAGCCACCCCATCAATAGAAATCAAGGGAACTGACTTATAGGTATTTGCCTTACCACCATAAACCTTGTCCCCCACCACAATCTTAATACCGGGGGTGGCATTTGACAGAGACGTTGCTTTGATGGTAAATTCTCCCTTCACAGGTGTACTGCCCTTGTAATTGCCCATGAACTTAATCGTATATTTGGCAGTTCCCACCTTCTTGTTGCCGCTGTAAGAAATTTTATAATCCCTGCCCGCTTTCAAATTTTCCCCTGTGGATTCACAAGTTAAAGAAAACTCCTCTCCAAAGGTTACACCACTTCCAACATAACAGTAACCCTCCCTGCGGATTCCGTCCGTTTTAAAATCCGCTGTTGCAAGGGGATGAATCTTATAGCTCTTGGTAACCGTTCCTGTATAGTAGCCCATACCCACCACGGTAAACTTAACTGTGCCTGCATCAGTTGCACTGCTACTATAAGAAACTTCGTAATGAACTCCCTCCTCTAACACTGCATCGCTTTCTTTATCCGTCACGGTAATGACAGGCTTCTGCATCCTGCCATTGTAGGTCAGTTTTTCCTTGCCAACGGTTACCACAAATTTCTTTAACTCACTCTTGTCCACAACATCAACTAAAATAGTGCGTGTGCCATCAAAATTGCCTTTGCCCGAAATCGTAATGGAACCATCCTCGGTAAATTTCACCTTGGCACTGGGATTGGTGTAATCCTTTGCATTGAGTTTCTTATGATTGTAAACCAACACAGGCGTCGCCTTGGAACCTGCTGTCACAACAATCGCACTGCCAACCACATCCTCGTCCCCAATATTCTTAGGCTGAATCATAAAGTTGGTCGTAACACTACCGGACAGGTTTCCCTTTCCTTTTACTGTGATTTTGGCAGGAGTCCTGCTTGTGGAAGCCTTCACATTGTTGGAATATTTAATTGTGTAATCTACACCTTCCTTCAACTCCTCACCGTTATTGGTGACGATAATTTCCGGCTTGATGGCACTGCCGGTATAAACATAGCTCTCACCGGGATTTGCCAGTTTCACACTCATACCAATCTCAGGAACCACCGGATTCTTCTCCGACTCCTTGTCACCTCCGTCGTCGGTTCCGATGTCTTCGCCATCATCCGTTCCGACGTCCTCTCCATCTCCGGTGCCGATATCCTCTCCGTCTCCGGTGCCAATATCCTCTCCATCATTGGTTCCAATATCCTCTCCGTCTCCGGTGCCGGGTGTCACCACCACACTCTGAACCGCAATGTACAGGGTACCGGTAATCTCATTATAATTCCGTTCATCCTCACCGGTAGGTGTAAACTTCCAGTTATACTCGCTTTGACCAATCTGCAAAGCTTTATCGGTAAGCTCCAGTGTACCCTCTACCGTCAAATTCGTTCTTGTAAGAACGACATCCTCCGGTTTCGTCTCTTCCGTCACCGTTCCGGTATATCCTACCCGACCAATCTCAGGATTTGCTTTTACAATCGTAAAATCTGTGGAAACTGCAGTACTTTCTGCCAGCACATAATTTCCCGCATCTGCCCCGTCAAGTCGTACCCTTGCAGTATAATGCGCTCCCTCTGCATTGGCATTGGTCTCCTCACCGTCCACCACTAAAAGCACTGCATCACCTGCTACCAAGTCTGTGGTAGAAGCCTCCGGCTTTTGCTTATTTCCGTTGTATACAAACTCTGTCTCACCCCAGGCAATCTGCACTTCCTTGGGTTCTACCGACAATGTACCATCCTCATAGATAAATGTATAATTTTGTGCCTCCAAACCGATAGGTGTAATGCTATATTCACCCACATCACTATTTTGTGAGTAATCACACACAAACCCAAGCGTCCCACTGAGAATACTTTCTGTCTCGTTATTTACAAAGCCATTATAAACGACCTCATATTCCGGAGCTGCATCTCCATAAATAACTTCTTCATCCTGTGCTGTAACAGTAAGCTTTGCCTTGTTAATTACCACCGTTTCCCGACCGGTCACAGGTGCATAATTTTCCTTGGTTATTTTGTAATAAACCGTAAGATGGCCTGCATCACGAATCGTGGGACTGCTACTTAAGTCATATACCCCATTTGAGGTTCCATATACTACAGTGGCATCTGCCACTGCCTCCGAAAGTTCTATGGTAATTCCGTGATCCTCGCCATCATAAGTACCTCTAAAAACGTCAACAGTGATTTCATCATCCATAAATTCCTGCCACAAAACCTCTGAAGTAGGAGCACTTTCAATGAAACCCTCTTCATAATAAGTTGATACTACACATTTAATGACATATCCAACATCCTTTGTTGTAATTGTATAAGTGCTTTTATTGGCACCGCTAATGGCCGTTTGCGCCCGATACCACTGGTAACGCAGTGTACCTGTTGCATTTGAATCCGCGATAGAAGCAGTCAGGGTTTCACCTGCTTTGGCAGAACCGGTAATATTTACAGTGCCTGTCAGAATCGCTCTCCATGCAGGATAAAGAATTTCTTCCTCATTTTTCGTATAGGTTCCGTTCAACTGATAGTATCTGTTACCATTCTCCGTAGTCGCCCATCCATTCTGTACATAGCCCTCACGAGTAAAGATTTCCCCCTTCAACGTCAAATCTTCACCATAAATCTTAGTGTCTGTTACTCGCTCTCCTGTTCCCTTCGCGCCAGGCTCATATGTTACCGTGTAGGTAATTTTCTCATAAGTAACATTTACCGTCACTCCATAGGCAGGCATGGTGAAGCTATAAATCCCATTTCCCTGCTCAGTCAACGTAATATCTACAGAGTCCCCTTCTGTCTTTACCACGGAAATGCTACTTAACTTATAACCGGTATGCGGTGCCGTGGTTATGGTAACGGTTGCCCCCTCTGTGGTTGAAACCTTATTTACCTCAGCAGTTCCGTTTGTTACAGGATTCACTGTAATAGCATACGCTTCGATGAAAACAGCTTCATTATCCGTCAATGTGGCGGCATACGCATTATCGCTACTGACAAAATAATCAGAAGGATGCTTTGCCTCATCCATATAAGCACTCCAACCGTTTGTGACAGTCCCGGGAGTCTCCATGGTAACATAAATTTGAGCAGCCTCATCAAGAGAACCCATTAATCCTATGGTTGCTCCCTGAGGAAGATATACGCCGCTGCCGGAGATTCCGAGAGCACCGGAGACATAGAAAGTCCCCTCATTGTCTACACCACCCGCTACAACATTGTCAGCAGCTCCGTCACAATCCGTAAGATAAAATGTCCTGCCCTCCTTTACGGTAATTGCAGTTCCATTAGGATTCTCAATCCCATATCCGTTCAGGCACAAATAAGTATCGTCTGCAGGCTCCCATACCGAATCCAATATAACATCCGCAGTCAGATAATAATACCCCTCATCCTCTGGAAGAACAGTCGTATCCGTCCAAGGCCTCCACTCCTGCTCTGCATTGTGTGTCCCCTCGCAATCCTCATCATTGCAGGCACAATGAGTATGCACCTCCCAACTGGCAGCAATGGTAATATCTCCGTAGGCATATTTCGGCACGGTAACTGTGCTGCCGTTTACCGACAAATTATCGGTAGTCGCATTAGTGGTAATCGTCCATCCGTCAAACAAATATCCGCTCTTAACAGGCGTAGCCAACTCGAAGGTATACTCGCCATCCTTAGAAAGATAAATTGTGGGATTGGCAGTCTCCACCTCGCCCCCATCTAACTCATAAGCAATATTGCTTCCTCTGTACAAGGTCTTGGAAGTACCGTTGGTCACCGGAAGATAATTGTAGGACGTTTGCAAGTCTGATTCCTCGTAGTAGGTATTTATCAGATTGATACTGTTTTCTTTGTCATTTACTGCAGGTGTTTTCAATACGGAAATATTGTTTTTTTCAAACATATATGTATATGAGTTTGTCGTAGTCATATTAAAAGAAGAAATGTCTAATTTCCGCAGGGATGAACAACCGCTAAACATATAGGATACCAAAGAGGTTGCATCCGTTTTAACCATGGACATATCAAGTTCCACCAGGGAAGAACAGTTTTTAAACATGTAATCCGCATACTTAGTATTCGTATTCGTAAAACTCTCCCCAAGTTCAAGAGTGGAAAGGGACGAACAACCATTGAACATCGTCCGCATTTCCTGAACATTGGATGTGTCAAATTTATCATTCAATTCAAGCGTTGTTAAGGAGCTACAGAAATTAAACATACCATTCATATACTTTACTTTTGAAGTATTGAATGCCTCACCAAAATCAATTGTCGCCAAAGAACTGCAACCGGAAAACATGTTTGTCATATTGGTTACATTGGAGGTATCAAAACCATTGCCTAATGTAATTTCTGTCAACGCACTGCAATTTAGAAACATGCCATTCATAGTAGTGACATTGGAGGTGTCAAACTTCCCATCCAAAGCAAGTGACTCTAGCGATTGACAATACGCAAACATACTGTTCATGTTCGTTACTGAGGAGGTATCAAAATTCTCTCCAAAATCAATGGATTTCAGAGCATTACACCCACTAAACATATTGTACATGCTTTCAACCTTCCCCGGTTGAAAGGTTGATAAATCAAGAGTCTCCAGAGAGGAACAACCCGTAAACAAACCATACATATCCGTACATGCAGACGCATTGAATTTACTTCCAAGATTTAATTCCTTCAAAGAACTGCAGTAGTAAAACATGGAACTCATATCTGTTACCTTGGAAGTATCGAAATGATTGCCCAAATCCAATGTTTCTAAGTTTGAACTATTAGAAAACATCATATCCATGTTGGTAACATTGGAAGTATCAAAACGATTCCCCAATACCAAGGTAGTCAGTAGCTTACAGGAATTAAACATGCTCATCATACTGTCTACATGAGAAGTATCCAAAAGATTAATATCCAGTTCCTTACATTTAACCATGTTATAGAACCAGCATGAAGTATTGGAGGGCGCAATCACAGAAACCACCCTGACTTTAGTAATATTTCCTCTTTGCCCATTCCATGCAACTCTATCACTATAACTCGGTCGCTGATTATAGCTGGCCATATCCCATGCAGTAGCATCTTCCATCCCTGCATCGGTATTGTTATTGCCCAGATACAAAATTGTATCCGTAGAACCATCCTCATTGTTCACGGTGACAGTCTTCCAGTAAATTACCGTATCTACAGGCCTCTCATCATCACTTCCCGCATCCGTGGTTCCCACATCAACCACTTCCGCATTAGCAGTTTTCGCATTATCGGCACCTGTCTCCACAGAATTCGCCTCTGCATACACCGACACAGGCATCATCGTCACAAGCATGGCAACTGCCATAAACGTTGCCCATGCCTGCCTTGCCTGTTTTCTCAATAATTTTAATCCCTTCATAATTTCTCCCCTTCTCTTCAACCAAGTCTTCACTACACCCAAGTAGGCTTCTGGTCCTTATGGGTAAATTTCTGCATTCTCTCCTTATAAGCTGCAAGCTGTGCATCATAGTACGCTGTCTGCTTGTCTGTAAGCTTCCCTGCTGTCTTCAGTTCCTGAAGTGCGGCCTCATATTGCTGTAACGCCTGTTGCGCTGCATCCTTATAATTGTTGGAGGCATTGTTCTCAATACGGGCAATCAATTCCTCCAATTGCCGATTCTTACCTATCCTTTTCACAAATTCAAACATACTTTTCTCCCTAGCCAGCCATTGTAACCTTCTCTGTTCAAGTTCTATTCCTGCTCTGCCAGATACCTCTCCAAAATTACCGCTGCTAATCCTGCAAGCTGCGGGCAAGGACGTTTCTTGTAATATTCCTCACTTCTCTTCTCAGGAATGGGACTGTCTGCCTTATTCTCCAATCCCAAAATCTCTCTACAGATAATACTGCCCTGACATTCCTTGAAGCGACTTGCAAGCTCCTGAATCCTGCCATAATGAGTCGCCTTCTCCTCAAATGCCTTGGGGTCATCATATCCATATAAAAAACCAATCACAATAAACATTCCTGAAACCGTTCCACACACCTCTCTAAGACGCCCCATACCACCGCCAAAAGAAGAACTCATACGAAGAAGCATCTGCCTGTCCATATCAAATAAATCTGCAAAAGCCAGTGTCACCGCCTGACTGCAATTATAGCCCTCCATAAACAAATCCATGGCAGCCTTGCCACGAGGACTATTTTGTATATCTTCTAATGTAATAATTGTATTGTTTTGTGTATTCATAAAAAAACCTCCCTGCGTACTTTTTTAGTGTAACACAGGGAGTCATAAAATTCCAATATTTTTATCTTTTATCTCTTGATATCGTAGTTCATATTCATCAGATTGCGGATGGACTTCTCATCATCTGTAATATTGGCATCACCGTGAATGGTATGCTTCAAAGCACTGCTTGCCACCGCGAAATTAACCATATCCATAGGCTTATAGTCATGGGTGATTGCATAGATAAGACCGGATGCAAACGCATCACCACCGCCTACACGGTCCAGAATATTAAAGGTAAAGAGCTTACTCTCAAAGGTGTGACCATCATACCACATATAAGCCTTCAAGCTGTTCTCACTACCACTGTGAGCATAACGCACATGTCTTGCGATGCACTTAAGGTTGGGGTAACGCTCTACAAAAGCCTTGAAAATCTCATCCTGCTGCTCGTAGGTAGGCTGCATGGGAATACCATCCTTCCAGTCGCCCTTGCTGTGGTCATTCTCATCACGCCACAAATGATAAGGCTCAATACCCAAAAGTACATCCACATAAGGAAGACACTTGGTACAGAAGTCTCTTGCCTCCTCCCAAGTCCAAAGGGTACTTCTGAAATTACCGTCAAAGCTTACGGTAAGTCCCTTCTCCTTTGCCTTTATCAACAAGTCCATAATCAACTTCTCACAGTTCTTCCCCAAAGCAGGAGTAATACCGCTCAAATGAATCCAGTCAAAATTCTCCAACAAAGCATCCAAATCCACCTTGCTGAAATCATACTCGGTGATGGCACTGTGCTTTCTGTCATAGGTTACCTTACTTGCACGGATACCATAACCGGTCTCCAGATAATAAGTACCCAGACGATGAGTAGGCGTCTCCTCGGGAGTACTCAAAATCACAGGTGTACAATGCACATCATTACTTCTCAGCATACGAATTGCACTCTTACCGAGACTGTTGTTGGGTACTACCGTGAAAAAGGTACTGTCCACACCAAGATTTGCAAGTGCCAGTGCAATATTTGCCTCACTACCGCCATAATTGGCTTCAAAATTATTTGCAATACGAATCTTCTCATAATTGGGAGGGGTCAGACGAAGCATAATCTCTCCAACCGCCAAAAATCTTACATCTGCATTCTCTTCCAAAAGAGGATTTCTATGTTCCATAATGTTCTCCTTTATGTAGGTTCATTTCATATTTTGATATTAATGTATTTATTATAGCAAATTCTAATGGCACTCGTCAACCGAACCTATTATCTGATTTCGCAATTCCATATTTGCCCTTAGTACCCGCTACCCTGCAATGCTTTTACAATATCTGCTGCATAGGCATCTGCATTCTCTTCCGGCATTGTCACTTGTAATACGGTATTTCCGATTCTTGAGTACAACTGATACATTTTATATGTTTCATTTGGAGCAACAAGGGTACTGTGTATGAAAAATCTGCCTTCCTCCTCTGCCAGAAAAACATTATTTTCACTATTCTTAAAATTATTCTTAGGCCCTTCCATATTCCTGATTGCCTCTGTCTCTTCCCTATACACAAAAAAAATAACATAGAAAAATGCGGAGTCGTTCGCTTTTCTGGCTGAATATTGCTTAAAGCGCTCCAAGACTTCAACCGGTATCCCCTTACGCTCATTCTCCGAAAGTTCAAACAACTGGGCTTCAAACCCCGCAGAACTCATCCTCCGAATAAATTCCTCCCCTGTCATGGGAACCTGCACATCACCCAGTCGATGATAAAGACTCTGTACCGTAATCTCCTCTGCAACAGTTACGGTAACATTCCCCTCTTCATCAGGATGCAAAGCATCCTCGATGACATCCTCAATTTTATCCTTCACTACGGACGTAATATCTTCCATTTTATCCTTCAAAAATCCAGACAGCAAATTATTCAAAACACTCATTTGTAAGTCCTCCTTTGTCAAAACTTGATATCATTAATATAGCACGAATATCTAAAGGATGCACTCTTTTTTCGCAGTCTGTTCCGGGTTACAAAGGTTACTCGGCCTCTTCAACAGCTAAAATCCTCTGCACATTCAATAACCTTTTATTTTAAACCATTCACTTCAGATATGTCATACTCAATAACCATTGACTGCAAATCGGCTGTAAAAGCATTTTTTCTTGGTTTTATTGTCACTTTTGTCGTGCTTATTTGAATATCTCCAAAATAATCCAAGGTCGAAGTTTCAGGTAAATCCGTTTCAAACAACAAATTCTCCTCCGGATCATATACCCTTAAAAGCGGAAAGAATTTACAAGTATCCAGATAACGCAAGAAGATAATGGCTTTGCGCTTTGTAGTAACCTTTTCTTTGAATTTCATCAGCATATTTTCGCCTTGCTCCACGGCCTGCCGGATACAGAAATGGATAAGCATCCCATCGAAATTATCTGTAGCGAAATAAGTGACGAGAAAGTTTCATAACAATCCTTCTCGCTTTGACATTCAGTTCTTTATCTGCAAATGAGCATGTGATGGGTTTTCCATATTCATTCTGTTGCTCACTTTTATAAAAGCGTATATCTTTGATTATTCTCATCATTTGCTCCTGTTTTTCCAAAAGTCATCGAATTGTATACCTATAGATTATGATTTATTCTATATCAGTTGTAAATATTTTCGGAACTCCCTGTTCAATAAGTTCCTTTCTCTGTTCTTCTGTTAGCAGATTTTTATGATATTGACCATCCGTTTTAAATTTACCATCTACAATTTTTGAATATAAGTCACCAACAAAATCCAACCAATATCCCATTGCCGTTTTTCAATATTTCAAACAACTCATTAGGCAAAAACTATATCCCCAAAAACACCTCTCCCTTATAATTGGTTTCGCCACTCCTCTGCACTTCGCAAGATACTTTCGACGAGTGTACTTTTACCATTCGTATATGCCATTCTGTCATTCGGATACTCTTCTGCTAAGCGTCCTTTTAAATCCGAATATTCCTTTGCCTTCTCCTCATGGGCATTCAAATAATCACGCATATTGATATAATTGTTCCACGCTTCCTGCCCCCAAATTACCACATGAATGTAATGTGTTTGTATATCATTTTCCAAATCACCACAAACATATAGATGTTGCCCCGGATGATCCTGCCTACGATACACAATACCATTAGCCAGCAAGTCTTCATTGTGTCTCCTTATCCTATCAAAACTGCTCACTCCCACAACAATATCCACGATAGGCTTGGCACAAATATTTCTTATGGAAGTGCTTCCTATATGCTGTGCATCTATAATATCATCCTTTAAAATATTTTTTATTTTGCAAATTGTTTCCTGCGCTGCTATTTCCCATACGATACTGTGCGGTTCAACAGCGACCTTTCCTCTTTTCAGTCCAAGTGACATACATTTCCCCTCTACCTCCCAAACGGTCTGTTAAAAGAACCGATTTCAATTAAGTTACCTTCCGGATCAGCAATATAACAGGTCCTTTGTCCCCAGGGCTCCGTTTCCGGCTCCATAACAGAAGTTGCTCCTTTGCTGATTGCCTTGGAATACTCTATATCAACTTCATCATATGTATCAACATACAACGCAATTTCTGTGTGACCATTAAGACCCTTCACATATTCGTATTTCCGACTTGTCATCTTCTCAAAATCATTTCTGCCATAAAGAAGAAACAGCGTTCCATCTTTCACTAAATATACATTTGAAGACTCTTCACTTTCCTTAATTTCAAACCCTAAAACATCTCTATAAAACCGAATCATTTTAGCCATATCCTCTACAAACAAGCCAAATCCATCAAGCCTCATTACATCTTACCTCCATATATTTAAATACCTTGACATCCGTAAATTGGAAGTTATCGAGTTCAAGGAAAAAAGGATCACTTTTCTTCGCACGGGTATATACAGAAAAACCGAATCGTGAGACCCGAAATCACGCCAAATCACGTAAAAGCATTGTAAAAAACAGCCCCTTGCGGGTCTATGCACAAAAATTCACACCTGAGACCCGCTAAAAATTAATTTTTCGGGTCTCACCAGACGATTCTTCTGTATAGACCCATACGCTGCTAAATTGTGCTTAAAAGCCTTGGTATTTCCTATGTTTTTGGGTCTCATAAAGTAAAAATTTCGCATAGACCCAAAACCAAGTCACGCACCCACAAAGAAGCACGACGGCTTCAAATTAGTATAATAAAATCAAGCCCATACAATTGAACTTCGTTCAATTGTCATCGTTCGCAAAAGAGCTCACTCAATTCAAATTTACAACGCCGTAATCCAAAAGCAAGCTGCCGCAACAAACGAAAGAGGTGTCATTATGTATCTTTCCTTCTTACTTTTTGAAATAAAGTTCATAACTGTATTTAACGAAAGATATGCCGCCATTACAATACAAATTATTCTTGTGACATTATCTGAAAACCATAGCGGTATAAATCCTCCCATCTGCAAAATGATGACTACAAAAAACATCTGTAAAACCAGTTGAGCTACCAGTACAATTCTCAACTTTGGAGGGAAAACAGTATATTGCCCTCCCATTGTCAATTCCCCTAACGGCAATCCACAAATGATCAAAATAGATAATACAATTACTATTGAAAAAGCTCCTGCACCGATTATAGCCACCATAAACAACCTCCACTCAAATCCAAATCCCTCTATTTTCTTCCCTCATCCTATTATAATTTGCCCACCCCCACACGTCAACCTACTCCCCCCCGCCTGCAACCTTGTACTTTTGTCTTGTTCTCCCCGATACCACCTGCATCTTCCGCCCTTTCTCATTCATAAAAGTGGAGCTGTGGTGTTTCCTCCATGGGGCCGGGGCCTTTGTCTTTCGGGACATGGCGGAGGGTGTTAGAAGGACTTATATTCTGCATCCACACTCAGCACAACCAAGCCACGGATGGCTTGGTTAGGATCCACCGCGCACGGATGCGCGGTGGACCCGCGTGCGTCACTTACCCAAAAACCTCCCGCAGAATATTAGCCCTTCTTACACCCGCAGACTGCCCGAAAGACAAAGGCCCCGGCCCCATGGAGAAAGTTCCAGAACCCACTTTTGCGCACTAAAAAGGCGACACCCTCACAGGTGTCGCCGGATAGCTTGTTTTTACTGCTGAGCTACGTCCTTCATGGAGAAGCTGATTCTTCCCATCTTGTCCTTGCCCAGACATACTACAGTTACCATATCGCCCAGAGTCAATACATCCTCAACATGGTTGATTCTCTCCTTGGCAATCTTGGAGATATGAACCATACCCTCCTTGCCGGGAGCAAACTCGATGAATGCACCAAACTCCTTAATGCTAACTACTTTACCCTTGAAAATCTGGCCTTCCTCAAACTCGGTGGTGATAATCTTAATCATCTCCTCAGCCTTGGCCATCATATCCTTATCCGTACCACAGATAGATACCATACCATCATCGGTAATGTCAATCTTCACACCGGTACGAGCGATAATCTCATTGATGGTCTTACCACGCTGACCAACAACCTCACCAATCTTCTCAGGATCAATCTGCATGGAGATAATCTTGGGAGCATACTTGCCAACCTCTGCTCTGGGCTCTGCGATAGCAGGCTTCATGCAGGTGTCCATGATGAACAGTCTTGCTTCACGGCAGTTTGCAATAGCACCCTCTACGATAGGTCTGGTCAGACCATTAATCTTAATATCCATCTGGATTGCAGTGATACCGTCTACAGTACCGGTTACCTTGAAGTCCATGTCTCCGAAGAAATCCTCAAGACCCTGAATATCGGTAAGCAATACGAAATCATCATCGGTGTCTCCGGTTACTAGACCACAGGAAATACCTGCAACCATCTTCTTGATGGGTACACCTGCTGCCATCAAAGACATACAGGAAGAACAGGTAGATGCCATGGATGTAGAACCGTTAGACTCAAAAGTCTCGGATACGGTACGGATTGCATAGGGGAACTCCTCCTCAGAGGGAAGCACAGGAATCAATGCTCTCTCTGCCAATGCACCGTGACCAATCTCACGTCTTCCGGGTCCGCGGGAGGGCTTGGTCTCACCTACGGAATAAGAAGGGAAGTTATAATGGTGCATATAACGCTTGGTTACCTCATTGTCATCAAGGCCGTCAATCTTCTGAGCCTCGGACAGAGGTGCCAAAGTACATACGTTACAAATCTGAGTCTGTCCACGAGTGAACATCGCGGAACCATGTACACGGGGGATGATGTCAACCTCAGCAGCCAAAGGACGAATCTGGTTAAGCTGACGACCATCAGGACGCTTGTGATCCTTCAAAATCATCTTACGAACAGTCTTCTTCTGATACTGATAAATCGCCTCACCTAAGATAGCAAGCCACTCTTCTTTCTCAGCAAAAGCCTCTTCCAATCTTGCGGTAATCTGGCCGATATTCTCCTCACGACCCTGCTTCTCATCGGTGAAAACAGCCTCCTCCATCTCAGCGGGAGGAACAATTTCCTTGATTGCATCAAACAGCTCTGCAGGAATTGCACAGCTAGTGTACTCGTGCTTGGTCTTACCAACCTCTGCTACAATCTTCTCAATAAATGCAATAATTGTCTGGTTGATGTCATGAGCCTTGTAGATTGCCTCCAGCATCTTTGCCTCGGGAACCTCATTTGCACCTGCCTCAATCATGATAACCTTCTCTTTGGTGGATGCAACAGTCAGGTTCAAATCGCCTTCCTTCCACTGCTTCTGGGAAGGGTTCACAATAAGCTCACCGTCAACAAGACCCATCTGGGTCATCGCGCAGGGACCATCAAAAGGAATGTCAGAGATGCAGGTTGCGATAGCAGAACCAAGCATTGCAACAATCTCAGGACGACACTCAGGGTCTACGCTCATTACAAGGTTATTCAATGTAACATCATTTCTGTAATCCTTGGGGAAAAGGGGACGCATAGGTCTGTCGATTACACGGCTGGTAAGAATTGCGTTCTCACTCGCCTTACCCTCACGCTTGTTAAAGCCTCCGGGAATCTTACCTACAGCATACATCTTCTCCTCATACTCTACACTGAGAGGGAAAAAGTCAATGCCATCTCTGGGCTTCTCAGATGCAGTTGCAGTACAAAGCACAGTGGTATCTCCGTAGTGCATGAATGCACAACCATTTGCCTGCTTGCCCACACGGTTCACATCTACAACCAGTTTGCGACCGCCGAGCTCCATTTCAAAACTCTGGTACATAATTTCCTCCATTCCGCCGCCTTCTGCGGCAATTTATTCGCGACACTCCAAACACAAAATAAGTTTTTCGATGTCTTCCTCGGAACAGAGAATCCCGAAACCACTGAAAAATACTGGTAAACAAGCTTGTCCACCAAAGCTTTTCAGCAATCTCGGTTAACTCTTCTGCCCCGCAGTTACCATTTTACTACACAAAAGGAAGCGGAGTGCCCTTTCGGCCAGCTCCGCTCCCGCATTTGCATTATTTTCTCAAGCCAAGTCTCTCAATCAGAGCACGATATCTCTCGATATCTTTCTTCTTCAAGTAATCAAGAAGACCACGTCTCTGACCTACCATCTTCAGCATACCTCTACGGGAATGATGATCCTTGGGGTTAGCCTTAAGATGCTCGGTAAGCTCCTGGATTCTTGCGGTCAGGACTGCTACCTGAACCTCGAGTGAACCGGTATCGCCAGCAGTTCTAGCGTACTCGTTCATAATTGCTGTTTTCTTCTCTTTAGAAATCATTGTTTCTTCCTCCTTAATTTTTAAACGCCGTATACTAAGATGCGGTCGGAGTGTCCGACATCTGAGTATCGGTTAATCATACTGACCTAGTATAACACACTTGCCGTCAGTTGTAAATATCCATTTTTATGAAACAACCATTTTATTCATCATACAGTACGCGCACGCACTTCTTGGGTGTACGATAATTGTACTTGCTGATACGGATACCGGTCTTGGGATTACTTGCATGGATAACCTGTCCGCCACCGATATAAATCGCCACATGATTGATGGTTCCGCTACTGTTTGCATAGAATACCAAATCACCGGGCAAAAGCTCGGAAGCACTAATCTTCGTACCTTCATTAGCCTGTGCTCTGGAAGAATGGCTCAAGGTAATACCATACTTTTTATATACACTGAGTACAAAACCGGAACAGTCCGCACCCTTGGTCAGACTGGTACCGCCCCATACATAGGGATTACCCAAAAACTGCTTTGCATACTCTACCAAATCCACACGCACATCGGAAACACCTGCGCCGTACAGAAGTTCACTCATGGTA
The DNA here is from genome assembly GCA_045543175.1 of Acetatifactor sp. Lineage (GTDB taxonomy): Bacteria > Bacillota > Clostridia > Lachnospirales > Lachnospiraceae > Acetatifactor. The sequence continues at coordinate 74,803 of JAZQMG010000008.1, read as the reverse complement.
ATAGCGGTGCTAAGCTTCTCCTCAACACTGACAAACTCAGCAGATACATAACCGGACTCACCATCGATATCAACCTGAATCCAATCACCCAAATCCTCCACAAAATCAAGTTCTTCACCCTTCAACATCTGGGTCATAACCGCACTGTTTGTATCAGCCTCATCTCTTACATTTAAACCATCCGTATTGGAAATAGCCACGGTGCGCACCAAATCAGCCGCCTTTATTCTTGCATCAGGACCTACGAGCAAAAAGTCCGTACTTACATATCCGTCAACCTCACCTGATTTAATATGTGCCCAACCATCTAACATTTCCAGAACTTCACAGGCTGCGTTCTTGGGCATCTTGCCCACCAACTTGCCGTCCGTAGAAGGAAGTGCTCTCACATTCAAATTGCCCTCTTCTACATTTGCAATGCCAATATTGGTATATCCCCAGGAAGCCCCCTTAGCTTCCTTGGCAATATTCATGTACTCCTCAGCAGTCAGACTGCTCTCAAAAACAGAACCAACACCTGCAGCCTGCAACATACTGTTATTAGAAGCTGCTTCTACCGCCATCGGATCCAGCAAGATACAAGTTGCAAGTCCGAAAGCTGCAATTCTGATTCCTCTCTTGTTACTTTTTATATTCATGGAAATCTCCTATGTTTTACAAAATTGTTACAAATTTATTACGCTACATATCCGATTATACAGACTTGCCCCTATACTGTCAACCTTTTCAGACCATTTTCTTAAAAATAACCTATGAAAAAAGTGTGAATTCTTAGGAAATCTTAAGAATTCACACCTGTCAAATCTCTTATCACTTCGCTTGCCACAATCAGTCCGGCCACCGAAGGCACATAGGCCATGCTGCCGGGTGTTCTCTGACCTGTCTGTATGGCTTCTTCCGTGGAATACACCACTTTTAAAGCTTTTACATCCCGCTTTCTAAGTTCTCTTCTCATCACCTTTGCAAGGGGGCAGCCACTGGTTGCATAGATATCTGCCACCTGAAACTTGGTGGGGTCCAACTTATTCCCCGCACCCATGGAACTAATTACAGGAACTCCTGCTGCCTGTGCACGTAGAATTATATCCAACTTGGCAGTCACCGTATCCACTGCATCTACCACATAAGAATACTCGCTAAAATCAAATTCCTCAGCAGTCTCCGGCAGATAAAAGCACTTCCGCACCTCCACCTTCGCCTCGGGATTGATAGAGTGAATCCGTTCCCGCATCACCTCGACCTTGTCTCTGCCGATAGTGTCTCTCGTGGCAATAATCTGGCGGTTTAAATTGCTCAAACTGACTGTATCATTATCAATCAAAACAAAACTGCCCACACCACTTCTGACCAGGGCCTCCACCACATAGCCGCCTACACCGCCCACACCGAATACGGCTACCTTGGCCTCTTGCAGGCGTTCTATGGCTTCCTTGCCGATAAGCAGCTCCGTTCGTGAAAGCTGCTCCTTCATATCATTTTCCACTAAAATATCTGTCATTCTACTCCATCTCGCCATCGTCTTCTTTTTCAGCGGAGGTAATTGCAAATGCAATGTTGGTTGCGTGGTCGGACACGCGCTCCAATCCCGATACGACATCGGAGAAAATCATACCTGCCTCGGGAGTACACTCTCCCTTAGTCAGACGCTCTACATGCTTCATTTGAAGCTCGCGCTCCTTCTCGTCTACACGCTCCTCCAAATCCACAACTGCCTGCATCTTGCTCTCATCACTGCGGGCAAACATAGCGATGGAATACTGGATAATCTTGTTGACCATCTCCATAAGCTCACCCAGTTCACGCTGTGCTTCCTTACTGATGGCAACGCCGGTCTCCTTACGCTGCTTGGCGGCATCCGCCACATTCTCCGCATGGTCACCGATACGCTCAATATCATTTACCACATGGAACAACGCACCCAGACTCTTTAAGTCCTCAATGGGCAGGGTGGACTGGTTGATTTTCACCAGATAATCCGTGATAGAGCGGCTTAGGAAGTCAATATTCTTCTCCACCTCGTAAACCTCTGCAATATCCTCTTCGTCCAGGGTAATCAACGCATTCATGGCCCGATTCAGGTTCTCGTTTGCCAAATCTGCCATACGCTCCAACTCTTTGATAACCCCCACCACTGCGGTAGCAGGATTAAATACAACCTTTTCACCGATATATTTCAACTGATAGCTCTCTCTATAGCTAATCTTCTTGTCCTCTCCGGGAACACACTTCTCAGCCAGACGAACAAGCCAGTTGGAGAAAGGAAAGAGCATAATTACCTGCGTCACCTTAATAATCGTATGTGCATTCGCTACAAATCTTCCGTTATCTGTAGAAATAGACTGGATTGCGGCAACCACCTGCTCCTCCGCAAGCATAAGCACCACATACATCAAAGCCGTACCAATCACATTAAACCAAAAATGAATTAATGCCGCACGTTTTGCCTCCTTCTTACCGGAAAGAGATGCAATCATGGCTGTACCACAAGAACCGATGTTACAACCCATGATAATATACAAACAAATAGGCAATGCCAACAAATCTTGTGAAGCCAACAAAAGAACGATACTGACCGTCACTGATGAACTCTGGATAATTGCCGTAAGCACCATACCTACAAATGTTGCTGCAAAAGGATTGCGCATAGAAGCCAACAAATCCACGACTTCCGGCATATCTCTCATAGTCTTCATGGCACCGGACATAGTTGCCAGACCCACAAACAAAATACCAAAACCGATGACCGTCTCTGCAAGATGCTTTACATTCTGTTTCTTGCTAGCCATTGCCAGAAGCACACCGAACAGCAAAATCACAGGTGCATACTCAGACAAATTAAAAGATACCAACTGAGAGGTAATTGTCGTACCAATATTGGCACCCAGAATCACACCCGCTGCCTGATACAGATTCATAAGACCTGCATTTACAAAGCTGACCACCATAGAGGTACAGGCTGAGGAAGACTGTACAATACCGGTAAATACGATACCTACAATCATTCCCATAAAACGATTCGTGGTAAAAAACTCAAGCACCTTTCGCAGTTTGGCACCTGCTACCTTCTCGATGGAATCACTCATGAGACTCATACCATATAGGAAAAGCCCCAAACCTCCACACAGAGATATTATCATTGTTACAACTTGTTCTGTACTCATCTTCTTTTTCCTTTACTTTTTCATTCGCATAATAATCCGCTTATAATTGTACGGGAAAAGAACAAAACTGACAAGCCGTTTTTTACATTTATTTTACAATATATTACATATTTTTTGCGTTTTTGTGCCACTGTACGCCTGCCACAATATCATCCTGTAGTTGCTTTTTCAAACCTTCCAAACCATCAAAGCGTTTCTCCGGACGCCAAAATGTCAAAAGTTCAACCTCTATGGTTCGTCCATAAATTTCCTCACCAAAATCATATAGATAGCTCTCCACACCCATAGTACGTTCATTTGAAACAGTCGGTTTGCAGCCCACATTACTAATAGCAGCATATTCCTCCCATTTCTCCATATCCTTACTGAAAATGCGTACCTTGGAAAAATATACACCCTTGCGGGGCATAAGCTTGTCCTCACCGGGATATAAATTTACTGTGGGAAAGCCGATTGTACGTCCTATTTTCTTACCGTCTGACACAACACCCTGTATTGTATAGGGCATCCCCAAAAGACTGGTTGCCTGTTCCATCTCTCCTGCTTCAATCAGACTTCTGATGCGGGTAGAACTCACCTCTGCACCGTCCACACAAACCTTTTTAATGATGCTTAATTCATATCCCAGCTCATTCTGCAAGCTATGCAAAAGTGCTGCATTACCCATTCCCCGGCTGCCAAAGGACACATCCTCCCCTGCTGCGATATAACGGGCGCACAGCTTACCGCAAAGATATTCCCGCACAAAATTTTCCGAAGGAATCGCCGCTGTCTCCATGGTCATAGGAAACTCCACAAGAATATCAATGCCCATTTTCTCAAAAAGAATACGCTTTTCCTCACGAGTAGAAAGTTCCCTGCCATCAGAAAGCCCGAACAACACAGATGGAGCCGGGTCGAAAGTAAAAATACAGGCCTTGAGCCCGAACTTCTTTTTTTCCAAAATAGCTTCAAGGAGCTTGCGATGTCCCACATGGATACCATCAAATTTACCCATGGCTACCGCAGTGTCTGTATTTAATTGAAAATCTGTCGTACCATGAATAATTTCCATTTATCTCTCCAAAAACATCTTCACCGGTTTGTAGCGTTTTTCCTTCTCATCATAAGTATAAATCCCTGCAAAGGATTCATCATTTCTGTAAAAACGCACCTGTTTGCCGGGGGCGTAATATTTCTTCTCTTCCGTCTGATTGGGATAGATAGCGTTGCCGTTTTCCAAAAGCTTGGCCAAATCCTGTCTGATATGTAGCGCAGGACACTCCGCAAAGACCTTGTCCACAGGAACCAAAACATCTCCGATTCTACCCTCATCACGAATCATTTCCAGCTCGCTTAAGGTAATGGCATCCTCTAGCCCAAATCGCTCAACGCGGGTTCTAAGAAGGCTCTGCATGGTACCGCCACAACCAAGCCTGTCCCCGATATCTGCACATAGCGTACGGATGTAAGTGCCCTTAGAACATGCTACACGCATCTTCACCACAGGAAGCTTTATTTCAAGAATCTCAATCTCGTGAATGGTCACGGGGCGTGCCTTGCGCTCCACCTCCTTGCCTGCACGAGCAAGCTCATAGAGCTTCTTGCCATCTACCTTCAATGCAGAATACATAGGAGGAACCTGATCGTAGGAGCCCACAAAGCTCATAACTGCCTCACAGACAGCCTCTTCTGTTGCCTCCACAGGCTTCTTTTCCAGAATCTCTCCTGTGGTGTCCTGCGTGTCCGTGGTGACGCCCAACAAAAGCTCTGCCACATACTCTTTATCCTTGTCTGTCAGCATATCGCACAGCTTGGTGCCGCTACCCAGACAAACCGGAAGCACACCGGTCGCCTGGGGGTCCAGAGTGCCGGTGTGCCCAATTTTCTTCTGTCCGCAGATGCCACGCATCTTGGCAACTACATCATGGGAGGTAAATCCTGCCTCCTTATGAATATTGATAATTCCGTTATACATAGTTCTCCTTCGTTCCGAAACAATTATCTTTTTCGCTCCAACAACTGTTCCTCAATATGCAAAGAAAGATTGTTGACACAATCATGGAAGGTGCCCTGCATGGTACATCCCGCAGCGCGCACATGACCGCCGCCGCCAAAATATACCGCAACCTTGGCCGCATCCACCCTCTCATCCGTGCGCAGACTGACCTTGTATTCAAGAGTCCCCGTCTCATACATAAAAATAGCACAGTGAACTCCTTTAATATTGCGAAGATGGTTTACAATACCATCCAAATCTTTGGGGCCGGCATTATAAAAATTCATAGTCTCACGGTTCACGACACCCACAATACACTGGCCATCCAATATGCGGATGCTCTCCATCAGTGCTCTTCCCATAATCTGAGACTGCACATAAGTACGCTGATAGAAGGTCTCCTCAATCAGTCTTGGGAAATCAAAACCATAAGAAATCAGCTTTGCACCAATTTCCATAGTTCTAGGGGAAGTATTGGAATACTGGAATACACCTGTATCGTGAATGATGCCAATGTAGAGAGTCTCTGCCAAATCCTTATCAAGATCATCTGCCATCAGTTCATAAAGCACCTCGCAGGTAGAACCAATCTGGGGTCTTACCAGATTCACGTCACCGCATCCGGTATTACTCACATGATGGTCGATATTAATTTTCTTCTTGGCTGCCTGAAAATATTTTGCAGCCTCTCCCAGACGCTCCTCGTTACAGTCCAAGGCAAAATAGACATCGAAGGGCTCCTCTGCGGGAAAGTCCGTTACAATCTCCTCAAAACCCGCAAGCTCTCTGAAAATCTCTGCCGGCTGCTCCAAATAAACCGTTACGTTACTTTCCGGTAAATTTTTCTTTAAATACTGCCATAAAGACAGGCAAGCGCCCACGCAATCGCCATCGGGTCTCACGTGACCGCTGATGCCGATGCGCTGTGCGCCCTTACATTCCTGTAATAAATTCATGCAAACCTCTCTTACTGCCAAATGATGCAGACAATTGTTGCAAATTATTCCTCATCGTCTTCAAACTCCTCCAAATCCTCTGCATCGGATTCGGAAGGCTGTGAGCCGATAATCTCATCAATTTTGTGTGACATGTTTACACCGTACTCGATGGACTGATCCATCACAAAGGTAATCTCCGGCGTATTGCGCAGATTGATGGTCTGTGCAATCTTTCTTCGGATAAAACCCTCTGCGCTCTTAAGTCCTGCCAGAGTGGCATCTCTCTGCTCCTGGCCGCCAAGGACACTAATCCATGCCTTGCAGCTTTTCAAATCAGGAGCCACCTCCACAGCAACCACACTGGTCAGGGGGCTGATGCGGGGGTCCTTTATTTCACCGCGGATGATTTCGGCAAGGACGCGCTGCACCTCACCGTTTACCCGGGTATTCTTAACACTGTGTTTTCTCATACAACATACCTTTCTAACGAGGGACTTCTACCATGATGTAGGCTTCGACGATGTCGAGTTCCTGCATCTTGTCAAAGCCTTCGAATACAAGACCGCATTCAAATCCAGCTTTTACTTCTTTTACGTCGTCCTTGAATCGCTTCAGGGATGCAAGGTTACCCTCAAAGATCTGCTCGCCCTCACGGGTAATGCGAACCTTACAGCCTCTGCGGAATTCACCGTCAAGAACGTAGGAACCTGCAATGTTACCAATCTGGGATGCCTTGAAGAGCTGGCGAACCTCCGCGTGACCGATAACCTTCTCCTCGAAGATAGGATCAAGCATACCCTTCATGGCAGCCTCGATATCCTCAAGTGCCTGATAGATAACCTTGTAGAGACGTACATCTACGCCCTCCTGCTCAGCAGTAGCCTTTGCAGTGGGATCCAGTCTTACATTGAAGCCGATAATAATTGCGTTGGATGCACTTGCCAGTACCACGTGGGACTCGTTGATGGCACCTACACCGCCGTGGATACATTTTACCACAACCTCTTCGTTGGACAGCTTCATAAGGGACTGCTTCACAGCCTCCACACTACCCTGAACGTCAGCCTTGACAATCAGGTTCAGTTCCTTCAGATTGCCTTCCTTAATCTGTGAGAACAAATCATCCAGAGACATTGCCGTCTTGGTATCCTCAAGCATCTTCTCCTTATTCTGTGCCTGATAGGTCTCAGCAAAGGACTTGGCAGTCTTATCATTTTCATGAGCAATGAATACCTCACCTGCACTGGGAACATCGGAAAGACCCAAAATCTCAACGGGAGTGGAAGGACCAGCCTCTTTTACACGTCTGCCCTTGTCATCCACCATTGCTCTTACCTTACCATGGCTTGCACCTGCGGAAATGAAGTCACCCACATGAAGGGTACCCTTCTGTACCAAAACAGTAGCAACGGGACCACGACCCTTATCAAGCTCAGCCTCGATAACCAGACCTCTTGCTCTTCTGTTAGGATTGGCCTTAAGCTCCAGAATATCTGCGGTGAGCAGAATGGTCTCAAGCAAATCCTCGATGCCCTGACCGGTCTTAGCAGATACAGGTACAAACTCAGTACTTCCGCCCCAGTCGGTTGCAATCAACTCATATTCAGTAAGCTCCTGCTTTACACGATCAATGTTTGCAGAGGGCTTATCAATCTTATTTACAGCAACTACAATTTCAATACCTGCTGCCTTAGCATGGTTAATTGCCTCGATAGTCTGAGGCATAACGCCGTCGTCTGCAGCAACTACCAGAATTGCAATATCCGTAGAGTTTGCACCACGCATACGCATTGCAGTGAAGGCCTCGTGTCCGGGTGTATCCAGAAAAGTAATTTTTCTCTCGTCCAAGGATACAGTATACGCACCAATGTGCTGTGTAATACCTCCGGCCTCTTTATCTGTTACACGAGTCTTACGGATTGCATCCAAAAGGGAAGTCTTACCATGGTCTACATGACCCATTACACAGATAACAGGAGGTCTCTCAACCATAGTTTCTGCTGCTTCATCTTCCTCTTTCAAAAGTTCTTCAATTACATCAACCTTAACTTCCTTCTCACAGAGAATCTCATATTCCATGGCAATGTTCTCTGCATCTTCGTAAGAAATCTCCTGATTTACAGTAACAACCTTACCCTCCAGGAACAATTTCTTAACGATTGCTGCGGGCTGAATCTTCATCTTGTCAGCCAAATCCTTGATGGTAATACTCTCGGGAAGGGTAATCACCTTAATAACTTCTTCCACAACTTCCTTCTTCTCCGGCTTAATAAATCTGCCGGGCTTATTCTTCAGTGCTTCTTCCTCCTCATAGATATGGTCCTTCTTAGAGCGTTTGTTATCCTTTTCACGACCAATACGTCTCTTGTCGTCATCGCGCTTCTTCTCCATATCCTTAGCAGGTGCCTCACTTACGAAGCCTCTACCTGCACCGCCTCTGTTGTCACGTCCGCCGTTGAATCCGCGTCCGGGACCTGCGTTGTTGCCACCGTTACGACGGTCGCCCTGACCGCCCTCACCGGGACGTCCCTGTCTTCCTGCACCGCCTCTGTTGTCGTTATTGCCACCGAAACGGTCTCTGTTCTGACCATTCTGGGGACGATTACCATAACCGTTCTCAGAACGTGCAGGTCTGTCTCCACGGTTTCTGTCATTGCCTCTATCGTTATTTCTGTCGTTATTATTCTGAAATCTGTCGTTTCTGTTCCCCTGATTCTGAGGTCTGTCATTCTGAGGTCTGTCGCCAGCCGGTCTCTCATTTGCAGGCTTCTCATTTACAGGTGCCTGACTCTTTACAGGTGCCTGTGCTTTAACAGTCTCTTCCTCCTGTCTCTTTGCAGGCTGGGGTCTGCTGCTTACCATCTGCACGGAAGGAGTCGGGGAAGGAGGGGTCAGGGGCTTAATGGGACGCACCGGTGCCTGAGCCCTGTTATTATTATTGCCGTTCTGAGGTCTTCCCTGATTACCTGCAGGACGCTGATTATTGTTATTATTCGGACGTCCTCCGGGCATCTTGGAATTCTGAGGATTACTTACGAAGATAATGTTTTTCTTTTTCTTCTTGGGTTCCTCCTGTCCTTTGGCATCTGCAGCCTTAGAAACTTCCTTCTTAGACTCTTCAGACTTGGAAGTCTCTACCTTAGGTGCCTCTGCCTTGGAAGTTTCCTCCTTAGGAGCTACAGTCTTACCGAACTCCTTTCTCACCATATCTGCAACATCTTCTTCCACGGAGCTCTGGGCAGCTTTTGCCTCTACGCCCTTTTCATTTAAGAAGCTCAATATATCTTTGCTCTGCTTATCTAATTCTTTTGCGAGTTCATGTACTTTGATTTTCGCCATGCTTTCCTCCATTTCTTATCACTGTTTTCGCTCAACAGCAACATACTATCTTTCTAATTGTTTGACTATCGCTTCAGCCAGTCCTGCGTCACTCACACCCAGAGAAGAACGCATATCTTTTCCGATTGCCCGGCCCAGTTCATCCTTCGTTCCGAATTCATAAACCGGAACCTCATAAAATGTGCACTTGTTGGTAAATAATTTCTTGGTATTCGCCGACGCATCTTCTGCAATGATTACCAGCATGGCGGAACCGTTTTTCACTGCTTCCAGCGTCTGAAATTCTCCGCTCACCAGATTACGCCCTCTCATTGCAAGTCCAAGTAACGACAAAACCTTATTTTGCTTCAAGCTCATCAAACTCCTTTTCTAAAGCGTCATACACCTCTGTAGGAATACTCATCTTGAAAGACCGCTCCAGTCCCTTTGACTTACGCGCCTTTACCAGACAATCTCTATTCTTACAAACATATGCGCCTCTTCCGTTCTTCTTTCCTGTAATATCCAGACAAAATGTATCTTCCTCTGCGGATTTAAGCACACGCAGCATTTCTTTTTTGCTTCGCATTTCGCCGCAACCGACACACTGCCTCAATGGGATTTTTTTTGCCATGAAAACAATTACTCCTCCTCACCGGTCTCGTACTCGTCTTCAGCATACTCCTCCTCTTCGTACTCATCGTACATATAGTCCTCATAGCGGAAGCCGGGAGCATCCTTCGCCTGAGTCTCAGACTTAATATCAATCTTGTAGCCGGTCAGTCTTGCTGCCAGTCTTGCATTCTGTCCTTCCTTACCGATGGCAAGAGACAACTGATAGTCAGGAACCACAACCTTTGCAGTCTTCTCATCAGGATCTGCAAACACTGCAACTACCTTTGCAGGAGACAGTGCATTCTGAATCAGATTACCGGGATTCTCATCCCAGGGAACAATATCAATCTTCTCGCCGCGAAGTTCTTCAACAATAGCGTTTACTCTGGCACCATTCATACCTACACAAGCACCTACTGCATCTACATTGGGATTGTTGCTCCATACCGCAATCTTGGTACGGCTTCCGGCCTCTCTTGCGATGCTCATAATCTCAACCGTACCGTCCTTAATCTCGGTAACCTCAGACTCGAAAAGTCTCTTAACAAGCTCCGGATGAGTACGGCTTACACTGATGCGGGGACCCTTGGAGGTATTCTTTACTTCCAGAATATAAACCTTGATACGCTCGGTAGGTCTGAACACCTCACCCTTTACCTGCTCACTCTCAGCAAGCATTGCATCTGCCTTACCAAGATTGATGCTGATGTTTCTGCCAATGTTACGCTGTACCACACCGGTAACCACATCTTTTTCTTTCTCAAAATACTGATTGTAAATAACGCTTCTCTCTTCCTCACGGATTTTCTGCAAAATAACATTCTTCGCATTCTGGGTTGCGATACGTCCGAACTCTTTGGACTTAATCTCCACGTTCAGCACATCGCCAACCTTTACCTTCTTGGAAAGCTCCAGAGCATCCTGCAGTGCAATCTGAAGGCAATCGTCCTCCACATCATCGGTGGTTTCCACGACCTCCTTCTCTGCATATACCAGAAAATCACAGGTCTCGCGATCAATCTCAACCTTCACGTTATCAGCCTTACCGAAATGGTTCTTGCATGCGGTAAGCAAAGAGTTCTCAATCGCCTCAAACAGCGTCTCCTTGCTGATCTCCTTCTCCTTCTCCAGAATATCCAGTGCTTCCATTAATTCCTTGTTCATTGTTTCCTCCGTTTCCGGCTTTCGCCTTGTTCTTTTCTATATAATCGATATTTACGTCAGATTGTTCTCAATTAAAAATCAATTGTCAGACGAATCAGTGCAATCTCGGAACGATTAAAAGTACGCTCCGCTCCGTTTTCCCTGATGGTTATTGTATCTGCATCAAATCCTGCCAATACCCCGATAAACTCCTTACACTTATCAATGGGCTTAAACAGCTTTACCTCAACTTCCTGATCGATACTCTTAGCCAGATGCTTATCCTTTTTGAGCGTCCGTCCCAGACCGGGGCTGGATACCTCCAAAATATATGCCTCGGGAATAAAATCTTCTCTGTCCAGTGCATCCGAAAGTGCTCTGCTTACATTTTCACAATCGATAATGTTCACACCCTCCGGCTTATCAATGTATGCCCTCAGATAAAAATCACTGCCTTCCTTTACATACTCCACATCATAAATCTCCACACCGTTTGATGCGGCGATGGGGGCAAGCAGTTCCTCCGTGCGGGCCTCATAGGTCTCACGCTTTGACATTCCACTCCTCCTCATGTTCTATTTTCACAAACAAGAAAGAGTGGCGCGCGTCCACTCTTTCCGAAATCTACCTTTATGCTCTTAAGTAGTATATCCCCAAAATCAGGAAATGTCAACCGGTTTTTATTGAAAAGTCAAGCTTTTTCTTTATTGTACAATGTTTTCATATATGTAGCCTTCCTCCCTCCCATATTTTCTCAGATTCCACAGAACACATTTCATATCCTGTATTCTCTCCCGGTAATCTTCCTCTGTACAACGAGCAACAAGCTCCTGCAAGTACGGACTAAATGTCTTCCTGTATGTACGCAGCCCCGACTTATGTACTGACGCAACACAAGGGTTACGCCCTGTCAGCATATACTGCAACAGCTTCCCAAGGGCATAGACATCACTGTACAAACCGGGTTGTCCATGCAACAGTTGCTCCGGCGGTGCATAGCCTTTCGTTCCCGCCTTAGCCAAGTGGGCATCTGCCAATTTACAGGAACATCCCAAATCCAGAAGCTTTATTCTACCCTCTTGCCCTACCTTAATATGCTCCGGTTTTAAATCCCTGTACAAAATAGGCGTAGACAATTCATGGAGATACCGAATCCCCTCTGCCAATTGAATTGCATAGTCAACAGCCTGCTTCTGCGGCAAAGCCCCCTGTACCAGACGCTGCGCAAGACTCTCCCCTTCCACATACTCCATCAGCAAAAATGCTCCCTGCGGTTCCTGCCCCCACTTCTCATACGCAGCAAACAGCGGATGTGTAATCTGACGAAGAAGCTCCCCTTCCTTTTTTAGTATTTTTACCGCCTGACAGGTAACCGCAACTTTGCAAGCCAAGGACTGCCCTGTTTGCAAATTCTTTACAAGATACACGCTTCCAAAGGCACCTGTCCCAATCAACTGTTTTAATATATAACCTCTTTGTCTTAAACTTGCTACCACCCATGCCTCTGCCAGTTCCTTTTCCATCCTCTAATCCTCCCTTGTCACTGTCAATATAGCGGCTGCATGCTTTGCCCCTCTCACTGCCGCCTCCTGCACAACCTCTTTTACATGTTTAGCTATCTGCTCCCTGCTCTCCAATGTTTTTACCTCAAGGCACTCCTTTAACTGCTGCTTGGGCAATCCTGAAAAAAAATCCCTTGTCCCCAGCAACACACCCACATCCGGCTCCAACTTTGCAAACTGCATCTGCATTTCTTCCGTATCGCAGGTCAGCTTCCTTGTATTGAGATGGTTAAAGCTCAGATTTAATAGATGAACTTCTCCGCTCCCCTTCCACCCATAAAAACACATCTCACCTACACCAAACAGCAGACTCCACGAGTCCGGCTCCCCATCTCTCGCCTTTGCACCCTCTGTCTGTAGCTTCCTCATCCATTTTTCAAGACACCGCCCAACAGTCCGTACACAATTTGCAGCATCCCCCTTTGCACAGGCAGGCAACGCCTGTCTGTCAAACCATTCCATCACCTTTTCCCTAAAGCTCTTAGCCTTGGAGTTCTTTACCTCCTCCGTCAGCCCCTCCCATACGACAGCCAACACAACAGGAAGCCTGTCTTTGACCCGAACACCCTGCAACAGCAAAATAGACGGACAGGAATCGGCACAATAACATCCCGTCAAATACCTCATAGTTCTCCTTTCTTAAGTTATAAATTAAGTTGTAAATAGTTTTTTGAAAAATTACTGCGAATGCAGCTATAGAAACATATGCAATCAGATACATGTTATTGCCGGATGGGTCACCCGAAGGACAACCCATTCGGCAATCAGATACGATTTCAAAACATCAGACACCAAAAATATTGGCTAAATCATTAAAGAAAATTACTACCATAAGCCCCATAAAGAACATCAGACCGATAAAATGCACCATCCCTTCCTTCTCGGCAGGGATAGGTTTGCCGCGAAGCACCTCCAAAAATAAAAATACCAGTCTGCCACCATCCAAGGCAGGAAGAGGCAATAAATTCAAGATACCCAAATTCACGGAAAGCATCAGTGTAATGTTCATCATATTGACAAGAACATTTTGCCAACCATATTCCTTGGCCTGATCATAAGCCTCGCCAACCACATTGGCAATACCCACAGGTCCTGCCACATCCTTACGGCTCACCTGTCCGGTAATCAGCATACCAAGACTTTTATAAGTATTTTTCACATTATAGCGCATCTCATACCAGGCATACTTCAATGCGTCCATTCCCTTGATTTCCACAAAATCCGCATTGGAAAAGCCAAGCATATAGCGTCCGTACTCTTCATTATAGAGGGGCGTCAGCATGGTGCTGTGCCTTTGACCATCGCGCTCATATACCAGTTCCACTTCTCCCTCGCGATACAGAGCATTAAACAACAAAATCTCTTCGTACAGATAAATTCGCTCTCCATCCAAGGAAATAATACGGTCGCCATCCTGCAAACCTGCTGCCTCCGCAGCACCACCTTCCAACACCTCTGTTGCCACAGGGTCACGGACTGCAATCATATTCACCATGGCAATGGCAATGATAAACGCCAAAATAAAGTTAAACAACGGCCCTGCCACAACCGTGGAAATTCGCTTCCATACATTGGCATTAGGGAAGGCTCCCGGATTACTCTCCTCGCCCTCCTTTACATTCAGTCCGTCCTCGCCCTCAAACATACAGGCACCACCAATAGGCAAAAGCTTTAGCGAATACTTTGTTCCACCCTTTTGAAATGCCAATAGTGTGGGACCCATACCTATGCTGAATTCCACTACAGTGATTCCTCCTGCCTTTGCCAACAGAAAATGACCAAGCTCATGAGAGACAACCACTATGCCAAAAATTACCATAAACAAAATTATTGTTACAAATGCATTTGATTCGTTCATAAAACATCCTTTTACTGCTTATCTGCTTAAAATATATTCGTAGGCCTCTTGCTCTGTAGCCAAAATCTCCTCAACTGTGGGATTCTCAATCACATGGTGCGCTCTCATACACGCTTCAATGAGTTCCGTAATCTGTAGATAGGAAATCTTTTTATCCAAGAAAAGCCCCACAGCCTTCTCGTTTGCCGCATTGTAAACCGTGGGCATACTTCCCCCAACCTTCGCCGCCTCATAGGCCAGAGCAAGCCCTGTAAACACGTCCGTATCCGGCTTCTCGAAGGTCATCTGACCAAGCTCAAAAAAGTCCACCCGCTTGCCATCCATAGGACGTCTGTCGGGATAATACAACGCATACTGAATGGGCAACTTCATATCCGGAGCACCCAACTGTGCCATAATTGCTCCATCCACAAACTGTACCGCAGAGTGAATAATGCTCTGGGGATGTACCACCACCTGAATGCGATCCAAGTCCACACCAAACAGCCATTTCGCCTCCATCACCTCAAGTCCCTTGTTGACAAGAGTGGAGGAATCAATGGTAATTTTTCGACCCATGGACCAGTTGGGATGCTTAAGAGCATCCTCCACCTGCATTCCGGCTAATTCCGCTCTGTTTTTCCCTCTAAAGGGGCCACCGGATGCAGTGAGCAGAATCTTCTCAATTCTATCTACAGGCTCCCCGTTCAAAGACTGAAAAATCGCACTGTGTTCGCTGTCCACAGGCAATATGGATACACCACATTTCGCCGCCAGAGGCATGATAATATGTCCTGCACATACCAAGGTCTCTTTGTTGGCAAGGGCAATATCCTTACCCGCTTCAATAGCAGCAATGGTAGGTCTGATACCAATCATTCCCACAATGGCGGTCACTAATACCTCCACACCCTCCAACACTGCAATTTCCAAAAGACCATCCATACCCGAAACAACTTTCACAGGCAAATCCGCAACCCTTCTTCGTAGGTCAGCCGCACCTTCCTCGCTCCACACTCCTGCCAGAACAGGCCTAAACTCTCTGATTTGTGCCTCCAAAAGCTCCACATTCCCTCCTGCGGACAATGCAAGCACCTGTAAATCCGGGTTGGCACGTACAATCTCCAAGGTCTGGGTGCCGATGGAGCCTGTTGAACCCAATATTGCAATTTTTCTGATACGTCCTGTATTTTCCATAAATAGTATTCGCTTTCTAATTTAAAATCATAAGTAATGACAGGAAATAAATCATAGGTGCGGTCACTGTCATACTGTCAAAACGATCCATAATACCGCCATGTCCCGGAATCAATGTTCCATAATCCTTAATGTCGTGATTTCTCTTGATAGCAGATGCCGCCAAATCACCTGCCATACTCATCACTGCTGCCACCGCGCAGATAAATGCAATGACCCATGCCACATTCTGTCCGGGCAATACCTTTTCCACACACCAATATCCGTAAAGGCCACCGATAAGTGCCGCGCCCAACACACCGCCAAAACATCCCTCGAGAGACTTCTTTGGACTCAGTTTGGGGAAAATCTTTTTCCGTCCGATAAGCTTACCCACCGCATAGGCACAGGTATCGCATCCCCAGGAACTAATCAGAATCAGCCACACAAGATAAATTCCCTGATCACTCATTCTGGTAAGATATACAAAGGACAACAGCAGTGGTGCATACATAAAAGAAAATACCGCTGCCACCACATGGTCCGCCTTATACTTTGGAAAGGTTACCACATACCAGAACATCTCTGCCAAAAACATCCCTACAATACACATCAACAGCATCACTTTATCAATAGAGAAATACACTGCCGCATAATATCCGGTAATTCCTAAGAATCCAATTATCTCCAGTGCATTAAAATGCTTCTTATCCGTAGCACAGCCAAGTACCTTTGTCAACTCCCTGAATGCTACCATGGAACAACCATACAAAATCAAAAGAAGTGGCCACTCTCCCATATACATCGCCCCTATGGCAATGATGAGCAGTACGATTCCGCTGGCTAATCTGGTCCAAAACATGATTACTCCTCCTTCAGGCCGCCATACTTTCTGTCTCTATGATTATATGCCTCTACAGCCTTCAACAATTCTTCTTTCGTAAAGTCAGGCCACGCCACCGGAGTAAAATAAAATTCGGTGTAGGCCAACTGCCATGGCAAGAAATTGGAAATTCTCTGTTCGTTGCAGGTACGAATCAACAAATCAGGATCAGGAAGATCTCCGGTATCAAGCTGACTGTTCAACACCTCTTCTGTCACATCCTCCGGCTTCAACTCCCCTGCTGCAACCTTTGCTGCAACCTTGCGGGCAGCTCTGGTAATCTCATCCCTTCCGCCATAATTGATTGCAACCTGAAAATGCAGACCATCATTATTGCGGGTAGCCTCCTCCAGTTCTGCAATCTTAACCTGCAAATCCTCATCAAGCCTTGATACATCACCGATTACCCGCACACACATCCGATTCTTCTCAGCAGTCTTAAGGCAGTTCTTCATGTAATTGCGCAAAAGCTTCATCAGCGCATCCACCTCATCCTTGGGACGGTTCCAGTTTTCCGTAGAAAAAGCGTACACTGTCAGATATTGAATCCCCATCTTGTAAGCCTCTTCACAGATTTTCTCCACCGTCTTGGCCCCCTCAACATGACCGTAATTGCGGGGAAGTCCTTTAGCCTTTGCCCAACGCCCGTTGCCATCCAGAATAATCGCAACATGCTTCGGCATATTCAAATTTTCGCTCATATAAAACCTCTCAGTTTCTCTAATAGGTAAACAGGGCGGATGAGTATTGCCCCTCCGCCCCTCGTTATTTCACATTTTAAACAGTCATTACTTCCTTGGTCTTGGCATCCATCATTCCATCGATATCCTTGACATACTTATCGGTCAGCTTCTGAAGCTGATCCTCAAGCTGCTTAATCTCGTCCTCAGAAATCTCGGTCTTACCAAGCTTCTTCAAGGCATCGTTACCGTCGCGTCTGATATTTCTGACAGCAACCTTAGCATCCTCAGCCTTCTTCTTTACATCCTTAGCCAAATCCTTTCTGCGCTCCTCAGTAAGCTCCGGGAATACCAGACGAATAACACTTCCGTCATTAGAAGGATTAATGCCCAAATCAGAAGTCATAATAGCCTTCTCAATCTCACGAATCATATTCTTCTCCCAAGGAGCAATCTGAATGATACGCGCCTCAGGAACGGTAACATTACCCACCTGCTGAATAGGGGTAGGTGTACCATAATAATCTACACGAATCTTATCAAGCACATGAGGATTTGCACGTCCTGCACGAATGCCTGCGTAATCGCTCTCCAAAAACTCAAGTGCCTTTTTCATTTTGTCATCATACTGCTGTAATCTAGCGTCCATATTTCCTCCGTTCCCCATTCGGGATATTATATTATAGTTTCTGCTTCGGTTTACACCGTTACCTTTGTTCCGTTAAACCGTCCTTTTACGGTGTTGATAATGCTGTTCTCCTCATTGAGTCCAAACACCCACATGGGCATCTTGTTGTCACGAGCCAGAATGGAAGCTGTCATGTCAACCACCTGTAAATTCTTGGCAATTACCTCGTCGATACTTACCTCATCATACTTCTTGGCATCCGGATTCTTCGCAGGGTCTGCATCATAAACGCCATCAATGGATTTCGCCAGAAGAATCACGTCCGCATCCACCTCAACTGCACGAAGCACCACACCAGTGTCAGTGGAAAAATAAGGATGGCCTGTGCCTCCCGCAAAAAATACCACCATACCCTTCGCAAAATACTTGTTGGCTCTGTCCTTGGAGAAAAGTTTGGTAAAGGAACCACACTCAAAGGGTGTGAGAATATTGGTCATCATACCCACAGAGCGAAAAATCTCTGAAACATAAATGCAGTTCATAATCGTAGCCAGCATACCAATCTGATCAGCCTTGGTACGGTCAATATTTTCACTGGAGCGTCCTCTCCAGAAATTACCGCCGCCAATGACAATTCCTACCTGAATGCCGTCATCCACAAGGTCTTTTACCTGAACAGCTACCTTTCTCACGGTTTCTTCGTCAAATCCGGTCTTTTTCTCTCCTGCAAGTGCCTCGCCGGAAAGCTTCAATAAAATTCTACGCATGGCTCACCCCCGCTGTTTATTTGCTCTTTTTGCTATTCTTAATCTCAGTCTTATACTCGTCGAAGAAGCTCAAAGGACTTACATCCGCATAGCACTGTGAACACATACCCTCAATTACCGCACCATTGTTAATCTGTACGGATTTGGACTTGATGTTACCCATTACGATAGCAGAAGCATCCAAAACTACAGGTCCCTGTACATCGATATCACCCTTTACCGCACCTGCAATAGCAGCACTCTTAGCAGTGATATTACCAATAATTACGGAACTGTTACCAATCTTTACCGCACCTGCACTGACAATCTCACCGTTTATCTTGGCACCCTCTGCATAAATCTCGGAAGCCTTAGAATTACCATTGATATGTCCGGTTATATTTAATTTACCCAGAATATCAATGTTACCTTCCACGGTACCTACAACCTCCACAGAACCTTCGGAGGTAATATCACCCTTAATCTGCATTCCTGCTGTGATAACAGCGGTCTCATCTGTTGCCTGTCTGTTTGTGTAGCTATCCATCTCTTCTGCTCCTTTATCTTCGATTTTATTTTCTTCGATTATAGTTTCTTCAATTGTACTTTCTTGAATTGTACTTTCTTCAATTACACTTTCTTCGCTCTTTATTTCTTCCTGTTGTGCCTCAACCTGCGGCTCCATATCCATACCCGCAAAACCAAACACCGAAACTGACGCATCCGTCAACTCTGTAACAGATTCCTCAATCGTTTCTGCCATAGGCTCCGCAACCGGTTCTGTCACAAGCTCTTCGCTCAGATTCTGCACCATATCCTCTATAGTTTCCACAGTCTGCTCACCATCACTCATTCCGTTTTCATCAGGAATGGCAGCAAGCGCAGCCGCCAGATAATCCTCCAAAGAAGAATCCATGGCTATATCATCACTGTCGGAAACCTTACTTTCCACATTCTCCTCATCGGGAAGCTGTATATCGTCAATGTTCTTCAGCATCTCCTCCAAGGAAAGTTCCACAGAAAAATCTTCCGCCTGCGTCACTTCTTCCGCCACATTCTTCTCCATCAGTTCTTCCAAAGTCTCTGTTTGTGTCGGTTTCTCAACAAACTCCTCCGGCATCAGTTCATTCACTGCCTGAGACAAATCCTCTTTTAAATCCGAGAAAAAACCCATTTAATCTGTACCTCCGTTATCTGTCACTCTGTCTATGTGCTGCACCGGTACTGTATCCTCCGTAATCGGCAAAAGCACTGTGTTTTCCATTGCCTGAATGGTCTCAATAATCTGCGGCAACGCATCCACCGTTGTGTTTTTCTCCGCAGAATCATGCAAAAGCACTACCGCTCTCTTCCAGTTTACCACATCTGTCGTGCTGTTCTTAACCAAAGTTTCCACATCCAGAAGCCTTCTTCCGCCATCGCCCGAAGCAATGTTCCAGTCATGAAATACCACGCCCTGACTATCCAGATAATCTGCCAAAAGCTGCATATCCACTTCACTGACTGTATTGGAACTGCCTCCCGGGAATCTGTAATATTTACAGGGCGTTCCGGTAAGTTCCTCCAAAAAAGTCCTCTGTTTCTCAAAATCTTCCTGAAAGCTCTCCTCAGACGCATAGAGCTCGGCATATTTATGACTGTAAGAATGCATCCCTAAAGTATGCCCCTCCGCCACAATCCGACGAATAGTCTCCTTGGAAACCTCATCCTCCTTGCCCACCACAAAAAAGGTAGCCTTCACATCATACTCAGCCAGAATATCCAAAATCCGGTTGGTATTCACACCCGGACCATCATCAAAAGTCAGATAGACCTTACGGTAGTCATCCTCCTCTGGCTCTGCCTCCACCGTTGAAACCTCCGTCCCCTCCTGCGCCATGGGCTCTGTGGAAGTCTGCTCCTGAGTGTTTACCTGTTCCAAACGTTCAATCCGTGCTGCCAGTTCATCAATACGTACATTCATATCATGAACCTCACACGATAAAAACACACAACATATAATTGGAATTAAAATTAAAGTCAAAAGTGTAAAAATAATCAGATGCTTTAATCTACGGACACGTCGTTGTCTCGCAGCGGCATCTCGCATTCCATCCTGCGACATAATCGACACGCTCCTTAGAATTCGACACTTCTGTAACAGTATAGCATATTCTCCTTTTCGGGGAAAGTAAAAATTTCATTTTCTTGCATATTTGCACGACTTATACTATAATATTCCACGACAGAAAGGACCGGGACAACAAAAAGTCCCTCGATATGGTGAACAATATGAGTTTTGAATTGATTAAAATTTTACCCACTCCCGATGAAATATGTGAGAAATACCCCCTTCCCCAAGAGCTTTTGGAGCTCAAAAAGAAGAGAGATGCCGAAATTCGAGATGTATTTACCGGCAAAAGCAATAAATTTGTAGTAATTATCGGTCCCTGCTCCGCGGACAACGAGGACTCTGTTTGCGACTATGTAAACCGCCTTGCCAAGGTGAATGAAAAGGTAAGCGACAAGCTGATTCTAATTCCCAGAATTTACACCAACAAGCCCCGCACCACCGGAGAAGGCTACAAGGGCATGGTACATCAGCCCAACCCCGAAGAAAAGCCCGATTTTCTTGCCGGACTCATCGCAATCCGCAAGATGCACATTCGTGCGTTTCAAGAAAGCGGCCTTTCCGCAGCGGACGAGATGCTTTACCCCGAGAACTGGCCTTACTTGTCCGACCTTTTATCCTATGTGGCAATCGGTGCCCGCTCCGTGGAGGATCAGCAGCACCGCATCACCGTCAGTGGCTTTGATGTTCCTGCCGGAATGAAGAACCCCACAAGTGGCGACTTCTCCGTTATGCTCAACTCTGTATATGCGGCGCAACACCCCCACTCCTTTATCTACAGAGGCTGGGAAGTTCGCACCACCGGAAACGAAGTGGCTCACACCGTACTACGCGGTGCCACCAATAAGCACGGACAAAATCTCCCTAACTACCACTATGAGGATTTGAACCTCCTTTTGGAGATGTACAGCAAAATGGATTTGAAGAATCCTGCCTGTGTCATTGACACCAACCATTCCAATTCCGGCAAAAAGTTTGACCAACAGATTCGTATTGCCAAGGAAATCATGCACAACCGCAAGCTGAATCCTGATATTCACAAGCTTGTAAAAGGCCTGATGATCGAAAGCTACATCGAAGAAGGTTGCCAGAAAATCGGCGAAGGTATTTATGGAAAGTCCATCACCGACCCCTGCCTTGGTTGGGCAGACACCGAGAAACTTATTCTTGATTTGGCTGAATACGAATAAAAACAATAAGTGGGACTACAGCAGCTTTATAAAACCTTTCAGAATCCCCGGATTCAAGAAACTTTCCAAAATGCAGCCGACTAAGGTTCCCACCAATATAATCACAAGAGGAAGCACCCGTCCCAAAAGGATGGGTGTTTTTGTATCCTCCCCATAATAACGCCCTTTACAATAAATCATGCGACAGGTTTTATCGCACCAGATAAGCAAGGCATAAAATACCGGAGCATAAAACAAATACTGGGGCAAGGTTCCTGCAGCCACCAATACAATCCCTTTGAAACCATACCTAAGTACAGCCGCAGAAAAAAATGCCCCCACAGAAAATCCATACCACAAATCCACCACCACGCAGGCACCAATCCCTAAATAAGTAGTTGCCACAAGAACCATCACCGCTATAAAACTTAGCCTTTTGCGCAATATAAATACAAAAAGAGCATTGCTGTCCGGGAATGCCTGCTCCATCTGCCTAAGCATATTTTCATCCAACAATCCCGTATTTTCCAGCAAAATGCTCTTTCCAAAATTCATAGTCAGTATTCCTGCCACAAAAGCTACCAGAAATACCATTCCAAAAGAAACTCTTTCTCTCATCAATTCACCCGCCTTAACACTTCAATATATGCAGGCAAGTCTTGATTTAATCCTCCATACCGTACTTTGTAGCATAGGTCAATATACCACAAATCGTCTTGGAATCCTGAATCTTTCCTTCAAATATCATTTGCATCAAATCATCCAAGGACCAAGCCTCCACATCAATGTACTCGTCCTCGTCCAGATGCTGCTCTCCACGACTTAAGTTTCGAGCCAGATAAATATCAATCTTCTCATTGCAGAATGCAACCGTAGTGTAAATGGAATTCAAAAGCTCCAAATCCGTGCTGCAATACCCTGTCTCCTCCTCCAGTTCTCTGGCAGCCGCCTCTATGGTAGGCTCCTCTCTGCCGTTCAATCCACCTGCAGGGATTTCCAAGGTCTCACGCTCCAATGCATTGCGGTACTGACGCACCATCAAAAGTTTGCCGTCATCCCTCACAGCCACTACCGCCGCTGCTCCCTTATGGTCAATCAAATCCCATTTTACCACATTTCCGTTGGGAATCTGCATTGTATCCTGATAGTAGTCGATAATCGCACCCTTTGCTACCAGATTCCGTTCCAGTCGTTTTACCTCTTCCATCTGTGTCCTCCAACAAATTTATGCCTCTAAAAGCTTCTCCACACTGACAAGCTTCACACACAATACAAACAGGTCTGTTGCCACAGCCATCTCCTCCGGAGTAGGGAAAGAAGGCGCAATACGAATATTGCTGTCCTTAGGATCCTTTCCGTAGGGGAAAGTTGCTCCTGCCCCTGTAAGAATCACGCCTGCCTCCTTACATTTTGCCACGATGGCCTTTGCGCAGCCCTCCATGGCATCAAAGGAAATAAAGTAACCACCGTTGGGCTTGGTCCATGTACCGATACCTGCGCCGGAAAGCTCCCTGTCAAGAACTTCAAGCACTGCCTCAAACTTAGGACGCATCAACGCCGCATGCTTCATCATATGTGCCTTAAGTCCATCTAAATTCTTAAAATAGCGCACATGACGCAACTGATTAATCTTGTCATAACCAATGGTCTGAATAGTCATGGACTTCTTCATTGCATCCAGATTGCCCTTAGATGCTGCAATCGCTGCAATACCACCACCTGCAAAGCTAACCTTGGAGGTGGAAGCAAACTCATACACCATGTCACAGTTGCCGGCCTTCTCACATTCCTCTAAAATATTCAGAAGACTATCGCTTCTGTCCTCATACAAATCATGAATCACATACGCATTATCCCAGAAAATTCTAAAATCAGCAGCCGCAGGCTTCAAATTTGCAAATCTTCTTACCGTTTCATCGGAATAGGTATAGCCCTGTGGATTGGAATACTTAGGCACGCACCAGATTCCCTTGACAGAATCATCCTCCGCTACCAATTTCTCCACCATATCCATGTCAGGGCCTTCCGAAGACATGGGAATGGTAATCATTTCAATACCAAAATGCTCCGTGATTGCAAAATGTCTGTCATAACCGGGTGCAGGACACAAAAATTTAACCTTGTCAAGCTTACACCAAGGAGTACTGCCCATTACACCATGAGTCATGGAACGGGATACTGTATCATACATAATGGTCAGACTTGCATTACCGCAAATAATCACGTTTTCAGGCTTCGCCCCCATCATGTCAGCCATCAGTTGCTGTGCCTCGGGAATACCTACTAGCTCACCATAGTTGCGAGTGTCAACACCGGACTCCGTAATCAAATCAGACTGGCTGTTTACAACATCAAGAAACTCTCTACACATATCCAACTGGGATACTGCGGGCTTACCACGGGACATATTCAGATTCAAGCCCTTGGCCTTAGCCTCCTCATATTCTGCATTCAACTGACTCTGTAAGGTCAGTAACTCTTCTCTACTCATTTCGCGATATGCTTTCATAACCAACACTCTCCTTTGCATAATCGTATACAATCATACACTTGGTTAATAATACTATAAGAAATGCCAAGATACAAGAGTTTTTTTGCATTTTCATTTACTTTTTTACATTCTGGAAGTTCAATCATGAATTATAATATGATTTATCGCAAAAACAGCCGTTGCAAATCGCAACGGCTGTTATGTCACTTATTAAGTTTTCCATTCATTTACGTCTTGAACTGTCTATGGTTAAGTATTACTTTGCGTAATCAATCACACGGCTCTCGCGGATTACATTTACCTTAATCTGTCCCGGATACTCCATCTCAGCTTCAATCTGCTTAGAAATATCACGAGCCATCAATACCATATCGGCATCAGTAACCTGCTCGGGCACTACCATGACACGAACCTCACGACCTGCCTGAATAGCAAAAGATTTGTCTACACCTTTGAAATTGTTTGTTATTTCTTCTAATTGTTTCAATCTGCTAGTATAGGTTCCTAATGTTTCCCTTCTAGCTCCCGGTCTTGCAGCAGAGATTGTATCAGCAGCTTGTACAATACATGCAATCAGGGAAGTGGCTTCTACATCGCCGTGGTGAGATTCCACTGCATTAATAACCACATTATTTTCTTTGTACTTTCTACACAGCTCAGCACCAAGCTGTACATGGGAGCCTTCCATTTCATGGTCAACGGACTTACCGATATCATGAAGGAGACCTGCTCTCTTCGCCAGTCTAACATCAAGTCCCATCTCTGCAGCAAGCAGTCCCGACAACTGCGCAACCTCAATGGAATGCTTCAATGCGTTCTGACCATAACTGGTTCTGAACTTCATCTTACCAAGTAATCTTACAAGTTCGGGATGAATACCATGTACTCCAACCTCGAGAGTTGCGGACTCACCCTCCTCCTTAATCATTACTTCAACTTCTCTTTGCGCCTTTTCTACCATTTCTTCAATTCTGGCAGGATGGATACGTCCATCTACGATTAATTTTTCAAGGGCAATTCTCGCCACTTCACGGCGAATCGGATCAAATCCGGACAAGATTACTGCTTCCGGAGTATCATCAATAATCAGGTCCACGCCTGTCATGGTCTCCAAGGTACGGATATTACGTCCCTCTCGACCGATGATTCTACCCTTCATCTCATCACTGGGTAGCTGAACAACGGAAATAGTCGTCTCAGAAACGTGGTCTGCAGCACATCTCTGAATCGCAGAAACAACATACTCCTTCGCCTTCTTGTCAGCTTCCTCTTTGGCCTGACTCTCCATCTCTTTGATCATCACGGCCGTTTCATGTTTCACTTCGTCTTCAACAATTTTCAATAAGTAGTCTTTTGCCTGTTCAGAGGTCAATCCGGAAATTCGTTCCAGTTCCTGTAAACGCTGCTCATTTAACTTAGAGACTTCTTCCTTCATCTTATTGAGGGAATCTTCTCTGGAAGTTAAGCTTTGCTCTTTACGCTCAAGCGCATCGGCCTTCTTATCGATATTTGCCTCTTTCTGCTGTACACGACGCTCATCACGCTGTACCTCAGATCTGCGTTCCTTAATCTCTTTGTCAAGTTCATTCTTGGCACGAATGGACTCTTCCTTAATCTCAAGCAGCGACTCACGCTTCTTGGACTCCGCAGTCTTAAGTGCATCATCGATAATCTCTCTTGCCTTCTCCTCCGCATTACCAATGGTATTATTGGCAGACTTCTTCAGGTAAGAAGTAGTCAGCTTATTGGTAACCAAAGCTGTGACAAGGATGCAAACCAATGCAACTGCAAGCGCAACAATAATTGTCTGCGGCATTACAGGAGCACCTCCTTTTATGAAATTTTCATTGTACACTTTGCCTGTAAAACAGGTTCAATAACAATCAAACAAGCAATTTACAACACTTAAATTTTAAACTGAAATGACTCTTATGTCAAGTAGAAGTGTGAATATTAACAAAAATCAGGCTTCATATTCAAAATCTTGAAGCACTCGACGGATACTCTCACCGGAGAAGCCTTTGCGCATTAGGAATGCCGCTTCCTTTTGTCTGCGGCTGTAATCCGCTGCATCTGCCTCATAACCTCTTTTGGCAAGAAGTCTGCGAATCATTGCTTCCTCATCCTGTACTCCGCCCAATTCCTCCCAGTCCTCCCATGCCGCCTTAATCAAATCCTTGGGAATCCCTTTTCCCTGCAAATCCTGCTCAATTCTCCTGCGGCTGCGGTTCTGTTCATTACAGCGGATATAATCCGTAGCATAACGCAAATCATCCGTATAATGAAAAGAAGCCACATAATCAAGTGCCTCCTCCAATACCGTCTCCGGGTAAAAGCCCTGTCTTAGCTTGTCACGAAGCTGCGAGGTGGTATATTCACGCTTTTGGAGCAGATTCATGGCTCTCAGCTTGGCACGCTTGGGTAATACCTCGGTCATAATCGCATTGTAGGAGTTTTCGCTTAACTCTTCGCCTTCACGCACATGGTAGAGACGAAGTTCGCCTTTGTATAAAACAAAGGCGAATTCCTGTTCAATAAATACCTTACAGCGCGACTTATTCAATTCTTCAATCCGCGTTACCTGCATTATGCCTCATCCTGTCCCTTTTTGGAACTGCGCTTATCAGTAGAAGTCTCCTCTGCTGCCGGCGTCTGCGCCCCATCCAGATTGTAATATGCTCTTACCTTAGCCACAACCTCCTGACAGACTTCCGGATTGTCACGGAGATACTGCTTGGCATTCTCGCGCCCCTGACCAATCTTATTGCCCTCATAGGCATACCATGCACCGGATTTCGCAATGATGTCGATACCTGCTGCCAAATCCAGAATATCTCCCACCATGGAAATACCCTCACCAAACATAATATCAAATTCTGCCTCTTTAAAAGGCGGAGCAATCTTATTCTTAACTACCTTGACGCGGGTACGGTTACCGATTACCTCTCCCCCCTGCTTCAAGGACTCAATACGACGCACATCCAGACGCACAGAGGAATAGAACTTCAACGCACGTCCGCCGGTGGTAGTCTCAGGGTTACCAAACATAACGCCAATCTTCTCACGCAACTGGTTAATGAAAACAACCGTACAGTTCGTCTTACTGGAAATTGCAGTAAGTTTACGCAAAGCCTGAGACATCAGACGTGCCTGCAAGCCCACATGACTGTCACCCATATCACCATCAATCTCTGCCTTGGGAACCAATGCCGCAACAGAGTCCACCACGACGATATCAATTGCACCGGAGCGCACCATGGTCTCGGCAATCTCCATTGCCTGCTCACCATTATCAGGCTGTGAAATATACAAATTATCAATATCTACACCGATATTCTTGGCATAAACAGGATCCAGTGCATGCTCCGCATCAATAAAGCCCGCAATTCCTCCACGCTTCTGTACCTCGGCAACCATATGTAGAGTAACCGTGGTCTTACCACTGGACTCAGGTCCGTAAATTTCCACAATTCTGCCCTTGGGAATACCTCCCAGTCCCAATGCAATATCAAGGCTCAAAGAACCGGTAGGGATAGTCTCCACATTCATCTGTGCAGAAGGGTCTCCCAACTTCATGACCGTTCCTTTACCATACTGCTTCTCCAACTGGCTGATAGCCGCGTCTAATGCTTTAAGCTTCTCTTCTCTTTCCATATCATAATCTCCTTCTTGCAGAGAACGAATGTTCTTGTCTAAAATCAGAATAAAACATTTGTTCGGTTTTGTCAACTACTATTTTCGAAAGAATCGAATTAAATACATTTTTCTCTCGTTATATACATAATATCATATTAAGAGTCCATTAAATCTCCCTCAATGGCATCCCTCCTATTTAATTATTTGTACTGAAATCTGTGGCGAAATGCCGGAACTATAGATAAATTACAGAGCTATCAGACAAGTAAAATATATCACAAAACATACGGAGAAGCAAGAGCTTTATTTACATCCTCCGCTTCTCCGCACTAATCCGTATTATTTCTGCACCGTCCTTCAATGGGATAACTCATTACCCCATCGTTCGGATGATTACATATCCAACATTTTATCACGAAGCTGATTATTCAACATTTTAAACAATCCTATGGGCGTACCATACTCATCCTTCTGGTATTCCTCTGCATATTTCTTTTTGAAATAAGCCTCACTGACATTCAACAACTCTTCACAATGTGCAGGATTGAAACGCTTGGTATACAACTCCAGATAAGCATTTATAGCCGCAATAGGCACATCCACATTTTCTGCAAAAAGCTTCCTGCATACCTCCGTATACATTCCTGACAAATCATTTGCCTCAGAGAGCGAAGAATCACACTTAATTACAACCTGAATCAACTTCTGCTGTAAATTTGTAATATCACCATTCAGAATGCCTTGCAGAATCTTTTCACATTCCTCCAAAGCCATCTCTTCTTTTGTCTTACTGCGAGGTGCTACAACAACCTTCTCCTCCGATATATCTTCAAACGCATTATGTACAAGCGGTCTTCCATCATTCTGCATATTTGTCTGCAGTTTCGCAGAAATAATATCCATTACCTCGCTGTTTTTCTTCTTAACCTTCTCCCAAATATCCATATTTTTCCCCTTTCACTCTCATAATCTTTAAAACCCCACCGATTTTATTATAAAGGTATTTACGTTATTTTGCAATTCCATTATTTTTAGTTCAAATCTACATTTTGAGGCATCTGCTCATACAGTCCTGACAAGGCATCCAGCATTTCCTCTGCCCGTTGGGCATCATAGGTCACACCGTACCCTATCTCTTCCTGATTTTCAATAAAGGTTGGAGCCACGAAGCTCTCTGCAGACTCCTCTGTTACATCCGAACTTTCGGTCTCCGTGACATTCTCCTCAGTTTCTGTACTTTCCTCCGGCACAATCTCCTCCACAGACTCTACCGTCTCAATCGGCTCCCACACCTGCGTAACGACTTCGGCAGACATCTGCTCCTCTCCTGTCAGATGTAGTGACAAAAACGTAGAACCCAACCCCACCAACAAACCGACAAACACTGCACCGGCAATACAAATGGGAACCCAGTTTCGTTTCTTGGACTGTGGTGTCATATATTCAGCCCATCTGTCAGGCTGACTTGGTCTCTCCTGAACCTCCTTGCAATCTCCTTCATCCTTAAATTTTATATTTTGGTAATTTTCTTGATTCTGCATTCCCCCAATAGGTTGCGAAAACGAAATTTCTTTGGGAAAAGTAATCTCCCTTGGCATCTGAGGGGCCTTTACCTCCACCAGCTTAATCGGGGTACTCTCTTCTCCAAACACTTCTTCCCTATTGAGATTGTCAGCGCGCTTTTCTTCCATATTCATTTATTCCTCCCCCATATCCATATCCCAAACGGCACCTGTCTCCAGATCACATAATATAAACA
Organism: Acetatifactor sp.; assembly: GCA_045543175.1. GTDB lineage: Bacteria > Bacillota > Clostridia > Lachnospirales > Lachnospiraceae > Acetatifactor. The sequence goes on along the minus strand of JAZQMG010000008.1, from coordinate 44,973 downwards.
CAGGTTCCGCCCACGCAGAATGTACAACTATATCTTCCGGGAACTCCCCGCCATTATAAATCGCCGAAAAAGCTCTGCGATGAACGTTATATTCCCCCTCATCTTCCACCAAAAGGTCTCCCTTTACATCATAAAGATAACTCTCCGTACATCTTCCCTCTTCATCATACAGGTAGTGGGTCAGTTCAATTCCGATATGCTCATCCTCCCAGTGATGATATATATTGATTTTGTAGAGAACTCTGCCCTCATTATCATAAGAATACCACTCCAGACTCTCTAAATCATGTTCGTCAAATTCTGCCTCCAACAACACGTCTCCATCTATCTCGTCTTTGCGGTAGCAGGCTTTTCTTTCACCATTTTTACCATCCTGCACATACCCAAACATCGTGTGATCCCCCTGATACTCATAGGAGTGTATCTGCGCCTTTTTCATTGCCCGCTGCCCTACATCGGACATATCGCTAAATTCATAAGCTAATCGGCCTTCTTCATCATAATAGCTGCAATCCACAGACTCTATCCTGCCTTGGGAATCATATCGTACATCCATCCGCTCTCTGCCGTCAGCATCCCACACCCAGCCTCTTCCGTACTCAAACTCTCCCTTCTCGTATTTATCCATATAACAAAGGGTTTTGTCCTCCAAGTATCGGTAGGTGTATATATTAGCAGTCGCCTTCGTCACATAAGGTCTAACATCATAAATCTTTTTGACCTGACATCCATCTATTTCATAGTTCATTGTCTCTTTAGAGCGATACATAGAGCCTGTCGCATCATAATAAAATTCCCGCACACCCTGCTCTGTATACTCATACAAGGTGTAAGAATTAAGCTCCAGAACACCTCCGAAATCTTCCAATTGGGTATCCTGTGGAATCTCTATTTCTTTGTCAGCCCTGCTTGCATCTATTTTCACTTCTCCAAAGCAAATCACTCCGGCCAACACAAATGCAACCGTCTTCGCCAGATATCTCATTGGTGTTTTCTTCATCTGAATATCCCCCATACTCCTCAAAACCTTACTATCTGATTTTACCACATACATCCTGTTTGTGGCAACACAACAGCTTGTATACCAAAAAAGGCGGAGCCTATATATAGACTCCACCTTCTGTTTTTAGGATTTCTTACGAAATGTCGTGTCACTGATATATTCCAGAATGCAACGACGCATCAGTGTCAATGCTGCTGCCACGGCACTCTCGCGCACCTTATTGCGGCTGCCACTGAAATGATATTCGCAAACCGTTATCTTGCCCTTGACGTTACAACCGATATACACCAGACCCACAGGTTTCTCCTTGGTACCGCCGTCAGGCCCTGCAATACCCGTAATGGATACTGCCACGTCACTCTTGCTTGCCGCAGCCGCTCCCTTTGCCATCTCCTCAGCAACCTGTTTGCTCACAGGACCATATTTTTGCAGCGTCCCCTTCTTCACACCCAGATACTTCCGCTTTGCCTTATTGGAGTAAGTCACCAGACCGGATTTAAACACCTCAGAGGAACCGGGAATATTCACAAGACGTGCCGACAAGAGGCCTCCCGTGCAGGACTCTGCGCAAGTCACAGTCAGCTTATTGGCAAGAAGCAAATCCTCCACTGCTTTTTCAAGCGTCACAGTTTCCTCTGTCGTATAAATATCTGCACCAAAACGAGCCTTCAACTCCTTCACCGCAGGCTTTGTAAGCTTCTTGGCCTCCTTGGCAGTTTCTGCTGAAGCCGTCACGCGGATATGAACCTCTCCCGTCTTGGCGTAGGTTGCCAAAGTAGGATTGGTCTGTGCATCAATCAAATCTTTAATGGCTGTCTCCACAGCACTCTCACCCTGACCACATATTTTAACCGTCTGGGAATACAAGGCTCCCGGTGTCAGTTCCTCCAGATAGGGCCGCACACTTGCCTCAAACATGGGAATCAACTCATTGGGCGGACCGGGAAGCAAAATCACCTTGGCGTTTTTCTCTTCTATTATCAGTCCCGGTGCCGTACCGTTGGGATTATCCAAAACAATTGCATCCTTGGGTACCAATGCCTGCTTCCAGTTATTCTCCGTGGGCGTCACGTTCCTTGCCGCAAAAAACTCAGAAATCCGCTCCATCCACATATCGTTTGTCACAAGCTTTCTGCCACAAACCTTGGCTGCAACCTCCTTGGTCAAATCATCTTCCGTAGGTCCCAGTCCGCCGGATAAGATTACAATATCCGCCCGCTCCATGGCACACTTTAAAGTCAGAGTCAGCCGCTCCTCATTGTCTCCCACCACACTCTGAAAATAGCAGGAAAGTCCCAAAGCTGCACACTGCTCTGCAAGATAAGCGGCATTGGTATTCACAATATTGCCGAGAAGAATCTCTGTTCCAACACTGATTAATTCTACTGTCATTTTGTACCTTCTTTCATGACATCTTTATTTTTAATTAAATAATCTACCAGAGAAATAATGGTCAGTGCCAAAGCAATCCACATCACCACATCGGTGACTGTAGCAAAAATTGCCACATGAGAAGGATTTGCTAAAAAGGGCGCATCCTTTACAATCATCATACAAATCATAACCATCTGGAAGGTTGTTTTAAACTTTCCCCAATAGCTTGCAGCAATTACCACACCATTATCAGCAGCAATCGTACGGAAACCGCTGATGATAAACTCTCTGCTGATAATTATAATTACCACCCATGCGGGAATGCGCTCCATCTCTACCAGTCCAATCATGGCAGCACAAACCAACAGCTTATCCGCCAAGGGGTCCATAAACTTACCGAAATTAGATACCAGATTGTACTTTCTGGCAATCTTTCCATCCAAAAGATCCGTAAGGCTGGCAACTACAAAAATAGCCAGTGCCACATACTCTGCAACCGCTGAATTGTATGCAAAAAGTGACACAACCCAATCCCACCAATGGTAACTTGCCAACAAAATAACAACAAATGGCACAATCAGAATCACTCGAAAAATCGTAAGCTGATTGGGCAAATTTTTAACCTTCTCTCTAACCTTATCATCACTCATGGTATAATTCTCCTATCAAATCGTATTCATTGGAATCTGTGACCAATACCTTGGCGAAATCCCCCGTCATGAGACTTGCTGTGGTATTCAGGAACAGATAACCGTCCACATTGGGTGCATCCCTGTAGGTACGGGCCACATAGGTGTCTTCATCAGCCACCTTACCTTCTATCATAACGGTCAGCACGCGACCCACAAGCTCCTCCGCCTTCTCAAAGGCAATGGCCTGTTGAAGCTCCATCAGCTCATCCCTGCGGAATTCTTTGACCTCCTCAGGAACCTGCTCCTCCATACCTGCCGCCGGAGTATCCTCCTCCTGCGAATAGGCAAACACTCCCAGACGGTCAAACTCCATCTCATTTACAAACCGATAAAGCTCCTCAAAATCCTCCTGCGTTTCCCCGGGAAATCCACTAATCAACGTAGTACGCAGACAAATATCGGGAATACGGCTGCGAAGCCTGCCTATCATGGTACGAAGCTCCTGACTGTCGGTTCTCCGTCCCATACGTTTCAGCACATTATCTGCACCATGCTGAATGGGAATATCCAGATAATGACACACCTTGGGTTCCGATGCTATGGCTTCAATCAATTCATCTGTTATCTCCTCGGGATAACAGTATAGGATACGAATCCAATAGATTCCGGCAATCTGTGCCAGTTCATGCAAAAGAGCCGGCAAACGTTTCTCGCCATATAAATCCATTCCGTAAAGGGTAGTCTCCTGAGCTACCAGAATCAACTCCTTCACGCCGTTTTCCGCAAGCTCTCTCGCCTCATTTACAAGAGTTTCCATGGGTACACTGCGATATCTGCCGCGCACCTTCGGAATGATGCAGTAGGTGCAATGCTTATCACACCCTTCTGCAATTTTGAGATATGCAAAATGTCCGCCTGTGGTAATCACACGTTTCCTGCCTGCCACCGGTGCCTCATCAATACCTCTGTAATGGTTCCGGGCATGCTGCCCCAGCACCTCGTCCACTGCATCCACAATCTCATCAATGGCATTGGTGCCGATAATGGCATCCACCTGCGGAATTTCCTTCTGAATCTCTTCCTTGTAACGCTGCGCCAGGCAGCCTGTTGCAATCAGCACCTTCAGCCGCCCCTCATCCTTAAGTTCACTCATTTGGAGCAGTGTGTTTATACTCTCCTCCTTGGCATCCCCGATGAAACAGCAGGTATTCACCACAATGATATCCGCCTCGTTCTCATCATCAGTAAACTGATATCCCTTCTCGGAAAGCATTCCAAGCATCATCTCAGAGTCTACCAGATTCTTGTCACAGCCAAGGGATACAAATAAAATTTTCATATATAACCTTTCTAATCCAAACGCTTTGAAAAACAATAGCCGGCACTTACTCTTACCGGCTATCCATTACAAACACTTTATACTTCTGCTTCCTCGTCGCCGAGAATTTTGATTTTACCCTGATTAAGCTCCTCTACAGCAAGCGAAAGAGGCTTAGTTGTATCTCCTTTTACCAAGGGGTCGTCGCCTGAAATAATCTGTCTTGCGCGCTTGGAGGTCGCCATAACGATGGAATAACGGCTGTTTACTACCGGTGCCTCGCCCTGCTCTACCTCACTGTTTACTACCTGCATCAAATCTGAATAAGACGGATGTAACATTAATTTTGTGCTCCTTTCACGAAACCTTTCAGTTCCTCTCTGATTTCTTTTATAAATGCTTCTCTGCGAATGGGTACCGCGCGGGCTGCCTTCACGATCTGGTGAAGTTCCTCCACACAGGTCTCCAGATTGTCATTTACCACTATATAATCATAGGCTTCAATGCCTTCTGATTCTTCACTTGCCCGAGCAAGACGTTTGGCGATTACCTCGTCTGTCTCGGTACCTCTGGACTTCAACCTTCGCTCCAACTCAGCCGCAGTGGGCGGTGTCACAAAGAGCAGAAGGCTCTCAGGGAAAAGTTCTCTTATTTTCAAAGCTCCCTGTATCTCAATCTCAAGAATCACATCCTTACCTGCGGACAACTGCTCCTCCACATAGGCTCTGGGTGTTCCGTAATAATTGCCACAATATTCGGCATACTCAATCAATCCGTTTGCGCGGATTTTCTCTTCAAACTGCTCTCTGTCAGAGAAGAAATAGTGAACACCATCCTGCTCACCCTCTCTGGGAGCTCTGGTAGTCATAGAGATCGACAAAGCATAATTGTCATAGGTCTCCAAAAGCTTCTTTACCAAAGTACCCTTACCTGCTCCGGAAAATCCGGAAAGCACTATCAAAATTCCTTTATTCTGTATATTCATATCCATTTTATTTACCTCCTGGCACTTAGTCGGCAGGTGTATTCTCTCCTGAAAGCTCATCGGAATCTGCTGTAGTCTCCTGAACCTGAGCGCGTCCTGCAATAGTCTCCGGCAAAAGTGCCGAAAGCACTACCTGACCATTCTCCATCACCAGTACAGACTTGGTTCTTCTGCCCTGAGTGGCATCAATTGCCGTCCCCGCCTCCTTGGCACGCTGTACCATGCGCTTAATGGGCGCAGAATCAGGACTGACAATGGCAACAATCTTGGCAGTATTCACAATGTTGCCAAACCCGATGTGTATTAACATAAAGCCTCCGTTACTCGATATTCTGAATCTGCTCACGCACCTTCTCAATCTCGGTCTTGAGTTCAATGGCGCAATTGGAAATCTCCAAATCATTGGACTTGGACAGTGTGGTGTTGGCCTCTCTGTTCATCTCCTGCGCAATAAAATCCAACTTGCGTCCGATGGTGCCACCCTCCAAAAGAGTCTTTTTAGTGGTCTCGATATGACTGCGCAGACGAACAAGCTCCTCATCCACACACACCTTATCTGCAAAAATAGTAACCTCCGTCAAAAGACGAGCCTCATCCACAGTATTGTCTGCCAAAAGGTCTCTCACCTTATCCTCAAGCCTCTGTCTGTACTCAGCCACAATCTTAGGGGAACGCTCTGCAATGAAATCCACCAATGAAAGCATGTTGTCAAGCTTGGCAACCAAATCCTCTCTAAGCTGATCTCCCTCGGCAATGCGGGTCTGCACAAACATCTCTGCCGCACCCTTTATCGCCTTCTGAAGTTCCTTCCAGAGTTCCTCCTCATCCACATTCTGCTCCTCCATGGTAAATACCTCAGGATATTTGGAGAGTGTGGACACGCGAATATCATTATCCAAGCCGAAATCCTCAGCCATTTGACGCAGATATCCCAGATATTCCTCCGCCAATTCTTTATTATAGCGGACGCTGGAATTATTCTCTGAAAAATCCTCATAGGTAATAAAGATATCAACTTTTCCTCTGGAAATATAATTCTTTAATTCACTTCGAATTGCTGACTCAAAGAAATTCAATTTCTTGGGCATCTTGATATTCACATCAAGATATCTGTGGTTGACGGATTTCATCTCCACCGTGAATTTCCTGTTGTTCTCGGCAATCTCACATCTGCCGAAACCTGTCATACTCTTAATCATCTGCTGTAATCCCCTATCTGACAGTCCCCACTGCCAATTCAATAACCCATACGTCCTTTTATTATAAAATAAGTCTGTGAACTCGTCAAGTCGCCCGCATTCACTTTATCAATTTATCCTTCTACGAAATATAATATAATTCGCCCAATTTCTCAATGGCGGCCCGTCCCATGGTTGCCTCCGTAATCTCCCGGCAAAGCCCCTCTTCCTCCTCCACCGGCACAATCAGCTTCAAGGTAACGACCTCTGTATACTTACTCTCAGCGGGCTCCAGTCCCTTCTGTCCCAAAAGATATAAAATCTTGCCCACTCCATTATAATCGGTAACAACCTCAAGTTCGCTGCCGTGCCTGTTGGTACCAATCACACAATGACTCAGTCCCTCCTTCACAGCCTGTGTGTAGGCACGCACAAGCCCCCCTGTACCCAACAGTACACCGCCGAAGTATCTGGTCACAACCACCGCCACATTGCGGACACCTTCACCCAGAAGCACCTCCAGCATCGGCCTGCCCGCAGTACCTGAGGGTTCACCATCATCACTACAGCGGGTCAGTTCTCCGCGATCTCCAATGACAAAAGCGGAACAGTTATGTCTGGCATCCCAATATTTTTTCTTCACGCTCTCTATAAAACGAACTGCCTCTTCCTCCGTCTCGCATTTCGCTACCGTGGCAATAAAACGGGACTTTTTCTCTATAATCTCTCCCTCACCACCCTCTAACAGCACCTTATAAGCATCCATAGCTGATTCCCCTTTATACTTGTTGAATAAATTTTAGCATATTTTGGACAAAATGTGAAACAATTCTTAATAAGCAAAAGAAAACCTTTATTTACATACTTTTTTTTGATATAATATATAGAATCTTTGAGCAAATCAATCAAGATGGGATATTTTAAGAAAGGCGAACTATATGAATTACGGTAAAAAAGGTGTCCGCGCTAAGCAAAAGGCACTCAACTCTAAATCAGGAAAATGGGGACGCAAACTGGGAATTACCGCTGTAAAGCTCTGTCTGGTGGCAGTGCTTGGCATCGGCATCTGCGGTGCAGCAGCCGGAATCGGTATGTTCCACGGCATCTTAGAGTCCACTCCCCAGGTTCATGTCAATGATGTAATCGCCTCCGGCGAAGCCACTATTGTATACGATAAAGAAGGCAATGAAATCGACCAATATGTCAGCACCAATTCCAATCGAATTGAAGTGACCATCGACCAGGTACCCACTCATTTGGGTCAGGCCTTCGTTGCTATCGAGGACGAGCGTTTCTATCAGCACAACGGTATTGATATGAAGGGTATTCTCCGTGCCGGCTGGCAATTCATCAAAACAGGCGGCAAAGAAAAACAAGGTGCAAGTACCATCACCCAGCAGCTTTTGAAAAACACGGTTTTCACCAATTGGACAGAGGAAGACGGCAACTTAATTAAAATGGTAAAACGTAAACTGCAGGAGCAGTATCTGGCATTGGAGTTTACCAAAAACTCCACAAAGGATGAAGTTCTTTTGCGTTACATGAATGCCATCAATCTGGGACAGAACACTCTGGGCGTGGAAGCAGCATCCCTGCGTTACTTCGGCAAATCCTGTTCTGAATTAACCATTTCAGAGAGTGCAGTTATTGCCAGCATTACGCAGAACCCTTCCGCCAACAATCCTATCCGTTATCCGGAAAACAATAAGGAACGTCGCCAGACCTGTCTGGACAAAATGTTGGAACTGGAATTTATTACCAAGGAAGAGTATGACGTTGCAATTGCAGATACAGAAGACGTATATGACCGCATCAGTCTCTACGATGTAGACTTCAAGGTAGGTGACACTACTTCCGGTTCCTATTTCTCCGATGCCGTATATGAGCAGGTACTGGCCGATTTGGTTGAGGCCGGATATGACGAAGCTACCGCTGAATACAAAATGTCCTCCGGCGGTCTGCGCATTGATTCCACCTTAGACCCCAAAATTCAGCGCATTGCTGACGAGGAATTTGCCAACGAAGAAAATTACAGCGAAAACATCCGCTGGTATTTAAATTATGCCCTGACAATTACAGACAAAAATAACGAAAAACACAATTTCAGCAAAGAAAATATGATGACCTGGTATAAGGAGAACAAAGACAGAAAATTTAATCTGATTTTCTCCTCACAGGATGCGGCATACGAAGCAATCGACATCTATCGCGGCGCCATGATGGAAAGCCTTGGTATGCAGACTGATTCCGAAAGCTATGAAGAGAGCATTTCCATGACCGCTCAGCCTCAGGCTGCCATTGTAATTGAGGACCAGACTACCGGTTATGTAGTTGCCATGGTGGGTGGTCGAGGCTCCAAGGAAGGACGACGAACCTTAAATCGTGCAACCTCGGCGGGAAGCTCTCCCGGTTCCACCTTCAAGGTACTGGCTGCATTTGCTCCTGCACTGGATGCCAACGGTCAGACCCTTGCCACTGTTTATAATGATGCACCCTTTAACTACGATTCCGGTCAGCCTGTCAACAACTGGTACGATGTTAACAAGGTAGGTTGGAAGGGAATCTGTTCCATCCGCTATGCGATTGAGCAGTCCCTAAATATCGTCTCTGTAAAAACCTTCACTGTGGTCACACCCCAGTTGGGTTATGATTATCTGATTAACTTTGGCTTTACCACCCTGACAGACGGTGTGACAATCGGAGATCAGGTATTCTCCGATGTAAACCAATCCACCGCTATCGGCGGCGTTACCTACGGTGTAAGCCCTTATGAACTAAATGCAGCCTATGCCTCCATTGCCAATCTGGGTACTTTTGCAGAGCCCAAGCTCTACACCAGAGTTACTGATGCAGACGGCAATGTCATTCTGGACAACACCGTCCCTGAGACTCGTCAGGTCTTAAAGGAGACCACAGCTTTCCTTTTGACAGACGCCATGACAGACGTAGTGACCAAGGGAACAGGCGGAAGATGTAACTTCAATCCTTCCATGGCTATTGCAGGCAAAACAGGTACCTCCCAGAAAACGCAGGATGTATGGTTTGCAGGTTTTACTCCCTACTACACCGCAACTGTCTGGGCAGGCTATGACAACAACGTATCCATGAATGGTACCGAGGACGATGTAGCAAAGAATCTGTGGCGTTCCATTATGAAACGCATCCATGAGGATTTGCCCAATCAGGCCTTTGCGGTTCCCAGCGGACTGGTACAACTTGAAGTTTGTAACAAATCCGGTAAACTTCCTACTCCCGGTCTTTGTGCCGAAGCAGGATGTGTCATTACCGAATACTTTGCAGAGGGTACCGAGCCTACTGAACTGTGTGACATCCACTATCAGGGGCGCATCTGCCACTACAGTGGTTTGATTGCAGCGCAGGAATGTCCTTTCGCATATGATGGCATTGCAACGCTGCCCCTGCCCGAACATCCTGCACTGCTTGCAGGCTCGACCACCATCATTGAGAACCCTGATGGCACACAGACGGTAAATTCACCCAGGACCTCCAACGTATGTCCTCATGATGCTCTGTTCTTCCTGAACCCTGATTACGAGACAATTCTCAATCAGCACAGATGGGAAATTCAACAGAGAGACCCTTGGTTTTTCGATGACGACGAGGATTAACAGCCATCACTGTTCAGATTAACCAATATGCGCCACCAGGCGCACTCAACAAAGAAGTCCGAACGGCAACCGTTCGGACTTCTTCTATAATCAATCATCATATGCTGTTTCGTTTGTTCCCTGCTTATAACCCCTTAATCTGGCGAATCTGTCTCTGCAAGTCAGCCACCCCTGCCTGCGCATTGATAATGGCATTGCGCTGTTTCTCAAAGGGAGCATCCTCCGCATCCTTATATTGCTCCATAAACAAACGGCCAATCTCCATATAATTCTTTTTAATTACTTCTTCGCAGGTGGCAATCTGACTCTTTAAATTCGCAATCTCAGCCATATCCTTGGCCTTGCCGGCAACCTCATGTCCCTTTGTATTAATTGTCTCACCTATCTTATTCAAAAAATCCATTATTCTACCATCCTTTCCCAACGTACTTGGAGTCATTTCTTATAATATTATCAGTATATCCCTTTTTTATAGATGTGACAAGTATTTCGTTGCACTTTTACCATAGAGTGTGCTATAATAATTAGGAAATTTATTTGTGAGGTGATAGGATGCAACCGCTTTATACTGCTGTTAAAGTTAATAACGAAATTGAACTCTGCGAAGTAGACAATCCCGAATGCAAAAAAGAGATTGAGCGGGAACTTCTTAAGAACCGCATCTCCTATTACATTCGTTGGCCTAAGCCTTCTTTGTTCAACCGCAAAAAAGACTGCTGTATCATTTGTATCAATGACAGTGCCAAGGACGCTGCGGAGGAGGTCGTACGCGCCATCTGCGAAGCTCACAAATGTGAAGTGAAGTTCTTGATGAAGCGGTCCGCAAACCGTTATTTTTAATCGAACTATATATACGACGCAAATATAAAATAAGAGCCGGTGTGTAGCTTCCTCTGCACACCGGCTCTTATTACTTACTGCTGGTTTTAATCAATCTGCACATCTCATCGGGCTTAATGACATCTTTAAACTGCATATACTGCTCCAGAAAATGGTTCATCAGCAGTTCCTTGGATTCCTTTGTGGGGCGATATGTACGGCTCAATACCTTACCGCTATGAGCAATGCCTACAACCTCAACCATGTTAGCCTGAAGAAGCTTACGCAACACGGCTGTCACCGTACTCTGAGTCAACCCTTCCCCTGCATTGACAATCTCAGTGGATATCATGGGTGCATCAGTCTTCCACAAAATATTAAGTACATCTAATTCTCTCGGATTCACAATAGCATCTTCCTTTCATATTTACTTGTTATGTTTGTATTATTGCATCATTCTTGCAAAATGTCAATAACTTTATGTCAGCTTTTTGCATAATTTTACATTTTTTTCAAAACACACAAAAAAAGCCCGAACAACTCGGGCTTTTGGTAATGCGGATAACAGGACTTGAACCCAGCAAAAAAACGCTTATAAATGCGATAAATACGGCACTTTCACTATTCCGTGACAAGATTTGTGACAAGATTCATTTAATTAACGTACCTTACTCCAACATTTTCAACTTCTGCTATTCACTGTCAAATCTACGCCCTAATAGTATACTTAAGGTTAATCCATCCAATGCCGGATTTTAATCTACCCCAACCATTCTTCTCCTCTACAATCGTATAGGTGTTAGGGTCATTGTAAGCAAGCGAACCAGTCTTCTCAGATTTGGAGCTTGGCTCTTTTCTGATATTCAATACATCGCCTGTCGCAACATTAGCAACCTTAACTTTATAAGGCAAATCGGATTTTTCCTCTGCAGCCACATTGCCAAGCTTCGCCTGAACCTGACTTCTGAACCAGTCCATATTCTTACCGAACTTTGCAAGCCAGTGGTCACAATCTGCATGGTTAGAAGCGAAACCTCTGCTATTTGCCTCTCGATGAGATACAATCTCCTCTACCGGTATATCATAAGCCTCACACAAATATGCACACAGATTAATCGCCTGTTCAAATGCTTTGGTGAAGTACTTTTCGTCAATCAAAGCATCTTCGCAGATTTCAAACTGGATGTGGCTATTGTTATAACTTCCCTTACTACCGGAACCGCATCCCCAACAGCGCATAGTCCAAGGCAATGTTTGATAAATGCGGACATCTCCCTTCTTATCCTTGCCAATAAAGGCATGGACACATTTGGAGATTCCTCCCTGATTCCAGTGATTGTTATAGTCGTTAGCGCCGATGATACCATCATCAGGCTGAACATACCGCCTTAAGGTAGGATTAATTGCTCCTGTGGAATGCACAACGATACCCGTAGGCTTGATAGTCTTTCCTGCCTTATAGCAATCATTCTCTGTCAACCAACATCTTCCCATGCCTACTGTCGGTGTCTCCACTTTCGATTCTTCCTCAGATACAATAACCTCGTCTGTGCTGATACCAAGAATTTCATTGAGAATATTCACAATCTTATAACCGTAACTATCCTTCGCTGCATTGGCTTCAGCAAGGGAACTATACTTCTTCGTATCATATCCGGGCACAGCCCACTTACCGCCCATATCCTCCATGTTAGGTGCGCTGCCGAGCTTTACATACTTGTATCTGTCGTCAAGACACTCATAATTCAAAGGCTCACTCGTTGCATAGCCTTTTGCGTGCTGAATCTGAACCAACATCCCTGTTGCTTCGTCCGGGAAACAGGAACCTTTGTTAGTTGTGCTGGTCGTACCGTGACCACAGTAGTTATTCTGGTCAGGTGTAACAGTTCCACCGTATTTAAGATAATTCGTCTCCCAACAAGTACGTGCAAACTCCAAGTCTCCTCTTACTCCCTCCAAGGCTCCCATGTAAAGAAAGAGCCGGCAAAATGCAACCGGCTCCATATCAATCTTGGGATTAGGATTATTGGACAATAAATGAGCCGCCATCTGCTCAGCAGTAGCGACTGATTTTCCGAGAATAGGTGTCATTATTTCTCCTCCTCTATCTGCGATTTATCAATTCTTCCATTATCCAATAAGTCTTTAATCGCCCGAAACCACCTTTCGACAACTTTTTCAAGAAACGCATCCGTGATAAGCGGCTGAACCCATGTCGGCAAAAGTGCTCTCGCCTGCTGAAGAACCCACTTCATTCTCTTGCGTCCGGACTCCTTAAGTTTAGGATCATTTTCTGCCTGCCGAAACAACTGGTACACATCCTCTCGGATGTTGCTCAGGCTTTTGTTTCTGATGTAAGTAAAAATACAGGTTGCTACAACTACTACAGCAGCTACAATAAGTACGATTGCATAAATTTTGTTAATATCCATTTCTTTTTCCTCCTTGATTTTAAAATGCTTGTACAGCAGCCCACATAATACCTGCCATTACAAATCCAACAATAACTCCAATTGCAGTGTCTACTGCTTTCTTTTTGGTGCTTTTCCACTCGACTGCCGGTGCTTTCTCCATTTCGTCCACTCTGCTGTCCATGCGGTCTACTTTGGTATTCAAGCAATTAACATTCTCATTGGTGTGGCGCACCTCTTCCACTAACCGAACCATGGTCTCTGACATCGTTCTTATCTCTCCTACAATAGGCTCTAACTTGTCAAGCCTATGTTGGTTTGATTTTGAACGCTGGTCCATTTCAGTCATTCTACGCTCCAATGCTACCTCGTCCATATTACATACCTCCTTTCTATTGTGTATTACAAAAAGCCGAACACCTCAAAATGAAGCATCCGGCCTTTAGCCTTAAGAGATATTCATTTTTTAAACAATATCCTGATATACAAAACTGAACTCAAACGTTGGAGTAGTTGACTTTATAGCAAGCGGAGTAGCGTTATTAACACCTGTGAAACCAAATTCAATATAATCTGGGTATAAATCTATGATAATATCAGCATCACCCGAACTTGCACTATCTGGAGAATCAATGCCCCACACATGATATACCCTTGCATATCCAGTATCACTATGCCAAAGGCCCGCAGTAACTGAAAACGTTGGCATAAACCTATAACCATCGGCTTTTGATTCTCTCAGGTGATTGGTTTCTTCACGTATGGTTCCACTTAAAGCAACAACTTTCGAAGGGTCTAAATTGAGATTGTGGTAGTATCTCCACTTGGACTGTGTACTGACAGTTCCCAAATATACCCATGAACTATTACTCAGTGCTACTCCTGACCATGTTCCTCCATCACTACTGCCAAGTGTGCATACCTTACTGTAAAACTTATAACCTCCAATCTGCCCTATATTGTTCGCCATAGTAGCAAAGGTGGCATCTGCGGCTGTCGTTACACCTTTTCCAGTGATGGCAGATGCTACTAACGATTTTCCATCACTGACAGATTTTTTTAATTCTTCTACCGCAGATTGCAAAGCTACAGCTTTGTCTCCAATAAGTATTCTACCATCGGGCGCAAAAGTGAAAGCAATAATTGTGCCATCATCATTGTACCTAAAAATTCTAAGATATCCATTAAACGCATCAGCTTCCCATTTATACCCATCCGGATCTATCAGCCAAAAATTACCACCCTCCTCATTAGTTGTCATCCCGGCCTTATTGTCGCTTGTACTAAGTACTTTGTTTGCATAAATACCATAATGCGCAATGAAGCATCCGTTTTTTTGGAACCAATAAGATATCTGTTCCTCTGTAACAGTAGGATATCTGAAAAGTCTATAATTCCCATTATTAGCGTCCGCTTCCCATCTTCCTCCATCAGGAGAATATAGACCAAAATTACCGCCCTCGCTATCAGTCCGCATATATGCCTTATCCCCAGCATTGACCGTTGTGTCTGTTTTTTTGACGCACTTAGCAAGCTCTGCATTTATGTCGGTAAGGTCTACCTTCTGTGTTTCAAGAAAACTAATGAGATAATACCCCATCTGTATAAACACATTAGTCTCGATTGCAGAAACAATAGCATCGTCCGATACATAGGTATATTCTGATTTTGTTGCAACAGTTCCATATATCCATAAATCAGGAACACCAGTAGCACCAATATAAAGATTTTGACCTGTACACAATTCATCTACTTCCATTGTATTCAGCTTTTCTACTAAATCCTGATATGATTTAAAGGAAATACTTTGATTTCTACCTTTTGCAATATTTGTTGCAATATCTGCGGTGGCTTGAGCTGCATTCGCTGCATTCTGAGCCATCACCACTTTTTCATTGACTGTCTGGACTGCTTTTGGTGTTGCCGCAAAGCCATCATTAACACCATAATAGCTATTAATTGAATCACTTAACTTAACGTGCCCCGAAGTCTCGTTATCTGCTGTTTTTGCCGCGTGAGCGTCAACACCCTCTCCCTGTGATTTTTTCAACTCCTCGATATCTTCTCTTGCAGTTTCATCTGCGATTTCCAATACTTCGCCATCTAAATCAACGTAAGATAATTCTGCCATTGCATATCATCCTTTCCCAGTATTTTTCTGTCCCATTTGCTACTCGGTCATGGTAGTCCTAACCGTCATTGTTTTACTTTCTGCATTGTAAGAAAAAAGGTTATTCTTAAACTCATAAAAGGTCAGAGTATCAACATATAAAAGCCCCTCATTCTCTAATACTTCAATATTTGCAGAATCTGTGATTATGTTTGCGATTCGGACATGCTTAACATATCTCTGGTCACTGTACGCAGGTACATAATCGTATTGATCAGTTACACATGAATAGGCGAAAAGTACATCTTTTCCGTCTTTATCCTGAAAAAACAATCCTGTCTCTCGCCAGTAGAAGCCTTCCTCCAAGGATTCATTTGTCATTCTTGCAACAATCATTAATCGCCCGGAGTTATTATCTACTTTCTTTTCTATAATTGGCATCATTAATTTTGGTGTTACCAAATTTGATAAGGTGGTGCTGTTGGTGACAGAACCACTACCCATCCCTATTTTTGATAATATAAGTGGTGTTCCTGCCTGCGCTGCCAACAAGGCCTTAAGACCACTGGCAGTCAAAGCTAAATTATTAAACCCAGCCATTGTATCCTCCTTGCTTATATGTCCATATCAATTCCTATGGTTGTAGAATCTGAAATAACTTCAACAGTACATCCATTGTAAAGCTGTAACATCTGCATCACTTCCACGACAACCGATTCTAAATGAGAACGGACGTTTTTCATAGTACTAACAATATCCGTCAACTGCTGAATCATCTCGTCTGTGGAATTGATATTTGAAGTATTAACTTTAAAATGATAAGGCTCCCCGCCATATTCAAACCATTCCTCGATTTCGCCAATACCAAAAATAGTCGCCACAGCCTCTTCAACGGACGCTGCCGTTCCTATCTTCATATACCAAACAAGCGTATTCTTTATCAGATTACGCTTTACTTCAATACTCTGGGAATCATCATAGTATTGTGTATTAAGCTCTATGGCGAGTAGGTCGAGAATCTCCTCCGGTGCAGTGTCAATGGCAGCGTAAATACTAATGTTCTGGCAGTAGTCCATCAGCCTTTGAATTGCTTTTTGAATGGCATAACTCAATGCTTTTACCTTCACGTTGTCAGCCAATATCTCCGGCAAAATGTCTGTGATATTACTGTTATACAAACTAACCATCTTCCAACCCTCCATATGTGGCTTTTACGGTTCCAAGCTTTGCAATGGTGTCTTTTCCAAGCACGGTAAATGCCGGACTCGTAATAACAAGACGTTTTGCTCCTGCATCCCTGATTCTCTTATTCAGTTCTCCAGGGTCAATATCTCTGCCGAGTTTCTCCGTCTGCCAAATGTTATATAAAGACACAGCAGTGTCAACGTCTGCCTGAATCGTAGACACAGCCGACTTGTCGCTTGTAGAAATATAATAAACAAATTCAACATCATACTCCTGCGTCGTTGGTGCCTGAACCACAACATTATCGGTAAGCGGACGAACATCACCATTCATCAGGTGTTCTGATACCTTCTCAATCAAGGAATCCGTAGGAATTTCTCCACCGTTGCATACAAAATATATTTCAACAGTACCTGCAGTCGTGGACTGTACCTGAACATCACTTATGGTGGTATCAACACTCTTGACATGATACTTATAAGCTGCTGCCGTACCCGTAGTGGTATATGTACTCGGTGCGTTGAAAATCCTGTCTTTCAGGCTTTCATCATTTTCTGTATCAGCCCCGCCGGCTGTTGCATCTATATTTGTAACAGATACAATGTACGGCAGTGTATTTACAAGCACCTCAAATTCACCGGGTGCAAATCCATTGCCCCATGTTCCTGTCGTCGTACAAGTTGCAGACACAGTAACCGCCGTTTCCCCTGCTGCTATCTCTGCGTACTTATCCGTCGCAAAATAGATATCATTTCCATTTGTCACTCTGGTTCCTGCCGGAATGGCAACAACGGATTCAATGGTATTCTCGATTGAAAACTTCAACGTCGTAACTGCTGCCGTTGACTGTATTCGCTCAACTCCTCGAAGTGCCGCAATGTTGTCCAGATAATTACCACGGGAATATTTCAGAGTACCCATTTTTCCGGCATTGTCGATATACTGCATAGCTTGGTATATCTGAACGGTGCAAGCATACATAATCAAACGATACGGATCAGCTTGTGCAAGTGATATGTCCCTACCGGTAAGTTCTTTGTGCTTCTCCTGATAATCATTAACCATTTGATTAAGCACTTCATCAACGGTGCTATTGTCAATAAAACTGATATCAGGGAAATTTTCTGACACAGTTCCCATCCACTATTCCTCCTTTTTCACAAAATGTATGTGCGGTATCAGCCGTCCGTTTACATCTGCATTAAAACTAACGGACTCAACCTCTACCCTTGGCTCATAGGCAGTGACCTTCTCTATGATTTCCAAAGCAAGCATATTCTTCGCAACATTCAGTGGAAAGCCTGTAACACTGTCATAGTCAATACCGAAATTCCTATCCAATGGTTGACTCCCCGCCTGAATGGAACAAAGTGTTTCCAGACACTGCTTAATGTTCTCAAATTCCTCTAGGGAGAAACCGCTACCCTCTATTTCCACATAAGGTTCCATGTGCCACCTCCTATACATACTCCGCAAGGGTCAGGGTGATGTTGGCTGATACAAGCACACCATCCTTGATAATTTCATCCCATGTCTCGCTCATATCAGTAATTACCCATTGATTAGAGCCTACTTTCTTTCCTCCAATGACAAAAGAAAACGGCGTACCATTCTCTACTGCCTTCTCTATCTTTTCTATGGTGCTACGTGGCCTCACGCCATGATTTACGCTCAAAAAGACAGTTAGGCTTACTTTCCTCTGCCCCGCTCCTAAAAACTCGGATTTAGGCTTTTTGCCGATGATATTATGGGTAGTCCAACGCCCCGATACTGTCTGATTCATATTGCGGAAGGTAAGAACCTTGTCGCTACTTACTTCAAAGACAATCAGCTTGCCTAAGTTTCCTATTTGCGCCATCTCTTAAACCTCCTCGTTAGATTGTGTGCGGTATCCCTAATGCGTCCTCAATACGTTCCAGACGCTTCACAATTTCTTCAACGGTTATTTTTCCGTAAGAACATCCTAGCGTGATTTCGTCTGCCTTAACGGTAACAGTGCCGCCCTCTGATTCAATGAGTATGTTTCCTGCTGCCATAAACTCTGCATCGGTATCTATTGATAGATGTCCGTCCTTGCTCTCAATAAACACTGTATCGCCGGCGATTTCCACATCCTCCTTAAGCAGAATATGATAATTTCCACAACGTAAGCTGATTGCTTTAGCATACATCTCATATGCGCCGTTTTGACTAGCGGCATAGGCTCCATCTCCAAAATCCTTACGATAGCCGGCATTGGCCTTGGGCTGTGTGCCACCACCGTAATATGTTCCAAGTACAAAGCCCTTGCTGCTTCCATTTCCCATGTGAGCCGTAACAACTCTGTCCCCTACTGCCGGCATGGAGTATTCATTATTCATCGTAAGCATGGGAAGTGGTAGCGAGGCATTCTTTGCATCTTCGTACATAACCTTAACCTTTCCGGTCGAAGGATATATATTTGTTACTTTTCCTACTCTCAGAAACATAGTTTACACCTCCGGTATGGTAAGCACCGTTCCGGGCCATATCCAATGTCCGTTTTCAGAACTGGACTTACCGTGTGCCTTAGCTGTGGATTCGATGATATCCGCGTTTGCGTTGTAAATAATATGGTACTTTGTACCACTGCCGTAGAACCGCTTGGAAATGCCCCACAAGGTATCTCCTGATACTACGGTATAGGAACCGTCGCCACTGGCTGTTTTCGCTGGTGCTGTGACCTTAATCGGGGTCTGTACGCGATGCAAGGTAAGCTGCATATTGTAGCCACTTCCTATGCTGTGCTTAACCGTGTCAACGTAGTATTTACCGTCAGCCTTACCCAACCCCTCAATCTCAATACAATGACTTGCTACGATATTGATGTTTGCCCTGATAGTAACTGTCATCGTTGTAATTCCCCGATTGGCTGCATTGACCTTAGCTGCCGCCTGCAACTCTGCATCGTAACGACTGGATGTCTGAGTATTGATAGAGTACATTCTCCCGCTGGTTCCCATTGTCACGTCAATAGTCTCGTCGCTGTCCGGGTCCGTATAGCTTAAGTTGACTCCAGTATATGTCCCCTCAATGGTTGTATTATAGGTCCATGAGTTCAGATCTCTTTCATGCAAGGTAAGGATAGTACCTTTCGCCTCGTACTTTACAATGTCAAATATAACAATCTTGTGATTGTAGACCTTCATTGCCAGTCCATACTTCTCACAAAGGGAATATAAGAAAGCACTGTCAGTCTGCTTGTTCTGCTCCATTTCTGCAATCTGAATAGTATCTGCATCATAGAAAATTGAAACACCGGCTCGTCCTGCAATCTCAGAAGCAATTTCCTCAATCGTAGTTTTCTCCCACGTTTTGTTTCTCGGCAGCGATTTAAAATCGTCCATGGTAGGCACACTTACACCACCTAAGACACAGTTTAACGGCCTTCCTGAAAAAGACACATCATCAAGAATAAAGGTACCACAGTCAAATTTATCAACACATTCCTCCTCATTCCAATTGATAAGTGATACTACCGCCCCAAAGCTTGCGCCTCGTTCTGGCATATATTCCCCTAGCCATTCTTTCTCAATATCGTGAAGCGTGATTGAAACACTGTCCGATTTACCACTGGCAACATCTGTATAGGAAAAGCCGGTTACTGCCTTCGCAATCTTATTTCCAAGCTCTGAACTATCTCCCCTCGATATTCCTGTAGTTGAGGATGCCTGCGACGTCGCAATTCCTGGTATCGTAAGCACAGTTCCGGGCCATATCCAATGTCCGTTTTCAGAACTGGACTTACCGTGTGCCTTAGCGGCCGCTTCTATCGTGACTGCATTGGCATCGTAAATGATTGTATACTTCATGCCGCTGCCATAATATCTTTTGGCGATTGCCCAGAGTGTATCTCCGCTGACTACAGTGTACGAGCTAGGCGAACCATCCGTGTTTCCGCTCCCACCTGCCCCGGTTCCTGCTGCCCCTTGACTTGTTCCGTCATATTTAATTGTAAGTCCAACCTGACGCGGTAAGGCCATATCACGACCTCCAATCTGGAAGCGAGCTTACTGCTTCCTCTTGTTTATCCTCAATTATAAGCTTGATACCTTCCGGGAAAACAAAGTAATCAATGAATTCCTGATTGTTAGCCATCAAAAAAGAGGTATACGATTCACTTCCATATACCTCTTTTGCTATGTTGTCCCATACGTCGCCGGACTTAGTTTTATATACTGCTGCCATAAGCACACTCCTTATCCAAAGGACACACGTCCGCGTGTCTTAAAGTACCTATCCATAAGGCTATCAAACTCATCCTGTGACACTCTCAAAGCCTCCGTTAAGTCGTCCTGACTAGGTGCATCTCCATAGAACTGGAGCGTAGGGCTGTACTCAATACGAGGGCTGCCGCCGCTGCTTAAATCCAGTCCATCCAATGTACTATTCATTCCAAGAAGGCGTCCAGTCTGCTCCCAAAGTGAAATAGCGTTTCTGCTTCCATCAATCGGAATAGCCATTTCCGGACCCTTCTCTGCAAACCATGTAAGCTCCGGTCTGGTTGCCAAACCACCATTGGCTCTCTGGTTAATCGGAAGATTGAATCGGGCCAATCCACTAAGCGTAGGATTAAGCAATATGCTTACATCGGACTCTGTTGTGAATCCATTGGAATAGTAATCATTGATAGTACTCTGCGTCCATGCGTACATTCCTTCTACTGCCGGTTTTATGGACTGCTCTTGTGCTTCAGTCATTCCCTTTGCAAGAGATTCAGGGACATACCTTCCACTTTCAATAAGGTCTGAAAGGACCTCGCCGTATTCTCCTTCCGACATCTGAGCACCGATTAACTGATATATAGAATCCATGTCGCCGTTTGCAATTCCCTTTAAAAACTCTGCCTGTTCAAGACCAGAATCGATTTCCTCCGGGATTTCCTTGCCAAGCTGCTCATACTGAGCTTTGATGCTTTCCATCTCCTCAATGGTAGGTTCCATGGACTTCATGAGCTCCCCTACAGCTCTCCTAGTTTCCGAGAAATCTTCATCATTGAGTAGATTCTGATAAATATCCGTCCAGTAAGTCTCTAACGGATCATAGTCCATCATGGCAAGCTGTTCTTCCGTATAACCGAGTTGTTCCTGCAACCACTGCAAATCTGTGGTTACAGAACTAAATGCCGCGTCGCTTATATCCTTCATGTACTGACCAGATATCGTGTCGAGTTGGAACTGTGCAGCTTTCGATGCAAGGGCATTGATATTATCAAGATATTCCTGCTGCAAAGCACCTGTTATCTCGGAAAACTCAGATTCTGTGATAGCATTCTCCTGCAAAGCTGCATTTGCAGACGCATAATTCTTTGCATATGATTCTTCATATGCTGCGGAAGCTGTAGTAATCTGTTTGCCGAGTTCCTCCTGTAAATTCATAAATGAATCAGGGGTAAGTGCTGCACCATTTGCATACTTAAGGCCAAGAACGGAAAGTTGAGCGTCAAATTCTCCTGTCGCAAGAGATTCCTGCAACTTAGCCATTTTTGCCTGAATATCAGAAATAGCAACTATCTCCTCTGGGTCTAAAATCTTGTCGCTAAAGGCATCGTTTACAGCGGCACTCAAATCCTCTCCCAGAGACACCATTTCTTCATAGGAATCAGCATAGAATTGGTTTACCTTTTCTGCAATTCCCATTGTTTCATTGTTTGCATCCCCTATTCCTAATTTAAGGTTCAGGGATACAGCGTACTGGGATTGCAAAGCGTATTCCTGGGCTGCTGCCACATATTCATCAATGGCCGCCTTGTATTCTTCCAGCTCATCCTCGGCAAGTTCCATTCCTATAGACACTTTCCAATTCATTTTATTTATTTCGGAAACTGCATCCTCCATAACGGATGCGAACTCATCAATCTCCTCAAATTCTGAAAGTGCCTCCTTCACCCCACTGAGGCTATTTGAGTTTAAGATGTATTCTGCAACCGCTTGGATTTCTTCCATTGAAAGGGCTATGTTTCCAAAATGTTCATGAAGATTTTGGTCTGTCATGTCGTCAAGATACATTTCAACCCCTGCCAAAGCTCCTGCAAGTAGTCCTAATGCACCAACAACGCTCACGATTCCAAGCGTAACCGGCCCCATGCTCGCAAAAGTCATAATAGCATTTACCACATGAACCAAAGAGGATGCTATCTTGTAAGTCGCAAGAGCTGTACCGATACCAATAAGCGCAGATGCGATTACCTTAGGATTCTTCAAGAACCACTTACCTACTTCAATAAGAGGGTCAAAGAACTCCAAAATATCCTCTCCGTGTTTCTTAACCTTGCGCTGCAAGGTGGGTAATTCCGTACCGATATTCCTTAACCACTTGCTGATTCCGTCGGAACTGCCCACATACTCTGTAAGGTCATAAACCCCTTCTGTGATGATTCCTATTGTGTCCACAAACGGTCCTCGTAAATCTTCATAGGCTACAATTCCTAACTCTTCAAAAGCATTCTGCATAACCTGTAGTTGGCTCTCTGCCGTTTCATAACGCTTGCCGGCCTCGATTGCAAGGGCCGTATTTTCCTGCCACGCCTCGTTAGCCGTAGCTATAGCATCGCTCATAACATCCTCGCCTCCTGCAAGTGCAAGGATTGTATTGGATAAACGAATTTCATTAAGCTCCATATCCTCCAATATTGCAATGGCAGACTTCCCGTTTCGTTCCGCATCATTCAAACCACCAATAAATGCAGACATAGCCACTACCGCATCCTCCTGAAATGCCTGCTTAAACTGCTCTCCTGTCAATCCGGCGACAGACGCGTAATCCGCCAATGAATCACTATTGGTTTCCACTGCAACCTGTATCTTCTTTAACAGTTTACTCATGGTAGAACCACCCGACTCTGACGCAATGCCAACAGAACTCATTGCCGTAGCAAGTGCCATAATTTGTGCTTCTGATAAACCAACTAAGTCTCCGGTAGAAGCAAGTCTAGTAGCCATTTGTACAATATCTGCCTCTGTGGTAGCAAAGTTATTACCCAAGTCAACAATTACAGAGCCTAACCGCTCATAGTTCGCCGGATCCATGCCCGTAATATTGGCAAACTTCGCAAGGGCTGTAGACGCTTCCTCCGCTGAAAGGTTTGTAGACACACCTAAGTTAATCATCGTTTCCGTGAATTTTGTAAGATTATCTAAGCCTTTATCATCAATACCCAACTGTCCGGCAATCGCCATTACCTCAGCAATCTCCGCTTGACTGGAAGGGAGCACTCTTGACATTTCCAAAATATCTTTCTTTAGCCTGTTGTACTCCTCCTCGGTAGCGTCTACGGTTTTCTTGACACTGGTAAAAGCCGATTCAAACTCTGAACCTACTGCTATAGATGCAGCAGTGGCAGCTCCAATAGCAAGGGTCGCCACACCGGCGGCGGTAGCAATAGCCGAAAAGCACTTCTGTCCTGAACTCATAATCTTATCGAATCCTTTGTCCAAGGTGACGAAATTCTTATCCAGTGTAGCGATATTCTGTCTTAATGCCGCGTTAGCTGTAGCAAGGCTGGTTGTAAAAGACTTATCAATGACGCCTGCGATTCTGATTGCTAGCTTGTATTCTTTTCCTGTCGTCGACAACCTCTGCCACCTCCTTAACAGTGTCCAATAATTCAGAAACAGACAGGGATGAAAGATAATCAATCCCTGTCTGCAATGTCATTGATACTTGAATAATAATTTTCCGCAACTTGGGCACATCCGAAGGTCTTAATCCGACCCGAATAAAAAACCCATGACGCGGTTCTTAACCTTCATAGCCTCTTTGGGAGGAAGGTTCGTAAAGAACTCAACCGGAAGCTTCGCCGCCCTTGCTGCAAAATGGCAAGCATACTCTACCGTTACCTCAGGCATTACCTCAATACTTGTAGAAGTACGAGACATGATTTTATTTACTGCAATCATATCCGCAGCGGTCAAATCTTCAAGAGCACTCAGGTCAACCTCTGTATACTCCTTGCCCTCGAAGCGATAAGGCTTCTTGAACTTAATAACCATGCTCACTTCATCTTCTACATCAACAGAGGCAGCGTTTTCCGCTGCCTCCATCTCCATCATCTTCTCGTTTTTATCCATTAGCTATATGCCCTCACTTTCTCCAAAAGGTCATTTCCGTTTACAACAAATACGGAATTCAGCTTGTCATATTCAAGCTTGATCTCTCCATCAATCTCAACCAAGATATAGAGGAGTTCCAAAGTAACGCTTGCATCCATCTGCTTACCAAGTTCAAGCTTACCGGGCGTAAAACTCTTTAAACGTCCACGCTCAACGATACGCATACCCTTGTAATCTACAGCTCCGGTTGCCTTTACCGTAGACTGTGCGGAAGCTCTGAAAGTCAAATCCACAAGTTCGGAAGGATTCATCAAAGTAAAGATATCCTCATCCAGAATACGGAAAGGAACCTCCTGTGTCATGCTGCTGTACATACCCACAATACTGGTGTCGTATGTACCAAGGATGCCTGCACCACTTACTTCCTGTGTGATTGCATCAAAATTAGGAAGAGTAACGGCACCGGAAACACCTACCAAAACATTGCCGTTGTGATAGGCATTAAAATTGTTAATAACCTCAGGTACGTTTGTAATTGCACTCATGCTTATTCACCTCCTAAAGCCGCCTCAATCATGGACGGGTCAAATTCAAGAACATTGAGAATATCCTCTGCCGGTGTGTAAGGTGCAAGGTACTGTCTGAAAACAATCTTTCCATCCAGTACACTGGTAATAGGGTTGTCGTCCTTGCTGTATACCATCTTGATACCGGCACACTTGCCCTGAGAAACAAGGCTGTTTCCTCTTACATTCTCGCTGTCAACAATAGACTCAATCAAACGATAATTCGCGGGACTATCCACCTTCTCCATATAGTTCATAATGAAACTGTTTCCCCACCATGAGAAGAATCTACGACAAGAAATCCAACGGTCTTTCGGATCTGTGATACCCGGATAAGCTGCAGTATTATTACCCCATGCCTTAAAACCGTTCATGTTTACAGCGGTAACAACACCTACTGCGTTCAGTTCGTTAGCCTGAATGGTGTCAAGGTCAACCTCTGTACCATCTGCCAGAACCGTAGCACTGATTTTAAGTGCATGGTTGGAAGGGGACAGATTAGGAACACTGTCATTGTTGAAATCGGTGTAAGCCGCCATAGCTGCATAGATAGCAGAATAAGCCATACGCTTGCCTGCGCAAGTAACCATAGGCCACATCGCAATCATATGCTCGCTGAGATATCCGCTGTCGTTCTTTACCTTCTCCACATCGGTATACTTCTTTGCTCCTGCGGTGCTACAATCAATATCAACAACGCACTCGCACTTGAATACGCCACTAACATCTGTACATTTTGCCGCAAGTGCAGTACCTACAGCGGGAATGTGGGACCAACCGGGTGCCAGCAACAGTCCGGGTGCTACCCCAAAACGATGGTATATCTTTCTTACAAGCTCCATTCCGGTTTCCTTACCACTCTCAGCATCATAGGAACCGATGATATCATCTGCTGTTACTGCGGAAGGATCAACCATGTTACCTGACAAGTTTACAGATGTAACACCCTCTGCAATAACAGTAACAACAACCTGACCCTTATCGTTGAACTCTACTGTATAATCTGTGCCAAGAACAAGGTCATTGGTATCGGATTTTACAGTCAATCCAGAAAGCAGTACGCCCTCTTTGGTAGACACAGCCTGATTGTTTGTAACCTGCAAAGTTTCTTCATATACCTTCTTGTGCTTAGTAGGGTCAAGTACATTGCAAAGAACAATGGGACCCACACCAAATACCTTGAAGAATGCGTCCATTGCCTGACACAACGTATATCTCTCGTAATCCTCGGAATAACCGACTGCTGCCTTTGCCTCTGCAAAAGTTTTACAAAAGAATAATTTGTTGGTTGCATTACTAGGGTCTGCCGCCAGATTAACAGGTGCTGTGCCGAAAATAACCGGTACACCACTCTGGTTAGCGACAGGTGTTGAAATGCTCGTAGGGTTCTCCTGAACCCTTACTCCGTGCCTATAAGCTGCCATTTCTTTTTCCTCCTATTTTTTGAATTTATTTTCGACTTGGGAATAAATTGTTCCCAAAGCACTCTGCTCTTTCCTCAACTCTATTGTCACCTTGGGGATATCCTCCATGGAAACAAAGAGTTTTTTCATTACCGGAAACTGCTCCACATATTCTTTAACCTTGTCCGGCAGAATACCGTCTTTGAATGTCGTGGAATGTCGCACCACTCCGGTGATGGTAGGTCCTAAGTACGTCAAATTGGAAGCCCCCTGTGCTTTAACCACAGTAGCTTTTTTCTTTGAACTCATGCAAATTCGTCCTCCCTTCTGATAGCTGCAATACGGAATTTCAAACTACAGGCACCAAAGAAATACGGATAATAACCATCCTCCTGCATTGCCCAGTTAAACCCTCCACTATAGACAGCTTTATTATTAAGGCTTGGATTCTTATGGAAACGTTCGTAAACCTTCTGAATGATGTTCATTACATCACGGTGCCCTTGTGAATCCAATGCGTCATCCCAAATACCAATGATAATTACCACCTCAACAGTATTGAAGCTGTCCTGCGTTCCATCATCATTTCCGCTTTTTAAGCGGACTATAATATAAGGTATAGGATCCTCATCATCTTCGGTTTCATTGACAGGAATACTTTGTGGAAACACCTTGATAGGTACATGCTCTCCTGCCGGGGTCTTGTAGCGGTAGCCTTTAAGCAATCGCTTCATTTCCTCTACAAGTCCATCCTGCAACATAAGCGGTGTCATAAACTACCTCCTAACCTAAATACCTTTGTATTTGCTCCTGAATGTTCTTCTGGAGCATATCATACATTTTCGGTTCTACTACACCATATACGCCCTGTTCATAACCGAGCATATTAGGAGTAGAAGGTGAAAACAGGGACTTTACAAACTCCTTATGTGGCTTCGATTTCATTCTTTTACCGGGAACTCGTTGAGCAACCGTAATGTGTCCACTCTGGTACCGCACAACGAAGGCTTTGTACTGGTCCCCTGCTGCCCCCGGCTTCAATACAAGTTTCGATGCGGCCTTATCCCTCCGCACGTTTCCTTTATATCCCCCAGGCGCACCGCCGCCCCGTATGTAAGTCCTTGGATTTACCTTGAAGTCGTACAACTCATTAACCGGCTCCGAAGATGTAACGATAGCCTCCAGCTTTCCAACCGTCGCCTTCTTGGTTGTCATGGTCTTTCTAACCCTTGATTTCGCAATATAGTATTGCCTATTTGCTTCATCCACAAGAAGTGTTACTGTCTCTTTTGCCGTATTGTTAATAGCTGTTCTGAGTACCATTTTGGACTTGTCCTTCATCATACCCAATGCGAATTCGATTTGAGTCAAGTCCTGCATTTCCACCTGAAAATGAATCATGTCTTATTCGCCTCCAGAAGCAATGAGTAGATACCATCCTCGTTGATTGCATCAGAAATAAGATAGGATTTCTTATCAAAGGTTATTACCCTTCCTACTGCCGGCAACGGCCCAAAATCCTCCTCCCTAACATAGATTAGCAGCGTTTTAATATAAACACCATCTGCATACAAACTACGCTTATACTGATAACGCTTCTCTCTGTCAATCATCTCGTTGTTATCCACGATACAAGATATTTCTACACCATTTATCAGATGCTTTTCTGAAAACTCATCCTCGTTCATGAATACCGTTTTATTATCCAATGCTATCTGTTCCTTGAATGTCATACTACCGCCACCTTACTTTTTACTACGTCTATTAGTCTTGGGCACCTTGCCCGCCAGATCGTCGCCATCCTCGGACTCCGAAGCAACAGCCACACCCGGCTGACCCGGCTCCGCTGTTGCGGGCCGTGCCTTCGCCAGTGCTTTTGTCTGCTCATCATTTACCCAAACGGCGGTTTTAGCTGCCAACCATGCCTCAACCATATCGGGATTATTTGCTGGGAGCGTCTCGCCCACCTTGTACTGATGGGAAAGATACAGAATCGGGCAAATTGCTACAAGGTGCTTCGGAACATCCTCTACTTCCTCGGTGGTTGCTTCCTCGGTGGTTGCTTCCTCGGTACCTACATCCTCAGTTCCGCTTTCGGAGACTGCGGTGTTCTCCGCAGTCTCGTCAGTCTTGATTTCCTCATTTTTAATGTCTTTACCCATGGCAACCTCCTATCCCAACAGCTTAACAAGAACAACTGTTGCATCTGCTTTTGCTTTCGCTGCTGCATAGCCGGCAGGCGTAGAGTCTGTCGCATTGTTAGTAATGCCGGTTCCATCAAAGTAAACGGCAGCGCCCATAGCGATTTCCTCCGTTCCGGTCTTTGCAATCTCGTACACACCGGCTACATGAACAGAACCTTTCTCATTGGGATTGATAGAGGTGCCTGCTACACCGATTCTTGTACCGAAGTCAATAATGGTGTTTGCCTCAATAACGGCACTGCCTTCATTAACATAATCAAGGCTCTCGCCTCTCTGCCAATATGTTGCTTTAGACATATTCGTTTACCTCCTTATTCTTATTACACCAAAGGGCTATCAATCTTAATACCAGGATTCTTAATAGCACCACGCCAATCTATAACACTGATACCCCAATCCAAATAGATATCCCATACTAAACCGAGGCTTCCGGGAGTCTCCATTCTGCGAATGGTAGGAATTTCCTGACCATTCAGGTAATCTACCTCAATAAAGTCTGTGTCGTCCTTGGAACCAAGCAACCACCAAGGCATTACATTGCCAAAGCCGCCGCAAAGCACATTGATAGTAGGATCCTCAACAACCTGAATATGGTTAGCATAACGATACAAAGGATTCACAGCCTGAGTGTTACCCTCGGTGTTAATAGTAGGGCTGTTGAACAAAGTGTAGATATCAAACGCCATACCGGAAGGAACAATAATGATCGCAGGACGAATGATAATTGCGTCGCCAAACTGGTCGGTCTGATTCTGCAATGCCATAATCATAGCCTGCATGGAAGCCTGAGTAATACCGGTTCCGGTTGTTATCAGATTACCGTGCGCCTTGGAGAACAACACAGTACCGTCGTAGATAGCAGGGTTATTAACCAGAATCTGATAGCACTGCTTGTTGATGGTCTTTCTCGCGCTAGC
The DNA here is from genome assembly GCA_045543175.1 of Acetatifactor sp. Lineage (GTDB taxonomy): Bacteria > Bacillota > Clostridia > Lachnospirales > Lachnospiraceae > Acetatifactor. The sequence continues at coordinate 15,170 of JAZQMG010000008.1, read as the reverse complement.
TGCATACTTAGCAGGCATTCTTGTTACAAGGTCGATATCATCGTTGATGAACGCCTGACGGGTAAGTGTGAACTGACGACCGTAGGTTTTCAGCTTTCTGGTAGGAAGCTTCTCATCTCCGAATACGTCATGCTTCAATTCGCCGCCTTCAGGCACTTCCAAAAACTCTCCTGCAGGGCCAGCCAAGTAATTGTTATCGTGGGTCTTGAAGTCCTTAAGGCTACCCTTCTTAGTCCACTGATCAAATGTAACCGCAACGGTCTTGTGGCCTTCCACATATGCCTTATTGATGGCATTATCCAAAATGCTAGGGAAAGCAGCCGTAGGATTAAAGAACTGTCGTGCAGCCATATTATAGATATCCTCAGCAGAACGTCTGTTAAGGCCACTCTGTCCTTCTGCCTGCAAACAATCGATTGCAAGGTCTTTAAGGGACATTCCCATCAAATCTCTTGCACCCTCTGCGGGATTCTGCAACTGCATACCGCTTCTCATAATGAGTGCATCTGCTGCCGCTGCTCTGAACTTATCCTCGGCACTTGCGGTAACATCTGCAACACCTCTCTGTGGAATAGGTGCGCCTTTCTTCATCATTCCGTCCAGAATGGCTGCTCTTACGGCATCAACAGTGGTGCCATCGTTGAGATAACGTGCCTGGTCCTCTGCGGATACATTAAACTCTCTGCAAAGAGTAGTGATGTCAGTGCATCTAGCTCTCTCTGCTGTTCTTACGCTGTCTGCATTATCAGCGGGTGGTGCAGTTGCGGGTGCTGCGGGGTTTGTTGCGGGGTTTGCTGCAGGATTTGCTCCTGCCCCTGCGGCTCTGATAGCGTCAATACTTCTCTGCAGTCTGTCAAATTCAGCCTGTTCGTCTGCAGTAAGCTCTCTCTGTGCAGCTTTTGCTGTGTCAAGAAGCTCCTGCTGTCTCTGAATCATCTGTCCAAGATTCATTTTGTTTACCTCCTATTTTGAAAGATTTTTGTTTATTTGGAGCTGCTTTTCATTATAGTAAAAGCTGCTTACTCCCTTTTCTGCTGCCTCAGGCTCTTTTGCCTCAGGCTCCTCATGGGAACGTCCGACACCAACGGTATGGTCTGCCGGCACACTCACAATGGACATTTCATATGGTTCCCAGTAAGTTGCGACGTCGCAAGGTCCCTCAAATCGTCCATCACTAGACTTCTTATTAACTGCGACCTCCTCCCATGTAATTACTCTATAACCAACGGACACACCTTTCAGTGTTCCGTTCTTTACTTTCTGGTAGATAACTTCCGCCTCTGCGTCATCGTCAAATTCGATTTCCGCGTAACCTCGGTTATTCTCTACCCATGCCCGAAGTACTTTACCAAGCACCTTGTCCCTGTTATGGTTAAAAAGCACACAACCAATGGTATTAAGGCGTGTCAAATCAACAGCACCCTCCGCGTGAGATAGAATTTCTACGCCCCACCAACGCTCATACGGCTCCTCGGAAGAAAAGCTAAGAACAAACTTACGCTCGTTTCCTTCGTCCTCCATAGCCCGGATATTGCAATCCAAAAAGCACCTTTGCAGGCTTCCTGCGCGCTCGCTATTCCTTTTTGCCTGCGTTTCCTCCGCCGCCCTCATCAGGCTTTGGCTCATCATTTTCTTTTTTAACGATTCCAAACACAACACCTCCCATATCAACTCCTTTTTCTTTGCCATACTCCAATACTTCGGCCATATCGTCTACTTGGTCACGCCAATCTCGGCCGGTCTCGGCGGCAATCTGCTTAAATGTTTTCTGCCCGGTTTTCATGGCTATCATATTTGCATTGGATTCCTTATAAGGATCAATCCAAGGCTTAGGCTCCTGCACCCATTCATGCACCAAGTAACGCTCCTTCTCCTCCCAGAAGCGAGGTATAGAAAGTGCACCGCACAAAACGGCTGAAATAATGAATGTTTCATATATCTCATCCAAAACTTCAATCAGGAGTTCCTTATCTTCTTTATAGGTCAGATCATCTTCAATAAGTCCCTGTCTTGCTGAAGAATATGTACTCTCTGCCATATCGCGGCTGGTAGCCTCGTAGCTGATACCCTGACCTGCTCCCACAAGCCTCTGCTGTAACTTCGTAAAACTGGTTGCATCTGCACCCTGTCCAGAAGGATTTACAACCTGAATCTCATCTCCGACATTCAGTTCCTTAATCATACCCGGTGTAAGTATCTTTCCGTCATAATTTGTCCTGCTACCGGAAGTACTATCATTCAGCCTTCCCATTCCGGTTGTTGGCACAGTCTTCTTAATAAAAATAGAGAGGCAAGCTTCTATCCTCTCCTTAACTGATACGGCTGTCATAAACTCATTCACATCTCGGATTCTGGGAATGGTCGGAGTCATATCCGACATTTCTCTAAGCTGTGAAGGACGTTTTTTTGTAAAATAGGAAATCACATCCTTTGCATCCACCCATACCGGGTCACTCTGACTATAACCGTCTATATCATATTGCCTGATGAAGTAGCCGACGGGCTTGTTAAACGAATTGTATTCGATGCCGCCAACAACCTTATTGCCAGTATGCTTTGGCTGCATCATTCCTATATCCAACTCATCCACTTCAATCATCTGAATCTGAAACGGAACAAAAGCCTCGCTTGTGTATCTCTTTACAAAAAGGATTCCTCCGTCAATCTTCTTTCTCCTCACGGCCATTCTGATAATCTGATTCAGGCTCTGTGTTCCGGTAATGTCGCAATTCTGTTTCTTACACCACCGTTTCCATGCCTGCTCAATTTTCTTATTAAGTTCCTGATCATCTGTCCTTACCTGAACATGATAGCCGCCTCCTACAACATTTCTCATGAAGGCTCCCACAACAGAATTCATAATATCGCTATTCCGCTCCAAGTCACGTGCTCTTGCTCGGACATCGTCACGGCTGTACCTGTCCGTCAATTCAGCAGAAGAATTGCTTACCCTCCAATTCCGATTTGATTTGTCGCGGGATGCAGCATCGTAATTATCTCGTAACGAATCATACGCCTGCCGGTATGCTTCTCTCCTATAAGCAGCCTCTGGAGAAACCGCAGCTATAATACTATCTAAAACACCCATATTCCCTCCTACCGACCGTCAAAATATGCAACATAGCAATCGTCCAAAAGTCCTCCAGAATTTTCTGCCGCAATCTGCGCTGTTAGGTCATTTTTCATTGCATACAACTGTTTCAAATCTGCTCTTGTAAGTGAACGGGAGCCTATCTTGTAGGATTGACCGCCTACCGCAATAGCCATAATAGCCGCATTTACTTGGTTCAACATATCCTTTGTGCTATATGTACTGTCGGCCATAATTTCCCTCCTTCCTAAATCCAATTTTCATATTTTTGAATCCACTGTTCTTCCGACGTTTCTTCTACTTCCGCCTTTTGATTCTGTCTGCCGTGAGCCTCCTCGTTCGCAAGATGCAAGGTTCTCACACCCATAATATCAGCAGCAGCCATAGCATAAACTTCACAGTCAAGGAAATGATTATCTGCATGTGTGTACTTCGGTCTCCAAACTTGGCGTACTGTACCGCCACTTTTTACGTTTACCTTATGTTCGTTCGTGACCTGCATAGCATATTCATAATCGCATCCATTATAAACCATCCAACTGCCACGGCCGTTTGGTTTCCTCATACGGCCGGCAATCATATCCTTGTACTTGTCGCCATCAACCAAAACCAGTGTCATACCGTTTGCGCTACTTCCTTCACGGTTAATCTTGCTCAACTTATAGTGACTCAACTGCGCATGACTGGCACCCTTTACCGGTAGCGCATAATCTGAATGGTAAACACAAAAATCGTATACCGTGTCCGTCTGGTCGCCTGAGTCAATCAAACACAGATTTACAAGTAGTGGCTCGCCATCCTCGGTCATATACTCAAGATTCATTATCCTGTCTACTTCCTCAAAGGAAAGTGCCTGTCCATGTGCTATGTTCTGGCTAGTAAGAAAATCTCCCCATGCCCTAACAGTCCAATAAAGGGAAGCCTCCTGAACGTCAACGCCTCCGGTTATCATTTTCGCCCACGAAGGGACAACGAACTCTGGTACATCTGTCTGTCTTTCCTGTACTAACTCCGCACTGGTCTTAAGCTTTGTATCTTCCCAAGGCTCAGCAAGCCAAGAATTCACAAAGTTCTGAAAAGCCTCCGGGTCATCCTTGGTCGTAAGGAACTCCTTAGCAATATCCGCCCACCGAACAAAAGGACTGTAAAGAGTATTTATCCAAAAAGCTACGTTGCGAACGTATTTCGTATTGTGACGTACTATACGCCACTCTCCCCGTGGAAGCATATTGTGCTTATCGTTATCAGTAATTATGCAGCCACATTCTTGACACACATAAGTAGCAACCTCTGCCCGATCTGCGTAACTCATGTTCTCATCATCCGGGAATTTAATGTTTTGAAATTTAAATTCAATAAACTCTCCGCAATGAGGACACGGCACAAAATAGTGCTTCTCTATATCTGCACTCTCTTTCGCCTTCCATATATGGCCACTCTTTAAGGTTGGTGTACTTGTAATATATATCTTCTTGTTGTGAAACGTTTTGGTTCGTTCCATCGCCAACTTTATAGGGTCTGCCTCTTTATTACTTGCTCCGGGATACTTATCCACCTCATCCATCATCAGAAAACGAATAGGTTTACTGGCAAGTCCCGAAGGGGAATTACTTCCAACCAGCGACAAATACATACCGTCAAAATGTAACTCCAATAACGGTGAATTCTCGTCAAACTTCTTTGCTATCTCAGGAGTAGCCTTAAGCATAGGTTGTAATCTATTCTCAGATACCGACTTTGCAAGAACGTCCGTTGGATATACAATCATTGTCGGTGCCGGATCCTGCGCCACAATGTAACCAACCATATTTTGCAATGCTTCCGTTCCACCTACCTGAGTTGGCTTAACAAATACAATTTGCTCCGTCTCGTAGTTGTTGAACTCATCCATAACACCTATAAGATACGGTGTTACTTCATTGCTCCATGGTCCCGGCATAGCTGACGATTTTGAATCCAACATTCTATACCGCTCGGCCCATTCGGACACGGTAAGTTGCTCTGGGGGACTCAATAGTTGCAGAGCTTCGTACTGATATGCTGTAACCGATATTTTTTTACGGCGTGGAGCCATTCGAACTCTCCGATTTATCCTTTGGTCGCTGCCGCTCCTCAATAGTCGCTGAAACAACAAAACTCTTTAAAAGTTTTGTAACTTCATTTTGCAGCTCTTTCTCTATCTGCCGCACCTCCACCGGGTCTACAAATCCGGTCAAACGCCCTGCAAGTTTGCTTGGAATTGCCATGGCAAATTTTTTAAAGGATAAAAAAAAACGGCTGTAATCCAATTTAACCTCCTCTACGGAGATATAATTACCTGCCGCTATTTCCGTTCTTAACCTGTGAAGTTCTCCCTGAGATTCTTTCAAGGCAACCTCAGCACGAAGTTTCTGTTCTTTCAACCGCGCCTCTGTTTCCGACTTTGATTTACCGTAAGCTTTATCGGATAAATATTTTACATACTTCTGAATGGTCGATTCCAACTCGTACCGTCGCCCTTGGGATGTCTGAACTGTTGGAATAATGCCCTCCTGAGTAAGTTGCTGAATTCTTCGAACACTTACCCCGAAGAGGTTGGCAATAACATCAACCTTATAATAGCCTTTCTCTGTTAAATTTTCTGATTTCTCAGCCATGTGTTACACCTCTATCCTTACTGCTCTGCTTCCATCCCTCCAACAAAAAAACGGATACCTTTGCGGCTCCGTTATCTCTTACTTTCCATATTACTACCTTAACACATAAACTTGTGCCCTTTTGTACTATTTTTCATTTTTTTGCGAAATGGCGTAACGAAATGCTCAAAAAATTTTGTTTCTCATCGGCAAAAATATCGGGCTTTCCACGACCCGCATAGGATATAGGTCTCAGTAGTACCTTGGAGCAAACAGTTGTTCGGCTTCGCTCGGGTGCTTATTCGGATCTGTTGCCATGTTGCAGAGCTTGGCGGCTCGTTGTTGCCTGTAGGTGTCCTGTGTGGGGTGCTGCAGTCTTCTTTCCATGGTGCTTTGTTTAGCTATGGGGAATGTGTTGTCCTTATCTGCGCTCTGCCTGTGCCGTTCAACATGCATCAGTATAGAACGTTATCAGTACAGGAAGTTGCACCGGTGCAACTTCCTGTTGATTCCATTGGGGCTTGCTCTGCTGTCCGGCTCTGGTTGTGTGGTGGATGTCTGGCCGATATGGGGCTAACTGCGTTATTTAGACAGCCCCACGAGAGAAAGCCGCCCTTTCTGGCGGCTCTTGCATTTTTAAATAGATTATAGTAAGATATATAGGAAAAGGGCGGAAGCCTCACCGCTCCGCCCTTTCTCTTTTGGGGCTGACTTTAATTAGTCAGCCTTTTCCGTTTTTTGTGGGTATGTTAAACCCAGGATTGCCATCAAGTTGCGATAGGCTTCCAGCTCTGTTTTACCCTCAGCGTATTGCTGATTTAGAAACCTTTGCATCTCTAAAACTGTCATTTCGTTTTCCTCTCTTTCGCTGTGTTCCATCAAGTAGCCCTCCTTTCTGTACCTCTTGACAATAATAAGTATACATTATTTATGGTGTATTGTCAAGGCTTGTGTACATTATTTTTAAAGTTTTTTATTCTTCATATTTTATAATATTTCCCGGCTGCATATCTAACAACTTGCAAATCTTTTCAAGTGCTATTATGCCCACCATCTCATTTTTACGCAAACTTTGAATTGCATTTTCTCCCAGTAGCTTTTCTTTTCTTAATCTTGTTGTTGTGTATCCTGCTTCTTTCAAAGCCTTTAATATATCAAATTTGTATACAAACACTTTTTTCACCTCCATATAATATTTTTATATAGTATACATTATTTTTAATTTGTTTTCAACTGTTTTACATTATAAATAATGCACAAATTATTTGTCACTTCTTTACATTGTTTTTGGTGTAATTGCATATTGCGTTTACATTATTTTTGGTGTATTATAAATTCAACAGCAAACCAAAAGCCGCCGGACCAAGACACACCGACGGCACCAATCAAAAGAAAGGTAGATACATTTTAGCATGTATCAAGGGTAAAAATAATATGAAGATTAACGACAAAATCAAGGTTCACTTATTCGACACTAACAACAAAGAAATAAAGGCCAGAAATTATGACAAGGTCTTCACTGTTTGTGAAGAAAACGGAAAACTCGGAATTTACTGGACAGAAAAATTTTCGCCGTTTGAGAGTTTTGCTCCAAGTGTAAAATTTGAAATCGTAGAAACATTCAGAACATACGAGCAGGATTTAGAAGATTTAGATATCACAGCAGAAGAATTTAACAATGTTATTTCTAACATCTACGACAAAACAGATGCGGAGCTTATCGCCATATCAAAGGCAATCAAAAGCGGTGCCGGAGTTTTACCGGTAGTACAGCGAGCACTTGAAAGAGTTCTAGGAATGAGACAGACCGAACGACAGGAAGCGTATAATTTTCATTATGACATCTGTACAAAGTCAATTCCTTGTTGTGGATGTGCTAACTATGAGACCTGCACCAAAACAAAGAAATAAGCCGAAACGCTCCACCTTGGAGCGTCAGCCGTGGGACAGCCTCCCGGCTCTGATGATGGCAGGCTAACAACTAAAGAAAGGTTAAAAGGTGGATATTATGTTTAAAATTGAAAATGGAAAGATTTATGCAAAAAATAACTTATGCGAAAGAACAGACGTTTTTGAAATCGTCGACAAGATCCCGCCCCAGTTTTTCATTTGGAATATTGGCGAGAATATGGGAAGTGATGAATATATACCACTCTGTGAGGACTTGCACCCCAATGACATTGATAACTATGAAATTAACACAACCACTTTAAAAGCTATTAAGTTAAGCCCCGAAGATGTGCAAGCCTTAAGAAATGCTGCACATATTGGCATAAATTCCAAAGCAACCGCAGAAAAAGCTTTAAAATGCAAGCGCAGGGGCTACTGGAACGACAGAAAGCGAGTTGAAGCGGAAAAAACTATTGATATTTTTAACAGAATTACCGCATAGCAAGAAGAAAAGGCTTTCCCGGGGTTCGACTCCCCGGCTTGCTTTTCCTCGCAAGAGGCAACAAACGAAAGGAAGGTCGATATTATGGCAAATACAATCAAATTGCAGGGAATCAGCGGACACCAAAAAGGAACTGCTACAAAAAATTTAAAAATTGGTGATATTATTGTTTGGAATTATGGCTATAAGTCGGAAGTCGTGGAGATTATCCCCAGTAAGACAGGCAAAACAATCACTTTTATGTTGAAGAGCTTTGAAAGTGGCAATATTAACGCTCGTAAGATGGGCGCGGATAGATTGGTAGTTATCGAAGAAAGACAGCTCGAAGAACCAAAAAGCGAAGTAGAAAAGGCTATAAGCAACCGCCCAACCACCTACAACGGCATCTATTCCGATATTGGACACGTTCTCGATAAATTCAGCACTGCGGAACTTGCAGACTATTATATAAATGTTTTAGGCTGCGAAAGTTCATTGAGGTATTATTTAGAGCAACAAATAACAGCAAGCGAAATAAATAAATTAAAGGCGGTATAATATCCGCCTTCTGTAATGTAGCCGGACAAGCTCCGCCGGTTCCCAGCCCGGACGAATACAGAGGACAGAAAAAAGTTTTGAACAATGTCTTGGGCGGCGAACCCGACACGCCCATAGAATACATTAAGAAATACCAAGAGACGGAAATAAAATTTTTCCCAAACCGTGTCACATGGTAATATTTTGAGCCCTTCGGGGCTCTGTAATGCCACCGCACACCGTGCGAGCGTTCCAAGTCGCTACAAATGAAACTCCAAAACCAATTTGCAATAAGTTCCGGGCGGTGTTTATATGTGTTTTATTTTTCAATGCGGTGCATACGTAAAGTATTAAGGGCGTCTTCCCTTGCTCGTTCATCCGCTTCCCTAGCGGCCATAATTAAGTCCATTTCATATTTGGTAAACATGGGCGGGCTAGTTTCTCTGTTGCCTAGCAAATAATCCACAGTAACGCCAAAAAAAGCTGAAAGTTTTAATAATGTATCAATTGAAGGTTCACGTTCGCCACGCTCATATCGTGCATAAACGGTGGGAGAACAATCGATTCCATCCGCAACAACCTGTTGTGTTAGTCCTTTTAGGGTTCTAACCCGCTTTAATTCCATAGCTGCACCCCCTTCATAGTTTTGATTGTATCACACTCTTTTATTTTTTTCCACCCTCTCCCCGATATAGCCGGCGGCGGTTCGTGACCGTGTGAGGGTTTACCGCATTGGCCAGCTTAAAAAAAATTATGGAGAAATTGAGGAAATGGACTAGGTCGCAGTAATGCTTGCACTTAAAAAAAATTATATTGCCCTTGTTGGTCTGTGCTATCAGATTTTCAAGGACAAAAGAAAATAGCCGCCACATCCTCGGAAAATGTGACGGCTTAAAAAATTTAAGCTGATTTTTAGGGTAAGCCACTTCGGTTTTCCCTCTTTGTGTCTATAATATAACACATCTAAAAAACTATTCAAGATTTTTAATTCATATCTCAGTGTTTTTTAAAAAAAGAGAGACTTTAGTCATGTCTGAATCGAGCCTAATCGGCTGCTTCCTGCTGCTTTTCAAAATCATGAATAATCTGCTGCACCTTCTTAAACTCTAAAAGCTGATACAATCCTTTCCGCCAGTACCGGTTCCCAGGTGTTCTACTGATGTTTTCTATCCTACAAATCTTATCCCAGTTCATGCGGTCTATGTATCGATGCTCAATAATCGTCCGTTCTATGGAGTTCTCCGGCAAAAAACCTATAACATCCATAATCTCATCCAGAAGCTTGACCGACTTATCTATCTGTTCTTTAATCCTTGTATCAATTTCATCAAGCCTAAAAGAAATTGCAGCGCAGCCCACTCCTTCTCCGCTGCCATGTGGCATTCCATCATAGGAGATGCCGCTGAGCGGATTAGAAAATTCTCTGCTGATTTCATTGCGCCGATGCTCTAATGCCTTCTTTCTACCGATGCAATGCTTGTACTGGTTCAGGTACTTATTTAATAACACCGCGTCTGGCGTCAGGTGCTCCTCATACTTTTTCATGTTCCAAATCCTCCTCTGCTACAAGAAAATAAACCTTTCCCTGGATAATCTGAATCTGCTGCACAAACTTATCCTTATTGTCAAAATCGTATACCGGGAATCCCCTGCTATAGAGCTCGTTAATCAGAAGCTGAATGCTCTGGCACACTGTTGCAAGCGGCACACCGGAGAAGTCCGGCTGCTCCGTAGTTGCGGCCTGCTTAAAAAATTGTTTACTCCCTTGGTTCTTATGTATGTTTCTTCTCTTTGCTCGGTTCATGGTGCTTCTCCTTCTCGCTTATAAAAAAAATCTTTTCTACGGCTGCTGCCATGAACTACCTATCAGGACTGCTGCCATAATCTTCCTTTACGGCTGCTGCCGGTGGCATCTTCTGACGGGCATGAAAGAAGGTAAATTCAAAAGGCTTTCTGGCCCGATCGTCGATGTATACGTCCGCGTTAATCTTCCGTGTGTCTCCTCCATATGCTTCTATGAGTTCCGGAAGATTCTCGTTTACTGTATCAAATGTAAGTCCATGGTACTTGCAATAATTCACGGCTGTATCAAGTTCCTTGCCTTTTCTACAGCTCCAAAGAATCAAGCGGGCACCGGCTTCTTTCTCCTTTTTCAAAAAATCGAACAATAATAAGTTCGGTTCCCCTATTTCCGGCCATGCTGCGCCAAGGCTTAAAGTACCATCAAAGTCTACCGCATATATGAGGTTGTTGTTTAAGTCCATTTTATTTTCACTCCTTCCCAGTCTTGTAAAACTCAATATGACTGCTCCCCCTAGCAGCTCTACTCTTCGCCTTTCATCCGTTTGGCTACATCCGTTATCACGTCCATAGCACTGTCCAATGTCAGGATATCTACATTCTTCATACCGTTGATAGTAACTTTGCAGGTATTTGCACGACAGTCAATGCGTAATTGCTCTGCAAAGTCGTCAATCGCCTTGGTTCTTTCATCCCTTGTCAGTTCCTTGATATCATCATTTGATACAAGCAGGTCTTCCTCTCTCTCCCAAACCTCATTGACTGTTAGCGATTTGATAGGTGTTATCATATCTACCCCTCCCTCTTATCTGATTCTCCCTTCTGGTCCCAAAAGATGCTTACTGAATCTGCTTTTCCCCTATTCTGTGAAAAAAGTGCTGAAAACATATCTTGGGTCAGTCTATATGCCTGCTCAATGCTTCCAGTTTTTGCGATGAAAGATGTATAAACTCTGAAATAACATTCCGACATATGCAGCATATATTCTAACATTTCTTTTTTCTCTTTATTTGTCATAATCCGCCTCCTGTTTTATCTGCCCCCTCTCTGCCTTTGCATGATTCAAGCATTCCATAGCCTGAATCCAAGCATCTGTCGCATCCCTAACGGAGACACCACTATTTGCTGCTGTCTGCCCTAATTTTACAAGACCATTCAATTCCACTGGAGCTTCCAAGGGAGTCGGCTGAAAAGGAGCAAGTACGCCCTGTTTCTCCTTGTATTTCTCACTGCAATATTCCTTGTTCATACATTTTCGGCATTTTTTAGAAAGCCTGTCGTAGCTATAAGCTATAACGCATCCGTTTAATACAACGCTCATACTACTGCCCCCCTCTTAATTTCTGAATATGTAACCGGTAATACTTCACCCCCAGCCAAGCTCCCCATTCAAATTTCCCCTCTCCTACAGAAAGCGAACATAACACGTCCACATAAGGGCTGCTGCCAGAATATCCATTTCTAAACCGAATCCATTGCTCAGGTTCTTCCCTAATTTCCTCAGGAACCGCGTCACCTTGTATCAATTCCTCCCCACCCAAATGGCACCGAACACGTTCTGAAACCGCACATCATAATATGGCTTGATTTCTCGGTACTCTTCGAGCTTCTCTCCGCTCAGAATCATTTGAAACCACTTTCTCTGAATGGGGAGTGTCAATTTAACCTCTTCGCCCATATTATCTGCTCCTCTCCAAATACCGATCTATCTCCTCTGCAAGATCCTTCTGACCACTCTTATCAAGAGCTCTCCCGGCGCGTGCCAACAGGCTCCGCATTCTGTCTTTATGCTGCTTTTCGTGTTCCATGGTGCAAAGCTTTTGATTGTAAAGCCATATAAGTTTAGGCCACTCACTGGAATATCTACGCCCGTAGGCTCTGGATATTCTCTCTGCATAGAACTCCGGTACCTTGGCCTTGATAGCAATATCCAAAAGTTCAAGGTCTGTAAGACGTTTGGGCTTCACACTGCAATTTGCCTGCTCCTCCAACAACAACTCTTCGAAAACGGCGTTCATCTTGCCCAGAAAATCCTCTGTCAGCTCTGCCGATTGGGTTTCGCCATGTATCAGATCTTCAAAGGTCTCCTGATGCTCTGCTGCTGTCTGGATGGGCTTGCACTCCAATACACGATCCATCAGTTCATGGTTGGGTTCCTGCGGCTTGGCACAGAAATACAGAAGCTTGTCCATATTGGCGGTACGCCCCTCAAATGCAGGGTATACAAATCCTGCTGCCGGCTTCTGTAAAACCCAGTTACGCAGCTTGGGGCGAATGCAGTTATCTTGCCCATCATATTGCAAACCGGGCTTATCCAACTGCACCGGACAAATTGCGCAGATAATATGCTCATAGACCTCCTCTGACTCATCCAACTTATTGCCATCGGATGTCCTTTTGGGAACGTCGTAGCAATCATGGAACAAAAGAACCATGTACCTGTCAACCATGATGTTTTCCTCTATTAGCTTCTGATAGAATACCTCAAGCATATCTTCATCCTTCAATTCTGATGCTACAAGGGTAGATAATACCTTCTGCATATCTGATGACTCTGAGGCAAATTGCAGTTCCAGATTCTTATTATCCAACGCCTTAGGCTGAAATACTTCTTTGGCAATGTCCAGATACTTGAAAAACTCCTCTTCCGGCAATGCAAGAAATTTCTCGTCAATTCTGGTAATAACGCCTGCATCCGTAGACATATAGGCACCCTTCAAGCGGGTTATGGACAGGTTTTTAGGGTCAAGTCTGCTTTTTAATTCATAAATATCTGATTTTGCTATCATTGTCTCTCCTTCCCGGAGCGGAGACTGCTGCCACCGCTCCTTTAACTTATCTCTTGGTTACATGTGATATATTAATTTGCCAAAAGGAACCTTGGATTAGTCCACCGGCACATCTTTCAGCCAGTTCAGGATTTCCTGCTTTGTTGTAAACTGACTAACAAGCGGTTTCAAAAAAGCAGCCAGTTCACTATCCTTCATGGTTCTAATGCGTTCTGCATTGGTCTGCCGCCCTTTGTCAGGATCATACGATGCAGGATAGGGCTGCCATGCAAGGACGCTGTATGTATTTCCAACTTCATCTTCCCAATAGCAGCAATCCGGGGCATACCACAGGTGAGTTGATTCTTCTGCCCCTGCAATCATGGCGATGTATTCTCCATATTTTTCCGGTAATCTTTCGCTACAGGATATCCATCCGCTGTTTACACTGGGAAGATCTGACACATCATCAATCAGACCGTGTGCATCTATCAAAGTGGTATCATCTGTTCCCAGACAACCATTAACACATTTACTCTCTATAAGTTCCATTACAGCTTTTCTGCTGACTAAATCGCTCATACACTACCCTCCGTTCTTTAACCCATACTTTCAAGGCTAAATACAATCCCCCTGCAATATGCCTCTCCATCTTCGTAGATTATAAAGGTCTCATGCGGAATGTCCGTTTTGTATGTCCATGTTATATCATCCTCTTTGCACCACAGGGCTTCAATACATCTTTCTGCTGTGGTAATCGGCCCGTCTGTTACCCGTTCCTTATTGAACCATACAACTCCACCGTCGAAGCAATCGCCCTCATCCGTGATGGCACCAGAAAACTCCATCAAATCATCCGATGCACCATATACAATTACAAAACCGTTCTCCTTGGCGATTTGTAACTCCTCCTTGGTAAACTGAGGAAAACCATATTCCCGATTATCAAGCATCTTCACAAATTCTTTAATATCCATACTCTTATCCTTTCTGTATATTACTTCCACCAATAAATACTCCAACCGCTTTTATTTTCCCAAGTGTGATTACCGCAATAGTAAGCCTTTCCTACACTTCCATTGCCTCTATACACCGTATACATTCCGGTTACTGGTGGCTCCATGTCATAACAGTTATGCCATCCTTCACTTTCCATTTTCTCTTTAAATGTCATACATTCTTCGCACTGCATTGCTGTTCACCTCGAAATTACCCGTAAACGATATTTAATTAACCTTTCGTTCCATCTCTCCAAGAATTTTATCAAATTCCGCCCTAGTCATATTTTGGGGTCTAAAACTCTTTTTCACTTCATCGAATGGCCTTAAATAGTTTTTAAGCACTTCCTTTGCTTCCTCTCTCGCCCGTTCTTCGCATACTTTTATGTATTCTTCTTCGGTCATGTTGTAATGTGTTACTGTGTCCATCACCGTAGAAAATCTGCACAGTAAGCCGTTAGGTTGCCTTGCTATAAATCCTGCCATGCTTTTACCCTCCATAAATTTCAATTTACTTTCCTTGTGTAGATACAACATTCAATATGTTTTGCACTATATTTGAATAAAACATATCTACAAATTCCTCTAATGCTACACTACCTTCAAACTCTCCATCAGTTATAAGCATACATTCAATACCTAACTCTATGCCCATATCTGCAAGCGTTTTATCTGCTGTTTCATGCACTACTGTTTTTGTATCAGCATAATCACAGCCAAGTGATAAAAACTCTCTCAGTTCTTCCATATCTTTCTCTGATAATCTACCCATCACTCTTACCTCGCTAAATCTTAATTTGCCCTCACAGCCTTCCGCCTGCTTAACACCTTGAACGGCTCTGTTACCCTGTCCCATTCCATGAGGATATTGCCGGGATAATTTGATTTGTTGGGAATACAGTTTTTAGGCTCCTCATGTTCCTTTGTGATTTTCCACATCTCCGCAATCAAAGCCTCATTACTGGAAGCCCAGTAAATTCTATCCGTCGA
>JAZQMG010000007.1:0-2818 GCA_045543175.1 Acetatifactor sp. | reverse complement strand
CTGGAGCTTTACTTAAAGAGATTAATCGTAGGCGGCTTAGAGCGAGTATACGAAATCGGCCGTGTATTCCGTAACGAAGGTGTGGACACCAGACATAACCCTGAGTTCACCCTGATGGAGCTTTATCAGGCATATACCGATTATTACGGTATGATGGAGCTCACTGAGAGTATGTTTAAGTATGTGGCACAGGAGGTTTGCGGTTCTACCGTGATTCAGTACGGTCCCCATACCATCGACTTCGGTAAGCCTTTTGAAAGACTGACCATGATCGAGGCTGTAAAGAAGTACGCAGGCGTGGATTTCGATGAAATCCCTGACACTGCAGCAGCTAAGAAGATTGCAGACGAAAAGCATGTAGAATATGAAGCACGCCATGAAAAGGGCGATATCCTGAACCTGTTCTTCGAAGAGTTCGTAGAAGAGCATCTGATTCAGCCTACCTTCATCATGGACCATCCCGTAGAGATTTCTCCTCTGACCAAGAGAAAGCCGGACAAGCCGGACTATGTAGAGCGTTTCGAGCTCTTCATCAACGGATGGGAAATGTGTAACGCATACTCCGAGTTAAACGATCCTATCGACCAGAGAGAACGTTTCAAGGCACAGGAAGCAGCATTGGCAGCAGGAGACGACGAAGCAAACACCACTGACGAAGACTTCATGAACGCTTTGGAAATCGGTATGCCTCCTACAGGCGGGATCGGCTACGGTCTGGATAGATTGTGTATGTTACTGACCGACTCACAGGCGATTAGGGACGTGTTATTCTTCCCGACGATGAAAAGCTTGGACAAATAACCCAGTATTTATGCGGGTTTGCGGACTCGGAAAACCGGTTGACAACAAAATGACAACAAATTAGGGGTCATTTTTGGGAGTTGATGGGGGCAAGTCGGCAGATTGGAAATAAAACATAATCACATAATATGACATTTAGAGTCACTTTTTGAAAGAAATTTCAAAGGTGGCTCTTTTTTTGTTGTCAAAGATTCTGGGAGGCACACCAATTCATCGAAAGGAGAAAACAAAAATGAGAATTGAAACCGAGGAGTACATGACAATTCAACGTCGGGAGGAGGTAAGAGCTGAGGCAAGAAAGCTGAGAAAACAGTTCTTAAGGTATAAGGAGGCTGAGATTGTGTATAGCATGCAGCATAAAAAGCTATTGGAGCTGGCTGACAGAGCAGGAGCCCTGTACAGGATAGACGGATATGTGCTGATTAACAGAG
This sequence comes from Acetatifactor sp., assembly GCA_045543175.1. Taxonomy (GTDB): domain Bacteria; phylum Bacillota; class Clostridia; order Lachnospirales; family Lachnospiraceae; genus Acetatifactor. The sequence goes on along the minus strand of JAZQMG010000007.1, from coordinate 1,586 downwards.
AAATCTTTGATGCATATTTGGAGCGGTTCCATATGCCACCACAGAAAACGAAAACAGGAGGTTTTAAGGATGAGCGGTAACATATGGATGTTCTCAGACCAGATAGATGATGTAGATCTTGAATTTGCTAAGAAAGCATTCATTACCTACCGGATGGGGCGAGAATATTACGGACTTGGAGAAAAGCCTATGATTCGTTTGGCATGGGAATCCGGAGCGGTTTATAAGATTGGCAAGAAGGTACTGATACGCAGAGACATTTTTGAAGAGTATTTGCGCAATAACAGAAGAGTTATGGAGGATGAAGATGGGTGCACAGAGGAGACATAGTACAAAGTTTATAGCGTCCGGTTCTCAGGAGGCTAAGGAGACAAGGTATATTGCAAAGAAGTATTTCAGGCTTCAGGAGGCGGCCGACTTATTCAGTATTGGTATTTCGAAGACGAGGGAGCTGGCAGAAGAGGCTGATGCCGTTTATAAGGTAGATGGAATGGTACTAATCAATATTGAGTTGTTTGAAGCTCATTTGGAAACCTTCCGGGTGTGGAAATGAGTGCGCGAAGCCAGTTTACCTTTGTCGGAGAAAAGAAGTTTTACAAAGCTACTGAGATTTGCAGTATGGCAAAGGTAGGGAAAAAGGTGCTCATTGATACGGCTATTTTGGCAGAGGCTTTATATGATGTGAAAGGCGTATATCTGGTGAACAAGGAAAAACTGGATTCCTTTTGTGAGAAGATGCGGATATACAACCTAGATGCCCGGAGTGTTTATATCGGTCCCAAGGAAGCCGCTGCACAGCTTGGAGTGAGTGTGTCTATGATACACCAGCTGGCAAGCCGGGCAGAAGCATTATACCGTATCAACGGCAATTTCTTTGTACATGTAGGGAAGATAAATGATTATTTCAAGCACTTTCAAGTGAAGGTGGCCAATGATTTTGAGAATGTATTTGAAGCATTAAGGATTAAGGAGGATTGAAATTATGTGTAAGGTTATTGCAATAGCAAATCAGAAGGGTGGCGTGGGTAAGACAACCACAGCAGTTAATTTAGGTATGGGCTTGGCAGAGGAAGGTAAGAAGGTATTGTTGATTGATGCGGATCCGCAGGGGTCTCTTTCCATATCCTTGGGATACCGAGAACCGGACAAGTTGGAGGTGACACTGGTAGATATTATTGAGAAGCTGGTAAATGAAGATGATGTTCCGGTTGGATATGGAGTGATACATCATACGGACCGAGTAGATTTGATTCCATCAAATATTGAGCTGTCCGGTGTAGAGGTATCGTTGGTTAATGTAATGAGCAGGGAGTTGGTGCTTAAGATATTTATAGAGCAGATAAAGCATGAGTACGATTTTGTGATTATTGACTGTATGCCATCCTTGGGAGTTATGACGGTAAATGCCCTGGCATGTGCTGATTCGGTTCTGATACCTGTTCAGGCTGCTTATTTGCCTGTTAAAGGGCTTCAACAGCTGATAAAGACAATTTATACGGTGAAGCGAAGATTAAATCAGAAATTGGAAATTGAAGGTATTCTGCTCACCATGGTTGACCATAGAACCAATTACGCGAAGGAAATTG
>JAZQMG010000006.1:0-7646 GCA_045543175.1 Acetatifactor sp. | reverse complement strand
AGGCCAGCAGCATAAGCATAACAACCTCAACAATCTTTCCTCAGAGCGCCGTCAACGACGCTCTACTTGCTATGCCGTTTTGGCGGGAGTAACCTTTCTGCATCATCCCTTAACTAGGGCTTGACTTTTAATAGTTAGTCTTTCTTGGTTATTGTAATACTAATTAGAGAGGAATGTCGGTAACTAAATTATCAATTTTTGCTTTATCTATGACATAATTGATGATATAATTACCAAAAACATATTTCTTTGGTAATTATATAATTAGTGAGGTGCTAGGGGTGGCAACAGAATCTGAAATGAGGCTTCATCGGTGTTGCTTTACTGGACACCGACCGGAGAAGTTACAGCGGCCAGAAAAGGAAATCCTCATTGATCTGGAGCACGAGATCCATAAGGCGGTTTGCGATGGTCTAAATGTGTTTATATCAGGAATGGCAAGAGGGATTGACATTGATGCAGCAGAAATTGTGTTACAGCTCCGTGAGGAGGGCTATCCTGTGAAGCTTATTTGCGCCAGCCCCTATCCAGGATTTGAACGCTCTTGGAGTCCACTATGGCAGGCAAGATATGGAGCTATCATGGATGCAGCTGATTTAGTCCGGTATATATGCCCTCAATACTATAAGGGGTGTTTTCAAATTAGAAATGAATGGATTGTTAATCACAGTGCCAGAGTAATTGCAGTATTCAACGGACGACCTAGCGGAACAAAGAACACAATTGAATATGCGCTACGACAAGGTGTGCCTATAATTCAAATAAAGGGGTAAGTGAGATGAAGAAGAAAGCTTTATTAATGGTAGTTTTGATAATGGTGTTGACCGCCTGTTCCACGGAATCAATCCCTGAACCAGCACAGTGCGCTATGTGTGATGATCTGCCCAGACATGCGCCTTGTATTATCAATCTAAGTACCGGAGAAAAACTGGAGCTGGATATATACGAACCGCATCCTTTCCTTGTGGGGGAACTTGCGGAGGAACAGCCAGGTGGGTATTTCAGCCTCATTCGGAGTGCAGGTGTAGAGGGATACAAAGTTGGTGCTGAATATATCGTAGTTACAATTCCAGTAAAGTCTGAGAAGCTTAGTCAGCAATACTTTTGCAATTTCTGTCGGGAACGGTTAGCAGATAATAAAAAAAGTGGCTTTGTCCTTGCGGATGTGAAGAATCCGAGTGAACCAATTGTGTATTCTATTAACACAGCAACCTTGTTATCTGTCCGGTGTTATAGTGTTTCAGTCCAGGAGAACGTGAATGATAATGAATACCAAATAACAATAACAGGACATCATGAAAATTAGGTGTAATGCGCAGTGTGTGCGTTTTTTGCAATGAGAGACAGTGTCAAAAAATATATTTTTTTCAAATAGCAATTCCTTATTGGCCTATATTGATTTGCTTTGGCAAACAACTTTAGCGTTATCCTCAATATTGTTAACGGACAAAGAAAAGGAAGCTTAAAGGCTAGCAAAAATATGTGAAAGCAGAGACGTATAACCGCTGACAACAGGATCCGTTATACATAAAAGGAGCAACGATGCATTGATCGTTGCTCCTTCTTTTGCTTGATAATGGATAAGCTAACCAAGCTGGCAAGGATATATTCTTCTGATAGGCTACTAGACATTGCTATATAAAGTCCTTGCGCAAATTCAGGCGTTTCAGAATTCTAGCAAATTTTCTTCTAATATACCACGTTGGCCTTGTTCAAAGATTCTTTATACTGTACTTCTTAGGAAAATCGGTCGTTTCAGAGTAATGGAGAGCCATGGTCCTTGTCTGTAAAAAACTCTTACCAGAAGTGATATTGTTCACGTTCACAGTAAAGAATGCGATACACCATTACCCTTGTGAGTAGGCCCGGAACTCAGGAACAATTGCCCATGCGGTTGTTCGGTTTGTCGGAGGAGCGGTGATCGTAATTCGCAGGGCATTGCATGTTGCCTGTGCGGGGATAGCTTGCACAACAGAAGTAGATGCATCCGTAAACGGTGATTCGTTAGTATAGTCTACAATTGTTGTCCATGTAACACCAGCGTCGTTAGAATATTCAATCTTGTATTTCCAGTCTTCTGCAATATCGGGAAGATCCTCCCATTCCACTTCGATAAGAGAAATTTCATAAGAGGCACCTAAACTTACCTGCCACCAGTATGGGAAAGAGCCAGTATTACCTGCCCATGTAGTGGAATCACCGTCATTACCATAGCTTGCGCTACCAGAACCTCCAGATTGTGTTGCTGTCTTCCCTAGTGCAACATTCTCGTATTCTTCAACGGCATATAGCTCAAACTCAGCAAAGGCACACCAATAATCAGAGCTTGGAACATCAGAAATCACAACACGTACATATCGATACGAAGTACCCTCAGCAAAAGATCCAGTCTGAGTCTGACTGCTATCAGTGTTAGTACTTCTATCGAAAATTGTTGTAAAATCGGTGCCATTGTTACTTCCCTGAATATAGTACCTCCAGGCGTTGTTACCAGTATCATGCTCAAAGATCATTACAAACTCATCGAGTTCATATTCTTCCCCTAAGTCAACTTGCCACCAAACGTTAACATCAGGACCATTATGTATCCACAGAGTGTTCACATTGCCATCATTGCCATTTGCTGCAGGATATTCATTGTCACCAGATGTAGTAACACTTTTGTTAAGTGCAATATTGGTTCGTTTCACAGGGGCATCTACCAAATACAAGTTATCAATTTTTACTGCGGAGATATCGGCAGCGTCAATAGATATAGTTATTTCATCTGATGTATATTCAAAGCCCGTCGCATACAGATTTTCACTTGGGGAGATTCCAAAGGACTTGCTGGTAATGCCGTTGCTGACGGTAATATACCCTACTGTATCACAGGAGAATTCCATATGCGAAATGGTTTTTCCCTGGGGAAGTGCAATCGTAACTACTCCGTTTTCTGCATTTGTCCATAAATAGTGATTGTCATTTTCTAGACTGGTCATCCAATTGCTACCAAACCCCAATGCTTGATAAGTCCCCAAAAGTGTGGTTTCTGTGCTTGGACGGTCCTCGAAATCAATAATATTTGATGCTTCATTGATAGTGCTATAGCTATTATCGGGTCCAATATTGGGGGCACTATATGGATCTACGTGAGTTCCCCAAAAATCCAATCCGCCATTATCTTCGATAACAAGGCCATTATTTATACAAGTGGAACCTTGAGACAACATATAACCACCTACAGAGTCAATACCCTCTGAGCCAGTTCCGATAGCTACAAAGTCAGAAACGCTAACTGTTTTGGCATTTATGTCATCGCTCCGCAGAATCGCAGTGTCTGTGCCACCATAGGCATTGTTATCTACCGTGCCCCAAAAGTATTGGCTCCATCCTTTAGACTCGGCATTACTGTAGATAACATTGTTGGCGAAAACATAGTTGCTGGGATTTAGCACAACGCCATCCCAGTTGTTGGTTATGTAACTATCATATCCTTCTGCCAAATAAAAAAGGTTATTGTATACGTACATTTTATTTGATGCACCGCTTGAGGATCCACCAAGTGTCAGGATAGAGCCTCCGCCATGGGAGTTTGTACCATATCCATCATTCTGACTGATGTTGTACCGAATGTATGTGGTGTATGTAGATCCAAGAGCACACTCAAAATATGCACCAGATGGATTGTCGTGAGTGTAGTTATACTGAATATAGTTGAGCTTCGTGTTGCAATCAGCATCAAATGCCTGCGAATCTTCCTTGGACGACGATGCGCCAGAACCAAAGACCTCATTATACTGAGCAACGGTATAATCTCCGTTTTCCCACCAGATTGGCACATTTCCATTCGGACCACTATTACAACCATCACAAACATTGTACTCAATTAGTGCATTTCGATATGCGGAGGGACAGATTGCAGCATTTCCAATATCTACACAGTAGTTGTTCCTGATAACAATGTTTGTACTGTTAGCGCGAGAGCCAGCCATTTCACTTGAAGGAATGCCACTTTCGCTAGGGAAACTACTGCTTCCCCACGTGGAAAGAAAGTTGATTCCGTAATGATTTACATTTGGGCCTACTTGGTTATTCTCAACCACAATGTCGTCCCAACATGTTTCTACCGTATTGCCGCGAATAATGTAAATTATACCACCCCGGCCAATACCAGCCTCTTGACCAACAGGTGTCGATATGACGTCGTGGACATACAAATCTCGGCAGTACATATGCCGTAATGTTCCTGCATCCTTACCCATGATGAGTATGCCATATTTTTTAATGTGGTCTTCAGATGTATCTCCAGCGATCCTGTTGGTGACTTCCAGAGAAGTAATCTCCCAATATTGCTGATTGTAGAAAAAAACTGCAGTGTTAAATACAAGGTTTTCTAAATCATCTCCGTCCTCGCCACACCAACTGTTGCCCTGAATAAGCGGACGGCTTGTACTCTCACCATATGCACCTATAGTTATGGGAGCATCTTCGCTTCCCGAACCTTTGGGCCAGAGCAAGCCGGTCCAAACATCTCCACGCTGGAAAAGAATTGTATCACCGGGAGCAAACGTAGTGTTATTTACTTTGTCAAGGGAAGCCCATGCATCAGCAGGGCTTAGGCCTGTATTGGCATCATTACCGCCATCTTGATCAATATAATACGTTGATGCAGTTTCTGAAGCATGTACAACAAGGAAATTCTTATTGGGAACTGATGCGATTATGAGGAGAAACGCGAGTAATAATCCGATTGCTCTCTTGGCTTTTGTCATGCCAAACACCTCCTAATTGGTAAAACATCAAAATGCGGCTATTTCAATTGATTAAACCTGATTCCTAAAATTACCCCCCTCATTCATAAAAACAATTGAGCTTGCAGAAAATCCAAAAACGTGCATATACCTCCTTTCAATACCCTAACATATTTTGGACGGGTCCCAGATAAATTAGACACGTCAAAAAAATCACTTTTGCAGGTTTTTGCTGTTATCATACCAGAATCGCTGCCAAAAATAGAATTGGTTACACCAATGAATTCATCTCCCCAGAAGCAGCAGTCCTCTGCATCAATTCCAAACCGCTCAAATAGAGCATCGGCATTGTCACTCTTACCAGTAGGACCGACTTCTAGGTATTTGGCATCGGTGGTCGCCCGCAGAGGCATCTCCTCCGTACTAAAAGACTCAGCCATTTTAATCAGTGTTTCGATACTTTCAATACCATGGCTTTTTAGGATGCTCTGGAGTTTTGAGGCTTCACCTTCCTGCAGAAACAGATTGTCGCCCCGGTTATTGTCGGGCATCATATCGATTTTGCAGTAATTGGGGCGGCTGAACACAATGTCGGTATTCATACCGTACTGCTCCAGAAGCGCACGATGAATCTTATAACAGGCATCATGGATTGCCAGAATTCCCTTGGCATCGGGGACTCTGCTGATAAGAACCACGGGCTTACCTGTATCATCAAAACCATAGTCATATGCACCACGACCAAGACCTAGGTACAAATTCTGTAACTGCTTGGGCGTGAAATAGTGTTCCAACTTCCCGCCTGCGATGTTTTCATAGGTAGTGCCGCTGATAATCGCTAGCTTCACACCTTTCTCCAGAAGAGGACGCATAGCATTGACCGCATCTTCCACGGGAGCTTTCCGCGACAGCACGGCTGTACCGTCCCAGTCAAAAAAGATTGCCTTATACTGCTTCATAGCAAGAATCTCCTTTGCTTTTCAGTGTGACCATACGGTTTTGCGTGCAGAAGGTGATAGCCTTGTCATTCTCCAAGGTAAACACGGCACCATTAACATTGACAGCAACCTTTAGCAGAGCCCCCTGATAACGGATGGAGAAAGTATAGCCTTTCCAACCCGTCGGAAGAATGGGAGAGAACTCTGGGATGCCATTGACACGCCGCAGACCTGCAAAACCGAATACAATAGATTGCCAGGTACCTGCCATATTGGCTGCATGGATACCGGCATAGAAATTCTCGTGATAGTCATCCAAGTCCATACGGGCGCTTTCCGAGAAGTAGCGGCAGGCATCGTCCACCTTGCCTACACGGCAGGCCAACATGCCGAAGATGCTGGTAGACAGGGAACTATGGTGCAGTGTCACAGTCTGGTAGAACTCATAATTGCGCAGTAGTTCCTCGTCAGTAAAGCGGTGGCTCAGAAGCTGTAATCCATAGATGGCATCAGCTTGTTTGCTCATGCGCTGACGATAAATAAAGAGAGGATGGTAATTCTCATACAAGAGATGACGCTTGTCCTCAGGTATACTATTCTCATCATAGGGTTTACGCATCATAAAACCATCGTCCTGCAGATAGACACCCAGCTTTTCGTCGTAGGGCAGATACATATTATCTGCAACCTTCTTCCAGAGGGCCTTTTCTGTATCGGTAATGTGCAGCTTCTTCGCATCATCACCCAGGATTTCCAGAGAACGCAGGGCTGCATACAGGTTCTCCTGAGCCAAAAGATTGGTGTAGAGGTTGTTATCTACAATGGCATTGTATTCATCAGGACCGGTGACGGCACAAATGCAATACTTGCCCCCCCGGCAGTCCGCGAAACCACCTACGTCTGCAAAAACATGGGCAGTTTCCACCAGCATCTCTGCACCATAATCCCGCAGGAATTCGTAGTCACCGGTGGCTTCGTAATACTGCCAGACAGCATAAGCAATGTCACCGTTAATGTGATACTGAGCAGTACCCAGGGGGAAGTAAGTGGAAGCTTCCTCACCGTTAATGGTACGCCAGGGATACAGGGCACCATTGGGATGACCTAACACCTTTGCACGTTCTCTTGCCTGAGGCAAAGTGTGGTAGCGGTACAAAAGCAGCTGTTTTGCCAGTTCCGGATTGGTCCAGATGAATACAGGCAGCACATACATTTCCGTATCCCAGAAATAGTGGCCTTCGTAGCCCTCACCGGACAGGCCCTTGGCACCCATACCGGTCTTACCGTCACGGCCTGCAGACTGCATGATATGGAACAGGTTGAACCGAAGGCCTTGCTGTAAGGCTTCATCGCCATCAATCTGAATATCTGCAGCCTGCCAGAAGGCATCCATAGCTATTTTCTGCTCTGCCAACAATACGGAGAAACCGTCAGCTTCCGCAATATCCAGAACTGTGGTCAGTACAGATTCCAGACAAGGCACATCCAGAGAGGATGTATAGGCGATATATTTGGTAAGCTCTGCACTGGTATTGAGTTGAGCCGGAAGGGTATATGTAATGGACGCATCCAGCTCACCAATCTGGTAGACAGCTTCACCCTTACACTTATGGGCCGCAGCACAAGCCATAGTCAGGCCGGAGTTCCGAGTGGTGCCCTCATAGAAAAAGCGGTGGTCTTTGGCCCAGATTCGGTCAGGATTGATGCAGCGGCCAAAGGGACCATAATCAACCAGAGGATTGGTCTTCCGGGTGTGGTTCTCTACATCCGCATTCAGTTTCGAGATAAATACGACATCACCGGAGAAGTTCAGCGGGGTCACAGACAGCTTCAGCGCCATTAGGTTCTTACGATTCAGGCATACCAGCTGGCAAGAGCAGAAACGGATTTGCTTACCGCTGTCACTTTCCCACTCCACCTCCCGGGTGACGATACCCTGGTTCATATGCAGAGTACGTCCATATGAAAGAATTTT
>JAZQMG010000005.1:0-32536 GCA_045543175.1 Acetatifactor sp. | reverse complement strand
CTTTGGCCTAAACCGCATGCTTTATACCGTGAAAAACTGCTGTGTGGAGGAGCCTGACATGCCCTATGAGGACGGTGCATTGACGTTGTATTTTTACACCAAGGGTGAAGTAGGCATTCCCTCCGAAGAGATAAAGCAGCTTTTGGCCTATATGGAGGACAGTTCTGAGGAGAATGCAACCAGTACATTTTTGCAGGAGCTTCATAGCATGATAGAGCATGTGAAGCATGACGAGGAGGTGTCAATACGATATATGAGAATATGGGAAGATGAGCGTGATATATTAGCGCGTGGCCGCGAAGAAGGCCGTGAAGAAGGCCGTAAGCAGGGGATTAGTCAGGGCATACAGGCGTTTATTTTGGCTAATAAGGAAGGCAATATGTCGCAGGAGTGTATTGTTGAAAATATTGTGAAATATTTTCAGGTGTCTGAGCAGGAAGCATTGTCATATTGTGATAAGTATCTATAAAAATAGGCGGTATACCTATATTTTTCAGGGTATACCGCTCGTTGTATTAATGCGCTAATATTTTCTGTATTCATACATTTTATATATTGTCTTGGCAATTTTTCCGCCGAAGACATGCTTAAAAATAAATTGCTCCATTCCTTGTAGCTCTTGAATCATGGTTATAGGGGTCATGTTATGTTCTGTGATAAATTTGAGCTTAGTGCCATCTTCAAAAATTCGAGGATTATCAATTCCGTAAACAGTTGTGACACCAACGTCATTAATGGGATTCTTGTATTTGGATGCCTTGGCTGCACGTACGGAGTAACAATCCATAAATACCGTCACAGATATAAAGTGCTCAGTGAGTGCTTTTAGAAGTCCTTTCATTTCCTCGGGGGTAAAATACATACTAATCCCTTCGAGAATCACGATGGCTTTGCGGGTAGGCAGAGTTTTGAACCACTGTGTTTGTCTTGCATCAGCAGAAATCATTCGGTAGAAGCCGGTCTCTTTATAGTACTTTTGTCGCTCTGCAATTACCTCGGGGAAGTCCACATCATACCAACGTGTACCAGAGGCGCCGATTCTTTCCGCGCGGCTGTCCATGCCGCATCCGATATGCAGTACAGTACAATCTTTTGTCTGTTCCAGTTCTGATTTTACCAGATTGTCAAATACAGCCGAGCGCATTCCCATGTTATAGGCAAGCCATTTGGACTTGGATTTGCCCTTTAACGCAAACCCTTCTCTATCCCAGATAGCCTCAGCTTTGGGATCATGAAGGATGATTCCTTTTCTGCTGACATATGCTTTGCCATATAGCGGGATATAAAGTGTTTTGTTCACATTATTCATAGCGGGTACCTTTCACGATTTCTACTATGTATGGAATGCTTATATCTAGACAATAATGTCTGCCAGTTCAAATTTGATTACTTTCTCTAATTCTTCCAGAGGGAGTTCTACCTGATAGCCGATTTTGCCGGCACTGAAAATAAAGGTATCAAAATCAGCAGCAGTCATATGAATCATGGTTTGAAACTGTTTCTTCATGCCGATGGGAGAACAGCCCCCGTGAATATATCCGGTCAGTGGCAAAAGATCCTTGGACTTAATCATACTGATGCTTTTCTCGCCTACGGATTTGGCGGCTTTTTTCAAGTCCAGTTCCTGCTCCACAGGAATCATAAAGACGTAATTACTTTTGGTAGCTCCTACAGTTACCAGTGTCTTAAATACCCGGTTTGGGTCCTGACCCAGCGCAGTTGCAACCTCTACTCCGCTGATGGCATCTGTAGTGGTGTAGTCATGACTGATATAGTTGATTTTCTTTTGATCTAATGTACGCATGACATTGGTTTTTTCGGTGTTCTTTTTCATAATGTATTTTATCTCCAATTTAAATTATACTATTTCTAATATCCGCTCTATACGGTAGTCATCTCATCATAAAATGTTTGGAGAAGTTCTGCTAATTTTTCCGGGGCATCCATATTAACCTCATGTCCGGAGCCTTTAACAACCTGCAGTTCGGCATCTTTCAAAATTGCAGCTAAATCAACAGACGCCTTTTTATTTGCATCATCTTTCTCCCCATAAACAACCAGAACAGGGCAAGAAATCTTTTGTAGTGAGTTGCTATAATCCAGTTCCATCATGGTTTTGCACAAATTGAGAAAATCAGATTTTCCAAATCCCATTTGTTCAAACATAGATTTAGGCATAAAACGGAAAAGAAAATTTTGAAACCGTAAAAGGTTTTTGGGCATTTTATACTGCGCTGCAATAAGTATCAGTGAACGGACTTTTGAAGGATTATCAATAGCATAGTTTAGAGCTAATACACCGCCAAGAGACAACCCACAAAGGTCGATGGGTTCATCGATTTCATTGCAAATTTCAGAAAATGCGTTGTAAAGATTGTTGTAATTTATATCTTCGCCCCGGACGATTTCAGCCAGATTAGGGCAAGAAATTTGTCTGCTATCCGTTAAATGGGAAAGGGTTTGATTCCAACTGGCAGGAGTCTGACCCAAACCGTGAATAAATACCTGCTTTATATCATTTGTAGACAATACAGAATCCTCCTTATTGTTCCTGATTTAGTCGGGAAACTTTGCCGTCGCGCCCCCGACTAATCTTTATATTTCCTTCTTTAGTCGGGTTTCATTACTCAATCTTACTTCAGTTACTTCTTGTCCAGTACGTAAACATACGCCCAAATACCTTCCTCGGCACCTTCGGTATATCTTTTCATGCATCGAATCATGGGCCAGAGAACAGTCCCGTTGTCAAGTTTAACAGCGGCGTTGATTTCACCTTGGGGGTCATTGTCGTCTGTAACCCAACTTCCGCCGTGGAGCTTGATGATAGTCTGTCCTACATAGGAACCCAGTGAGAAAAGAATCTGCCCACGGTTTTTGGATAAAATACCGGTAGGAGTGTTCTGCTCGTCAAAAAATCTGTCGATTTCCTTCATGCTTTCCAGAGTGTAATCAGCCTTGTAGCCGGATACATTTAGTGCGTTGGCTACCCACTCAGCAGAAGCCAGAATATCCTGTTTCAATGTGTTTTCGTTCTTGGGCGGTTCTTCCTTTTTGCCTTTAAATTTGTCCAATAATCCCATATGTGCCTCCTTGATTTTGTTTTATTGCTCTAGCCATTCGAATACATTATTCAGTGTGCGTGATTGGTTTCTTTCTATTAAATAAATGTTTTTCTATTACTCCGAAAGACGCAGCTCCTGCCCAATGATAATGGCCTTTGCGTCTGTTCCGTGTCCAATGTCTTTCGTAACAGCAATAGGCAACTTGTCTCCGACCATTTTTCTGACAAGTGTTTCCACATTAGGAGTGCATTTCTCCGTTTCCATTTGTGTAAAGGTTCCTAACAGAATGCCTGCTATTTTTTTGAAGGCACCCAACTGCTGTAGCTGACATAAGTAAGTCTCTATCTGGGCAACGGTTCCGCTATAAGCTTCCAGTAGCAATATTTTATCAGTCAAATCCGGCATGTACTCTGTGCCCGCCAATTTCAAAAAGCATCGGATATTTCCGCCCACTACAATTCCCCGCATTACTTTCTGCTGAATAAACCGACAATTTATTTGAAACAAATCCCTTTGATTTTCTAAAATGGTCTTCCGGAAATCCTGTATTTGCTGCTCTTTATGCTCATAAATCAAATTGCGAATCTGATATAAAACAGAGGGGTTTCCGGTCTTAGCATAAATGGCATTGATAACCGTTGTCAAATCACTATATCCCCAAAACCGTTTTGCACTCTTAGCAATCACATCATAATCCAGATACGGCAAAACTCCATTTGCCACATCTCCCCCTGAAATATCAAATACTTCCGTTATCTCCTTATCTCTATAAAACTCCATGAGCGCAGCCCCACGCTCCTCGGCACTCCCGCTAAAAACAGATTCCTTTTCAAAAATACACTCGCTAAACACAGGCTCAATCCCCATGCCCAACAATATGCTTTCCAACAGTTGAATCTTCTCCGCATAACTTCCCTTCAGCCCATTAGAACAACCCACAATCCCAACCTTCATCAAATTTTGCCTCATTCAATATTACCTCAAAAATTCTGCTATTCAACCTATAGTATACCACCATTCTCTGCCCCTCGCACTTCTTTTCTTCTTATTGCTGAAAGACTCTTCTTATAGTAAGTTGGTTGCTTTTGGGGTGTTTTGAGGATTAGCAGTCGATTAGGTGCTATATATCCTACCACGGACCTTGAAAAACGCCGGTGCTTGGCGAGGTCAAGCCGCTTGCGGCTTCAAGCCTAGCATCCGCTGCGTTTTTCTCGGAGTGCAAACATTCCGTGGTAGGATATATAACACCTCAATCGACGGATCAATGCTCCCACCCTCCAAAAACCAACCCCAACTTAATAATTATTTTAGAATTATTTTGGGGAAAATCTGTTGACAATAGATATTTGCAGTGATATCTTATGTAGGAAGGGTGTTAGCACTCCCTCGAATCGAGTGCTAACAAGCTTGGAAAGGAGTGAAGGGATGCAGTTGGACGAGAGAAAAACCAAGATATTGCAGGCTATCATTCGCAATTACCTTGAGACCGGCGAGCCGGTGGGCAGCAGAACCATCTCCAAGTACACTGATTTGAACCTAAGCTCCGCAACCATTCGTAATGAAATGGCAGATTTGGAGGAGATGGGTTACATCCTGCAACCTCACACCTCCGCAGGACGTATTCCTTCTGATAAGGGCTATCGCTTTTATGTGGACACCATGATGGAGGCCAAGGAGCGTGAAATCACCGAGATGAAGGAGATGCTGATTGAGCGTCAGGACAAGATGGAGCAGATGCTTCAGCAGGTGGCTAAGGTTTTGGCCAAGGATACCCAGTATGCCACGCTGATTTCTGCACCCCAGACCAAGGGCAGCAAGGTGAAGTTTGTACAGTTGTCCCGAGTGGCACAGGGACAGATTCTGGCGGTTATCGTGGTGGAGGGCAATGTTATCAAGAATAACATTCTTTCTGTAAGAGAGGAGCTTTCCGATGAGACGCTTTTGAAGCTGAACATTCTGCTTAACACCAATCTGACAGGACTGTCAATTGCGGAGATTAATCTGGGAATGATATCTGCCATGAAACAGCAGGCGGGCATTCACAGTGATATCGTAAGCGAAGTGATTGATGCGGTGGCTGAAGCTATTAAGGCTGAGGATGATTTGGAGATTTACACCAGTGGTACCAACAACATTTTCCGCTATCCGGAGCTTGCAGACCATCAGAGAGCCAGTGAATTGATTAATACCTTTGAAGAAAAGGAGCTTTTAAGCGACTTGATTCAGGATACCATGTCCGGTGAAAACAGCACAGGTATTCAGGTCTATATCGGGGATGAGACTCCGGTCAAAAGCATGAAGGACTGTAGTGTGGTAACAGCAACCTATGAGTTGGGTGAAGGTGTACGAGGCACTATAGGAATTGTGGGTCCCAAGCGTATGGACTATGACAAGGTGGTAGGAACGTTAAAAACCCTGCAAAGCAAGTTGGATGAACTTTATAAGGAGCAAGACAACTGACAGGGTTTGCATAAACGGCAGATAAAAAGCCGATTAATAGATGGTGAATAAGTACCATTTATAAAATAACAGAAAGGCAGGTGCGGCATGGAGAATCAGGAAAAGGATTTGCAGGAAGAACTGCAAGAGACCATGCAGGATGCAGAGATAGAAGAAGCAGAAATGAAAGAGGCCGAGGCGGAAATCTCTGAGGAAGAAGCCGCGGAGAGTGAAAACGCAGAAGGCGAAGGCAAGATGAGCTGGGCAGAGAAAAAGGCTGCCAAGAAACAGGAGAAAAAAGAAAAGAAAGATAAAACAGATGCTTACAAGGAGCAGATTGAGCAGTTAGAGGACAGAGTAAAACGTCAGATGGCTGAGTTTGAGAATTTCCGTAAGCGTACTGAGAAGGAAAAGCAGGCCATGTTTGAGACCGGTGCTAAGAGCGTTGTGGAGAAGATTCTCCCTGTGGTTGATAACTTTGAAAGAGGTCTGGCAACCGTTCCCGAAGATAAGCTGGAGGATCCCTTTGTGGACGGTATGAACCGTATTTACAAGCAGTTCCTTACAGAGCTTGAAAATATCGGTGTGAAGCCTATCGAGGCTGTGGGATGTGAGTTTGACCCGAATCTTCATAATGCAGTGATGCAGGTGGAGAGTGAGGAGTATGAGTCAGGAATTGTGGCTCAGGAATTGCAAAAAGGTTATACCTACCGGGATTCGGTAGTGAGACATAGCATGGTAGCGGTTACCCAGTAATGAGGTTCGCACAAAGTGCGAAGGTAACCAAGATAAAATGTAAACAATTTATCCAATTATAAAGAGGAGGAAGAAAAATGGGTAAAATTATCGGTATCGATTTAGGAACAACCAATAGCTGCGTAGCGGTTATGGAAGGTGGTAAGCCCACCGTTATCGCTAATGCAGAAGGTGCAAGAACTACACCTTCCGTAGTAGCTTTTACCAAGAACGGAGAGCGTCTGGTAGGTGAGCCTGCAAAGCGTCAGGCAGTTACCAACGCAGAGAAGACCATTGCGTCTATCAAGAGAGATATGGGTACTGACAATGGTCGTACCATTGATGACAAGAAGTATTCTCCCCAGCAGATTTCCGCTATGATTTTGCAGAAGCTTAAGGCTGATGCTGAGAGCTATCTGGGTGAGAAGGTAACAGAGGCAGTTATCACTGTTCCCGCTTACTTTAATGACGCACAGCGTCAGGCAACTAAGGATGCAGGTAAGATTGCAGGCCTTGAGGTAAAGCGTATCATCAACGAGCCTACCGCAGCAGCACTTGCTTACGGTCTGGACAATGAGAAAGAGCAGAAGATTATGGTATACGACCTGGGCGGCGGTACCTTCGATGTTTCTATCATTGAGATTGGTGACGGTGTAATTGAAGTTTTGGCTACCAACGGTGACACCCATCTTGGTGGTGATGACTTCGATAACAAGATTATTGACTGGATGGTATCTGAGTTCAAGAAGGACCAGGGTGTAGACTTGAGCGGTGATAAGATGGCTATGCAGCGTCTGAAAGAGGCCGCTGAGAAGGCTAAGAAGGAGCTTTCCAGTGCGATGACTACCAACATCAACCTTCCTTTCATCAGCATGAATGCAAACGGCCCTCTTCACTTTGATATGAACTTGAGCCGTGCACAGTTTGATGAGCTTACCAGAGATTTGGTTGAGAGAACTGCTATCCCCGTGCAGAATGCAATGAAGGATGCAGGTTTGAATAATTCTGACTTGGGTCAGGTACTTTTGGTAGGTGGTTCTACACGTATTCCTGCCGTACAGGATAAGGTAAAACAGCTTACCGGCAAGGAGCCTTCCAAGGCATTGAACCCTGATGAGTGTGTAGCACTTGGTGCTTCCGTACAGGGTGGTAAGCTTGCAGGTGATGCAGGTGCAGGCGAGATTCTTCTTCTGGATGTAACTCCTTTGTCTCTGTCCATCGAGACCGCAGGTGGTATTGCAACCAGACTGATTGAGAGAAACACCACTATCCCCACCAAGAAGAGTCAGGTATTCTCTACCTACTCCGACAACCAGACCGCTGTAGACATCAATGTAGTACAGGGTGAGAGGCAGTTTGCAAGAGACAATAAGTCCCTTGGACAGTTCAGACTGGATGGTATTCCCCCTGCACCCAGAGGAATCCCTCAGATTGAGGTTACCTTTGATATTGATGCAAATGGTATTGTAAATGTATCCGCTAAGGATTTGGGCACCGGCAAGGAGCAGCGCATCACTATTACCGCAGGTTCCAACATGTCCGATGCTGATATCGAGAGAGCAGTGAAGGAAGCTGCTGAGTTCGAGGCACAGGATAAGAAGCGCAAAGAGGCTGTAGAGCTTAGAAATGAGACCGACTCCTTCGTATTCCAGACCGAGAAGGCTATGAACGATGTGGGCGATAAGATTTCTGAGAGCGACAAGTCTCAGGTACAGGCTGATTTGGATGCTGTAAAAGCAATCTTGGAGCGTACTAAGGACGCTGAGATGAGCGACAGCGATATGGATGAGCTGAGAGCAGCTAAGGAGAAGCTGACGAACTCCGCACAGTCTCTGTTTACCAAGATGTATGAGAGCATGCAGCAGGCACAGGGCGGTGCAGGCCCCGACATGAGCAATATGGGTGACATGGGCGCAAATGCAGGTGCTTCTGCTCCCGAAGATGATGTGATTGATGGAGATTTCCGCGAGGTCTAAAAACAAAAAGACTTTCTAGGGCGGGACAGTACCCCGCCCAAGAAAGTCTAAGTTTTGTTTAGAAGAATCCCTTTGGGATTCTTCCCGAAATAGGCGAGGTGGCGAGAGAATACCTCGCCCAAGAATCTCTATGTTTCGTCCGGAAGAAACCCCAGAGGGTTTCTTCTTAAATGTTTTACGAGGAGAGAGTTATGGCAGAACAGAAAAGAGACTATTATGAGGTTCTCGGTGTGGATAAAGGCGCCGATGAGGCGGCAATTAAGAAAGCATACCGTGTTCTTGCAAAGAAATATCATCCCGATATGAATCCCGGTGATGCCGAGGCGGAGAAGAAGTTTAAAGAGGCTTCGGAGGCTTATGCGGTACTTAGTGACCCGGATAAAAAGAGACAGTATGACCAGTTTGGTCATGCTGCTTTTGATGGTGGCGCAGGCGGTGCCGGAGGCTTTGATTTCAGTGGAGCTGACTTTAGTGATATTTTTGGCGACATTTTTGGTGATTTCTTTGGTGGCGGACGCAGAAGCAGTGCCCGCAACAATGGTCCCATGAAGGGTGCCAATATCCGTACCAGTGTGCGGATTACCTTCGAGGAGGCAGTTTTCGGATGTAGCAAGGAAATTGACCTGACCGTGAAGGAGACCTGTAAGACCTGTAGCGGTAGCGGTGCAAAGCCCGGTACCAATCCCGAAACCTGTAGCAAGTGTGGCGGTAAGGGTCAGGTTGTGTATACACAGCAGTCTTTCTTTGGTACTGTCCGCAATGTACAGACTTGTCCTGATTGTCAGGGAAGCGGTAAGGTTATCAAAGAGAAGTGTACCGACTGTCGAGGCACAGGTTACATCCCCATGAAAAAACGTTATGCAGTGGAGATTCCCGCAGGTATCGACCATGGTCAGTCTGTGCGACAGCCCGGCTTGGGTGAGCCCGGTACCAACGGTGGTCCCAGAGGAGATGTGCTTGTTGAAGTTATCGTGGGAAGACATCCCATTTTCCAGAGACAGGACTTCAACATCTACTCCACAGTTCCTGTATCCTTTGCAGTGGCTGCACTGGGCGGTGAAATCTATATTGATACCGTTGATGGCAAGGTTATTTATGATGTAAAGGCCGGAACCCAGACGGACACCAAGGTGCGTTTGAAGGGCAAGGGTGTTCCCTCCTGGAGAAATAAGGATGTCCGCGGCGACCACTATGTAACCTTGGTGGTAACCGTTCCCGACAAGCTCAAAAACGAGGCGAAGGAGCTTTTGAAGCAGTTTGATGCCCTGACCGGAGATACCTTGAATGCCACCAAGTCCGCTGAGGACGGCGACAAGGATAAGGATGGCAAAGACGGCAAAAAGAAGAAGTTTTGGAAATAAATGATATGCAGATATAACAAGAGACGAGGTTTTCGTGACCTCGTCTTTTGATATTCATGCTGATGAGGCATATGGAGAAAAATTCTGCTTCTATGCCCCGTTTTTGTGTGAAATTATCGAAAAAACGATAATATGGCTATGAAAGTTTGCGGTTTATCATACTATTGACGCTTTAGTATATATTTTGAGACGTAAGTTCGTAATTGCGGGGCATGGCGGCTATTTTTTTGTGTATATGCCCCGGCAGGTCCTGTATTAAAGATGTCTCTTTGTCTTGCTTATTTTTTCATAATCAGTTTCTGGATAAAGAGTGGATTGCAGTAAAATATCTCTTGCTATTTGCGTTTATCCGGTGGGGTACAATCATTTGTTAATCCACCAATATAATCCAAGGAAACGTCATAGAATTTCGCCAAAGTGATGGCTAATTCAAAGGGTAATTCTCGTTTCCCTGTTTCGTAGTTGTGGTAGGTTGTCCGCTGCATATAGAGAATATCAGCAAGCTTCCGTATTGACAGGTCTTTGTCTTCTCTTAAATCTCTTAATCGTGGATAATATCCCATAAACATCACCTTTATTTCATGATTTTTACTTCCTTGACAGTGTACAACAAATGATGTACACTTACTTATAGTGTCCGCCAAATGACGGACACATATTTTTAGTAGGGAGGAGAAAACAAATGAAGAAGAGATTAATAGATGATCGCGAAACGCATTTGTAAATTTGCAGTATATATCCAGTGAGGAGTTATTTCATTTTTAAGAAGAAAAAATGCCGTATTTATGCGGCTTGTGGCGTTTTGCAAACGCCTAAGTATTTGTTGCATAAGGGAGGAAAAAATGAGCGGATTAAACTCTAACTTTTTTAGTGCTATGGATGCAATCAATCAGAGTGTTGCAGAAGAGGAAAAAGAGATTAAAATTGATGAGAGCGTTAAAGAAGATGCAAAAAAGGAAGATATATTAACGCTTGAATTTGCTTATAAAAAAGCGGAAGAATTAAAAGAAGAAAAACAAAAATTGGGCGTTAATATGAATGCTCTAACCGTAGATGTATTTGGCGAAAAGGTTACTTTTGACGAGGAAATTGCTGCAGAAGTAAGTATTAGGAAAGTCTACAATAATAAAACGACTAAGCTTGTCAGAGAGTTGGAAAAAACAGTATTAGAAGTAAAAGATTACGATAGTGTATATTCGAAGTTTCTTCCTAAAATCGGAGATATTATTAAGCAATTATGTCAGACTCATTATGACTTTATGGCTAAGTTTGGTATATGCGATTTTACGTTAGAAGAATATGAGCAGAGGTATATGGATAGCTGGCTTGAACATTCGGCATTTATGTTCCCGTTTCATAAGAGTTATCGTAAGGTGGCAAAAACAATAGAAGAAATGGGAGGAATGGTTAGAGATAATATTGCGGAATATGAGCAGTTTACTGGTGCAGAGTATATTTATAATGATGAAGAAAATGCAATAAAGCGAGTGGTCAAGGGGATTGCTATGGGAACAGCCGTGAAAGCAGGTCTGAATATGTTAACATTTGCAGGTAATGCAACTGTTCATCTCATAGCTCACAGTAGTGTGAAAAGAACTAAACAAGAAGCTTTTGAGGATATGATAGACTACATTACATATAGCTATGAAGAAGTGATACATTGGGCAGATGACCTTATAGAAGTTGCTTGTAATGAGTTGAATAAAAGAGGTATCGTTAGCATTCATAAAGCTGACAAGGATTATATTACGCAAATAAGCTATGAAATCAGAAGAGAGCAGGAAAAGGATATAGAGGTAAAGCAGGAGGATGCAATCAAATTATTTTCATATAATCCATTTTGTCGAAAACTGCAGGAAATTTGGGCATACATGCTGACATGGGAGTTAGCTGATATAAATAAAATCGCAACAGAAGTAGGAATGGAATTGGAAAGCATGATTCACAGAGAATGGTTTTTTCTGTATTTGGAAGAAGACGGAAATAGCATGATTCAAGATGAACTTAATTCTGTTGAGGATTTAAAATCTTTCATTGATGTAAATAAAGAACGCATGGAGATAGAAATATTAACCAGACGTCTAAGTATATTGCAAAATCTGATTGATACAGCAGAAGCTAAGATTCAGGTGCTGGAGAAAGAAGTAGATGTGAAAAATGCCTATGATGATTATGTTAAGGAGCATGAAATATATAGGAATTTAATTCTAGATTTGCGCAATAAGAAGCAATATGAAAAATTGTGGGAGCATGTCGATGGAAAAGTAGGATATGCAGAAGCTGTGCTATGGGATTTATATAAAGACCGAAAAAAAATTGCAGAAAAGGATGCTAAAGCAGCAAGGCAAATAGAAGATTTAAATGATAAGTACTGTATGTCGGATGATACGTATAAAAAACATTTTGCGAAATTGGTGGATGCACAAGCAAGAACGCAGGATTTTAGTACCACTCGGGAATATAGAGATTACTATTGTAGAGAAGTTATTAAAATCTGCAAGGAATATCCTACTTTGTCTGCTAAGAGTTATGGATCCTTTTTTGACTATTTGATTGAAAATGGAGAAGGGGAACTTGCCAATAAATATTTGCAGGAGGGAGTACAAAAGCATCATCCCCATGCGTTTCGATGTATGGCATATCGATTGCTAAAAGGAGAGTGGACACAGGATGATGTGGATAAAGCTAATCTGCTATTGGATATTGTGGATTGGTATGAATGCGAGACCTGGTTTACCAGAGATTTCATTAAGGACCAAATTGCCGAAAGAGAAAAAAGAAAGAATTCTTCTAATTCGGGCGGTTGCTATATAACTACTGCAATTTGCCAATGGGAAAATAAATCGGATGATTGCTATGAGTTGACACAATTTAGACAATTCAGAGATGTATGGTTGAAAGAGCATTTATATGGTGAAGAGCTGATTAATATATACTATAGCAATGCACCTTTGATTGTTGCCTGCATAGATAAAGATGCAGATAAGGACAATATTTATGAATTGCTGAAAACAAAATTTTTATCAAGCTGCCTTGCGTACATTGAAAAGAAAAACTACCCAATGTGCCTATGTGTATACATTGAAATGGTTGTTGCTATGGTGAAAAAATATTTACCGATAGAAAAATCGTCCTTGATAGAGCGTGATGCAAAATTTTTTACAATATCATTGTTGGAAGAAAGAATGCGGAAAATAGAACGGACTGATACGAATGTGGAAGAAGAGGAGGAATATTATCGTTTTCGCGAAGCACTGGGATACTTAAAAGCACACTGGGATGCTTGATGTGGAGCGACTAGTGTTATCGGCAAAGAAAAAAAAGAAGTAGTGCAAGCAGGGAAACGGATTTTCCTTAAGTGATATTAGAAGGTATGATAGGTGAAAGGTTGTGTAAAGGCAGAGTCTTTTTGGCTCTGCCTTATTTCTATAAGCTAATTACTTCAAAGTGGAAATAGTGTAAAAATAGTGAAAATTTAATGGAATTTTTTAATCAAATGAGGTATACTATTTCTGGGGATAACTATGATGTAGAGGTGATGGCAATGATAAAAGTCACGTTAACCAATGACATATTGAAGAAAATATCAGCGATTGATGAAAACCGTTTTTCATTAAGTACAATAGAGTTGCCACCTATGACGAAGAATAGATTACGCAAGAATTCCAAGAAGAAGAGTTCTTATGCGTCAAATAAGATTGAGGGTAATCCCCTTACAGAGGAACAGGCGGATGAGGTTATTGAAGGAGACAAGCATAAGCACTTTTTGAAGCCGGAGCAGGAGATTAGGAATTATTTTCTTGCATTGAATCTGCTTGAGGAAAAGTTGAAGAGAAAAGAAGCTTTTTCAAAAGAAATGATTCTTGAAGTGCAGGCGATGGTTGAAAAAGGCGCATCAAAAGAAAAGATAGGACTCAGAGGACCGATGCCCCCGGGTGTACTATTTGCAGTATATGATGCAGTCACAGGAGCTCCGGATTATATTCCTCCTGAATATTCAGATATTCCCGGACTGTTGGACGAGTTGGTCGATTATGTAAATACAACGGATGACCATCCACTGATTATTGCAGCGGTAGTTCATTATCAACTGGTTACGATTCATCCTTTTGAAGATGGAAACGGAAGAACTGCAAGACTTATGTCCGGATATATCTTAGACCTGTTCGGATATGGATTTAATGGAATTGGTTCTTTGGAAGAATACTTTGCTTATGACCCGGATGAGTATTATGAATCACTTCAGATGGGCCTTCCGGCATTATTTTATTCAGGAAGAGAAAATCCGTCGCATCCTGAAATCTGGGTAAATTATTTTCTGCGTATGGTGGAATTGTATTCGAAAAAAGTTTATGAATTGTCAAAGGGTGCTCAGGCAGATGATTTGAATGGTAGCTTGTCCTATTTGAATGCGAAGGAGAAGGATTTGTTGGCATTCCTTTTGAAAAAGAGATTGTTGGAGTTTACGCCAATCGATGTAAGTAAGCTGCTTGGTGTAACAAATAAAACAATTATCAACCGATGTGCCAAACTGACGAATAACGGCTTTTTGGTTCCGAATATCGTAAGTCAAAGAATTCGTTCGTATTCATTGAGTGAGTTTGCGAAGAGAAATGCAAAGAAGATTCTTTCAAAGATTGGGTAAAAAGTGTATGAGAATTTTGAATGCCCCGTCCCACTGGTATGTCCTTGGGGCGGGGCATCCTATTAAAGTCGATTTGTAAGAAAAAGGTATGTATCAATGATTATAATCATAATAGGAAAATTCTAAGATTTCCTGTTTTTCATCATTGCATATGACTCCACAATAAACGTAATAACTTCCGTCATTGCAGAGATATGCCAAGTTATAATACTGTCCGTCATCGTCTTCTAAGGGTAGTAGATCATCCAAAAAATCTAAGCCGCGCTGGGACATGTCTTCTCTGTCTAAATATAGTTTGTTCTTGCCGTCATATAAGTGATATTCTCCGGCGTGCCCTGTATTATAAATTTCCCATTGCTTTGCCTTGATTTTTTCATAATCCCTTGCTGAAAAAGTAGCTTTGTATCCGCTTTTTTTGATATTGTAGGATCTGTAGTTATAGTATCTGAGGTTGTGGGCAGATAAAGGTAAAACATCAGGAAAAACCTCGTACATGGTAAGCGCAGAAAAGAAAAGGTAGTTGGGGAAGTATCGCTTCACTCTACCCGGCATAACCCAAAGCAGTATGGAAACGATTAGGATAATAGTAGTTGCTTTTATAAGAAATTTCTTTCGTTTGTTCATGTACTATTTTGCTCTCCTAATAGTTTGTTGGAGTTAGTAGTTTCAAAGTGTTTATTGATGGTCGTAACGATAGGTAAGTTCAATAAGTTCGCATTTTTCATCATTGCATAGTAAGCAGTGACAAATAAAATAGTTATCTCTTCTGCATACATCATACACTAAGTAGTAGTAGTGACCATCATCTTCGTCTAAAAGGAGCAGAGTTTCAATAAAGTCTATCCTATCTTGCAATAAAGTATCTCGATTCAAGTATTGTTTGGTTCCATTAGAGTATATATAACGGTCTCCGGCAAAGGGTCCGCTATATTTTTCCCATTGTTTTGCCTTTAAAATTTGATAGTCCTTTTCAGAAAAAGTAGCCTTATATCCGCTTTTATCGGTGTAATAAGAATCAAATTCATAATATCTGATGTTGTGGGCGGATAAGGGTAAAACATTAGGATATAGTTCATGTTCATTAAGCGCAGAAAAGAAAAGGTAGTTAGGGAAGTATCGCTTCACTCTACCCGGCATAACCCAAAGTAGTATGGTTATGATTAGGGCTATGGTAGTTGCTTTTATAAGAAATTTCTTTCGCTTGTTCATGTACTCTAGTTTACTCCTTGGTGCTAAAATAGTAGGCCTTTTTCTCCTGATTTTCATGTATAAACTTTGGGACATTCAACCTATTGTCCTTATGATATACAGAGTTGTTTCAGAAGAAATGCAAAGCCGTAAGCAACTTTTCAAGTGACCCGCCTCTTTGGCTTTGTGTCGGGTCACTTTACTAAAGTCGATTTGTAGAGAAAACAGGTATGTATCAATGATTATAATCATAATAAGAAAATTCTAAGATTTCCTGTTTTTCATCATTGCATAAGACTCCACTATAAAGGTAATAGCTGCCATCACTACAGAGATATGCCAAATAATAATATTGTCCATCGTCTTCTTCAACTGGAAGTAAATCATCTAAAAAGTCCATTCCCCGATTATACGCTTCGTTTCTATCTAAATATAATTTATTTTCACCATTATATAGGTGGTGATCATTAGGAAGTCCGTGACTAAATTTTTCCCATTGTCTTGCTTTGATTTTTTCATAATCTGTCTTTGAAAAAGAAGCTTTATATCCACTTTTTGTAACATAATAGAAATCGGAGTTATAATATCTGAGGTTATGGGCAGATAAAGGTAAAACAGTAGGGTAAACTGCATGTTTGGAAATAGCAGAAAAGAAAATATAGTTAGGAAAATATCTCTTTACTCTACCCGGCATAACCCAAAGAAGTACGGTGATGATTAGAATTATGATGGTTGCTTTTATAAGGAATTTCTTTCGTTTGTTCATGAATTCTTTGGTACTCCTTTGAGAATGACGCGTGTGATGACTACAATAAAACAGTATCATGGATGTAAGTATAAGTCAAGATGTGTGGTCATTCTGGTAACGATAATAGAATTACACCTCTTGCTATTTAACAAAGAATATCCCAATCCTTCGACCATGAACAGTCATTGAATTGGGATATTTTTTATAATTTATGGATTTATTATAGCTTATGTATAAGAACTGTACATGGCCTTTACTCCACAACTTCCTTCAACATGGCATATTCCTCCTGCATTTTCTGGAAGGTTTCGGTGTCTCCGCCCTCAGCGTCGGGATGGTAGGCTTTGCAGAGGGATTTGTAGCGTTTTTCCAGTTTGTCAGCAGTGTTGCAGCCTGCAAAGAACACAGAGGCCTTTACAGGGTCGTTGTTGATTTCCAATAGTTTTTGAGCCATTTCCTGTACATCCTCACGCTGTTTCTCCAACTGTTGGATGCGGGGTACCAGTCGCTTGAATTTATCTACGGGAATACCTTTTTTATACTTGGCGCATTCGTCTACAATTTCGGAGAGATTGCGGAAGTAGTTTCCCCAAGTGCTGCGAAGCAGGGCGTTGTCCTTTGCAGACAATACTTCCTCCACCAAATCTCCGAGGGATTCCAGATTCTGCATATGTTCTTCCAGATTGCTCATGTAGGCATCGCCGGTCTCGGTGTCGTCGTCCTCGTCCTCCTGCAGACGAAGCTCATTGCTGCGCAGGTCGGCAATATCTGCGGACAATTCTTCGCTGGTCATTTTCAATTCCTGCGCCCACTCATACCATTCCACGCCCAGAGACAACAGCACAATCACCACCATGGCAATCATGGCAACATACATCACAATACCGTACACCATGGAGAAGGTGTCGAATTTGCCAATAAAGTCAAATAGTCCAATGCCAAAGGTTGCGCGAATGCGGCTGTGTGCACTGAAAAGGCTGCCTGCCACAATCAGGACAGAAAGGATAATGGAAGCAGGGAGGGCAAAGGAAATCACCGTAACAATCAGTTTGTTGATGAAACGTAACATTGTATAAAACAGGCAGAGCAGCGCGTTCTGGGCTTTTTTGCCGTTTAAGCTGATATACTGATAATCGTTTTCGCAGGAAGCATAAAGCTTCAAAAAACCCACGTAGGTCCAGTCATAAATGGCTTCAAAAAAGGCAATGATAGCATTCCAAATGGCACTGATGACGGCCGCAGCCAGTTTCATCAATAGGATGAACACCGCAATAATCACAAAGCAAATGACAAAAAACACTATCATATATAGAAGGGCTTGAAAACCGCTGTCAGGATTTTTGAAAAATTCAAAGCCCAGTATCAACAGAATGGTCAAAAACAACATGCTCAAAATAACGGCAACCTTTTCCAATGCCTTTGCTATCAGCTTACAGGCTGTTGCAAGGAGGAGCAGAGGCAGAGCAATCAGAGAAAGAAAATTGATTTTTAGTATTTTTAATGCTTTTTCCATCGTTTTGCCCTCCCTATTCTTCTTCAAACTGCGCAAGCTCATAGCGGATACTGCGGATGGAAGAATCCTGAGCCCCCAGATTGACAGTCATTTTGTCACCGGATTCCGGATCGCGATAAATGACGCTTGTGTCATCAAAGCCCATGCCATAGAGCAGACTTCCGGTGAAGGAGTCCGGTTCCCCATAAAGTCCTGTCTCGTTATGACAGATTTTTTCGGGAGCCATGCCAAGGGTTACGCCTTGTGGGAAGACAATGTTGTTTTTGTAGACATAAAGACCTACTACAGTACAGTTTCTCCAGTCCCTGGGAGATTCTGTCTGATTCTGCAATGTTAAAGTGACGCCTTTGTCAGTGTCGGAAACGTCAATCTTGCCATAGGGAGCTACCTGCCCCTCGTGACTTAAGTTAAGCTCTGCAATCAGGGCAGCACTGTCTGTGCGAAGATTCAACACCTTTCGGTTAATCTGAATCAGTCCGTCGAACTGCTCTGCCAAAACCATCTCCGGCATGGGCTGCACGGACATCCAATGCTCAGTAAAATCCTCTTTGTTTTCCACATATACGCGAACGGAGCCGTAGGTATCCTCGGATAAGGTAACACTGTCCTTTTCAGCAGCCAGTGAAAGGCTGATGTTAGAGGCATTGTTGGCGTAAACGCTGTAGACCTGATAGGTGCCGGGATGCAGGGAAATTTCCTGCTTAAAGGAGTTCTTTTCGGTCAGCGTGATGTGGTAACGCTTTTCATTCGCAATATTTTTCAGAGTAACGTTTACTGCAAAATTCTCCTGTAGATTGTCTTCTAACATAGTGAGTTCCTTGGGGATTTCTACAAAGGAAATACTGCATTTACAGTTTCCTTCATCAAGCTTTCCCTCCTCGCTGCAGCCGGTCAGACCTGCCAGTGCAAGGACTGTCAAGAGAGTGAGGAGCAGACGTTTGAGAGTGCTTTCCTTCCATAATATACTTTTTTGCATATCTATACTCCAGTCTTTCGTATGAATTATGTATTCCAATTCGATTATAATTTGAAAATATAGAATCGGCAAGGTGTATCTTTCGAAAGTCCTAATAAGCAAAGCTGTGATAACTTTATACAAAGTTGGTCGGGGAGATTATGTGGTAAAAGCCCGACTGTGGAAGGTAAAGTGAGTATTAGTCGGGTATAAAGCGGCGAAAAAAAACCGACTAGAGAAGATAAAGTAGGTATTAGTCGGGTATAAAGCGGTGAAAAAACCCGACTAGAGAAGAGAAAGTAGGTATTAGTCGGGTATAAAGCGGTGGAAAAACCCGACTAGGGAAGGGAAAGTGAGAAATAGTCGGGTTCGAGGCGCCAAAAGCCCCCGACTAGGGAAGGAGAAGCGTGGATTAGTCGGGTATGAAGCGGCGAAAAAACCCGACTAGGGAAGGGAAAGTGAGAAATAGTCGGGTTCGAAGCGTCAAAAGCCCCCGACTAGGGAAGGAGAAGCGTGGATTAGTCGGGTATAAAGCGTCAAAAAAACCCGACTAGAGAAGAAAGAGCAAAGATTAGTCGGATTCGACACACATAATATATTTGCACAGTTTTGAAAAGCAAATAAATACAAGTAACCATTTGACACCCAAAGACGGATAGTTTACTATATCCTATAGGGTATTGAGATAGATAATATGCTCTTTTTGGGATTTGTGTACCCATTAACGAATTTTTAAAAGTTTCGGAAAGGGTCATTCACTATGAAGAAGATAAATCATGAATTGATAATGGGGATTATATGGGTAGTGTTAGCATGTGTTTTTTTCTGCAATGACAAAATTTGGGTAGCCTTGCCGTGGTTGTTTGTTGGTATTATAAAGTTAGATCAAGGCATACATGCTAATCAAACCAGTAAGAAGAGTCAGGATATAAGTAGTGTTTTGACTGAAACAGTAAATACTCAGGATGAGGAAAAAGATTATATTCGACATACAGCGGTAATTGAAACAATAGAACTTTTAAAAGAAGTCCATACCATTTATGATGAATATAGTGACTATGGATATGTTGTTGATAAAGTTTTCAAGCCGGCAAAATCCCATGCTGCAGAAGTGGAACTTTTATGCACATACGCACCGGACGATGAATATGGTGAAGAGGGTGCGATTCCTTATATTGCAGTACAAACGGGCGATGAAGTGTATTGCGCAATAGAGGAGTATAAAGAAAGTAAGACATTTGACGGTGTGATTAGCATTGAGCCATTGGATGGATTGTTTATGTTTAGGGCAAAGAGAGATTATTATGGAGACATAATGTATTTCTATGGATTTGAGTTGGAAGGTGAAGGATATTGGGAGGGTGCAGGTTTGTGTCTGGTATACCCAAAGGAATATGTTGGAACTGAAAATGAAGCAAAATTAATGAATGTTCTAGATGAAGCAGCAAAAAGTTTTAAGAAGAATTGTAAGTAAATTGTATTAATAAAAAGAGATAAAAAGAACGAAGAGAGGGCTTGCTATGAAGTGGGTAAAGTTTCGACTGAAAACAGTCACAGATATGGAAGATATCATTATCAGTACGTTGTATGACATCGGACTTGAGGGTGCGCAGATTGAGGACAAGATTCCTTTGACTGCTTTGGAGAAGGAGCAGATGTTTGTAGATATTCTGCCTGACGGTCCCGAGGATGACGGTGTGGCTTATCTGAATTTCTTTGTGGAGAAGCAGGAGGACGGTTCCCTTCTTGTGCAGGGAGAGGAAGTGGATGTTGACACCCTTCTGGGTCGTATTGAGAGCGAGCTTGAGGATTTGAAGATGTTCTGCGATATCGGTGAAGGCACTGTTACCGTGGATGAGACAGAGGATATTGACTGGATTAATAATTGGAAGCAGTATTTCCACCAGTTTTATATTGATGATATTCTGGTGATTCCTTCCTGGGAGGACATCAAGCCGGAGGATTCCGAGAAGATGGTATTGCACATTGATCCCGGTACGGCTTTTGGTACCGGAATGCATGAGACAACGCAGTTGTGTATCCGTCAGTTGCGCAAGTTTATCACTCCTGAGACGGAGCTTCTGGATGTGGGAACAGGAAGCGGTATTCTGGCGATTTTGTCGCTGATGTTTGGCGCAAAGCATGCAGTGGGTACGGATTTGGACCCCTGTGCGGTGGAGGCTGTGGCTGAAAACTGTGCAACCAACGGTATCAGCCCTTCACAGTTTGAGATGATGATTGGTAATATCATCACAGATAAGGCGGTACAGGATAAGGTTGGCTATGAGTGCTATGATATTGTTGTGGCAAACATTCTGGCAGATGTGCTGGTGCCCCTTACACCTGTGATTGTGAATCAGTTAAAGCCCGGCGGCATTTATATTACCTCCGGAATTATTGATGACAAGGAGCAGACCGTAGTGGATGCAGTGAAGGCAGCAGGCTTAGAAGTCCTTGAAGTGACCTATCAGGGTGAGTGGGTATCGGTTACTGCGAAAAAGGCTGTATAGTTGTCCCCAGAGCGGATAGCCTTGTATAAGTGGAGGAAGTATGTACCAATTTTTTGTGGAGCCCTATCAGATAAATGAAAATGACAAACGTGTCATCATAACCGGGGCAGATGTGAATCATATCAAGAATGTGTTGCGCATGAAGGTGGGCGAAGAGCTTGCAGTCAGCAATGGACAGGACGGCAGAGAGTATCGCTGCGGAATTCTCTCTTTGGAGGAGGATGCGGTGGAGTGCGAACTGCGTTTTATCAAGGAAGATGCAGTGGAGCTTCCTGTGAAGGTGACTTTGTTTCAGGGTCTGCCCAAGGCGGACAAGATGGAGTTAATTATTCAGAAGGCGGTGGAGCTTGGCGTTACGGAGATTGTACCGGTAGCTACCAAGCGTTGTGTGGTAAAGCTTGATGAGAAGAAGGCTTCGTCTAAGGTTGCCCGGTGGCAGAGTATTGCAGAAGCGGCAGCCAAGCAGAGCAAGCGGGGAATTATCCCGCAGGTGCTTTCGGTAAGAAGTTTTAAGGAGGCACTGACACAAGCGTCAGAAATGGATGCGCGATTGATTCCCTATGAGTTGGCAAACGGTATGGAGCATACCAGAGAAATCCTGAGAGGTATCTGTCCGGGCCAGAGTGTGGCAGTTTTTATCGGGCCGGAGGGCGGATTTGAGGAGAGCGAAATTGCCCTTGCGGAGGAAAAGGGTGTGGAAGCTATTACCCTTGGCAAGAGAATCCTTCGCACGGAGACTGCCGGAATGACGGTTTTGGCATGGCTTGGGTATTTATTGGAGCAGTAGTTATATGGAATCAGGTCACGGACCATTCCCGATTTGAGGCATATGATATAGATAAGAAATAAATGAAGGAGAATCATCAATGGAAGTGTATTTGGACAATTCCGCTACTACCCGTGTGTTTGAGGATGTGGCAGAGTTGATGAAGGTGTTGATGTGTGAAGACTATGGCAATCCTTCCAGCCTGCATAGAAAGGGTATTAAGGCGGAGAACCATGTTCGTTATGCAAAGGAAATTTTGGCAGGTATTTTGAAGGTAAATGAGAAGGAACTTATTTTTACCTCCGGTGGTACGGAATCCGACAATCTGGCGTTGATTGGTTGTGCGTTGGCGAACCAAAGACGTGGCAGACATCTGATTACCACGCAGATAGAACATCCCGCTATTTTGCAGACCATGAAATATCTGGAAGGTTTGGATTTTTATGTGACCTATTTGCCTGTGGATGCAAGCGGACGCATTCGTCTGGAAGATTTGCGAAATGCCATGACGCCTGAGACGATTTTGGTGTCTATTATGCACACTAACAATGAAATTGGTTCCCAACAGCCCATTGCGGAGGCAGGGACGCTGATTAAGCGCATGAATCCCAATACCTTGTTTCATGTGGACGCGGTACAGGGCTTTGGCAAGGCAAGGATTTATCCCAAGCGTATGAATATTGACTTGCTTTCGGTCAGCGGTCACAAGATTCACGGTCCCAAGGGTGTTGGTTTATTGTATGTGGGTGAGAAGGTAAAAATTCATCCCATTAACTTCGGTGGCGGTCAGCAGTTGGGAATGCGCTCCGGTACGGAGAATGTTCCCGGTATTGCAGGCATGGCCAAGGCAGCCCAGATGCTTTACAGTCATTTGGAAGAGGACGTGAATCAGCTTTACCAATGCAAGCGTCATTTTGTAGAAGGTTTAAAGAAGCTTGATGGTGTTGTTGTGAATGGTCTGTTGCCTGACGGTAGCTGCTGCGAGGGAACTGCACCCCACGTGGTCAGTGCTTCTTTCCCGGGAGTGCGAAGCGAGGTGCTTTTGCATACCTTGGAGGACGCAGGAATTTATGTGTCCGCAGGAAGTGCATGCTCGGCCCACAAGCCTATGCCCTCGGCAACCCTTAAGGCTGTGGGTGTGGATAAATCCCTTTTGGAATCCACCATCCGGTTTAGTTTTTCTGTGTTCACCACCATGGAAGAATTAGACTATACACTACAGGTTTTATATGATAAAATTCCAATGTTGCGAAAGTATACCCGTAAGGCGTAGACTGCAAAGGAGAGAGAAACAAACTGCCAGACAGGCAGACCCGATAGGAGGAAAATATGTTTACAGCATTTTTGATAAAGTATGCAGAAATCGGTATCAAGGGAAGGAACAGACATCTTTTCGAGGATGCGCTGATTCAGCAGATTAAGTACGCTCTGAAAAAGTGTGAAGGCAAGTTTTTGATTCACAAGACCCAGGGCCGTATCCATGTGGATGCCCAAACGGAGTTTGATTTTGATGAGGTTGTGGAGCATTTGCAGAGGGTGTTCGGTATCTCCGGCATTTGTCCTGTGGTATACGTGGAGGATGAGGGATTTGAGAAACTTTGTGACACGGTTGTCAACTATATTGCGGATGTTTATCCCGAGCGCAATAAGACATTCAAGGTCAATGCCCGCCGTGCCCGCAAGAATTATCCCAAGGAGTCCATGGAGATTAACATGGATATGGGCGAGGCCATTTTGAATGCGTATCCCGAAATGAAGGTAGATGTTCATAACCCAGACATTATGCTGAACATCGAGATTCGCGAGAAAATTTATATTTATTCTGAAATAATTCCGGGACCCGGAGGAATGCCTGTGGGTACAGGCGGAAAGGCAATGCTGCTTTTGTCTGGCGGTATTGACTCTCCGGTGGCCGGTTACATGATATCCAAGCGCGGCGTGAAGATTGACGCAGTTTACTTCCACGCTCCGCCCTACACCAGTGACAGAGCTAAGCAGAAGGTGGTGGATTTGGCGAGAATCGTTTCCCGTTATACCGGACCTATTTATCTGCATGTGATAAATTTCACGGATATTCAGCTCTACATTCACGAGAAGTGCCCTCATGAGGAACTGACCATTATCATGCGTCGCTACATGATGCGTATTGCGGAGCATATTGCCAAGGAAACCGAGTGTCAAGGCTTGATTACCGGCGAGAGTATCGGTCAGGTGGCATCCCAGACCATGAGTTCTCTCATTGCCACCAATGAGGTGTGCGAGCTTCCTGTATATCGTCCTTTGATTGGTTTTGACAAGCAGGAGATTGTGGAGGTTTCCGAGAAAATCGGCACCTTTGAGACCTCTATTCAGCCTTTCGAGGACTGCTGTACCATTTTTGTGGCAAAGCATCCTGTGACCAAGCCCAATGTGAATGTGATTCGCAGACATGAGCGTTATCTGGATGAGAAGATTGACGAGTTGGTAAAGACTGCATTAGAGACAGATGAACTGATTATTGTCAGCGAATAAGCAAAAGAAAAACGTCTCAGGGGATTGCGTACCTTGAGACGTTAATCATGTAAAGCATTTTGATATGTAAAATCTGATGATCGATTTGGATTAAACCATGTAAGGCTTCAAAACAGCCATAACCTCATCGATGTTGTCCTCAGCGTGGATGTTCAAGTCGATGGTCTTGGAAAGATCAAGACTGAAGATACCCATGATGGACTTTGCATCGATAACGTATCTGCCGGATACCAAATCAAAATCGTAATCGAACTTAGTGATGTCGTTTACGAAGGACTTTACCTTGTCAATAGAATTTAAAGAAATCTGAACTGTTTTCATAATAGTTACCTCCTTAAAATAAATACGTGTCATACCTTCATGCTTCATATTAATTGCAAAGACATTAAAAGTCAATGCCCAAACAATACAAAAAAATCGAGGATTTTCGCATGAAAAGTGTAGCCTTTCACAACCTTGGATGCAAGGTTAACTCCTATGAATTAGACGTAATGCAACAAATGTTGGAAGAAAAAGGGTATAAAATTGTACCTTTTGATCAAATTGCGGATATTTACATTATAAATACTTGTACCGTAACAAATATTGCCGACAGAAAAAGTCGTCAGATGCTGCATCGTGCCAAGCAGAGGAACCCTCAGGCGGTTGTGGTGGCTGTGGGTTGCTATGTGCAGACGGACAGTGAAGGGGTGCAGAAGGATGAGAGCATTGATCTTGCCATCGGCAATAACCGCAAGAAGGATTTGGTGCCGATTTTGGAAGCATTTCTTGCGGAGCGTGGGGCTGTCGGACAAGATGTGGCGTCTGATTGTGTGCAGGCTGATGGGGATATTCCGGCCGCAGACAAGACCCTGCATGGCACCACAATCATAGATATTAATTCTCCTTGTGACTATGAGGAAATGACCTTGACTAAGACTGCGGAGCATACACGTGCCTACATCAAGATTCAGGACGGCTGTAATCAGTTTTGCTCCTATTGTGTAATTCCCTATGCCAGAGGCAGAGTGCGAAGCAGACGGGAAGAAGATATTATGGCAGAAATCAAAGGACTGGTTGCAAACGGTTATCGGGAGGTTGTGCTTACAGGTATCCATATCAGCTCCTACGGCATTGATTTTGACGGAAATAAGCACTATTCCGGCAGCAGTAAATTGATTGAACTTGTAGAGCGGATTCATGAGATAGAGGGCCTGGAGCGCATTCGCTTGGGGTCTTTGGAGCCTCGTATTGTCACGGAGGAGGTTGCAAAGAGACTTGCGGCACTACCTAAGCTTTGCCCGCACTTCCATCTTTCCCTGCAAAGCGGCTGCGATGAGACCTTAAAGCGTATGAATAGACAGTACACTACCGGGGAATACTTGCAGGGGGTATCCTACCTTAGACGGTACTTTGAACATCCGGCTATTACAACCGATGTCATTGTGGGATTTCCGGGGGAGACAGAGGAAGAATTTGCCGAGACAGAGGCCTTCTTGGAGCAGGTAAGGTTCTTTGAAACCCATATATTTAAATATTCCAGACGTGCCGGCACCCGGGCGGACAAGATGCCCGGACAGCTTACCGAAAAGCAAAAATCAGCCAGAAGCGAAGTGCTTTTTGCCATGGAGGCAGAGCATTCCCGCGCTTTCAGAGAGGACTACATAGGAAAGTGTGCAGAGATTCTCTGGGAGGACAAGCGGGAAATAGACGGTGTGGAGTATTGGATAGGGCACACCATGGATTATGTGAAGGTGGCAGTCTGTGCAGGAGGGGAGAATCTGGCAAATCAGGTTTCTATTGTACAGGTGTCAGAGTTTCTGACGGATGAGATTTTGTTGGGAAAATAGTGTTTAGGATTGAATTTTGTCTCAAAGTGAGGTAAGATATAAGGAAATAGGTTAAAGTGGACGGAGTGTATCCGGACGGAAATAAGAAGGATGAGACTATGCGTGATTTGGAAAGTACACAGTATTTTAAAGTAGAGACAGAACCCGAGACAGGTGTAAAGGTGGTTCTGGCTACAGTATACGAGGCATTGACAGAGAAGGGCTATAACCCTGTAAATCAGATTGTAGGATATATTATGAGTGGAGATCCTACGTACATTACCAGCCATAAGAGTGCAAGAAGCCTGATTATGAAGGTGGAGCGCGATGAGTTGGTAGAGGAACTTCTGGCAGAGTACATCAAGAACAATCACTGGAAGTAGGAGGAAATATCCGTGCGTATAATGGGCTTGGATTTTGGTTCTAAGACAGTGGGTGTCGCAGTGAGCGATGCCTTGCTTTTGACGGCTCAGGGTGTGGAGATTATTCGCCGCAAGGAGGAGAATAAGCTTCGCCAGACATTGGCCAGAATAGAAGAATTGATTGTGGAGTACGAGGTGGAGGAAATCGTGCTTGGCCTGCCGAAGCATATGAATGGTTCGGAGGGCGTGCGTGTGGAACTTACTGAGGAATTTAAGGAGAAACTGGAGCGCAGGACAGGGTTGCCCGTGACCTTCTGGGACGAGAGACTGACCACGGTTTCTGCTGACAGAACCATGATGGAGGCGGGTATCCGCAGGGAGAATCGTAAGGATTATGTGGACATGCTTGCGGCGACCTTTATCCTGCAGGGATATCTGGACAGACGCAGCAACGAGAAAAAGGCCGAAGAGGCTTAGGGAGTCGGAATGAGTAAATTAGAGAAAATTACTTTTAATGCAGACGGAGAAGATGCCGTAGATTTTTACGTATTGGAGCAGACCAGAATCGGAGGCTACAACTATATTCTGGTGACTGATTTTGAAGAGGGCGACGGAGAGGCCCTGATTTTGAAGGATTTGTCTCAGGACGGTGAGGAGGAGAGTCTCTTTACCATTGTGTCTGATGAGCAGGAGCTTGAGGCTGTATCCGGTGTATTTGCCGACATGTTAGATGACGTGGAATTTGTACAGGACGAGAACTAATAAAAATACAATAACTATTCAGAGCCCCCATTCGCATGGCTCTGAATAGTTACAAACTACGAATGATTTGCCGCGGCGGGGCGGTATGAAATATTAATATTTATAATGTATTGAATTTGGAGGAAATTTTGT
Organism: Acetatifactor sp.; assembly: GCA_045543175.1. Classification (GTDB taxonomy): domain Bacteria; phylum Bacillota; class Clostridia; order Lachnospirales; family Lachnospiraceae; genus Acetatifactor. The sequence goes on along the minus strand of JAZQMG010000005.1, from coordinate 5,063 downwards.
GAAGAAAAAAGAGAATATTGCAGCATCCGGGCTGAAAGTAATCCCTTTGGGCGGTCTGGAGCAAATCGGTATGAATATTACTGCCTTCGAGTATGAGGACAGTATTATTGTGGTGGATTGCGGTCTGTCATTCCCTGCGGATGATATGTTGGGAATTGATTTGGTAATCCCTGATGTAACCTATTTGAAGAACAACATCGAGAAGGTTAAAGGATTTGTGATTACTCACGGACATGAGGACCATATCGGTGCGTTGGCTTATGTTTTGCGTGATATCAATGTACCCATTTATGCCACCAGACTGACTATGGGTATCATTGAGAACAAGCTGACTGAGCATGGGATGATGAAGTCCACCAAGCGTAAGGTGGTAAAATTCGGACAGTCCATTAACCTTGGACAGTTTCGTGTGGAATTTATTAAGACCAATCACAGTATTGTAGATGCAGCGGCACTTGCTATTTATTCCCCTGCGGGTATCGTGGTGCACACCGGAGACTTTAAGGTGGATTATACTCCTGTGTTTGGTGATGCCATTGACTTGCAGCGTTTTGCTGAGCTTGGCAAAAAGGGTGTTCTTGCGTTGATGTGTGATTCCACCAATGCGGAGCGTCCTGGCTTTACTCCTTCTGAGAAGACGGTAGGTAAGGCGTTTGATACTTTGTTTAATGAGCATAAGAATACCCGTATTTTTGTTGCAACCTTTGCGTCTAATGTGGACAGAGTGCAACAGATTATCAATACAGCGTACAAGTTTGGGCGTAAGGTCTGCGTGGAAGGTCGCAGCATGGTGAATATTATTGAGACTGCCCGCAACTTGGAGTGTATCAGTATCCCAGAGAATACCTTGGTTGATATTGACCAGATGAAAAATTATCCCGACGAGCAGCAGGTAATTATTACCACCGGAAGTCAGGGCGAGAGCATGGCTGCCCTTTCCCGTATGGCCAATAACATGCATCGTAAGATTACCATTGGTGCAGGGGATACGGTTATTTTCTCATCCAGTCCCATTCCCGGTAATGAGAAGGCGGTGACCAAGATTATCAATGAATTGCAGCGCAAGGGGGCAGACGTGGTATTTCAGGATACCCATGTATCAGGACATGCCTGTCAGGAGGAGATTAAGCTGATTTACACCCTAACCCATCCTAAGTATGCAATCCCTGTGCATGGTGAGTACAAGCATCTGAAGGCACAGGCCAAGATTGCAGAGAGTCTGGGTATTGAGAAGGATAACATTTTCATTCTTTCCTCCGGTGATGTGCTGGAGCTTACTAATGAAAAGGCTAAGGTTGCCGGAAAGGTGCCTACAGGAGCGATTCTGGTAGACGGTCTGGGCGTTGGTGATGTAGGAAATGTAGTATTGAGAGACCGTCAGCATTTGGCAGAGGACGGAATTATGATTGTAGTTATGAGTCTGGAGAGAGCAAGCGGTGAGTTGGTAGCCGGACCGGACATTGTATCCCGCGGATTTGTCTATGTGAGAGAGTCTGATGAGCTGATTGAGGAGGCCCGTATGACGGTAGATGAGGCTTTGCAGAACTGTCTGGACAGAGGTATTACGGATTGGGGCAAGTTGAAATCTGTTACCAAGGATGTGCTGAGCGAGTATGTATGGAAGAAGACGAAGAGAAGACCTATGATTCTTCCGATTATTATGGAAGTCTAAAGATAAAATAATATGTGGGGAGACATCTGATGGATAGTAAAGTTCAGGAGTCCTTGCAGGGACTTGTTGCCAATATCCTTGATTCAGAGATTTATAAGGAATATCAGAAGCAATTGGCGCTGGTTAAGGAGCGTCCAGGTTTAAAAGAAAAGATTGATGAGTTTCGCACTCGCAATCTGGCATTGCAGACCGGTTCTCAGACAACCTTTGAACAGTTGGATTGTTTTGAGAGAGAGTATGCAGATTTTCGAGAGGATCCGTTGGTAGATCAATTTCTGGCATCGGAACTGGCGTTGTGCAGATTATTGCAGAAGGTAAACCGGATTATGGTTGAAGCCATTGATTTTGAGTAATGCTTGTGTTTAGGAAAGGAAATGTCATGAAAACCCAGAATTTAGTGACAGCCGTTTTAGGAACAATTTTAAAGGTAGTAGTGGTGATTGTGGTTGTTTTCCTGATTTATAAGGGCGCAACCTTGGGTTATGATTACGGATACCGTATCTTTACGGAACCTGCCATGTCCTCCGGTGAGGGACGGACAGTGGAGGTTACGTTAAAGCCGGACATGTCTGCCATGGAAGTGGGGCAGATGATGGAGGAGAAGGGACTCAGCAGAGATGCTAAGCTTTTTGCCATGCAGTATCTTCTCTCTGAGTATAAGGAGGAAGTAAAGCCCGGAACCTATGAGGTAAGCACAGCTATGACGGCTGAGGAGATTATGGCAGCCATGGTGCCTGCCGAGACAGAAGAGACAAACGCAGGGGAGTAGACCGATGATTATTGATGAGAGAATGTCCGCCTTTATTGATTCCATGGATAAGGGCAACACTCCCTTTTTGGACGAGATAGAAGAATATGCTTTGCAGACGCAGGTGCCTGTTATTCGTAAATCCATGCAGCAGCTCCTGCGCTTTCTGCTTACGCTCACAAAGCCGAAGAACATCCTGGAGGTCGGGACTGCCATCGGCTTTTCTGCGTTACTGATGAGTGAATATGCGCCGGAGGGGTGTCATATCACCACGATAGAAAAATACGAAAAGCGTATTCCCATTGCAAGAGCAAATTTTGAGAAGGCCGGGAAAGCGGATGTGATTACCTTGCTTGAAGGTGATGCGGCTGAGGTGTTAAAGGAACTGGAAGGCAGCTATGATGTGATTTTCATGGATGCCGCCAAGGGACAGTACATTCATTTTATGCCGGATATCTTAAGGCTTTTGGCACCGGGAGGATTGTTGATATCAGATAATGTGTTGCAGGACGGAGATATCATTGAGTCGCGGTTTGCAGTGACCAGACGCAATCGCACCATACATACCCGTATGAGGGATTATTTGTATGAGCTGACTCACCATCCTGAACTTGAGACCACGATTTTGCCCGTGGGAGATGGCGTGACATTGAGTGTGAAGAAATAGTGGAAATAGAATTTGACAAATTTAAGATAGGAGAGACAGACAATGGGTTCCGGTTTATCAAGGAAAATTGAACTCTTAATTCCTGCGAGCAGTTTGGAAGTGTTAAAGACTGCTGTAATGTTTGGAGCAGATGCGGTATATATTGGTGGTGAGGCTTTTGGACTCCGCGCCAAGGCCAAGAATTTCTCCATGGAGGAGATGGCAGAGGGTATTGTTTTTGCCCATGCCCATAATGTAAAGGTATATGTGACAGCAAATATTCTGGCGCATAATGATGATTTGGAGGGTGCTGCCGCTTATTTTGCAGAATTGAAAAATATGAAGCCGGAGCCGCCCGATGCGCTGATTATTTCTGATCCCGGCATGTTTACCATTGCAAAGGAGGTCTGGCCGGAGGTGGAGATTCATATTTCCACACAGGCTAATAATACCAATTACCAGACCTATCTCTTCTGGTGGAAAATGGGAGCCAAGCGAGTGGTTTCTGCCCGTGAACTCTCCTTGAAGGAAATCAAAGAGATACGTGAGCGTATCCCGGAGGAGATGGAGATTGAAAGCTTCATTCACGGAGCTATGTGTATCTCCTATTCAGGACGTTGCCTTCTCAGTAATTATTTTACCGGGCGTGACGCCAATCAGGGGGCTTGTACCCATCCCTGCCGTTGGAAGTATGCGGTGATGGAGGAGTCCAGACCGGGAGAGTATCTGCCGGTTTATGAGAATGAGCGGGGAACCTATATTTTTAATTCCAAGGACTTGTGCATGATTGAGCATATTCCTGAGATTGTAGAAGCCGGAATTGACAGTCTGAAAATAGAAGGACGCATGAAGACGGCTCTGTATGTGGCTACGGTGGCCCGTACCTATCGCAAGGCCATTGATGACTATATGGAGAGTCCGGAAAAGTATCGTGCCAATCTGGACTGGTACAAGGCGGAGATAGCCAAATGTACCTATCGTCAGTTTACCACCGGATTTTACTTTGGTAAGCCCAATGAGGAGACTCAGATTTACGACAGCAATACCTATGTGAATGAATATATTTATCTGGGTATCGTGGAGCAGGTAGAGGACGGTATGGCGCAGATAACTCAGAGAAATAAGTTCTGTGTGGGTGATGTGATTGAGGTGATGAAGCCGGATGGACAGAATGTTTCTGCCAAAGTTGCGGCATTGTATGACGGTGAGAAAACTCCCGTGGACAGTGCGCCCCATCCACAGCAGAAGCTGTATGTGGCATTGGCAACAGAAGACGACGGCGAACCGGTGGAGGTTTCTCAATATGACCTTTTGCGTGTAAAAAATAAATAGTCGTTTTTTGAAAATAAGTATTGCAATTTCCATAAAATTAATTTAGAGTACCATATTATAGGAAAAGTGGTTATTTCAGTCCTGAACTTCCGGGTACGGGACAAGAAAGGAAGACATGAACATGAGTGACATTTTAAATGTGGAAGAGATTTTTGCCAGTAAGGTGTTTACCTTGGGCAAAATGAAGGAAAGACTGCCCAAGAACGTCTATAAGGAATTGAAGAGAATTATGGATCAGGGCGGAGAATTGTCTTTGGCGACAGCGGATGTTGTAGCTAAGGCTATGAAGGACTGGGCTGTTGAGAACGGAGCAACCCATTTCACTCATTGGTTCCAACCACTGACAGGAATTACTGCTGAGAAGCATGATGCTTTTGTAACCCATCCTGATGCGGAGGGCAGAATGCTTCTGGAGTTCTCCGGCAAGGAGTTGATTAAGGGTGAGCCCGATGCGTCCTCCTTCCCTTCCGGCGGAATTCGTGCAACCTTCGAGGCAAGAGGTTATACTGTGTGGGATATCACTTCTCCTGCGTTTTTGAAAGAGGATGCAACAGGCGTGATTCTCTGCATTCCTACCGCATTTTGCTCCTATAAGGGCGAGGCACTTGATAAGAAGACTCCTCTTCTTCGTAAGTCGGATCGTAGCCATGTCGTTCTGTGAGCCA
>JAZQMG010000004.1:0-56413 GCA_045543175.1 Acetatifactor sp. | reverse complement strand
AGGTGTAAGCACAGCAATGTGTTCAGCTGACATTTACTAATCGGTCGAGCGCTTAACCAAAGGTTTAGGAACGAGGAAGCAGAAGGAAATCTGTTATCAGTCTTGTAAGATTATTTCGTGTTCGGTTTTGAGGGTACAAATAAAAGTACTTCCGATGATTTCCTAAGTGAGGTTAAGGAAGTGCTATATTTTCATTTATGGAAACCCTCGCAAGTAATCCGGGAAGTAGCGTAGCTTCTTCTGTAGATTACGAAGTAATCTACTTTCCTCGATAGCTCAATGGTAGAGCACTCGGCTGTTAACCGAGTTGTTGTAGGTTCGAGCCCTACTCGGGGAGCACAAGAGAGTTAAAGTTTGAGGACTTTAACTCTCTGAAAGAATCCATCTTAGCAGATGAATTCTTTCGTCAAGGATGATACAGCTTTAGTGTATCTTAGCTGCGATAAGGCGAAAAGAAACGGCTCCATGGTCAAGCGGTTAAGACATCGCCCTTTCACGGCGGTAACACGGGTTCGATTCCCGTTGGAGTCATCATTCAGTAAATGGATGCATATAATGAAATATGGCGTGATAGCCAAGTGGTAAGGCCCCGGTCTGCAACACCGTCATCGCCGGTTCAAATCCGGCTCACGCCTCTGAAAAAGCTTCAAGGATTTTTCCTCGAAGCTTTTTGTTTACGCTGAAATGAGAATGGCTATGAGGTGACAAACTATGAAACAGAATACGAAGGCAATAGTTATAGCCATTGCAGTAACTGTGATTTCTCTTTTGATAAATATAATTGCATTGGCAGGAAAAATCAAGGCAGGTAATATGAACAGATGGGATTATGGTGAGCATTGGGGCTTGATTTTTGGATTGTTATTTATTGTGGAAGTGATAGTTAATATTGTGATGCTTGACATTTCGTATTACATATGCAGGAAAGTTTGGCGGATGGAGTATTATTATGCGTTAAAGATGCTATTGATTGCGGATATATTATATATTGCCATGATGTTAATTGTATTTCCACAATGCTTTTATCTTATAGAGAGCAAAATGATGATACGATATATCATGGATTTTGGTTCCGATTTAGATTTGCTGATAGTAGAAATATGTTCTTTGGGAATGGCTGGAATGTTCCTAATAATCCTGTTACCCTTTTATATACAGGAGTGTCTTGATAGAAAAAAGCGATAACAGGATTACAGGGATACTTGAGGCAGAAATGCAATCACTACTGCAATGACAATTGCCGGCAACAGATTTGCTACACGTATTTTCTTTCCCCAAATCAGATTTATACCTACACAAAAAATTAATATGGAACCTACTAATGACAGATTGGCTAATGCGGCATCTGCCATTAGTGGCTTAACGAATTGTGCAAGTAAGGTAATTCCTCCCTGAAAAACTGCCACAGGGATGGCGGAGAAAGCGCATCCTTTGCCAAGAGAGCAGGTCATTACGAGGACGATAATAAAGTCTAGTACTGCTTTGGTTGCGAGAATGGAATAATTACCGAAAATGCCATCCTGAATGGAACCAACGATAGCCATTGCACCGATACATACTGTGAGGGAGGCGGTTACAAAGCCTTCCACAAATTTCTTTTCTTTAGAGTTTCCGGTTTTTATTTTCAGCCATTCTCCAAACTGTTCTATTTTACTTTCCAGATTCAGAAGTTCACCCAGAAAGGCACCGATTGCAATAGAGATAACAATAAGCATGGCATTTCCGCTAGAAACAGTGGATCCTTCTACAGTCAGCATACCCTCCAGAGCACCGCTGATGCCGATAAACAATACAGATACGCCGCAAGCTTTGCTTAAGCTGTCCTGATAACGTTCTGAGAGGAAGCGGCCAAATAATTTGCCAAACAATCCTCCTGCGACGATTCCTACTACATTGATAATTGTTCCAAGTCCGATCATGATATACCTCTTTATTTCTAATCTATCTGGGAAAATACTTGTCCGATAGGCTCCTGTATCAGCAAATCGGCATGTTTGTCTCTGGGGGTAGGGGCTTTGTTGATGACAATGAGCTTGTCGCCCTTAAAATAGTCAATCAGACCTGCGGCGGGGTAAACAGCCAGAGAAGTTCCGCCAATAATCAAAACATCTGCTTCATGAATATATCTTACAGAATTACGAATAGTTTTATCATCCAAGCCTTCCTCGTAAAGTACAACATCCGGCTTGACCGGTCCACCGCATTTTTCGCAGACGGGGACACCGGTAGAGCCCAGTATATAATTCAAATCATGAAAGGCGTGACACTCCTCACAATAGTTTCGCAGTACGGAACCATGTAACTCCAGAACAACCTTACTGCCGGCTGCCTGATGCAGTCCGTCAATATTCTGGGTTATGACTGCACGTACTTTGCCGCGAGCCTCCAGTTCAGCTAATTTCAAATGTGCTGCATTGGGTTTGGCATCTGTAAAGAGCATTTTATTGCGGTAGAAACGATAAAATTCTTCGGGCTTTCGGCGGTAAAAGCTGTGGCTTAAAATGGTCTCAGGAGGATAATCATATTCCTGATGATAGAGTCCGTCTACACTTCGAAAGTCAGGGATACCGCTCTCGGTGGAAACGCCTGCTCCGCCAAAAAAGACAATATTGTCATTTTTTTGAATGATTTCATTTAGTTCACGGATTGTATCTGTCATACGAAACCTCCTGTTTCAAAAAAATATGTTTATGGTGATGATAGCCGCGAATTTATCAAATCTATTATAACACGTAATAAAATCTTAAGAAAGGTTCTATTGAGATAAGACGGAAAACTGTGCTATAGTAATTCTATGGGTAGAAGAAAAAATACAAAAGAAAACTTAATACCGTTTGAAAAGAGTCGGAAAGTAATTCAATTAGACCGCCGTGGCCCGGAGGGAAGAGGAAGGATAATCGGTGCAGTGATAACGGCCGCGTTGGCGGTTTTGTGTGCCATATATTTTGGGGCTATATATTTTTTTATGGGCTATGGCTCTAAGTTTTTCCTGATATGGGCAGCGATGGCGGCAGGCTTCGGTGCATGGTCAACGGTGCTGTTTTGCCCCAGACTGTTGCAGAAATTGCCGAAATGGTTAAAGAAGACGTTTATGCTCTGTGTGACAGTGGGTGTATTGTTTTTTGCCGTTGTGGAGGGCATGGTGCTCAGTGGAGTAGGAGCAAAAGCTGCTGATGGTGCGGATTATGTGATTGTACTGGGGGCGCAGTGGAAGGTCTCCGGTCCCAGTTATATGTTACAGCAGCGTTTGGATAAGGCGGCAGAATACTTAAAAGCTAATCCTGACACAATTGTCATTGTTTCCGGCGGACAGGGAGCCAATGAGCCTATCAGCGAGGCGGCAGGTATGGCAGGGTATCTGGAAGCCGCTGGGATAGAGCCGGAGCGTATTTTGCAGGAGAATGCCTCCACCAGTACGGACGAAAATTTAGAGTTCAGTAGCGCTTTTTTGGATAAAGAAACGGACAAAGTAGTTATTGTGACGAATAACTATCATGTGTTCCGCTCCCTGAAACTTGCAGAACAGAAGGGTTATGCAAATGTGGAGGGATTGGCGGCAGACTCCCACTATGGAATGTTGCCCAATAATCTTTTGCGCGAATTTTTTGCTGTAATAAAGGATTTTGTAGTAGGGAATATTTAGCAGGTCATACAAGTGATGTAAGTTAGAGTGGAATTGTTCGAATAAGGAGTGAAGGGATATGGATATCCAGGTTGGTAATGTCCTGAAATTGAAAAAAAAACATCCCTGCGGAAGCAGTGAGTGGGAAGTTTTGCGCGTAGGTGCAGACTTCAGATTAAAATGTAAGGGCTGCGAGCATCAGATTATGATTGCAAGGCGTTTATTAGAAAAAAATATTAAGCAAATTTTGTAAAAATACTTGCATTTATGGGATTTTCATGCTAACATATATCTTCGTGATATATTAATTTCCTTGCTCACACATTAGATGTGGGCCAGAGACCAAAAGGAGGTAACAAGCATGAACAAGTATGAATTAGCCGTTGTGGTTAGCGCTAAGATCGAAGATGATGAGAGAGCTGCAGTTGTAGATAAGTGCAAGGCTCTTGTTGAGAGATTCGGCGGTACCATCACAGAGGTGGACGAGTGGGGCAAGAAGAGACTTGCTTACGAAGTTCAGAAGATGAAAGAGGCTTTCTATTATTTCATCAGATTTGAAGCTGAGGCAACTGCTCCTGCAGAGATCGAGAGCCGTGTTCGTATTATGGACAACGTTATCAGATTCTTGTGCGTTAGACAGGACGAGGCATAAAGAAAGCGAGAAACAATTATGAATAAAGTAATTCTTATGGGACGTTTAACCAGAGATCCCGAGGTGAGATATTCACAGGGTGAAAATCCTTTGGCAATTGCCAGATATACACTTGCAGTAGATCGCAGACAGTCCAGAAGCAACAATGGTGATGAGCAGACTGCTGACTTTATCACATGTGTGGCGTTTGGACGTACGGGTGAATTTGCAGAGAGATATCTTCGTAAAGGTACCAAGATTGCTGTAACCGGCCGTATTCAGACAGGAAGCTATACCAATAAAGATGGTGTAAAGGTATACACAACAGAGGTTGTTGTAGAAGACCATGAGTTTTGTGAGAGCAGAAATGCAGCTGCACAGAATGAGGGTGGCTTCGGTGGCGGCTTTAGCGGCGGCAACAATGGTGGATTTGGTGGCGGTGCGCCTGCAGCTTCCGGCGCAGGTGACGGTTTCATGAACATCCCTGACGGCATCGACGAGGAATTACCGTTTAACTAAGTTTGATTTTAGAAGGAGGTAATAACATGGCTTACAATAAAGCAGAGAAATCCGATTCTCCTATGAGAAAAAAAGGCGGAATTCGCAGAAGAAAGAAAGTTTGCGTATTCTGTGGTAAAGATAATGTAATTGATTACAAGGATACCGCAAAGTTGAAGAAGTATGTTTCCGAGAGAGGCAAGATTCTTCCCCGCCGTATCACCGGTAACTGCGCTAAGCATCAGAGAGCATTGACCGTTGCTATCAAGAGAGCACGTCACGTTGCACTTATGCCTTACGTTCAGGACTAATCAGTTGATTACAGGTCAATCATTCTAAGGAGTGGTTGACCTTTTCTTTTACCTAATTTTAGTGCTATAATATAGTTGTTTTGATTTGGAAATATATGGACTTTAGGCTAAATCCATTGCTTTCTAAGCCGTAAGAAGATACAATTATTTTATATGAGTTAGAATCAGGTTGTGTGCAGGAGGCAAAAATGATGGGAAGTGGATTTCAAAAGAGAATTATGTCAATGTTAATAGCGGCTTCTATGGTGCTTTCTGCATTGTTTGCTGACAGCATGCTTGGTTTGGCGGCGGAGAATCAGCAAAGTATAGAGACACGAAGCTTTGACGGTGCTGATGTAGGGAGTGGGGACGGCTCGGATGTGGGCAGTAATGACGGATCTGATGTGAGCGGTTCAGATGTGAGCGGCAATCATCAGGATATGCCTTTTGTTGTGACCGATGGCTCAGGAGAGCAATTGGGCAGCTATGAGGACTGGTATGAAGTGTTGGCTGATTTTACAGCCAAGGGAGATGCCGGGAAGGACTATATCATTTCCGTGACGTCGGAGGGAGTTGTGGGTAAGACTCTGCCTGCGAAGGCGAAAAGTATTACTCTGAAGACCGCAGACGAAGATGGCATCATCTATCTGACAAGCAATACCATAAACCTTACAGTACCCCTTACGGTGGATGCGCGGGCTTTATATGTGGCAGATAGCGATAAGGTTGTAAATATTAATACCAAGGGAAAGACGCTAACATTAAAGAATACTGAAAAAATAGGAACCTTGAAGGGTACCTCCAAGGGAAGTCTTGTGGTGGTCGGAGATGTGGCACTACAGGGGAATTTGCAGACTTTTAAGGAAGTTAAGGTGTCAGGTTTTCTTAGCGTAAACGGTAATGTAGCTTCTGTCACAAAGTTGACGCTTCAAAAGGGAACCGTCTATTTGACAGCGGGTAAGAAATTTACGGTAACCAATGTGGATGCTGCGGCAGAAGGTGTGTTAGGATTTCCTGCTAATGGTAAACTTCCTACGGTTAAGGTGAATGGAACAATCAATGGCGTGTTGCAGCTTAAGCAGTTCGCAGAGCAGGACGGTGTATACACGGAGCAGGAATTTGCCGCAGGAACTAAGCTTCTGACGGCTTCTAAGGCTACTGTAGAACAGTTTGCCTTAAAGGGTGAGAAGCAGGTGTGTTACAAAAAGGGAAATGTGATTTATGTCGGTGCAGAGGTTCTTGTCCTTTATAAGGGTGAAGAGCATGTGGGAACCTATGCACAGTGGAGTGATTTGCGTACCAAGATAAATACCTTGAAGGATAAGACCGCAGACTACCGGGTGGTGCTTCTGGATGATTATGTGGTGAATGGTGCTTTGTCCATGCCTACAAAGGGCAGATATGTCAAGCTTACCTTGGTAAATGGTAAGGGCAGTCCGGTGCGTCTGGAAGCCTCCGGCGGGCTTACAATGACGGCAGACATGGTATTGGATGCCGGGATTACATTGGCAGTGAAGCAGATTTCAGGTGCTGCCCGCAGATTGGAATTGGGAGAAAATGCCCGAGTAATTGCTACGGGAAATGTAACGGTTAAAGAACTGATTTTAAAGCAGAATGCAGGAATGCAGTCAGGCGGTAAATTGTCTGTTAAGGGGACATTGGAGGCTTCCACAGGGAATGAGCTTTTGCTTGCGCACAAGAAGGCTGCAGCGATTAAGGATACGGTTACTACAGACCGTATTATATTGAAATTGGTTGATAAGCAGGGGAACCGGGTGACTCCGATTCAGAACACCACGGTGATAAGTGTAAGTGGCACAAGCTATGCTACCCAGTATTGTCTCTTGGATGAAAAGGAGCAGGAGATGCTTCTTTACCGCAAGGGCAATACATTGAGGGTGCGGGGTTCCATTTCTACTCCCATTGCTTTGTATTTTGAAGAAGAGGGCAATAAGGTCAGTCTCGGTGAGTATGCCACCTTGGGGGATGTTAAGACGGAGATTGGCAGAAGAAAGGTAAAGCAAGGTGTGTATCATGTGGAGATAGGTGAGGAGCTTTCGGTAAAGGGGGCAATTCCCCTTCCCAAGGCAGGCACCTACCAATCCATTTTCTTTACCGGAAAACCTATTTATACAACAGGTAATCTTACCTTGACCGGAGATGCTGTTTTCCACAATGAGATATATAAGACCAAGAAAGAGGAACAGGTGCCTCTTGCAGTAAATCTTGGAAAATACACACTGACTATTCCGGCCGACGGTTCCTTTAAGAGCCTTGGAAATGTCACAGGTGCAACAGGTTCTTGTCTGCTTATTGCAGAGGGGGCTCAGCAGCATGTGGAAGGTAATTTGAAGGTTGGTACCTTACGTCTGGATGGCATCCTGCGTGTGGATGGTACGGTTAATGTGACAGATATTTATCCCGGAGCCGGAAACCGACTGGATTATGAGTTGGCGAAAAGTACGGCGATAAAGGGAACTGTATATGGGCAGCAGAATAAACTTTTGCTAAATCCCTTAAGAACAGGGAAAACGGTAACCTTTACAGAGAATATGAAACTTCTGACTAATGCCCCAAAGGTTGTGGTAAGTCAATTGGAGCTTGTGCAAAAGACGGACTGGGTGCTTTACCGTGATGGTAATGCAGTGCGTCTGGGCAAGTCTCTGCTTAGTGTGTTTGAGAATACCTTGGATTATGAGGGAGTATGGAATGCAGAATTGGTGGGCAGTGTTCGGTTTGCCCGTTTCAATGATGCGGTGGATTATATTAATGAGAGCACAGGAACGGACTATGTAATCCGTTTGGAGGAAAATATTCCTTCTGCAGGTTCCTTCAAGGCTCCGGTATCCGACAAAAAAGTGGTTGTGTGCGGACTGGCAGGAGAGCGGAAAACTTTGAATCTGACGGGCTCTATTAATATGAATGGGGGAAGTCTGCACCTGCACAATATTGAATTGGATAATAAGACGGTTGCGGGCCCTAGCGTAACCTTGAAGAATGGGGCAGGCCTGCAGTTGTGTGATACCGGAATCAATGCCTTGAGTGCGCCGGAGGGTACGGCAGTTATCTTAGAGGGACAGGTTACCATCGGAGGAATTGTAAACGGTTCCTGTGATTTGACTCTCAAAGAAAATGCGGTTGTTCGGGCGGCAGGTGCAATGACGGTGGGAAGTCTTACTTTGGATGCTGCGGAAGCAGGAAAGGCACAGCTTCGCATGCGTGTGGGCAAGAAATTTGCGGTTTCAAAGGAGATAAATACGCCCAAAGACGGACAGTTTATTCTGAACAGGGTAGACCAAAAGGATGAGCTTGCCGGAATTACCAAGGGAACCGTTATGGTAACGGCACCCTATGGACAGTCTTCTCAGTTTAAGACACAGAATATTATGCCGGGAACCTTTATGGAATGGTCACTGGTGAAAAAGGGAAACGATATACAAACTTCCGAGGCCTCTCAGGGCGACGGTGAATGGTCAGGCGACTTCCTGTAAGGAAGTCGCTTGTTGTTCTCCCGAATATTCGACAGAACATTTTTATATGTGACAAATTAAGTGGTGGCATACTGTTAAAACTTCTGTTATAATGTACCGTAGGGGCATGTGGAGTCCATGCCCTTCGGAGGATTACACATGAAGAAACGAATTCGACTAAAGGGCCGTATCAAAACTTTTCTACAGTTTGGTATCTATCTTGGTCTTTTGCTTTGCGCCGTCGATGCGGCGGTCTTTATGATAGATTTGCATGCAGGTTTGCTGCTTGGATTTTTTATTGTATTTTATTTTGGGGTGACATTGACCCTGTACTTTTATAACAAACCCATTATTATTAATGAGTTAATCAGTTTTGCTACGGAGTATGGTCAGATTCAGCGGAAACTTTTGCGTGATATGGAAATTCCATACGCGCTTTTGGATGATTCGGGAAAGGTTATTTGGACTAATATTGCTTTTGAAAATGTGATTCATCAACCCAAGGGTTATAACAAGTCCATAACGAGTCTGTTTCCCACCATCACCAGAGACAGACTGCCGGATGAATCTGGTGTGGATGAGGCACAGTATGAGCTGAAATATGAAAATAGCGAGTTTGTAGCCAAATTCAAGAAGATTCCGTTGAAGGAGATGGCGGAGCACAGCGATATGATAGATGCGGAGGGGTACAACGGTTATCTGATTGCCATGTATCTGTTTGATGAGACTGCATTACATATTGCATTGCAGGAGGTAGATGACCAGAGTCTTGCGGTAGGTATGATTTATCTGGACAACTACGAAGAGGCTTTGGAGAGTGTGGAGGAGGTAAGACGTTCTCTTTTAATCGCTCTGATTGACAGAAAGGTGAATAAATACATTTCCGCACTGGATGGCATCAGTAAGAAGCTGGAAAAGGACAAGTATCTGGTTATCATGCGTAAGAAGGCCATTGCTCAGTTGCAGGAGAACCGCTTTGACTTGTTGGAGGAGGTTAAGACTGTAAACATCGGTAATGAGATGGCGGTGACCATGAGTATCGGTGTGGGACTGGACGGATTGAGTTATGCGCAAAATTACGAATTTGCCAGAAATGCCATTGACTTGGCCTTGGGACGTGGCGGAGACCAGGCGGTTATCAAGACACCGGAAAGTATTACCTACTATGGTGGTAAGAGCCAGCAGGTAGAGAAGAATACCCGAGTAAAAGCGAGAGTAAAGGCTCATGCGTTGCGTGAAATCATTACCGGAAAAGACCGTGTACTTGTAATGGGACATCGTATGCCGGATGTGGACAGCTTTGGTTCTGCGGTGGGAATTTATCGAATTGCAACCACCCTTGGAAGAAAGAGCCATATTGTATTGGACGAAGCGACAACCGCCATTCAGCCCTTGGTGGATTTGTTCAAGGATAATCCTGAATATGACGAGGATATGATTATCAGTGGTCAGCAGGCCATTGAACTGGCAGGAAACAATTCTGTTCTGGTGGTTGTGGATGTGAATAAACCTTCTATTACAGAGTGTCCTGAGCTTTTACGTTGTTGTAAGTCCATCGTGGTGCTTGACCACCACAGACAGGGGACGGAGACTATTGAGAATGCAACCCTCTCTTATGTGGAGCCTTATGCGTCTTCAGCGTGTGAGATGGTTTCTGAGATTTTACAGTATACTTATGACAATATCAAAATCCGTTCAGAGGAAGCTGATTGTATGTACTCCGGTATTATGGTGGATACCAACAATTTCGTGACCAAGACAGGTGTGCGTACCTTTGAGGCAGCGGCGTTCCTGCGCAGAAACGGTGCAGATGTAGCCAGAGTGCGCAAGCTGTTCAGAGAGGATGCACAGGAGTATAAAGCCAGAGCGGACGCTGTCAGTCAGGCAGAGATTTACAAGCAGTTTTTTGCCATTTCCATTTGTATGGCGGAGGATTTACCCAGTCCTACGGTAATTGGTGCTCAGGCCGCCAATGAGCTGTTGAATATCCGAGGCATCAAGGCAAGCTTTGTGCTGACGGATTATCAGGGTAAAATTTATGTAAGTGCTCGTTCCATCGATGAGGTAAATGTACAGCTTGTGATGGAGCGCATGGGTGGCGGTGGTCACATGAATGTGGCGGCGTGTCAGATGGAAGGCGTAGGCATTGTGGAGGCCATCGGCGTACTCAAGCATACGATAGATGATATGCTGGAAAAAGGTGAGATTTAGCAGAAAGGACAATAGATATGAAGATTATTTTGTTGCAGGATGAGAAGAAACTGGGCAAGAAGGGTGATATTATCGAGGCCAGCGAGGGATACGCAAGAAATTACATTTTGCCCAAGAAGATTGGTGTGGAGGCAACTCCCAAGAACATGAATGATTTGAAGCTTCAGAAGGCAAATGATGCCAAGGTTGCACAGGAACAATTGGATGCGGCTAAGGCTTTGGCTGCTGAACTTGAGACCAAGCAGATTATTGTGAAGATTAAGGCCGGAGAGGGTGGAAGAACCTTTGGTTCCGTGTCCACCAAGGAGATTGCGGCTGCGGTGAAAGAACAGTGCAATCTTGAGATTGATAAGAAGAAAATTCAGTTATCAGACCCGTTGAAGAATTTTGGCAGCTATGAAGTAGGTGTAAAGCTGCATGTACAGGTAACCGCAAAGCTTAGCGTGAAGGTGGTGGAGGCATAAGATGCCCGCAATGGAAGAAAGCCTTGTAAAAAGAATAATGCCCCATAGCATGGAGGCGGAGCAAGCAGTTATCGGTTCTATGATTATGGATATCGAGGCGGTAACAGTGGCTTCAGAGATTATTACCGGTGAGGACTTCTATAGCAAACAGTATGGAATTCTGTTTGAAACTATGGTAGAGATGGGTGAGGAGGGACAACCAATTGATTTGGTTACCCTGCAAAACCGACTCAGGGAGAAGGATGTACCGCCGGAGGTGTCAGGTCTTGAATTTGTGCGTGATCTGCTTACTTCGGTTCCGACCTCTGCCAATATTAAGCATTATGCCAATATTGTGGCGGAGAAAGCTTTGCTTCGCCGAATGATTAGGCTCAATGAGGAGATTGCCAATACTTGTTATTCAGGTAAAGAGACTGTTGAGTTTATCATGGAAGATACAGAGAAGCGGATGTTTGAACTTCTTCAGCGGCGCGAGGGCGGTGACTTCGTACCCATCCGACAGATTGTCATGAATGCCATGGATAAAATCGAGAGTGCAGCCAAGAACAAAGGAAGTGTTACAGGTATTCCCACCGGATTTACGGATTTGGACTATCGTACTGCAGGTATGCAGCCCTCTGATTTGGTACTGATTGCAGCCCGTCCTTCTATGGGAAAGACTGCGTTTGTTTTGAATATTGCCCAACATGTGGCATTTAAGAAGAATCTTCCGGTGGTTATTTTTAGTCTGGAGATGAGTAAGGAGCAGTTGGTAAACCGTATGTTTTCGTTGGAGTCCAGTGTAGATGCCCAGAAGCTCCGTACAGGACAGTTAAATGACCAGGATTGGGAGAGATTAATTGAGAGTGCAGGTGTTATCGGACGCTCTAAGCTGATGATTGACGATACTCCCGGTATCAGTATATCCGAACTTCGTTCCAAATGTAGAAAGCTTAAGCTTGAGCATGGTTTGTCCATGATTATTATCGACTATTTGCAGTTGATGTCAGGAAGCGGACGTTCTGAGTCCCGACAGAACGAGATTTCAGAGATTTCTCGTTCGCTGAAAGCAGTGGCTAGAGAGTTGAATGTGCCGGTATTGGCACTGTCACAGCTTTCCCGTGCGGTAGAGCAGAGACCGGACCATAGACCTATGTTGTCCGACCTGCGTGAATCTGGTGCGATTGAGCAGGATGCAGACGTGGTAATGTTTATCTATCGTGACGATTACTACAATCACGATACGGATAGGAAGGGTGTGTCCGAGATTATCATTGCCAAGCAGAGAAACGGTCCCATTGGTACAGTTGAACTGGCATGGCTGCCCGAATACACCAAATTTGCCAATTTGGAGCGTTCCCGCAAGTCAGAAGAATTTTAAAACTTCATATTACATAATTTATACGAAAGAGAATGAGAAAATACCTCGTTCTCTTTTTATTTTTAAATACACTAATAATGCCATAGAAGGAAGGAGAACAAAATGGATAACTATTTATTGATTTCAGATGCAGCAAAGGCGGTGTGCGTGGAAAGTCATGTTCTGCGCTACTGGGAGGAGGAATTGCAGCTTCCCATCAAGCGCAATGAATTGGGACACCGCTATTATACCAAGGAGGATGTAGAGCGATTCAAAAATATCAAGGATATGAAAGAGAGGGGATTGCAGTTGAAGGCAATTAAAATGATTTTGAAAAACGGGAAGTTGGACATGCTTACGGAAGCCGGAGAAAGTGCTGTGGGACCCGAGAGGGCTTCCGAAACAATTAAGGGAAAAGATGTAACATTGCGTGTCAGAGAAATGCCTGCTGAGGCTGTAAATGCGTCCTATAACGTTAAGGCGGATAAGATGGAAGCTGTGGCAACGGAGACGAGGGAAGAAAAGGCGCAGAGATTGCAGTGGATTATGCAGCAAATGATTAAACAGGCGGTGCGTGAAAATAATGAGGAATTGGTACAGCGTGTTAAGGAGAGCGTCATTAAGGAGTTGGATTATCAGTTCCGTATGCAGGAGGAGAGAGAGGAGGAACGTGCCCGTATCGAAGCAGAGCGTTCAGAGAATTATTATCGCAAAATGGACGAGCTTCTTCGCAAAAAGAGTGCTCGTCGTTCCGTAAAGGATTTGGTAGGACGCAAGAGTAAGGAGGAAAAGAGCAAAAGAAAAGACGTTTCGTAATGGAAACGTCTTTCGCTCACTCGATTAAAAACAGGAGTATTACTCCTCGGAAATAGTGCCAACAGGACACTGACCTGCGCAAGAACCGCAACTAATGCACTTATCTGCATCGATTTCAAACTTGCCATCACCCATGCTGATAGCACCAACAGGACACTGAGCCTCACAAGCGCCACAAGCTACACAAGCATCACCAATTACGAAAGCCATAATAGTTTCCTCCTTTTGCCATTTGATAAATTTGTATCAAATACTTTTCTCTATTGTATAACAAAAAGGAGGCTAATTCAAGAGGTAAAAATAGAAAAATCTAATAGAAAAATCAGTTATCCTTCATTTCGGCTCTGCGTTTGCGTATACCATCAAGGATAGCTTGTTTTTTGTCGATTAATTTACCTTTATCCATGGCAGGAACCCCTTTTAAGGGATATTCCATATTGAGTTTCTCGTATTTGTTCTCACCCATGGTGTGATAGGGGAGTACATCTAAGGCCTTTAGGTTACTGAATTGTCCGATAAAGTAGCCCAAATCAAAAAGATATTTATCGTCGTCAGTATATCCGGGCACTACCACGTGGCGTATCCACATATCAACTCCCTTTTTGTCCAAATAAGCAGCAAATTTGAGAATATTTTCGTTGGGCTGTTTTACCAAAGCTTTATGCTTTTCGGGGTCTATATGTTTGATATCGAGCATTACAAGGTCAGTCAGCTCCATAAGGCGGTCTAATTTGGCAAGGAGCGGTGCATTGTCGGGATTGTAAGCAATGCCGGAGGTGTCAATACAGGTGTGGATGTTTTTGCCTTTGGCAAGGGTGAAAAGGTCAATGAGAAAGTCCACCTGCATCAAGGGCTCACCGCCTGTGACAGTTATGCCGCCTCCGTTTGCATAGAATGGGCTGTTGCGCTCATATTGTTCTATAATGTAGGAGGGCTCCATCAGTGTGCCTCCGTTTATCTCCCAGGTGTCGGGATTATGGCAGTATGCACAGCGCATGGGGCAACCCTGTACAAATACTACAAATCGTGTGCCGGGACCGTCTACGGTGCCAAAGCTTTCTAATGAGTGAATTCTTCCTTGCATATCTGAAATCCTTTCTTAAATAAGAATAGTACATTTGAATTGTTACGCACGGTGTGCCTTCGCAATTCGTAAACATATATAGTATATCACGTTTTGGGACAAACATAAAGACCCGGTCAAAAAACCGGGTCTTTGTTGCGATAGCCTATATTCTAATAAATTAGATAGCCTCGTGGAAAGTACGGGAAATAACATCAGCCTGCTGATCGGGAGTAAGCTTGATGAAGTTTACTGCGTATCCGGATACACGGATGGTAAGCTGAGGATATTTCTCAGGATGCTGCTGAGCATCCAACAGGGTCTCTCTGTTCAGAACGTTTACGTTCAGATGATGGCCACCCTTAACAACATAGCCATCGAGTAAGTTTACAAGGTTATCAACCTGTGCTGCATTTGCCATTGTTTCGTCCTCCTTAAATAGTATCCGAAGGCCGGTCTGGCCGACCCTCGGCAGATTTTATATTGGGATTATTTGTAGTCATCCAATCCCTCATGAAGTGTCGGTACACTGCAGGCCAACGGTGTTCTGGAACAATCCGTACAACCCATTGTCTGAACGCTAGTTGACTGGTTCTCTTCTGTATCGGTGGTGACATTTACATGACCCACACCATTTGCCATGCCGGAATCCAGCATTTTGACAAGGTCATCAATCATCTGTTTCTCGTCCATAGTGTGCCTCCTAATAAAAGCTATTACTTACTTATTCAAATCGAGCTCGATGTCGCCTGCGAAGATCTGATCTTCCTTACCAAGAGCACCGGGGATGATGGTGAAGGTATTGGAAATACCATCCTGAGCATCCTTGAAGGGCAGCTTGGATACAGAAGACAGGGATGCTACTGCACCGTGGGTATCACGACCGTGCATGGGGTTAGCACCGGGTGCGAAAGGCTGTCCCTTCTTACGTCCATCAGGGGTATTACCGGTAGCCTTACCATAGGTAACGTTAGAGGTAATGGTCAGAATGGAAGTTGTAGGAACACCATTTCTGTAGGTGTGATGTCTTGTGATAGCGGTCATGAACTTGTGAACGATATCCTGAGCGATCTCGTCTACGCGGTCATCGTCGTTACCATACTTAGGGAAGTCACCGGTGGTCTTGAAGTCAACGATAACGCCGTCCTCATCACGAACAACCTCAACCTTAGCAAACTTAATAGCGGAAAGAGAGTCAGCTACGATGGACAGACCTGCAACACCGGTAGCGAAGTATCTCTTAACGTCTCTGTCATGAAGAGCCATCTCTGCTCTCTCATAGCAGTACTTATCGTGCATGTAGTGAATGATGTTCAGGGTGTTTACATAAACATCTGCCTGCCACTCCATCATATCCATGAACTTAGCATATACATCATCATAATCAAGAACGTCACCCTCAACAGGACGATACTTAGGGCCAACCTGCTTCTTGGTAACCTCATCAACACCACCGTTCAAAGCGTACAGCAAACACTTAGCAAGGTTAGCACGTGCGCCGAAGAACTGCATTTCCTTACCGATAACCATGGAGGATACGCAGCAAGCGATACCGTAGTCATCGCCGTGGGTAACTCTCATCAAATCATCGTTTTCGTACTGGATGGAAGAAGTCTCGATGGACATCTTTGCACAGTACTTCTTCCAAGCTTCAGGAAGTCTGGTAGACCAAAGTACAGTCAGGTTAGGCTCGGGAGATGCACCGAGGTTGGTCAGGGTGTGCAGATAACGGAAGCTCATCTTGGTAACAAGGGGTCTGCCGTCAACGCCAACACCAGCCAGAGACTCGGTAACCCATACGGGATCGCCTGCGAAAATCTGGTTGTACTCGGGAGTACGAGCGAACTTAATCAGACGCAGCTTCATGATGAAGTGGTCAACGAACTCCTGAATCTCTTCCTCAGTGAAGGTACCGTTCTTAAGGGCTCTCTCAGCGTAGCAATCAAGGAAAGTAGAAGTACGTCCAAGGGACATAGCAGCACCGTTCTGCTCCTTAACTGCACACAGATAACCAAAGTAGGTCCACTGAATAGCTTCCTTAACGTTAGAAGCGGGCTTGGAAATATCGCAACCATAGGAAGCTGCCATTTCCTTCATGAGCTTCAGAGCAACCATCTGCTCGGAAAGCTCCTCGCGAAGACGGATAACATCATCAGTCATAACACGTCCGGTAGAATCCTTCTGTGCCTGCTTATCCTCAATCAGTCTGTCAATACCGTACAGAGCAACACGTCTGTAGTCACCGATGATACGTCCACGACCGTAAGCATCGGGAAGACCGGTAATGATATGGGAAGAACGACAAGCTCTCATCTCTGCGTTGTAAGCATCGAAACAACCTGCATTATGAGTCTTTCTGTGAGTAGAGAAGAACTCGGAAATCTCAGGATCTACCTCGTAGCCGTTGTCGGAGCAAGCCTTCTCTGCCATACGGATACCACCATAAGGCTGAAGGGAACGCTTGAAAGGCTTATCAGTCTGGAAACCTACGATAGTCTCCTTAGACTTGTCCAAGTAACCGGGGCCATGAGAGGTGATAGTAGAAACAACCTTGGTGTCCATATCAAGAACGCCGCCTGCTTCTCTCTCCTGCTTCATCAGGTCAAGTACCTGTGCCCACAAATCCTTTGTGTTCTGGGTAGCTGCAGCCAAGAAGCTCTCATCACCGTCGTAGGGATGATAGTTCTTCTGGATAAAGTCGCGAACGTTCACTTCTTTGTCCCATTTGCCAGCTACAAAATCTGTCCATTCTGGTCTCATTTTGAAATGCCTCCTATGTTTTATTTGATTATTTTAAAGTAGCAGAAGCTACTCTTAATCCTTGCTTCCATTATAAGAAAAACGTTTGATTACGTCAAGGCGGATAGTGTACTTTTTGGGGTACAAAATGCCTTGTATTGGCAAAAAGACATAGCAAGAATAGCTTGTCAGATTTGTGGGAAAGTATTATACTGAATAGGTGAAACCTAAATGATGAAAGGAGAAGAACAATGACTGGAATTACGAAGGAAATGACAATTGGTGAAATTCTGCGTGCTAATCCTGATGTTGCACCTGTTTTGTTGCAGGCAGGTATGCACTGTCTTGGATGTCCTTCCGCACAGGGCGAATCCTTGGAGGAGGCAGCAATGGTACACGGCCTTGACATTGATGCATTGATGGCAGCAATTGAGGCAGTATAGACTGAGATTTTTGCGAAAAAAGGGCGCCACGCTTATGCGTGACGCCTTTTTCAATACTGTTTGATTTATTGTGCTGTAAAGGTCTTGGTGTAGCCAGGCTCAGAAGCATCGGGATTGAAAATCTCAATACGAACAGACAAATCACTTGCAGGAACACCACAGAGCTCGGAAAGCTCGGTAATAATCTGGGTGTAGGTTGCACTTTCACCTTCAAAAGCAGTGTCGAAATACTCTTTGTAGGTAGCATCAAGCTCCTCGCTCTGACCGAAGATTTCCTCTTCCATTTCCATGCCGTAGATAACAGTGTTGCCGGTAATAGCGAAAGTCATCTGGTCTCCGCCGACTTCAGCAGCAATAGCAGCTTCCATAAAAGAAGCGGCAAGGGGATTGGCAGTATACCACTCCTCAGCGGTTGCATAGGTCTTCTGACCACAACCGGTCATAAGCATCATAGCAAGTGCAAGAACAAGAGCAAAAATTTTTGTGAGTTTTTTCATAATATCCTCCTCATAGGTGTATTTTATTTGCATCAAGCACCTATTGTAGCGGAGAATCGTAGATTTGTCAATCCTATAATGCCAATACCTGTAGCGCATTGGCAGGGACTAACGCCTCGTAATGTTCTTCTAAGAAGGTTCGGCCTGCAGTCATGCGCAACAGACTTCCGTATTCGGATATCATGTTGCTTGTGCGGTCAAAGTTTTCATGGGTGGAATCACCTTGAATCAATACCAGTAAATATCTGTCAGTACGTTCATCTTTATAAAGAATGCTTTGACCTTTAAACTGTGCACCGGTAACTTTGGCAGCAGACATTACCTGGTTTAAGGAGTCCATGGCAAAAATACGGTTGCGAAGCTTTTCCTGTGCAGTTGCCTCGGAAGGAACTGATGTGTCAGAAGCCTCAGCAGTTGCCTCAGGGGTAGTTTCCTGAAGCTTACGGAACAGGTCAAGTACCTCCTGCGTGTCGCTAATGTCGGTATATTCTTCGTCATCCTCGTATTCGTCATCCTCTGTAACGTGAGGTGCAAATCTGGAGAATCGGGTGTCCAATTCTTCGGGATCCTCAACCTTAGTAATAATCAATACAATACATTCTGCATTCAGTGGAATTGCTTCTATCATCAGCGGAATATCCTCCGCCTCAAAGCCAAATTCAAAATTAGCCTGCTGCATCATATCACGAAAAAGGCTTTTGGCCTTCTCTGTACCATAAGCAAGTTCGCTTATTTTCAGTTCACGGCTGGCCAAGTCTTCTCTGGTCAGGGTACAACGGATTTGATTCTCATTCACTTTTTCAATCTTCATAATGACCCTCCTTTCTGCATGCGGGATGCGGATGAATGGTTCAATTTATAAGCATTCTATACGCTTAAAGCGGTTTCGTCAATAGTGGCGGCGGAGTGTTTAAGAAAATTTAATAAAACAAAATTCAAAAACGACTTGCCAAAATAAGGAAAACTGCATATAATAATTTTTACAGATGCCTCCGGTAATCCGTGCGGAGAGGAGGCGGCAGTTCAATTCATCTTAGTTGATGTATTATTTTCTATACTTATTATATCATATTATACATGAAAGGTGCAGTATTTTTTTGCCTGACGTATAAATGATGTCTTACAGGTGCATCCGCGCTTGTCCGATAGGTTTTCATAGTATTTCAACTATAATTTTCACAGATATAATTCATTTTAAACAGTTTTTATAATTTTTTTATTGTGGGTGATTTTTGTAGCTGAATTCACCGGCAATAATACTATTTATATGCACTGCCGGGGCATTTGTATTAGTATATCACATTTTCTTTTGGTCCCAAGGGGTCAACTGACAGAGGCAATCGGAGAACTGTTAAATTAGGGAAGGATTATCTTTTGGCACAGTTTGCTGACAAGCCGGTTATCTCTAAAAAAATCTTAATTTGTCAAAAATGGTAATGACGATGTCGGGTTCGTGTGTTAGAATGTAACTGTTCATGTGAGCAGTTGCATTCTGCACAGAACGGATAAATCGTAAAAGTAAACAGAAAGAAGAACGACAATGAAGAAAAAAGTATTAGTGACTATGATTACAATTATTCTGGTGGGTATTTTACTGTTGGTAATTGTAGGGAAACCTCTGTTGGAAAAATATTCCTACAGCAAGGAACAGATGGATTTGAACGAATATTTCGGGGTGTCCGGCGAGATGGCAGCAATTGTTCTCCAGGATGAGCTGGTGGAAGAGCAGGCGTTGATAAGAGATGGAAGATGCTATTTCACACTGGATACCGTTCATAAATATATGAATGAAGTTTTCTATGCGGACAGGGCAGAAAATTTGTTGCTCTATACGGATGCAATTGAAACGACCAGCACTGCGATTGAAGGAAATGACGGCACCTATGAGAATCTTCAGGCTACAATGAATATGGAATATCCGGTGTGTCTAGTGGAGGGTGACGTGATTTATCTGGCAGCAGATTATGTGAAGCTGTTCACCAATTATTCTTATGAAATGTATGACAAGCATGTGCAGGTCTATACCCAGTGGGGAGAGCGTACTGTAGCTGAGATTAAGAAGGATACGGCTGTGCGTGAAAAGGGCGGCATCAAGAGCCCTATTCTGCGTGAGGTAGCTCAGGGCGAGACTGTAGAGATTCTGGAACAGATGGACAACTGGAGTAAGGTAAAGACCTCTGATGCCTTTATTGGTTATGTGGAAAATAAGAGGATGTCCGAGCCTTCTACCGAAACAGAGACACCTGTAACAGATTATACGGCACCGGAATACACCAGTCTGTTGCAGGAGGGTAAGGTAAGTCTGGGCTTCCACTCTATTGGTGCTACGATTGGTAACAGCACGCTGTATGAGATGTTGAAGGAAGCAAAGGGCATGACAGTCATTGCTCCTACATGGTTCAGTCTGTGTGATGAGATGGGCAATTTCCGAAGCTTTGGTGAGAAGAGTTATGTAGATTCTGCTCATTCCGTGGGCTTGCAGGTTTGGGGTGTGGTTGATAATTTCAATTACAGAAATGAGACGGGTACGCCTGTGGATGAATATGCTGTTTTGTCCTCCACTGCCAAGCGTCAGAAACTGGTGCGTGGAATCACGGATGCAGCTTTGAACTTGGGACTGGATGGTATTAATGTTGACTTTGAGCAGGTGGCATCGGAGACGGGTGTACACTATGTACAGTTTTTGAGAGAATTGTCTATGGCATGCAGAGAGAATAGCCTTGTGTTGTCGGTAGACAATTATGTACCCTTCCACTTTAATGAGCATTACAGACTGGATATTCAGGGACAGGTTGCAGACTATGTGGTTATCATGGGATATGATGAACACTGGCACGGCAGCGACGAGGTTGGAAGTGTAGCAAGTATCGACTATGTAACCAACGGTATTACCAAGACGGCTTCCGAGGTTCCTGTTGAGAAGATTATTAACGCTTTACCTTTCTATACGATTGTATGGTGTACCAATGGTGCTGATGTGACGGATGAGTATCTCACCATGAACAACACGGAGGCATTTTTGCAGCAGGTAGGTGTTGAACCTGTATGGGATGAGACTACCTGTCAGAATTATTTGGAGTGGGAAAGCGGTAGTGGACTCAAGCAGGTATGGTTGGAGGATGCAGATTCCATCAGAGTGAAGTTGAATGTAATGACGGCAAATAATATAGGCGGTGTGGCTGTGTGGAGACTTGGCTATGGTACACCCATTGTGTGGGAGCTGATTAATGCGTACAGTACGTCGTAGATAACGGATATAAATGATTTATTACCGAATAGATTGTTATTTGCACATAATAGGTGTAGGGGAATCTTAATGATATTAAGCCCATATTTCAAACTCGCATGAAATATGGGCTTCTTTTTGAATATAAATTATGAAAACTGAAAGTTATTTAACTCCCAATATGTTTCTTACCGAAATTGTGACCAACGGTATATACATAAACAATAAGTTAAGCCTTTGCCATAGCCCTTCATTAGCTACAATTGTATTACTAAATTCTGGTTTATCTGACATAACAAACAGTACAAAGAACACCACAGCAATAACAAAAGAAACAACTGCTATTACTCCGTTTGATATCTCATTACACTTAAATTCCAAAATAGCTAATAACAATGGTACAAACAGAAACAACATAAAACCTATAACTGAACCAATGCCATGTATTTTTGAAGCAGTTGTAACCACCTCTTTTGTTGTATTAACGCTAAAAAAACAAGTAAATATACATGCTCCAACAGCAAATATTGCAATGAAAGCGATAACGGTGTTAGTAAGTGGTTTTGAAACACTGTTAAAATGATTATATACCGTTGGAAGCGCTAATAAAAATAGTAATCCTTCCAATAACATCCAGAAGTTAAATATACCTCTAACAGGGCTTTGTGGATTTCCTAATGCAGAAATCGACATTGACATGTGACTATAACCTTGATAAAAGGGTGCGAGGATAAAAGGAACAAGTATATCTCCCAAAATTGCAATTAGCAAAGCATACCACCCATATTTAACTAAAATATTCATTCTACCTACAATCCTCCTTTAGAATCACAAATTTAATTTTCTATATTGGTTATTCATTCAATAAATTCTGATTTGTTTTTAATAATTCCAGCAGTTTTTTTGTTCCAGAAAGTTCTGTTTTAGCAAGGCTTGCCATCCGTTCAACAGTTATTATGTGATGAAGTGGTGTTGTTTTATCATCTGGATGCGAAATCCACTTTTCTATTCCTTCAATGTATTTCTTTAATATTTCTACTCTATTTTCCAAAAGCGTAATTTGTTCTTTAGCATCAAAAAAATCGAGAAAAAACGCCGCTATAGAAAATGTATTGGTATCATAATCGAATGATAATATTGATTTTTTTAATGTATCTCTTAACTCTTCTTTACCTGTATTACTTATTGAATAAACTGTACGAAATGGCATATTTCCGTTTTTTTCAGATGTACCGACAATATATCCCTTCTTATCTAATGTTCGAAGAGTTGCATATACCGTTGAATTTGCTATGTTATACCACCATTTCACATTCATAAATTCCAACATTTTTATTATTTCATAAGCATTTACTGGTTGCTTATTTATTAACCCTAACAACATTGTCGCAGATTTTGAAAGCATTTATTTTCTCCTTCATAATATTTATTCAATAGCACTACTACTATATATATAGTAGTATATTATAAGAGTGTCTATGGATTGTCAATATTTAATTTTATATGATAGAAAATAAAAAAAGGCAGACTGCTTACTTATAACAATCTACCTTCTGCTCACATATCATATACAAAGTAAACTTCAAATTTTCGTATCTGTTTTCATTTTAAATTCCACCTAAATTATTGTCAATTTTGAATAACTTGCCATATGGATTTTATAAGCATATTTCTGCTTTTCAATGACAAATTGTCAAAAAAGGGCGTTTCGCAGACAATCTGCGGAACGCCCTTAAATTTGATTGTGATTAATTATTTACGCGTTTTCTAAGAACTACACTGCCGGTTGCACATACCGCTGCTGCAGCAAACAACCATACAACTGCATTGCTCTCGCCGGTCTTGGGTACATCATCATATTCGCCGGAGGAGGATGTTGTGCTGCTCTGTGCGGGAGCGGTAGTGGTGGTAGCAGCGGGGGCAGATGCTGCAGGGCCGCTGCCGGAAGTGCTGTAGTTGGAATCATCAGTCAGCAGTCCGCTTGCGTGGTCGAAGTGGAAGGTGCCTGCCTTGAAGTTGTAGTACTCTTTGAGAATGCCACCGGTGTTGGAGGTGGACGCATAAGCAACGGTACCGCCTACGGTAACGGTAGTCTCTACCTCGTTGAAATTGGCGGTTGCAGTCAGTCTCAGGTTAGTAACATTGCTGTGAAGTGTACAGATTGCGTTGTCATATACATAGGCATCTTTAATGTTGCCTGTAACAGCAGCATAGCTGTCACCAAGTACATGACACTCATCAACACCACCGTTGGCATTTACAACTGCATGCGCACGATTGATGGTCAGGTTGCTCAAGTGGGCATTAACATCAATGGTTGCGGAGCCGGTCTCGTTCTCATCATTGGGAAGAACCACCAGAATATCGCCATCTTTTACGCGGTCGTCACCCTCGTTTAAGTAGTGAAGCTCTCTTCCCGGATCATCATCATTCCACACATTAATCTGCATGCGCCACATATTGTCTTCGATATCATACTTTACATAGTAGGTATTGGGAGCAGCCTCAACCTCCATTACATTTGCGTTGGGAACTACAGCTAACATAGCGGCTGCAGCCAACACAGAAATCATTTTTTTGAACTTAATCATAATCTTACCTCCTAGGTTAATTGGTATTGTCGAGCTCTTGATTGGGAGCCTGTTCACGGAAAGGGACATAACTGTCACCGGGTTCAATTTCCTTGGCAACCACCACGAATCGTCCCTGCTCTACATGGTAGACACAGGTAGAAAGCGTGATAAAACGGTCACCAAATTCAGCGGATACTCCGGTGTCGTACAGGGACAACTTTTTGATGTTTTCATAAAAATCATCAAATTCTTCCTGTGTGTCTGCCTGAAAAAACTTATAGAACTTAAACACCTGATCCGTTTTGCGGTATACCTGAGAGCGGAAAACAGCAACTACCTCATATTTGCGTTCGCAGTTCTCTGTATACAGCGAAATAATATTGTGTTTTTGACAATAATCAGGGTCTTCATAGTCTGTCAAGGTGCCGAACATATCACCATCGCGCATGTTGTGTCCATGGATAATCAGGTTGGTAGTCAGTGGGTCAAGACAACTGTCTGTATCCAACAGAAGACTGCCGTTTTGATCCTTCTTACCTTCAAAGTTTTTGTAAAGGTAATAGGTCTCATCGCCGGGCGTCCACATGACTGGATAGTCGATTTTGGTGTCTTCAATCTTGAGCCAGCCGGCCATATCTTCATTGGCCAGAAAACTGTCCTGATAAGGATTGTCAACAAGCTTCTCTTTCGCGGGAATATCTCCGTCAGAGACATTGCCGTTAGAAATATCACCTACAGGATTGTCACCGTCAGAAACGTTACCTGTAGAGATGTCATCTTCAGAAGACTGTTGAGATGAGGTCTCCTGTTCCCGACTCTCAGCCTGAGCCTGCATGTTCTCTACAAGTGCTTCGGATTCCTTGTCGGCTATTCGCTGTCCGGTCAACAGAACAAGGCCTGCGATCAGACATATGACTGCTATGATACCCAATAAAACAGATATTTTTAATTTTAAACTATTCATTTCTTCATTATACGTCAGTCAAAAGGAAGAATGCAATAGTTTTAGAAATAATTTGTCTGGAATATGATATATAGACAGCAAAAACAGGAGGATAATCCAAAATGAAGGAACAGCGTAATTTCACGATTCTTACGGTTGCAATGCTATTTGGGGTACTCTTATTTACCCAAAGGGATAAATTTGTACCTATCAGTGGGAGTCAGGTCATTGTATCGGAAGAAAAATGTGTGGTACTGGACGCAGGTCACGGAGGTGCGGACCCAGGCAAAATCGGTATTAACGGAGCGTTGGAGAAGGATATTAATCTGGAGATTACCTTGTTGGTAAAGGAATATCTGGAGGCGCAGGATGTTAAGGTGGTTATGACCAGAGAGACAGAGGATGGTCTGTATGATGCGGACGCGTCCAATAAGAAGGTGCAGGATATGAAGCGCAGGATTGAGATTATTGAGCAAACGGCTCCGGATTTGACTGTGAGTATCCATCAAAACAGCTATCCGGAGGAGTATGTCAATGGTGCGCAGGTTTTCTATTACACAGGGAGCAACGAAGGGCGTCATATTGCAGAACTTTTGCAGAAAAGTCTGGTGGAGCGTTTAAATCCTGAAAATCACAGGCAGGTGAAGGCTAATAACAGCTATTATCTCCTAAAAAAGACTTCCTCGCCCATTGTTATTGTGGAGTGTGGTTTTCTGTCCAATCATGCTGAGGCGGAGAAGTTGAGTGACGAGGCATATCAGGAAAAAGTAGCATGGGCTATACATTTAGGTATTCTTCAATATTTAAATGGCACGGATTAGCCTCTTTTCCTTTTGAAAAAGGTGTGATATACTTAGTCATATATGTGCAAAAGTAGGAACAACAGACAATGAAAGAAACAAAACTGATACAAATGTTGGGAGAAGATGCGAAGCTTCAAAGGGAAGTCTTGCAGGAAGCAGGCCGGATTATCCGTGAGGGTGGTCTGGTGGCCTTCCCTACAGAGACTGTATATGGACTTGGCGGTGATGCTATGAATTCGGAGTCCTCCCGCAAAATATATGAGGCCAAGGGACGTCCTTCGGATAATCCGTTGATTGTTCACATTGCCGACAGGGAGGCGTTGTCCCGGATTGTCTCCGAGATTCCCAAGGCGGCAGAGAAGCTTGCTGACAGTTTCTGGCCCGGACCGCTTACCATGATTTTGCCTAAGGCGGAGGAAGTGCCTTATGAGACAACCGGAGGGCTTGATACGGTGGCGGTGCGCATGCCATCCCATCCGCTGGCACTGGATTTCATCAGGGAGAGTGGCGGATATGTGGCGGCTCCCAGTGCCAATACATCAGGCAAGCCCAGTCCTACATTGGCGGCTTATGTGGCGGAGGATATGAATGGGCGTATAGATATGATTTTGGATGGTGGTCAGGTGGGCATTGGCATTGAGTCTACCATCGTGGATTTAACCGTGATGCCGCCCCAGATTTTACGACCGGGATATATCACAAGGGAAATGCTTGAGGAGGTACTTGGTGAGGTGACGGTGGATGCTACGGTGCTTCAGTCTCAGGCAGATTGTGGACAGGCTCCCAAGGCTCCGGGTATGAAATACAGACATTATGCTCCGGCAGGGGAATTGGTTATTGTACAGGGGAGACCCGAAGCAGTGACAGCATACATCAACCGCTGTGCGGCAGAAGCTATGGCTGCAGGGGAGAAGGTAGGTGTTATCGGTACTCAGGAGGAGCTTGCAGGTTATCGGGCTGATGTGGTAAAGAGCGTGGGCAGCAGGACGGATGAGGAGTCCATAGCCCGAAGCCTTTACGCTATTTTGAGAGAGTTTGATGATGAGAAGGTGACGAAGATTTATTCGGAGTCTTTTGCGTCGGAGGGGCTTGGACAGGCTATAATGAATAGGCTTCTAAAGGCAGCAGGCCATCATGTAATAGATTTGACTTAGTAAAAAATGACCAAATAAACAGTAAATGGAGGATATCAAAATGATAGCAATCGGCAGTGACCACGGCGGATATGATTTGAAGGTAAAGGTAATTCAGCATCTGGAGGCACAGGGGATAGAGTGTAAGGACATGGGATGTCCTGACAAATCAAGCTGTGACTATCCTGTGTTTGGACGTGCAGCAGCAGAGGCTGTAGCTTCCGGCGAATGTGAGAAGGGTATTGTAATCTGTACCACAGGTATCGGTATCAGTATTTCTGCCAACAAGATAAAAGGTGTGCGCTGCGCACTTTGTGGAGATGTTTTCTCTGCTAAGATGACCCGTCTGCACAACAATGCCAATATGTTGGCATTGGGAGCAGGAATTGTGGGAGAGAATCTCGCCATGGAGATTGTGGATACCTTTTTGGGTACGGAATTTTCCAACGAAGAAAGACATAACAAGAGAATTGCACTGATTGAGGAATTGTAAACTTCAACCAAAAGAGGGCAAAAGAATGAACAATGGGGATAAAAGCGTAAAAATGCGGCCGGCTACCGGTAAGAGAGCGGACTATATCAGTTGGGATGAATATTTTATGGGGGTAGCCCACTTGTCGGGGATGCGTTCCAAAGATCCCAATACGCAGGTGGGAGCCTGCATCGTGAGTCAGGACAACAAGATTTTGTCCATGGGGTACAATGGGTTTCCCTGTGGGTGTTCTGATGATGATTTTCCGTGGGAGCGTGAAGGTGATATGTTGGAAACCAAGTACGCTTTTGTGACCCATAGCGAGTTGAATGCCATTTTGAATTATCGGGGTGGTTCTTTGGAGGGAACCAAGCTGTATGTGTCATTGTTTCCCTGTAATGAGTGTGCAAAGGCCATCATACAGGCGGGAATCCGCACGGTAGTCTACGCCAGTGATAAGTATGAAGGTACTCCGGCAAATGTGGCTTCCAAGCGCATGTTTGAGGCAGCAGGCGTACGGTGTATAGCTTATGAGTGCACCGGACGCAGGATTGAAATTGAGGTATGATGTATGAGAAAGTACATTAAGAAGACTGCGATTGTTGCGTTGCTTGCAGCGACAGCAGTGCTGTTGGCTTCTGCGGAGACGTCTGTGGAGGTATTGAAGGTCCAGGCGGCACCTACCAAAGAAG
This sequence comes from Acetatifactor sp., assembly GCA_045543175.1. Taxonomy (GTDB): domain Bacteria; phylum Bacillota; class Clostridia; order Lachnospirales; family Lachnospiraceae; genus Acetatifactor. The sequence continues at coordinate 28,488 of JAZQMG010000004.1, read as the reverse complement.
ATTTGGACAAAGCAAAACAAGAGAAGAATGATTTGGAAAACAAAAAGAATGAGCTTGAGGACGACATCAACGACATGAAGGGTGAACAAAAGACCCTGAAAGGCGAGTTGAACAAGCTTAATACGCAGCTTACAGAAATCAGTACCAATCTGGAGAATCTGGAAGGTCAGATTGCGGACAAGGAACAGGAGATTGCGGATACGCAGGCGGTTCTTGAGGAAGCGAAAGCGACGGAGGAGCAGCAGTATGCGGATATGGTCTGGCGTGTGAGAAAGATGTATGAGCGCAACGACCAAAGTAATCTCAATGCTGTGGTAAACAGTCTGTTTGATGAGGAAAGCTTTGGTAACATGCTCAATGCAGCGGACGGCTACGAGAAGGTTGCCAGATATGACAAGATGAAGCTGGACGAGTTCAAAAAGAACAGGCAGTTAATTGAGGAGCATGAGGCTCTTTTGCAGCAGGAGAAGGTAGAGTTGGACGGGTTAAAGCTTGATGCTGAGACGGAGAAAAATAAAGTATCCGGACTGGTGAGTGCTACTTCCAATTCTATTTCCAAATATGCAAGTGAGATTTCTGAGGCTGAGGAGCAGGCCCTTGCTTATGAGGCTGAAATCAAAGCCAAAGAAGATGTTATTAAGAAGATTCAGGAGGAGCTGGCATTATCCAATGCGGCTGCAAATGGCGAGTGGAGAGATATTTCAGAGATAGAGTTTGCCGAAGGAGACCGTTATCTTTTGGCTAATCTGATTTACTGTGAGGCGGGCGCAGAGCCCTACGAGGGACAGGTTGCGGTAGGTGCCGTGGTAATTAACAGGGTGCTTAGCGAGAAATTCCCGGACAGTGTGGTGGGAGTGATTTACCAGAATAGGCAGTTTTCGCCTGTGGCAAGCGGAAGACTTGAATTGGCACTGGCTGCCAACAAGGCCACACCTGCCTGCTATCAGGCAGCGGATGAGGCCATGGCGGGCGTGACCAATGTGGGTAAATGCCTGTTTTTCAGAACACCCATCGAGGGACTGGAAGGCATCCGCATCGGTGGACATGTATTTTATTAGTTTCTACAGATTTCGTTCATTTAAAATCGCCTGAAGGCGGTCAAATTTATCACGATCAAGCATGGAGAGCAGGTAATTTAGCTGGCGAAGGCCGGCGGTTAGCTGCTCTTGTGTTATTAATTTTCTTTCTAAGGCTTCTGCCAGTTCATCCAAATCCATCACCTTGACTCTGCCGTCGGGATAGATTACCACATCGGCCAAAAGGTCAATGACGGTGAGCGTATTTTCTGATTCGTCATATTCAAAATCTACAATATCACAATACCAGTAAAGTAGTGTGTTGTCCGGACGGTAGAATTTGCTGACCTTAAGACCTTCCTTGAGCAGGTAGCAGGAGCTGCCGTGGTCAAAACTGGTCTTGGGATTAATCGTCTTCCAAGTGGTTATAATAAATTCGTCATTCTGTTCCACAATCAGATCATTTTTTAAAGGAATGCACTCGGCAGGGATGTAACGTTTACGGTAAAGTGTGAGAGCAGTGTTGTTGGTCATGGCTGATTCTCCTTTGTGGTGGGGTGTTGTTGGAAAAATGACACATGTGTCGCGTTATTTTAATTCAGGAAACGGAATAAAGGGGCGGGGCGGATTGCTGTGTGTACACAGTTCCTTCTCCATCCATATGATATCAATCCATTGCCCGTTTTTATAACCGGATTTGCGAAAATGTGCAACTGTTTTGTAACCTGATTGAGCATGGAACGCTTCGCTTGCCGGATTGGGATAAGCAATGCAGGCGCAGAGGTTACACACATTCTGGCGGGTGAGACAAGCTTCCAAAGCGGAATATAAAGCATTTCCCACACCCATGCGGTGTGCGTCCTTCTTTACATAGATGGAGGTTTCCACAGACCAATTGTATGCTGCCCGGGTTTTGAAGGGAGAGGCATAGGCGTATCCGCAGATAGTGCCGTCCTGTTCTGCCACAAGGTAGGGAAAACGGGTCAGGGTAGTTCGGATGCGTTCTTGGAAGTCTTCTAAAGTAGGTACCTCATATTCAAATGTAATCACTGTATTCTCCACATAAGGGGCATAAATTGCCAAAAGCTCGGGTGCATCCTTCAGGGTGGCAATTCGTATGGAGAGAGAGGGATGGTTTTTCATAAACCTTTCTCCTTCGCGTATTGTTTTCTGCTTTTGATAAAATACTAAACCTCATAAATTCACAAGTCAATGAAAAGTTTGGATTTGTGTAGACATTTGACGGAAAAATGGGTATAATTTATTATGTTGAATATATCATGCAAAGATGTGAGGCGACAGATGGGAAGCAGACGTAAACGCAAATCAAAATATGATAAAAGCGTGTATCAGTCTCTGACTCTGATTTCGCAGTTTGGCATCAATATGTTGGTGCCCATCGCCATGATGTCTGTGTTGGGCGTCTGGTTGGATAACAGATATCATACCTCTTTTTGGACGATTTTACTTTTCTTTGTGGGGGCCATCGCCGGAGGGCAGAATGTATACCGTATGGCGAAGAATGTATATGAGGCGGAGGAAAAGGAGAATGGACAGTCTGAAAAAAATGAATAGAACCCTTTTGGAGGTTTGGACGGCTGTTATATTTTGGACGGCTGTGGCGTTGATAACAGGATTGTTTTTGCCGCTGGATGGTTGGTCTGTAAGCAAGGTGGACTGGTTTTTGGGTCTGGTGGTTGCAGGAGTGTTGGTAATGATATCCATACGGCATATGCAGAGATGTCTGGACAGAGGACTTGTCTTGGATGAAGGCACAGCTACCAAAGTGATTTCAGTGGGATATTTTGTGCGGTATGTATCTTTTGCGGCAGTTTTGATTATAACAACAGTAGCAGAGATTTTGAATCCTTTGATTTTGTGTCTGGGTTATCTGCTGATTATGAAAGTAGCGGTTTACTCACAACCGTTTACCCATAAGCTCTACAACAAATTATTTCATGAGACGGATCCCATACCGGAGCCTCTTGTGGAAGAAAATGAAGTTACAGAGTAGCTTCGAAAAATAAAAGGGGAGGTGAGAATATGGTTCATGGCGTATTGTTATCCGGTTCTGAAGTAGATGTTATGGTGCATGGCTTGGTACCTTACAATTTCTTTGGACATACTGTCTGGATAACAACAACACATGTCAGCCTGCTGTTGGTAGTTCTGATTCTATGCGGATTTTCCATAGCGGCGGGACGAGCCATGAAAAAGGGCACGGAGGTGCCGGGTGGTTTTCAAAATGTAATAGAACTTATCGTGGAAATGCTGGATGGTATGGCGAAGTCTACTATGGGTAAGAATGCTACTAAGTTCCGCAATTACATTGGAACAGTATTCATTTTTATTCTGTTCAGCAATTTCTCGGGTCTGTTAGGTTTGAGACCTCCCACAGCTGATTACGGCGTTACTTTTCCGTTAGGTGTTATGACATTTCTCATAGTGCGTTTTAATGAGTTTAAGCACCATTCAATCAAGGAAATCTGGGCGGACAAGTGTTCTCCGTTACCACCGTGGCTGCCGATATGGTTGCCTATTAATCTGATAGGTGATTTTGCAGTACCGATATCCTTGTCATTGCGTTTGTTCGCAAATATTTTGTCGGGCACAATTATGATGACACTGGTTTACGGTCTGTTGGGTATGATTGCAACGGCATGGCCCGCAGCACTGCATGTATACTTTGATTTGTTCTCGGGGGCAATTCAGACCTATGTATTCTGTATGCTGACAATGACCTACATCAGCAATGCAATTGGTGATGAGGCCTAAAATTTATAAAAAGTCTAGGAGGAAAACAAAATGGATTTTAATGAAAACTTTATCTTAGGATGTTCTGCAATTGGTGCAGGTTTGGCGGTTATTGCCGGTATTGGACCCGGTGTCGGTCAGGGTATTGCAGCAGGTCATGCTGCAGCAGCAGTAGGACGTAATCCCGGTGCGAAGTCTGATATTACATCAACCATGTTGCTTGGGCAGGCTGTAGCAGAGACCACTGGTCTGTATGGTTTGTTGATTGCAATCCTGTTATTGTTCGTTAAGCCTCTGTTACCATAAGACACGGTATCTAAATTACCGGAAAGGAGGCAGAAATGATACTATTAACCGCAGGAGAGACCTATGAAAGAATGTTTGGAATCGACTGGCAGCTTTTGGCTGATTCCACACTGACACTCATAGCAGTCTTCGTACTGTTAGCCGTAATGAGCTACTTCCTGTTTAACCCGGCTCGCAAGATGCTTTCTGACCGTCAGGCCAAGATTCAGGGCGAGTTGGACGATGCCAAGGCGAACATGGAAGAGGCAAACCGCTTGCGTGAAGACTACGAAGCTAAGCTTCGCGACGTGGATAAGGAAGTGGAGAGCATCTTAAGTGACGCCCGCAAGAGAGCACTTGCCAATGAGAATCAGATTGTTGCGCAGGCCAAGGAAGAGGCAGCTCGTATTATGGAGAGAGCCCGTGCGGAAGCTGAACTCGAGAAACAGAAGGTGTCTGATGAGGTGAAGAAGGAGATTATCTCCGTTGCTTCCCTGATGGCAGGCAAGCTTGTGGCTGCATCCATCGACACGAATGTTCAGAACCAGTTAATCGACGAGACTCTGAAGGAAATGGGTAAGGATACATGGCTAAATTAGTTTCGAAAACATACGGAGAAGCACTGTTTGAAATCGCCATGGAAGCCGGAACTGACAAGACGGATGATTTGTTGTCACAGGTACAGCAGGTCAGCACTGTTTTGAAGGAGAATCCTGAGTTTGACAAGCTGATGTTGCATCCCGGCGTTCCCAAGCAGGACAAAATTACTGCCATGGAGAATGTTTTTAAAGGCAGAGTAAGCGATGAGCTTACCGGCTTGATGGAGATTGTAATTCAGAAGGAGAGATATAGTGATTTGCAGGAGATTTTTGCTTATTTCATTGACAGAGTAAAAGAAGCAAAAGGAATCGGTGTGGCACATATCACTTCGGCTGTACCCTTGAATAAGGAGCAGCAGGCGGCTACAGTGGCGAAGCTGTTGGAGACAACAAAATATCGGAGCATTGAGACTGATTTTACAGTGGATGAAGCTTTGATAGGCGGCATGATTATCCGTATTAATGACAGAGTTGTGGACAGCAGTGTCCGCTCCAAATTAAATGATTTGACAAGACAATTATTACAGATTCAGCTTGGTTAAGCTGAAGGAAAGGTGCTACAGAACATGAATTTGAAACCGGAAGAGATTAGCTCGGTAATTAAAGAGCAGATTCAGAGATATGCTTCCGCACTGGATGTGTCTGATGTGGGAACGGTTATTCAGGTTGCTGACGGTATTGCCCGTGTACATGGTCTGGAAAATGCCATGCAGGGTGAACTTTTGGAGTTCCCCGGCGAAGTATACGGCATGGTGCTGAACCTGGAGGAGGACAACGTAGGTGCCGTTCTCTTGGGTAGTGCCCGCAACATCAACGAAGGCGATATGGTTAAGACCACCGGTCGTGTAGTTGAGGTTCCCGTAGGCGATGCTCTGTTGGGACGTGTAGTAAATGCTTTGGGACAGCCTATTGATGGTAAGGGTCCTGTGCAGACTAATAAGTTCCGTCAGATTGAGCGTGTGGCAAGCGGCGTTATCACCAGAAAGAGTGTAGACACTCCTTTGCAGACCGGAATCAAGGCAATTGATGCCATGGTTCCCATCGGAAGAGGTCAGCGTGAGTTGATTATAGGTGACCGTCAGACTGGTAAGACGGCTATCGCAATTGATACCATCATTAACCAGAAGGGTCAGAATGTAAAATGTGTTTACGTGGCTATCGGTCAGAAGGCTTCTACCGTTGCCAATATTGTAAAAACTTTGGAGGAGTTTGGTGCGATGAGTTATACCACCGTTGTGGTATCTACCGCAAGTGACCTCGCTCCCCTGCAGTATATTGCTCCTTACTCCGGCTGTGCAATCGGTGAGGAGTGGATGGAGAACGGAGAGGATGTATTGGTTGTTTATGATGACTTGAGTAAGCATGCAACTGCTTACCGTACACTCTCCCTGCTGCTTCGTCGTCCCCCCGGACGTGAGGCATATCCCGGTGATGTATTCTATCTGCACTCCAGACTGTTGGAGCGTGCAGCAAGAATGAACGAGGAGTACGGCGGAGGTTCCCTCACCGCACTGCCCATCATCGAGACTCAGGCAGGTGATGTATCTGCCTATATTCCTACCAATGTTATTTCCATCACGGACGGCCAGATTTATCTGGAGACTGAGATGTTTAACGCAGGTTTCCGTCCTGCTGTAAATGCGGGTCTTTCCGTATCACGAGTAGGTGGTTCTGCGCAGATTAAGGCAATGAAGAAGATTGCGGCACCCATCCGTACAGAGCTTGCACAGTACAGAGAGCTTGCCTCCTTCGCACAGTTCGGTTCCGAGTTGGATGCGGACACCAAGGAGAAGCTTGCCCAGGGTGAGCGTATTAAAGAGGTACTCAAACAGCCTCAGTACAAGCCCATGCCTGTACAGTATCAGGTTATCATTATTTATGCGGTAACACGTAAGTATCTGTTGGATGTGGCGGTAGAGGATATTACCAGATTTGAGGCAGAATTCTTTGAATTCCTTGATACCAAGTATCCTGAAGTGCCCGGTAACATTGCTAAGGAGAAGGTTATTTCTGATGAGACAGAAAATCTTCTTGTGAAGGCACTTGAGGAGTTTAAGCAGGGATTCAATAAATAATCCCGTTGTCGTATGAGACGGCAGATAGGAGTAATTTATGGCATCAATGCGTGATATAAAGCGGCGGAAAACCAGTATTCAGGGTACTCAGCAGATTACGAAGGCCATGAAACTGGTATCCACGGTTAAGCTGCAGCGTGCCAAAGCAAACGCAGAGCGTACCAAGGTATATTTTGACTGTATGTACGAAACAGTCAACAGTATTCTGGCTCGCGTAGGACATCTGGAACATCGGTATTTGAATGCAGGTGAGTCTCAGAAGAAGGCTGTAATTGTGATTACTTCCAACCGAGGCCTGGCGGGCGGTTATAATTCCAATATAACCAAGCTGATTACCAGACACGAAAGTTGGAAGAAGGAAGATTTGATTCTTTATACATTGGGTAACAAGGGACGAGATACTTTAAACCGTAACGGGTATACCATTAAAGAGAATCTTCCTGAGATTATAGAGAGTCCTTCCTATGCAGATGCAATGACTTTATCGGAAAGACTGTTAAAGTCATTTGCGGAGGGAGAAATTGGTGAGATTTATCTGGCCTATACCTCCTTTAAGAATACCGTGAGCCACGAACCCAAGCTGATTAGACTTCTTCCGGTTGAGCCGGTAGAGGCCAAGGAAAGCAAAGGGGCTGAGGCTATCATGGAGTTTGAACCTGCGGATTCAGAGGCTTTGGATTTGCTCATTCCCAAATACATCACCAGTCTGATTTACGGTGCTCTCATGGAGGCCGTAGCCAGTGAAAATGGTGCGCGTATGCAGGCAATGGACAGTGCAACCAGCAATGCCGAGGAAATGATAAGTGATTTGGCGCTGAAGTATAACAGAGCAAGACAGGGCTCCATCACACAGGAGCTGACAGAGATTATTGCAGGTGCGGAGGCACTTGGCTAGGGGATATCTCAAGTGACGTCCCTGTACTTCTAGGGACGCCGCCCCTAATTGCATGGCACGCCCCCACAGGCATTATTCTCAAAAGGGAACGCTTGCGCTCGGACAAAAACGTAGCGGATACTAAGCTCGTGTCGGAATTATATTCCGCCCCGAGCAAGTACCGACGTTTTTGTACGTCCCTTTGTGAGAACAATGTCTGCGTGTGGCTGTCATACAAAATATGGGCGGCTGTCTCCTAAAACCACAGGAACTGTACTCGACAATCCCATGCCAACTGCTTCGCACTGCTGGCAGACATACAGGCTCCGCGCGAGTGAAGGATATTGAATGAGTGGCATTTGGTGACAGCGTGGGTGCTGTAGCAAGGCGAGGAGTTCAATGGCGCGGAGCGGTGTAGAGGACTGCCGCATATATGTAGATTTTTCTTATTTGCCTTTGGATATGTGATAATCAGGGAGAGACGGATATATGCTTCTAAGCGGACCTTGAAAAACGCCGGCACTTAGCGAGCAGACTTGTCTGCGAGGTTAGTGTCCGCTGCGTTTTTCTCGGAGCGGAAGCGTTCCGCGTGAAGCATATATTCGTCCCCTCCCGTGACTAGCGCAGAGCCAAGGGGACAGTAAAAAATGCACAGAGATGTGCAGGAAAGAGGTTAAAATGGCAGGAGAGAATAGAGGTAAGGTCACTCAGGTCATCGGTGCGGTACTGGATGTGCGCTTCGATGAGGGTAAGCTTCCTGAGATTAATGAGGCTATTCGGATTCCTAACAAAAGCGGCGCAGAGCTGACTGTAGAGGTTTCCCAGCATCTGGGTGATGATACCGTAAGATGTATCGCCATGGGCCCTACCGACGGATTGGTGAGAGGCATGGAAGCAATTGCAACCGGTGCTCCTATTTCCGTACCCGTTGGTGAGAATACATTGGGAAGAATTTTCAATGTATTGGGACAGCCCATTGACAATAAGCCCGCTCCCGAAAATGTGACCTATGAGCCCATTCACAGACTGGCTCCCGATTTTGAGGAGCAGTCCACAGAGACAGAGCTTTTGGAGACCGGTATCAAGGTTGTTGACTTGCTTTGTCCTTATCAGAAGGGTGGTAAGATTGGTCTGTTTGGGGGTGCAGGTGTAGGTAAGACCGTACTGATTCAGGAGTTGATTCGTAACATTGCTACCGAGCATGGTGGATACTCCGTATTTACCGGTGTAGGAGAGCGTACCCGTGAGGGTAATGACTTGTACCATGAGATGATGGAGTCCGGCGTTATCGACAAGACCACCATGGTATTCGGTCAGATGAATGAGCCCCCCGGAGCAAGAATGAGAGTAGGTCTGACAGGACTTACCATGGCAGAATATTTCCGTGACAAGGGCGGTAAGGATGTGCTCTTGTTCATCGACAATATTTTCCGTTTTACCCAGGCAGGTAGTGAGGTTTCCGCTTTGCTTGGTCGTATGCCTTCTGCGGTAGGTTATCAGCCCACCTTGCAGACTGAGATGGGTGCGTTGCAGGAGCGTATTACTTCCACCAAGAACGGTTCCATCACCTCCGTTCAGGCGGTTTATGTGCCTGCGGATGACTTGACTGACCCCGCACCGGCAACAACCTTCGCACACTTGGATGCAACCACTGTACTTTCCCGTTCTATCGTAGAGCTGGGTATTTATCCTGCGGTTGATCCTTTGGAGTCCACCTCCCGTATTCTGGATCCCAGAGTTGTGGGTGAGGAGCATTACAAGATTGCCCGTGGTGTACAGGAGATTTTGCAGCGTTATAAGGAGTTGCAGGATATCATTGCCATTTTGGGTATGGATGAGCTTTCTGAGGAGGATAAGCTGGTGGTTTCCCGTGCACGTAAGGTGCAGAGATTCCTCTCTCAGCCTTTCTTCGTAGCAGGACAGTTCACCGGTCTGGAGGGTAAGTATGTTCCTATCAACGAGACCATCCGCGGCTTCAAGGAGATTCTGGAAGGTAAGCATGACGATATTCCCGAGAGTTATTTCCTGAATGCGGGAAGTATCGATGATGTAGTAGCTAAGGTGCAGAAGTAACCTGGAAAGGACCGATACAATGGCAGACAATCACAATATTCATCTGCGCATCATCACTCCCGACAGATTGTTCTATGAGGGTGATGTGGACATGGTGGAGTTTAATACGACTGAGGGCGAGATCGGTGTGCTGCCGGGACATATTCCCCTGACGGTCATCATAAAGCCGGGCATCTTGGTGTTTACTGATGAAGAAAAGGAGAAGGAGGCTGCCCTTCATTCAGGCTTCGCAGAGATTTTGCCGGACAGGGTTACCATTCTGGCAGAAATCATTGAGTGGCCCAATGAGATTGATGAGCAGCGTGCAGAAGCAGCACGTCAGCGTGCACAGGAGCGCATTTCCAGTCATAATCCGGAGACGGATATGGTTCGCGCGCAAGCGGCCCTTATGCGTGCAATGGCAAGAATAGAAGTATTGAAATAAAAAACATTTCGTATTACAATGTCTTTGGCAAAAGAAGCTCTTAGGGGATTCATTCACCTGAGGGCTTCTTAAGCCTATAGACACCAAAATAATTTCGCCGCATACCTTATTAAAAAGTGGTAATGAGGCATGGCGTATGGATTATAAACCGAGGATTCTCCATACTTTTCCGAGTCAGCTTCCCTTGCCCTATTATATGACTTATCCGGGTTATATGGGGGCTGAACAGGAGCGGGCATTGGTGCGGGATATGGAATATCTGCAGCAGGCGTATCCGGGAGAGGTTAAGAGATATCAACGCAGAGTGGCGGAAATTTTGGACAAAATGGACTATGAGGGTAGCATGATTTATGATGAATACCCCGATGTAGGAAGCCTTCGCCGTATGGTGGACGGTATGATAAAGATATTACAGAATGAAGACAGAGAACTGCCGGAAGAGGAAAGGATGCCACCGGAAAAGTGGGATTGGATGGCAGATATGATTCAGGTGCTTTTGTGTAATGAGATTTATAAGCGCAGGCACGGAGGCAGAAGAGGACGAATTTTTGGTTGAATTAAGCAGACTATTAGAAGAAATTTTGAATATAGATTTACAGCAGATTGTGCTGAGTAACTCTAGAGACAAAGCACGGGGCACCAAGGTAAAGGTGCGCCCTGTGCTGATAAAGGAGGAAGTACTTTTTCAGGAGACTTTGTATCTGGGGACACAGGTTTTCCATGAGAATCTGGAGAAGGATAAGATGCAGGAACGCATCCTAGAGAGGATGAGAGACTTGTTTCGTCAGGGAGAGTTCAAGACAGACAGGTTGGAGGCAACGGCACTTGTCAGCAAAAAGGGTAAGGTAACAGTAAAGGTTAAGAAAAAAGGGGTGTCCAAGGCTTGTTTGGAGCAACGTAAGCAGGAGATTTCCCATAACCGCACCAAACAGTATATTCTCATGGACGGTACGCCCATAGACTTTTTGGTTGGTTTGGGTGTACAGACTCCTGACGGTAAGGTGAATAAGACCAGATATGATAAGTTTCGCCAGATTAACCGATATCTGGAATTTATTGAGGATGTGTTGGACGCGTTGCCGGACGACAGAACCTTACGAATTATTGATTTTGGGTGCGGCAAGTCTTACCTGACTTTTGCCATGTATTATTATTTACATGAGTTACAGGGCAGAGATATTCAAGTGACAGGCTTAGACCTTAAGACTGACGTCATCAATCACTGCAATGAGTTGGCTCAGAAGCTTGGCTATGACAGGCTGACCTTTGAACGAGGAGATATCAGTACCTACGAGGGAGCCACGGAGGTGGACATGGTGGTAAGTCTTCATGCCTGTGACAAGGCCACGGACTATGCTCTGGAAAAGGCTGTAAAATGGGGAGCAAAGGTAATTCTGGCGGTGCCTTGCTGTCAACATGAATTGAACGGACAGATACGCAGCGATGCGTTGCAGCCTGTGCTGAAATATGGATTAATAAAGGAGCGTATGGCAGCCCTGATAACGGATGCACTGCGGGCGAATCTGTTGGAGCAGCAGGGTTATGAGGCGCAGATTTTAGAATTTATCGACATGGAGCATACACCGAAAAATTTGCTGATTCGTGCGGTGAAAAGAACCGGAAAAGTGATTAAGAGCAAAGCTGCCGCATCCGATATCAGTGGGGTGGAAGAACTTTTACATGTTGAACCTACATTGGAGCAATTATTAAAATGAAGAAAACATTGATTAAACTGGCAGTTTTTTTGTCAGTGTTTGTTATTACGCTGGTGGTAGCCGGCAAAATAATGAATAAGGACCATAACAACATGACCATGGAGATGGCGGAGGCCAGCCTGCCTGTTATGACAATGGAGCGGGGTGGGATGAACTATAATGAACTTCATGGATATGCGAAGGTTATGGACACCGCATCTATGAGGGATACGGTTACTGTTCTCGATGAGAATCGGGGAGTGCTCGTGTCTGTGGATACCTATGGTCGAAATGTAACAGGTCTTGCTATTGAGGTACGCAGTATTGACGGAACGCGTCTGGTGGAACAGACAGAGGTTACAGATTACACACTGGACAGCCAATTGCTCAATGCCTATATTACGTTGAAGGACCTGATTGACAGAGATACCGAATATTCTCTGATGGTTAAGTTGACCTTGGACGACAAACAGGAGGTGTATTATTACACAAGGGTTATCTGGAGCGACAGTCTGTATGTGGACGAGAAGCTTGCCTTTGTGAAGGATTTTCATGAGAGGCTCTATAATAGAGAGGCTGCAAAGGAGTTGACCAAATATTTGGAAACCAACTCTCAATTGGAGGATAACAGTTCTTTTCACAAAGTAAATATTCACAGCAGTTTTAAACAGATTACCTGGGGCAATTTGAATGTGACAGAGGTGGTTGACCCGGCAATTTCATTGACGGAAATTGGGGAACAGACCGCTTCCCTGCTTGTGGATTATGTTGTCTCTACCAGACAGGGGAAGGAGCGTACCTACTACCGGGTCAGAGAACATTTTCGCGTGCGTCACACCACAGAGCGTATGTATCTTCTGGATTACGAACGCACTATGACGCAGATAGCAGATTCCGACCGCATGTATGCCAACGATAAGATTTTGTTGGGTATCACAGGAACAGATATTCCTCTGATGGAAAGTGAGGATGGAAGTAATGTAGTATTTGAGGTGAATGATCAGCTTTATTGCTACAATGAGGCGGCTAATAAGCTGACGGTCATCTTTAGCTTTTATGACGAGGAAAATGAAGATTTGCGCAGTATGTATGATGGTCACTCCATCAAGATTCTGGATGTTACCGAGGGTGGTGATGTAAGCTTTGCCGTGTACGGCTATATGAACAGAGGACGTCATGAAGGCGAGGTGGGTATTCAGATTTATACCTACAGCAGCGCTTTGAATACCATTGAGGAAAATGTTTACATTCCGTACAACAAGAATTATGCGGTGTTGAAACCACAGATGGAGCAGCTTCTGTATCTTAATCGTGAGTTGAAGTTGTATTTGATGTTGGAGGATGTGGTTTATGAGGTGGATTTACAGAATAAAACCTACTATCCTCTGGTAGAGAGTACCTTGGATGACAGTATGCAGGTGTCTGAGGACAATCGAATCATTGTATGGCAGGATAGTGAGGATATTTACCGCAGTAATCAGTTGAATGTGCGGAATCTCAATACAGAGAAGGAGAGCGAAATCAAAGTTGCTGTGGGAGATGCCATCCGACCGCTTGGATTTATGGGGGAGGATATTATCTATGGTGTGGCTAAGCAGGCGGACATTCATCGAGAAAACTCGGGAAGAATCTTTTTCCCCATGTATAAAATCTGCATATGTGATTCGGACGGTTCCGTTTTAAAAGAGTATAGTCAGGAAAATATGTATGTGGTGGATTGTACAGTGGACTCCAATCAGATTACCTTGGAGAGAGTGCAGAGAGACGCCAACGGAAATTACAAGGAAGCCGTTGCGGACCATATTATGAACAATGTGGAGACGGAGGAGCTTCGGTACAAGATTGTGGCCCCCAGTATAGATATTTACGAGCGTTATGTGCAGATTCAGACCAGAGAAGCAATAGACAGTAAGACGATACAGATTCTTAATCCCAAGGAAGTGGTTTTTGAAGGGGGCAGAGAGTTGGTTCTGGAGTCGGAGAGTCAGGCATTGAAATATTATGTTTATGGTGCTTACGGAGTGGAGGGAATTTACACTTCTCCGGCTAAGGCAGTGGAACTGGCCAACGAAATCTCAGGTGTGGTAGTAAATCAGGATGGAAATCTCGTGTGGCGCAAGGGAAATCGTGTAACCCGCAATCAGATTATGGCTATCACCGCTCAAAAGACTACAGAGGAGAAAAACAGTCTGGCAGTGTGTCTGGATACCATACTTTCCTATGAAGGCATCCTTCGCAATTCCGATTATCTGCTTGCGCAGGGACAGTCTGTCATGCAGATTTTGCAGGAGAATCTGGAGGAGGTTCAGATTCTTGATTTGGCAGGCTGTGAAATGGATACGGTGTTGCATTATGTCAATCAGGATATTCCGGTACTGGCACTTTTGGATAATGGAGAGGCAGTTTTGATTACCGGATTCAATGAGTTTAATGTTGTAATTATGAACCCTGCGGATGGAACACTGGCTAAGAAGGGCATGAATGATTCCACAGAGTGGTTTGCAGAGAATGGCAATAACTTTGTGACTTATATTAGAAAGTAAAAACATTGACGTAATTTTGTCAATAGGGGTATAATAAATAATATCAATTATAGAAAATACAAAGGAGAGCGGTTATGAGAAGTACAGAATGGAAAAGATGGCTTTCTGTGTTCATGGCGGCGGCATTATTGTTTGTTTCCGTGCCGGAATTGGTGGTGAATGCGTCTGGTGACGGCGATGACCAGATGGCAGAAGACATGATGCCCGGTGGGGGAAATCATGCAACCGTGGATGGCGAGGATTGCTATCAGTATGTCGAATTTCCTAATTATGAAGATGATATTATCATCACGGTGCCTGAAGCGGTAAATGTGACACCCATGGAGGGCATAGCACCTACTACTGTCTACAGAATCAATGTAACAGCAACAGAGACGATGGCATTTGAGGCATCTGTGCGTGCAGGTGATGAATTGGCAGTGCCTGAGGAACTTCGGAATTTTGTGACTGAAAACGGAGTGACAGTCACGGAAGAGGGCCGACAGGTATATAGCTATACACTGCATGCGGCAGAGCTTCTAACTTCAGATGCAGAGCCTCTTTGCATCAGGTTGCAGTTGCTCCATAAACGTGTTGCTGTGCAGATTAATGGTAATGCCAAGGTTTCGGGTGTGGATGAATACGGCATGGCGAAGCTTGGAGAGAAAGTTTCCGTTACCATTATAGATCCGGGCTATACTCTGGCAAAGCTTACCAAGGATGAAAAGGGCAATGATGTTTACAGTGCAATGGAATTGGACTATGACAACTGCTATGAATTCACGGTAGAGGAGGAAAACGTATTTTATGTGGTTGACCCGGAACAGGTGGATTATACAATCATAAACAGTGCAGCAAACAAAGCAAAGCTTACCGGCGTGGAAGGTATTAAGCTGGTCAGCCTGGGAAGCAGTGCACAAGGGTATGATGAGATTGTATTGAATTTTACGGCTGTCAAGAATGGAAGTGACGGAACAGAAACAGAAGATGTTTATTATGAGGTAAAGGCAAATGCTGTGCAGACGGCGGGAGAGACTTTGCCAAAGGGTTCCAGTGTTACCCCGAAGTATTATTACATTCCGAAGACAGAGAATTGTAATACACAGAGTAAATCCATCAAGGTAAATGACGGAGATTTATCGGCGTCTACAGCGGCAACTTATGAGTTTTCCGTGAGAATGGTATATATCAAAAAGGGTACGAATGTTCCCGACGAGGATACAGGTCTGACGGCTCCTCTCACGGTCAGTATGTCCAACAATACCATTACGAAGCAGTTTTCAACCAAGAATCCTTATTTTGAGGATAAGCTTAGCTTTACCAAGAAAAATACGACCATTTACAGAGGACAGCAGGATTTGTTGGTAGGTTCTGTAAAGTACAGTGCAAATGCAAGTTATTTGCATGACCTTACCGCTGTGGTTTATGACAGTAGAGGTCAGGTTGCCTATGGGTTTGACTGTGTTTTTAAAAATGATAACGATGAGTTGTACATTTCTGAAGAATATGGAGGACAACCCGGCAAATATACGGTGGTTATTTATGCAAGTGTAGGTGAAACGGAGCTTGACGGACCCCAGAGTGGAACAATGTATCAGGCAACGACATCTTTTGTGCTTACTTTGAAAGACAGTATTGATTATATTGACACCGGTAATGTCATAAAGGAAATAGGTGTCAATAATAAGAATGTAAGCTTTAGTGCTACCCCTGTAGGTTATGGATATTATTATAATACTAAGCCAAAGCAGAAGTTTACTTACGAAATAAAGTCTGTAGAGTTTGATGAAAATGGCCGTTATGTATATGTAGACCCTACAGAAAAGGTAAAAAACAGTGTTACCGTCAACAGTAAGGGTAAAGTAACCATTGATAAGTCTTATTATGTAGACGAAAATGTGAGGAAGAACTATATTGCAATTGCCATTCGGGCAGCGGATTATGAAGGGAATTCAACGATGGGGTATGCCGTGGTGCAGATTACCGCAATTACGTCTGTTCCCACCACAATCTATCTGACCAATAGTAACGGATATCGTTATGGGACAACACTTACAGCGGTGGATGCAAATGGTGCTTATGTAGTAGTACTGGATCAAAATGGCAAAAATATTACCGGACAGGTAAAGCTTACACCTACTGACAACAAGAAGGGAACTGCTGCGGCTTACGTAACTCAAAGCAGCTATAATGACAGTGCTTGGCTGTATGTCAGAAAATGCACAAATGTCACGATTAAAGCGGTAACCAAGGATGGCAGTAAAAAGTCCACTTCTTTGAAGTTAAAAATTACCAAGCCAAAGGTAACGGCTGCCTGCTATTCTATGCACAGTATTAGCTATAAAGGGCTTTCCATGTATGATTATGATACCTCAACGGGGCTGGTAACCTATAATGCACCTAAGGGCTCTGTCATTAAATTTAGGCAGGGAGCTGAATTCAATAGTTATGGTTATTATAACAGGAATTGGTTTAACTGGGGCTATAAGGTAACGGGAGGTAAGTTAAAGTTTGACGGAGATTACTGGCTGATTACTCCGAACAAGCAAACGGCAGTTTTGACGGTATGGGATAAAGCAAATCCTAAGCGTACATGGACATTGCGCTTTGTCAATTATGACTGGAGTACCTCCTATGAAAAAGCTCCGAAGCTCAAATTAATTGATGGCAAATTATATAATAATAAATACTCAAATGAATCAGATATGATTTATTACGAAGAGTGGGATTATTATGAGATTACGGATCAGGAGCTGACCTATCAATATGAATTTGGAAGTTATGATGAGGTGCGGGTAGCACGTGCATCTTCCAATGCACCCTATCTATATGTCAGCAAGTTTGATGCACAGAACAGAACTATTAAGTTTGCTGCATCGCCGGGCAATGATTTGAAGACAGGAAGCTTTAAGTATACGGTAAGCTTTTACAGAAACGGTGATCTGATGTGTATGCCGACAACGATTACGGTAAAGTTCAACAAGGCAAGTAAGGTAAAGGTAACTTCCTCCTACACATTGGATACTGCATATGGAAATGGCGTGAATTTGAAGTGTTCCACCAAGGATTTTTATCCGGATTTTGAGAACAAGGTTTTGAACGCCAATGTGAGTGGTAAGGCAAATGACTTTAATAAGTATTTTGAGGTGGTATACAAAAAAGATGCGGCAACAGGCATAAATACCCCCATGATTCAGTTTAAGTCCTCTGTGACGGCAGCGGAAAAAGAGAAGCTGAAAGGCACTACTCAGACTGGATATGTGAAATATAGTTATTACTATGGATATTCCTACATTACCAATCAGACTGCTAAAGTAAGCATTAAAATCAAATAGTGAAATTTATAGAATGCATAAAGGAACGACGCCTGAAAAAGCGTCGTTCTTTTGTGGTTATTTACACTATTCCATGATGAAAAATTATTGAAATTTTGAGTGAAAATTGGCAAAACATTCTTCGCCATACCATTCCTTTAGTTGAAAAAGGATTTCTTTCTTTTTATTTGAGATGAACTCTTCCGTGTATGAGTTGATGTAGCGGAGGATGTTGGCATCATACTTCTGTTGTTCTCTTTCATCAGACAAAATTATCTGATAGTGTTTCAAGTGCATATCCATTTTCTTCTCCAAATCATGAAATAAGGAAGCGGCTTCGTCGTATTTTTGGGCACCCAGACAGGCCCCGATCATATATTTGTACATATCCCGTGTGAATCCCCGGCAGGAGCTAATCATATCGGGATTCTCACAGAAGGCATCCATAATATGAAGTCCCCACTGGCCGAAAGTAAGTGCTTCTTCGTATGGTAAGCGGGTACGGAAGCTCTCCATGGCATAAAGAAACTCCTTGTTGATGGCACATACAAAGTTCATGAGATTTTTGCGAAGTACTTCCTGCTCGCCTTCAATTCCCTTTTCACAAAGAGCCAGTTGTGCCAAGATACTTTCACGCAGGCGGTTACTAGAAACGCTGGGCAGGGTGTCAATGTGCTCTCTTGCGCTGACATAATCCTTTTCTTGCATATAGATCCATGCCATGGCAAAATGAGTCCGCTCTATTAAAGCATTGTCAGAGCTGAAACGGATAATTTGCAGGCCATATTTGATGGCATTGTTTTTGATATGAGGCCATTCCTCCTGACACTGCTCGGAATTGCGGATGTAGCGGCTTAAATTGGCTGTGCGCTCTACATAAAGGCAGAGAAGTGCGTAATTGGCAGGGGAATTAGTAATCTCTGTCTGGAGATAGTGGCAGATTTCCAAGGAGCTTTCTTCCTTGCGCGTTCCGTCAAACATAGCGTCCATTTTGCTCTTTACATCAAGAATATGCAGATTGTCATAGGTGCTGTTGTTAAGGCCGAATAGGGTGTCTGTGGAGACAGAAAGTGTGGTAGCTAAAGGAACCACCATGGAGATGTCAGGCATGCCTGCCTCGGACTCCCAACGACTGACCGCTTGAGCGGTATTACCAAAACTTAAGGCATATTTTAGATGAGCGAAAAATACAAAGCCTTGCAAAAATGTTTACATGTGTAATTAGTTTTCAGGAAAAATATATTTGCGGTATTTCTGCAAAGATTTAAGCAGAATAAGACCTAATACGCCGCAGGAAATGATTTCGCCTAAAGCCACTGTTATCATGAAATAGGGGATGGAGCCCTCAAATCTGTATACATAAGCAAGTACAAAAGGAACAATCGTTGTGTTGGCTAAGATAGGGGGAAGGGGGGCTAACCATATTTTGGTGTTATTGGTCTGTGAGTTGGCCTTGGCACGTCCGCAGAGGTAATATGTCCCTATGGCACCAAGCAGGGTAGCCAGACTGCCAAAGAGTACGTCTAAAGGCATACATCCTGTAAGGATATTGGATAAAAGGCAGCCAATGAATAGGCCGGGTATGGCAGCGGGAGTAAAAAAGGGAAGAATGGTCAAGCTTTCCGAGAAGCGAACCTGAATGGCATAATTGGCCAGTCCCAATGAGTTGGCTAACATTGTAAGCACAACATAAAGAGCAGCAATAACTGCTGCGTGAACCAGTGATAATACTTTCTTATTCATTTTTTATTCTCCTTAGTTTTGTTTTACGTGTGGATGGTTTCGAACACACGGGTTTGTCTATAAACGTATGAGTGGGCATACACTGAAAGACAGTGCACAGTATAGCATAACCAATTCGTATTTGCAAGGGATACTTACAAAAGTCCTGCATGTAACAGACGTTTGCGCAGATGCATACCTATGCTCAGTGCAACTATAATTTTAAGGATATCCAAAGGAATGTAGGGGATGACACCAATCCACAGGGCAGCCGTGAAGCTCAAATCCAGTTGGAGTGCCAACCAGACTGTACCAAACAAATAAAGAAGCAGCATTCCTAAAAAAGCCCCCAGAGAATGGAATACAATATGGTTCTCGTAGTGATCCACAAAAAAGCCAAGGGTAAGAGCAAGTAACAAATACCCTATGAGATATCCCCCTGTAGGTCCCAAAAGCTTGCCTACACCTCCTGTAAAGTTGGAGAATACGGGAACGCCAGCAAGACCTAACAGAAGATAAATGAGTACGCTGAGGCTGCCTTTTTTCATGCCGAGAATGGTAACAGTAAAGCAGATAACCATATTGCCCAGAGAAATGGGGATTGGGCTTGTGGGAAGTGTCAGGGAAATTGGTGCAAGCATACATATGATGGCAGTCATCAGACTGACAAGAACCATTTGTTTTATCTTAGAGTTATCAGAGGACATGGAAATCTCCTTATAAAGAATGTCAACCACTCTCTATGAATGGTTGACATTTTGTGCTGTTATAATTAGTCCAGATTTTCGCCATTTTTGTAACGGTTTACAATGTTTTGGATTCTCTCACTGGGATTCAGCAGGTCGCTGATGGAGGAATCATGGTTCAAGGTGTCGATGATGTAGGCAATATATTTGCTCAAATCGCAATTGATGTACCAATCACGACCAAGAAGCTCAGGAGTCTGGTAAATCAGATTGGTGGTCAGCACTTTATCGATGACACCGTTTTCGTATGCCTTGTCAAACTTGTCCAAACCACTGGTGAAGAGACCAAAGGTGGCAAAAACAAAAATTTTGTTGGCCTTGCGAGCCTTCAGGGCAGCGGCAACCTCCAGAACACTTTCGCCGGAGGAAATCATATCGTCAATAATAATCATATCCTTGCCTTCCACATCCGTGCCAAGGAATTCGTGAGCTACAATGGGGTTACGTCCGTTTACAATGCGGGTGTAGTCACGACGCTTGTAGAACATACCCATATCCAGGCCCAGAACGTTTGCAATGTAAATTGCACGGCTCATGCCGCCTTCGTCGGGGCTGATTACCATCATATGGTCGGAATCAATCTTCAAATCTTTTACATTGCGAAGCAGACCCTTGATAAACTGATAAGCAGGCTGCACGGTCTCAAAACCGTGAAGAGGAATTGCATTCTGCACTCTGGGGTCATGTGCATCGAAGGTAATGATATTGTCAACGCCCATTGCAACAAGTTCTTGCAGAGCCAGTGCGCAGTCGAGGGATTCTCTTGCGGTTCTCTTGTGCTGACGGCTCTCATAGAGGAAGGGCATGATAACAGTAATACGTCTTGCCTTACCGCCTACAGCAGCGATAATACGCTTCAAATCCTGATAGTGGTCATCGGGGGACATATGGTTCTCATGTCCGCAGAGAGAGTAGGTCTTGGAGTGGTTCATTACATCTACAAGCAGATACAGGTCTGTACCACGAACAGATTCGTTAATTACACCTTTTGCCTCACCGGAACCGAAACGGGGAACCTTGGTGTCCAAAAGATAGGTATCTCTCATATAGCCGGAAAATGCCAGAGACTCTTTGTGCTCGCTCTCGCGTTCAGCCCTCCATTTTACAAGGAAGTCATCTACAGTGCCTCCAAGTTCTCTACAGCCGTCCATTGCAATGATGCCCAGAGAGCCGACTGGTATTGTCTCTAAGTTGCGCTTTTCTTCGCGGTTTCCCATGAAAAAATATCCTCACTTTCTGAATTATAACATTTTATATTTAATTAATTGGGTTTAAATTAATTATTCACTTATTTGTCAGATGCAGCTGTCAGGGATGAGCGTTTTTTGTACATACGCACATCAGGTCCTGTCAGCTTACACAGTGTATAGTTACTGGTGATTCGTGAAAAAACTCTGTCAGAATAGCGGTCTCTTAACTCCTCCAGACTTAAGTTGGTGGAAATAATAGTTGCTTTTCTTCGCAGATGTCTTTCGTTTAAACAGGAAAAAAGCTGTGATGCCACAAAAGAATTGGTCACTTCCGTGCCCAAATCATCCAGTATCACCAACTCGCAATTATAAAGGTCTTCGTAGAAATTGTAAAGACTTTCTTTTGCTTTTGTGTCAAAAGTATAGCGGGCGATAGTGTCAAACAGTCCTGCACTGCTGAAATAAATAACAGAGTGTCCCGCCTGTAAAAGCTCACCGGCCACACAGCCGGATAAAAAACTTTTACCGGTACCTACTGTACCATAAAAAAAGAGATTGCGGTAGTCCTGTTTAAAATTTTGTATAAAATCATGGCAGATTTTGACGGCACCCTGAAAACGTTCCAAATCCTCTCCCTGATAGTATTCATAGGAAAGTGTAGAAAAATTCTCCCGGGAGAGCAGTTCCTGAATGTTGGACTGTTCATAGAGAATGGCAAGCTCCTGTTGACGGAGGCAGTGACATTTCTCTTTGGTATATTCCGGTCCGTCTATGTAACCTGTGTCGTGACAGTGCTTACAAGTGTAAATGGGTTCCAGATAATCTGCCGGAAATCCGTTGGCAGTAAGAAGCTTTGCCTTTTGCTGTCGGATTTCTTCTATATGACTGTGCAGAGTTGACAGAGCCGTCTCGTCGCCGTCGAGAAGACATTTGGCCTTGGCTACGGAGATGCTTCCTACCTGAGCCTCCAGTTCGTGGTACTCAGGGATGCGGCTGTACACAGCTTCTCTGTGCTCCTCCCATGTATAGCGGTTGGCATCCCGGGTCTGCTCATAGCGTCTCATGATGGACTCGTATTGCTGATTGCTCAGTGCCATGACGGTCTCCTTTCGATGTTAATTGCTTAACAGCTCTTTCTCCAGTGCTTCAAAGTCGTAGCTGTTCTGGGAGAACTGATTGAATTTGTTGTTGGAGGCAGCAGGCTTAGTTGTGGATTTCTTGCGGTGGTAAAGCTCGTCAATCTTGTGAATGTCAGCCTTATGGCGGACATTTTCCTGTCGCCAACTGTTCAAAATGCTCTCTGCATACTCCAGTCGATGGCGGTCTGTGGCAAGCACAGTGCGTTCACAGGCCTCTAAAATGATATCCATCTCAAAACCGTACTCGCCTGTCCAACGGGTAATAAATTCTGCTTCTTTGGCAGTGGGAGCACTGTTTTTGCCCAAGGCATTCATGATGGCATAGACATTTTTGTCATATTTGGTAGAAAATTTTCGAGCCTGAGCGGGCGTGGTTACACCGTTTTCTGCCCAACTGACAGCAACCTTTTCAATATATTTGAAGTCTTTTTTGCCTCTGTCTACACAGTATGCAATGAGATGGTCAATCAAATCTTCAGAGAAATTCAGTACATCTGTAAAAAACAGAATGGACTTCATATCTGCCGGGGTCAGAGGACGGCCTATGTAGGATTCTGCAATGAAAAGAAGCTGTGCAGTCTCCTCACGCTCCTTAAACGCCCGAAGCTGACTTGTAGAGTAGGAAGGTTTTTCGTAGGAAGGCTTCTCATATGAGGAATAAGAGCTTGTCTCATAGGAAGGCACAGCAGGGGCTTCCATGTGGCTTGTGGATGCGGTGTCATTTTCCACAAACATAGCCAGAGACTTGGAAGTGGAAGACTGGCTTGCACTGGCTGCAGCCTGTGCCTCCAAATCTTTGAAATGGATACCTACAGGGATGCCGACAGCATCATAATCCAAGGACAGAAGTTCCTTTTTCTCCCAATATTTAAGCGCACGAATAATATCCTTCTCAGGATAGTTAAACTTGTCCGCCATATCGGACACACTGGTAGCCTGTCCTGCCCCCAACATGCGTGTCAGAAAAAGATATACTTTCACCTGTGCAGCGTTGGCATCAGGCATATATTCATCTATAAAACGGTTGGAAATTGTCGTTGAATTCATATTAGAATCTTTGTAAATCGTTAAACGTGCCATAACAGAACCTTCTCTCATCAAAGTATTTTAGAGTATAGCACAAGGTTTTCAAAAATGAAATAGTCAAATTTCCGAAACCCCAAAGGGGGACAAAATCAGCTAAAAAAGTGGAAAATGTGGATAATGTGTATAATCGAAATACAAACAGAAAATAACCGCTATAATACAATGAAATTTACAAAATTTGCTATCCACAATAAATCAAATAAATATCCACAAGCGAAAAGCCTTGAAGAAAGCCTTGCACTTGTGGATAATGTGGAAAATTAATTTCCTAACAAATTTTCACCGATTTTCAGCACATCTCCGGCACCCATAGTTATCAACAAGTCACCGTTTGTGCAATTTTCCAAAAGGAAATTTTCAATTTCGTCGAAGGTGGGAAAATAATAACAGGTTCCTCCCAATGCCTGAATTTTCTCTTGAAGGGTCTGGGAACTGATGCCTAAAGTATCGGTTTCCCTTGCCGCATAAATATCTGCCAGAATGACATTGTCTGCAGCGGACAGTGCCTGCGCAAAATCATCCAAAAACGCCTTGGTACGGGTGTAGGTATGGGGTTGAAATACGCACCACAGGGTCTTGTGGGGATAATTTTGTGTGGCATTTAAAGTTGCTGTAATTTCTGTGGGATGATGTGCATAATCATCTATTATGGTGACGCCGCCGATGGTACCCTTATACTGGAAACGGCGGTCAGTACCGGTATAATCAGAAAGGGCTTTGGCACTGACAGTACTGTCAATCTTCATATAGTCAGCCAATGCCAGTGCAGCCAAGGCATTACTTACGTTGTGGTTGCCGGTGACACCTAACTGCAAAGCACGGACAGGCTCAACGCCTTGGCAGTTAGTGTGTGCCTGAAAGGAGGGATGCCCCATTGTGTCATAAGTAATGTCAACGGGATAATAGTCCGCAGTTTTATCGGTCATGGAATACGTAAGTACTTTGCAGGAAAGTCCTGTTGTGATTTCCTGATAGTCAGGGATGTCTGCATTGATAATCAAGCATCCGTCTGCGGGCAGAAGCTTTACAAACTCCCGGAAGGAATTGCGGATGTCTGCCAAATCCTTAAAGAAGTCCAAATGGTCTTCTTCTATATTAAGAATCACGCCGATGGTGGGAAGAAAGCTAAGAAAACTGTTGGTGTATTCACAGGCTTCTGTTACGAAACAGTCGTTGCCACCCACGCGGATATTGCCACCGATACTCTTATAAATGCCGCCGATGGACAAGGTAGGATCCAAATCTGCCTGTAACAGGATTTCGCTAATCATAGAGGTAGTGGTAGTCTTGCCATGTGTACCGCTGACTGCTACGGAGGTCTTATAATTGCGCATCAATTGTCCCAAAAGCTCTGCACGTGTCAGGTGGGGAATGTTCTGTTGCATGGTGGCAATGTACTCCGGATTGTCTTCGCGGATTGCACTTGTGAATATCACGCAGTCGATATCGGGAGTGATGTTTTCGGCACGCTGACCGTAGAAAACATGAATGCCTTTTGCCTCAAGGCTTTCGGTAAGTGCGCTTTTGGTGCGGTCAGAGCCGGATACCTTAAAACCGGCATCTGCCAGAATTTCAGCCAGTCCGCTCATGCTGGTGCCTCCGATTCCTGCAAAATAGACGGAGACGGGATTTGCAAAATCAATTTTATACATAATGATATCCTTTCAGAATATGTAGTATCCATAAAATATAGTATATGCCATTTATGCCAAATGTATCCATTTACTATATTATATACGCTTTGAGAAACTATTTCAACCGGATGAAAAAAGTAGATAATTAAACAAATGAATGGAAATTGTATGCAAATATGTTAAAAATATCCAAAATAAATTCAATAAAATCTTTTTTATTTGGTAATTTGTATTCACTTTCGACAGGAAGTGTGCTATAATATTACTGCCATTGCTAACAGATAATGGTAAAAGGCAGGAAGAGGTGATGACATGGTTAAGAAAGAGATGATAGCTATGCTGCTTGCAGGCGGACAGGGAAGCCGTCTGGGTGTACTTACATCGAAGGTGGCAAAGCCCGCTGTAGCATTTGGAGGAAAATATCGTATAATTGATTTTCCTTTGTCTAACTGTATTAATTCAGGTGTGGATACGGTCGGTGTACTGACACAGTACCAGCCTTTGCGGTTGAATACACATATCGGAATCGGTATTCCTTGGGATTTAGATCGTAATATCGGCGGTGTGGCAGTGTTGCCGCCCTACGAGAAAAGTGCAAACAGTGAGTGGTACACCGGTACTGCAAATGCAATATATCAGAATTTAGAATATATGGAGAGTTTTAACCCGGAATATGTGTTAATTCTCTCGGGAGACCATATTTACAAGATGGACTATGAGGTAATGCTTGATTTCCACAAGGAGAACGGTGCGGAGGTTACTATCGCGGTTATGCCGGTTCCCATGGAGGAGGCAAGCCGTTTCGGTATTATGATTGCCGATGAAAATAAGCGTATTACTGAGTTTGAGGAGAAACCTGCGAAGCCCAGAAGTAATCTGGCAAGCATGGGTATCTATATTTTTAATTGGAAGACTTTGAAGGAAGCACTGGTTGCCATGGCAGATCAGCCTGCTCTTGATTTTGGTAAGCATGTAATTCCTTACTGCCATGATAAGGGTTCACCTCTGTATGCGTATGAGTTTACCGGTTATTGGAAGGATGTGGGAACCTTAAGCTCCTATTGGGAAGCGAATATGGAGTTGATTGATATTGTGCCGGAGTTTAATCTGTACGAGGAGTATTGGAAGATTTATACCAAGAGCGAGATTCAGCCCCCTCAGTATTTTTCCGCAGACAGCGTGATTGAGCGCAGTATCGTTGGCGAGGGTACAAATATATACGGAGAGGTTTATAATTCCGTCATCGGTTGTGGTGTCACGATTGGAAAGGGTACAGTGGTTCGTGATTCCATTATCATGAATGAAACGGTTATCGGTGAGAATTGTGAGCTTAACAAGGCTATTGTGGCGGAGAGTGTTTCCATCGGTAATCAGGTAAAATTGGGTGTTGGCGAAGAAGCAGACAATGATACCGCACCGCATATTTACAATCATGGTATTGTGACTGTGGGTGAGAAGAGCGTGATTCCCGCAGGGGTATCTGTGGGTAAAAATTCCGTGATTTTCGGTGTTACGGATGCTTCGGACTATACGGATTTGCAGCTTGCGAGCGGCAAAACATTGATTAAGGCAGGTGAATAGCAGTGAGAGCAATCGGAATAATTTTAGCAGGTGGTAACAACCACAGGATGAAGGAACTCTCTCAGAAGAGAGCAGTCTGTGCAATGCCTATTGCCGGCAGCTACAGAAGTATTGACTTCACCCTGAGCAATATGTCGAATTCCCACATTCAGAAGGTGGCAGTGTTCACCCAGTACAATGCGCGGAGTTTGAACGAGCATCTTAATTCTTCCAAGTGTTGGGATTTTGGACGTAAGCAGGGGGGGCTGTATGTGTTTACTCCCGCTGTGACAGCCAGCAATTCCAACTGGTACAGGGGAACAGCAGATGCCATTTATCAGAATCTCAGTTTCTTAAAGAATAGCCACGAGCCCTATGTGGTAATTGCGTCCGGTGATGGTGTCTATAAGATGGACTTTAACAAGGTGGTTGAGTACCATATTGAGAAAAAGGCGGATATTACCGTGGTTTGCCGCGATATGGAGCCGGGTGCCCAGATAGAGCGTTTTGGTACATTGCGCATGAATGAGGAAAGCCGTATCGAGGAGTTTGAGGAGAAACCTATTCAGGCCAAGACCAATACCATCTCCTGTGGCATTTATGTAATCCGTCGTCGTCTTTTGATTGAGATGATTGAGAAGTGTGCGGAAGAGGACCGTCATGACTTTGTGCGTGACATTCTGATTCGCTATAAGGATTTGAAGCGTATTTACGGCTATAAGATTAAGGATTACTGGCGTAATATTGCATCTGTTGAGGATTATTTTGCCACCAATATGGATTTTCTTAAAGCAGATGTGCGCGACTATTTTTTCAAGCAGTATCCTGACATTTACTCCAAGGTGGATGATTTGCCGCCTGCCAAGTATAATGTGGGTGCCAAGATTAAGAATAGTCTGGTTTCCAGTGGCTGTATTGTAAACGGTGAGGTGGAGAATTCTGTTATCTTTAAAAAGAGTTATATCGGTAACAATTGTGTTATCAAGAATTCCATTATTTTGAATGATGTATATATTGGCGATAATACCTATATTGAAAACTGTATTGTGGAGAGTCATGATACCATCCGTGCTAATTCCAGATTTGTGGGAGAGGGCGAGATACAGATTGTGGTAGAGCGCAATGAGAGGTATGTATTGTAGGCAACTTACAGACTGGGGTGTAGTACACATAATAGGGGGATTTGTGTATGGAAATTACAGATGTACGGGTTCGCAAAATTACCAAAGAGGGCAAGATGAAGGCAGTGGTATCCATCACGCTGGATAATGAGTTTGTGGTGCATGACATCAAAGTGATTGACGGTGAGAGAGGGTTATTCATTGCCATGCCCAGTAAGATGGCTTCGGACGGAGAGTACAGGGATATTGCCCATCCCATCAGCTCGGCAACAAGAGAGCGCATACAGAAGATTATTCTGGATGCCTATGAGAAAGCGTTGGACGAGCCGGAGGAAGCACTCTAAAATAATATAGGATTTATAAACGCGAGGGGAATTCATTAGAATTTCTCTCGTTTTTTATAAAATTCGTATTATAGTTGACAGGATTCTACATATTTGCTACGATAAAGCTATCAAATCTGGGACTGTCTAAACCATTCGGTTGCAAATTCCCATAAATAATATTTGAATATGGCGGGCTTGCAGGGAAAGGTAGCGGTAACAGGAGATTACATATTCTTTTCTTGTCTGTTCGTCTATAGAAAAGGAGAAGAATATGACATATGAACGCAAAAAATTAGAAGAACTGGACCTGATTGACAACTTTCTGTTTGGCTCC
>JAZQMG010000003.1:0-8644 GCA_045543175.1 Acetatifactor sp. | reverse complement strand
TAGTGCAGCCACCCATGAACCAGCAAAACAACACAAACAACGTCATGGCGAAGTCTCCATCTTCGCTCTTTTGTCATGTCATTTTTTGATTCATGCTTATTATACACCATTTCTGACAATTTGAGAAATTTCCTATAAAGTGAAAAAGGGGGCTAGCATGACGCTAGCCCCACTTTGGTAGTCTTTGCTTATGAAGCTCTCAGAATTAGCCGAGCAGAGACAATACACCCTGATTAGCCTGGTTAGCCTGTGCCAACATTGCCTGTCCTGCCTGAGCAAGAACGTTGTTGTTAGCAAACTTAACCATCTCTGCAGCCATATCAGTATCACGGATAGCGGACTCTGCTGCAGTGGTATTCTCAACGATGTTGTCCAAGTTGTTGATGGTATGCTCAAGTCTGTTCTGAACAGCACCAAGCTCGGATCTCTGCTCATTCAGCTTCTTAATAGCAGTCTTGATGCTCTTGTTCAGAGCGCCTGCCTTGGAAGCAGTAGAAGCAGTACCGGAAAGGCTGATGGACTTACAGCTCATAGACTTAATCTTAAGCTTGATGTACTGACCGGACTCAGCGCCAACCATAAGGTCAACACCGCTGGAGCAGTCACCGTTCAACAGGTTCTTCTCGTTGAAAGTGGTGGTAGAAGCTACACGATCGATTTCACTCATCAACTGCTGTACTTCACTGTCAATGTAACCACGGTCCTCAGTAGTGAGGGTTCCGTTCTCAGCCTTAACTGCCAGCTCGTTCATACGCTGAAGCATATCATGAACTTCGTTCAAAGCACCTTCTGCGGTCTGCACCATGGAGATACCATCCTGTGCATTTGCGGAAGCCTGAGTCAGACCACGAACCTGACGTCTCATCTTCTCGGAAATAGCCAAACCTGCAGCGTCATCGCCTGCACGATTGATTCTGTAACCGGAAGAAAGCTTCTCGGTGGACTTTGCCTGACTAGTAGTTGTAAGACCAAGCATTCTGTTAGAGTTCATTGCTGTTAAATTGTGCTGTACTACCATAATATTTTCCTCCTTGAATTTAAAGATCCCATCCTTGAGATCAGTTTGTAAGGTTTGCCACCTTCCATTTGGTTCGCACATACCAAACTTCCGGCAGTAGTAAAAGCAACCGGACCATTGTGCGGATGGTTACCGGAAACTTCTGTAGTTAAGCTTTGAATCGAAATTCAGTTGCTTTACTTGTTAAATATATCGGATAGTTTTTCGGAAACTTTATACTTAATTTGAAAAAATTTACTTTTTTCTTATTTTTATTTTTTGCTGTCGTAGAACTGTGACTGCACCACAGAAGAATTATTCATCTTCTTGTAATAATCATATGCAACCTTTGAAGCCCTCCGATTCTGATTAATCCCCGCCCGCTCCTTGGCAAAGAATTGTTCCACAAGCTGCTTGTTGCGCATTTCCTGCACCTGAACAGCATTTCCCAATTCCGTTACCTGCGTAATCTTTTGCTGCAACTGTCCAATCTCAGAAGCATACTTTTGGCGATTGTCCTTAAGCTGCTCTGCAATTCGGGCATACAACAGTTCAAAACCTTCGTCCAGTTTGATTAACCGCTCAATCAGTCTGCCCTTTTCCTCCACAGCTTCATCAAAACCACTGATATCCACTGTGTCTGCCGAAAAAGCCTGTTCCTGACGCTTGTTGTACTCCTGAATCTCCTGCAAAAGCTGTATCTTCTGATCCAGACTTTCAGATAAAATGCTCAACTGATTCTCCATCAAATATGCCCTTTCTCCTTGTTGATACGCATTACTTCCTTCCAGTTGTCGCGCACGGAACGCAAGTGCATATTAACCTCTTCCAATATCTCCTTATCCTTCTTGATATTGGCTTCCACAAGACGTCTTGACAAATAGGAATAAATATTTTCGAAATCCTGCGCAACCGCATAACTCATATCCAGTGTCTGGCGCAAATAATCAATAATCTTCTCCACCTTAACAATATTGAGGTGAGCCTTCTGTATGTCTCCCTGCTCAAGTGCAGCTTCTGCAATATTACAGAATTTGATTGCACCCTCATAGAGCATCAGGGTCAACTCTGCCGGACTCGCAGTCATGATTTTATTCACCTGATACTGTGAATAAGCGTTAGGCATTGCCATTTCATCATCCTCCTATAAGACCTGCAAGAGCATTGGTATTGCTCTGCATTTTTGCCATGGCAGACTCCATCTTCGCAAACTTTGCATACCACTTATCTTCGTAGGCATTTAACTTTTCTTCCAGTTCAGCGATTTTGGAGTTATAGTCCTCATAATCAGCTTTCATCTTCTTGTCGTCATAGAAGTTGCCAAAGCTTCTGTATCCGTTTACGGACTTGGACATGTCATTCATCTTGTCATAGAGATTCTGTGACAGCTTCGTGAAGAAAGAAACTACCGCATCCGAATCACTGCTAATCATAGTTTTTAATTTATCCTCATTACCGGAAGTTACATCATCGTCCGGGTCACCATCAATATGATAAGCATTCTTCTCATTATCACCGGAGTTGAAGTATCCCAAAGTAGCGATACCAAAATCACTCAGATACATCATCTTGCCGTCCACCTCAATACCGGAAGACATGGTGGTCTTTAAAGCCATACTGATTGTGGACAGATTACTGTCACTGCGTAACAGGGAATCCTTAATCTTCTTCTCATACTCTTCCACTTCCGTATCAGAAAGAGCCTCTTTCTCCTCGGAAAGCAGAGGGTCATATCCTCTGGAGGAATCTGCATTGTACAGCTTATCCATCTCATTGATGATGGAGTTATATTCCTTGAGGAAATTCTTTACCATATCATAAATGCCATCGGTGTCATTCTGAGTGGTAATGGTAACTGTCTCATCATCCTTGGTCTCAGAAAGCGCAGTAATCGTCAGTCCATTTATCTCAAATACATTGGAGCTGTTGGTAAATCTTGCTCCGTCTAACATGATGACTGCATCCTGACCATCCACCTTGCTGGCACCCATACCGGTAGTGTCTGACGGATTAACTTTCAGTCCCAATGCCGCCAAAGCTGCATCGCCATTGGCATCAGATGCAGTAATACTGAAATCATTGGCAAGGCCGGATTCCTTTGCACTCACAAAGAAACGCTGATTCTTGGCATCAAAGCTTGCATTCAAACCTGCATTCTTCATCTGAGTAAGTACATCAGAAATAGTGGTATCTCCATTGACACTGACATCTACCGTTCCGGAAGCACTCTTTATGGAAATGTTGCCATCACCCGTAAAGCCCAACTCACTCAACTTGGTCATTGCAGTGTAATTGCCCTTGGTCACACCATCGCTTGCCTTAAGCTCACCGCCGGTCAAATATGCTGTCTTAGCCAGATCATCCACCTGCAGTGTATGAGAACCCTTTACCGCATTCTCACCTGTAATTACACTGGCAACAGACTTATTGGAAACCTCACTGGTCTTCTTGCTGTACGCAGACTGATAACGCATATTGCTGATATACTTGGACTGAAGATTCTTCAGTTTCGTGTTCAGACTCTTCCACGCATCCAGCTTCCAGTTGGCTCTAATCTGTTCTCTCTTGGCATCCTGCACCTTGGTACTCTTAGCTTCTACAAGCTGTGCAATCATGCTCTCTGTATCCATTCCGGACATCATTCCGGATAAACGAATTGCCATAACTTACCTCACTTTCCCGATTAACGTCTCTCGTCAACCAAAATGCCTGCCAATTCCCATACCTTGGTAATCATATCCAAAGTCTTCTCGGGAGGAAGCTCCTTGATTACTTCCTTGGTTTCCTTATCGACGATTTTAATCGTTACTCTGTTTGTTTTCTCATGAATACCGAATACAGCCTCGGTATTGGTCATGTTCTTATTCAGCTTATCAACAGCCTTCTTAATCTGCTCGTTACTGGGCTGTTCCTGCTCAGAAGAACCATTATTCTGTCCCTTATTCTGGGCATTCTCCACCACATTTGTAGTCTTATCCACTCTTTCCGCTGCCGGAGCAGAGGAATCTGTGGAAACCTCCGGTTTCTCCACCTGTACTACAGGCTTTGGCGCACTCACAGTCTGCGCCTGCATACTCATTACACTTCCTAACGGTTCAATTGCCATTTCAGCCACCTCCATGTGAAAATCCTGCGTTTTCCGTTAACGCAAGTTGACAAAAATTGGTTTCTTATGCTTTTTATCGGATATTTTATATGAAAAATTAATAGCTTAACCTTATTTTTTTAATATTTTTTATTTTAGTGCATAAAGAATGGGGACAACAAAGCCCAACTCTGACCCCTCGTCCCCATCCTTTTTTTATATTAATCTAACAGAATTAACCTAACAGAGCTTTCAGTGCATCCATACCGTCTGCATCCACAGCAGCCTTGTTGGCCTCCTGAATCTGCATATAAACTTCCTTGCGATAAATAGGAATCTCCTTGGGAGCAGAGATGCCGATTTTCACCTGGTCGCCCTTCACTTCCAAAACAGTGATTTCAATATTGTTGTTGATAATCAACGCCTCATTTTTCTTGCGGGATAATGCCAACATCCTACTCACCTGCCTTTCTCGCCTGAATAATGTCATAGACAGGGAACTTCACAGGATACTTATCACCCTCCACAATCAACTGGCAAGCCTTGCGCTCCTCCACATTGATAATAATAGGCCCCTGCAAATTTACCGTCATATTGGTCAGATCAGAAGGTACGGTCACTGTTACCAGCACCAGAATATTCTCATCCGTAAGACTGCCCATATCCGTCAAGAGTTCATCCTCCACGGTGGGGTCATAATCCGGTTTCACAATCAGAGGATCCATGACCGGCAAAGCAAAAGCCGCTTCGTCTACCGACTGCAGGAAACGGATTCCCGCACTGGTACCCTTCTCCTCATCATGAAGCAATGTAAATCTTTTCAAGTCAGGGAAACCGATAATTCCCTTCTCAAAAGTAATAATCTTGTCGTCGGAAATTTCAATTTCTCCGAAAGCCTTTGTATTAATTCTCATATACTACCTCCTTAAATGAAGTTCAACAGCGTTGTCTGCATTACCTTACCGGTAGCCATAAGAGCCGCTTCATAGGTCAACTCTGCGGAGCTTAACTGAATGGCAACCTCTGTAATATCCGCATCCTCATTCTCGCTCTTAAGAGTCTCAAAGGTGGTCTTCTGGTTCTGCATACGATTCTCAATCAGTTCCAGTTTGCTGCCTCTGGTACCGCAGTTGGTAATACACAGATTGGCTGCGTCCAGATATCCCTGAAAGCTTGTAATACCGCGTTCAAAGAGCTTCTGACATTTATCCTTGGACAGCGTCAGTGCCTTGTCCACCGCATCCAACTGGGTCTGCAGCTTCTCCAAATCCGCACCGTCTGCCTCCATTTCCTTCTCAATCTTGGACTTAACCTTCTCGAGGTCAATTACATCCTGCATGGCAGTTACCAAGTCATCAACCTCTCTGCCGATTCCATGCTGGAAACATTCATCCGCAGTGGAATTTACACGAATTGTCTGATTAAATCCAACATCATACTCAATAGCCTGCTTTTCTACGATACCCTCCAGGAAAGTCGCGTTGTAAACAATTTCTTCTGCCTCTCCGGGATTGGATTTGCAATGGAAATAATGCTCAGGACGCAAGTCTCCTGCCGCCCAGTCCTTCTTCTGGTAGGTTACGCGAATCTCACCCTCGTTATCTACGGTAGAGGTATCATCCTTGACCAACATGAGTTCCTCATATTTATTCTTGCCCAAAAGGAGTTCTCCGGTCTCAGGAATGTAAATCACTGCATCATCATTGGCTGCTGCCTGAGCATAGGGGCTGGGGTCTGCATAGGAATTAACCTTGGTACTGTTAAGCACCACGTCATTGCCCGCAACATCCTTATAGGTAATGGTAGGAGCCATATCCTCAGAACAGTCGTTATAAGCAAGACGAATACGATACACTTCTACCGCTTCAATCGCCTGCTCATCGGAATCTGTCAAGGTTGTATAATTGGTTGCGGTCCAATCCAATATATTTCCACTGTTTACCTTGGTCAGTGTATCGATTGCACCATTGTCAATCTGTTCCGTAATCTCGTAGGGAAGTTCTGTCTCCTCGGCAAAGCTTAAAGAAGTATCCGTACGATATCCGGTAAACACATAACGGCCTGCATAGTCTGCATCTCCTGTTGCATATACCTCATCGCCCAAGGCTTTAAGCTGCTCTAAAATAATCTGACGGTCATCACTGGTCAAATCACCATTAGAACCCTTGGTACACTGCTCAATCATATTGGTGACAATCTCTGACACATTCTTGAGCGCGCTCTCCGTTACATCCAACCAGCTCTCTGCATCAGGAATGTTCTTGCTGTAGTACTGGGTAATCTCTGTTACGCTGCTGCGCAGACGAAGGGCTCTGATTGCAACTACAGGGTCATCAGAAGGTCTGTTTACCTTCTTCTGTGTTGACATCTGTGTGCTGAGCTTGTCCTGATATATCTTATTGGTATTGATATTCGCCAGATTGTTGCGCTGCATGATTTTATTTGTAATTCTCATATTACTCCCTTCCGATGAATTCGGGAATTCTCATCTCTTATACTCCGGTCTGCAAAATCAACCGGTCATAAATCTCTGTAAGGGTCTGAATCATCTTGGATGCCAGATTGTAGCCGTTCTGATATTTTACCAGATTTACCGCTTCCTCATCCTCATCCACACCGGAAATTCCGATTCTCTGATTGTCAATGGTATAGGATATATTGGCAAAATTCTGTGACATACTGTTTGCCCTGCTTGTATTCAATGCCACATCCGAGAGAATTGTCTGCAAAAACTCTGATGCAGAAGCACCTCTAAAGGTCATCTCCTCCTTGTCATAGGGCATATTGCTAAGCTTTTCCAACAAATCACCCTGTTCCACGCCATCTCCGGTATTGGTCTTCTCCGCCAACAGAGAAGGATTAATCTCAATTGCGGATAACAGAGCAAAATTCTTAGCTGTCATGCGGTAATAGCTGTCGTCTTTTACATTAACAGTAACACTGTTGCCCGTGTTGTAACGAGTAGCGTCCGGGAAATCGAACTGCTCTGAATCAGACGCATGATTGGATGTGAACAATTTAATACCGGCCAAATTGTCCGAAGTATATCCACTCTCCAAAATATCATTTACCTCCTGGCTAAAAGTTCTCAGCCATTCGTTCATCTGATTCATATAGTAAGGGATACCCTGATAATCCACACTGTTGCCGATGGTTGCATTCTTGCCTACACGGTCATTGGTAAGGCGGGCACTGTTCTTTGCATCTTCTCCCATGGTAGCAGAAAGAGTAAAGGTATAAGAATAAGTATCTGTATTCGCATCATAGCTGTATTCCCAGGAATCATAATAGTATTCTTTGTTACCCAAGGTAATGATACCACCCTGATCGGAAAGATTACATTTATTTAAATCCTGCAAATACCCTTTATTCACCTGAATGGTAACGGTATCCTGCTCCTCTCCGGTATCGGGATTGGTAACCACTCCCGTCTCTGTAACCACTCCATGAAAATGCTCTGCATTGTTACCGTCGCGCATCTCTACAAGACCTCTTAAATTGCCACCCATGGCTGCATTGTAGAGATTAAACTTCTGACCGTCCGTCCACTGGACATCATACAGACCGTCTATATCTGACTGGTTGACCTTCTCATAGGAAGCTCTTGCCACGCACTCTAAACCACGATATTCATTGGTATCCACCAACAACTGACCTCCGGCAATCTTAACCATAAACCGATTGCCTCCGGTCTCACGCTCGGGATTATTGGTATCCACGATGGGTGTCTCCGTAACCTGAATATCTACAATCTTGGAAAGCTGATCCAAAAGAAGAGTTCTTCTGTCTCTGAGCTCATTGGCGGTAGTCCCTGCAAGCTCAATGGTATTAATCTGCTTATTCAGATTGGCAATCTCACCTGCCAGGGAATTAATCTCGTCCACCTTAAGCTTAATCTCCAGATTAATATCCTTCTGCAAAGCCTCGATATTGCCTGCAAGACCATTGAAGTACTCCACCAAATCCCCCGCACTTGCCACAAACTGTGCCTTGGTGTTGGCATCACTGGGGTTTTTCATCAGTTCCTGCATGCTTGTAACCATCATTTTATCAAAAACAGTCTTAAATCCGGCATTTTTGCCATCATCATGGAAATAGGTCTCCACCTGTTCCATGTAATATGCCTGCATATCATACTCGCCAACTCTGGCATTGTTGTTCCAGAATTTTACATCATAAAATTCATCTCTCACTCTCTCAATGGAAAGCGTCTCTACACCTGCACCTGCACAACCGTAGGTTTGGAACATGCGCAGTGCGTTTGCTGCCTGCTGATTGACCTGCTGTCTGCTGTAGCCTTCTGTCTGTACGTTGGCAATATTGTTAGAGGTGGTATTCAAGGCAGCATTGCTGGCCAAGAGTCCTGTATATGCAATGTTTAGTCCAAAAAATTGTGAGGCCATAGGCTACCTCCTTTCCTATACTCCTAAGGTATTGATAATATGTGCCAGCATTTCACTGATGGAATTGATATATCGGCTGGATGCATTGTAGGCGTTCTGGAACTTAATCATATAGGACAGTTCCTCATCAGAGGATACGTTTAACACCTGCGCTCTTGC
>JAZQMG010000002.1:0-14321 GCA_045543175.1 Acetatifactor sp. | reverse complement strand
ACTGTAAAAATTCAATTGATAACAGACAGTGCCATTACCGGATGGGGCTTTAAGGTGGATGCGGTTGTCAAGGCAGGAGAGAGCATAGAACTGGAGAGTATTTCTTTGGACAAGACAGAGCTTGTTTTGAAACCCCAAGAGACCGGAACATTGATTGTTTCCTATAATCCCACCAATGCGACGGTGGACAGAACGGTTACATGGAGTAGTAGTGATGAAAAGATTGCTACGGTGGCGGAGGACGGTACGGTCACGGCAGTATCTATCGGTACAGCAACGATTACAGCAAAAGTGGGCGAAAAGGAAGCAACCTGTCTGGTAACAGTAACTCAGGACGCAGAATCCATCATGCTATCGTCCACAGAGCTAAAGCTCCATGATAAGGAAACAGCAACTCTTACTTATGCGATTGCACCTGATGGCGCCAGAGTAAAGACCTTGCAGGCGGTAAGCAGTGATGAGACCGTTGCCAGTGTAACAGTGGCTGAGGATTTGAAGTCGGTGGAGGTAACCGGGTTAAAGGCAGGTACGACGGAGATTACGTTGACAGCCGATGACAAACTCACTGCGGTATGTACCATTACGGTTGTGGACACGATTACTTTGGACTATCAGGATGGCACAGGCAAGACGGAGCAGATAAAGGCAGTTTACGGTGAAGTAATTACAGCACTTGCTGCAATTGAGCCTGTCAGAGAGGGATATTTGTTCGTAGGTTGGTATACAGAGCCCAATGGACGCGGTGCCAAGATAACCAAGGACACTGTTTTGACTGACCAGTGGATTTTGTATGCGTACTGGCGTTCCGCAGATGCGGAGTTCTGGGTGGAGCCTGTTGAGGAGCAGATTTACACAGGCAAAGCTGTTAAGCCTGCGGTAGTTGTATACGACGGATTGACCTTGTTAGAGGAAAAGAAAGATTACACGATTTCCTACAAAAATAATGTCAAGGCAAATGATGCAACAGATGCACAGAAGGCTCCTACTATCATTGTAAAGGGTAAGGGCAACTATACCGGAAAGGTAAGTGTGACCTTCCGAATCCTGCCTCAAAACATTGAGGACGAAGCGTTTGTTGTGGACGATTTGGCGGTAAAATACAATGCCAAAAAGGTACAGAAGGTAACTCCGGCCGTTCTGTGGAATGGTAAGAAACTGAAATTAAATAAAGACTTTGTGGTAGAAGGTGGAGACGGTTTGACAGCTCCGGGGACCTATCCTGTGAAGGTGACGGGCATTGGCAATTTTACCGGAGAACGTGTTGTTAATTTCACAATCACAGAGGGCTTACTGATGAGTAAAGTCAGGGTTGCCAAGATTCCGAATCAGACATACCAAAAAGGAAATCCCATAACTCCTGTTTTGACAGTAAAGAACGGTAAGGAGACGTTGACGGAGGGTGTTCATTACGAAGTAGAATACGAGAACAATTCTGAGGTTGGAACAGCTACCGCTGTGATTATCGGTAAGACAGGCTATAGTGGTGTAAAGCGTGTAAAGTTTAAGATTGTGGGCACATCTCTTGCGAAGGCAACGGTAGACGGACTGACGGATAAGGTTTATGACGGAAGCGCGCAAAAACAGTCGATGAAGCTTAAGCTGAATATAGTGGAGAATGGTCAGAACAAGACGGTAGAGTTAGCAGAGGGCAGAGATTATACGGTATCCTACAGTAAAAATACAAATGTAGGTAAGGCAAGTCTTGTAGTTAAAGGCATTGGTGCTTATACCGGAACCATTAAAAAGTCCTTTAAAATCAATGCAAGCAACATGGAAACAGATTTGACAAATCTGCGGTTTGTTGTGGATGGGCAGACGTTGGAGGGCAGTAGCTTCTTAAATCGTCAAATAGAGGCGGCATATACCA
This sequence comes from Acetatifactor sp., assembly GCA_045543175.1. Classification (GTDB taxonomy): domain Bacteria; phylum Bacillota; class Clostridia; order Lachnospirales; family Lachnospiraceae; genus Acetatifactor. The sequence goes on along the minus strand of JAZQMG010000002.1, from coordinate 12,454 downwards.
AGGGTGGCAGTAAGCCGTCGGTAGAGATTTATGCTAAATCCATGAATAAGTGGCTTGTTGAGGGTAAGGACTTTACAGTGACATATGCACAGAATAAGACACTTACCACTGCAACAACGAAGAAGCAGCCCGTGATTACAATCAAGGGAAAGGGAAATTTTGCAGGTAGTCTTACCAAGAATTTCAAGATTGTACCCAAGAGTCTGACGGATGTTAAAGTAAGTGCAGAGGACAAGATGGTGTCTACCAAGGCAGGTGGATATCTGTCCAAACCTATTTTGACAGATGTGGATGGTAAGAAGTTAAAAGAGAAAACCGACTATATTATTGCAGGCTATACGGTGCGTTATGCGGATGGCAGAACGGAGAATGTAGATGCCAAAAGTGTTGTTGCAGAGATAGGCGCAAAAGTCACCGTGAAGGTCGTAGGACAGGGAGCTTATGCAGGAACGGCTACTGAATCCTCCGAGGTTTATGTGACCTACCGCATTACGGCAAAGTCCATGAAGGGTATTAAGGTATCAACCATCACAAAGGAATACACAGGTGAGGAGATTTCCCTGTCTGCGGAGGACTTTGTAAATGCAGACGGTAGTAGTAAGGTCACTGTCAAGGAAAATGGCGTTACCAAGAATCTGGTATACGGCAAGGATTTTGAGATTGTGGAAGGCAGTTATGCCAAGAATATCAAGAAGGGAACCGCAACAGTAAGCATCAAGGGACTAGGTGAGTATGGCGGTACCATGAAGATAAAATTCAAGATTAAGCAGAAATGGATTTTCTTTGATTTGTAAGAACTAGGATAAAGGTCGCACTCGTGAAAAGGGTGCGACCTTTACTGTGAAAAGAGAAATAAATCAGCATGCTTTTTTTGTGCAGTTTTTTACTTAAACAATTCTTTACAGGCTGGGTTTACCTGTGCTAAAATACCATCAAGCAATGATTTCTATATATTCTTTTTATCTGAATTCTAAGCTGCGTCATGCAGTGTCTATGAACTCTTTGCTTAAATACCCCTAAGACTAGGCAGGGAGGTAGACATCTTCCTGCTCCACAGAAAGGAAGAATTGAATGAAGGAAAAGAATGAAGAATTTATGTTACCCGCAGACTATGAGTTTAATCTCAGTGATTTTGCCCTGTTTTTATCTGTAATGAAGAACCAGAGAGCCTATCGGAGTACGTTGAGTATTATACTGGATGAATGGGACTTGGAATTGACGCAGGTTAAGGTAGAGCAGGTGGTTTTGAACAAATCCGGTAAGCGAGCCATCCGTTTGGATGCGTGGGCACTTGACAGTCAGAATCGCCAGTTTAATACAGAGATGCAGAACGATACAAGTGGTGACGATGTAAAGAAGCGGGCAAGATACTATCAGGGTTTGATGGATTCCCCGATATTGAAGTCAGGAAAGGACACCAAGTACAGGGATTTGCCCAACACCACGATTATCTTCATCACGCAGGAGGACATCTTCGGGAAGGATTTGGCAATGTACACCTTTACAGAGCAGTGCGAGGAAGTAGAAGGATTGCATTTAGAGGACGGTACCACGAAGATTTTTCTGAACATGAAGAGTAAGAATGGCAGGCCGGAGCTTGTCAGCCTGTTGCAGTACATGAAGGATACCCGTCTGGACAACCCGGAAATCATTGTGAAGGATGAGCGAATCAAAGAGATAGACGATATCGTGACTGAGGTAAAGCAGTCCGAGGAATGGGAGGCCGTGAAGATGAATATCTTACAGATTGGCGAGGAACATGGCAAGAAGATTGGCGAGGAAATCGGCAAGGAGATTGGTGAGAGAATCGGTCGCGATATGAAACTGGTAGAGCAGGTATGTTGTAAGCTCCGCAAGGAGAAAACGGCAGAGCAGATAGCAGAGGCGTAGGAGGAAGAGTTGGAAGTAATTGAGGCTATCTGTAAGACGGCAGAGAGTGCTGCACCGGATTATAATAGTGAGGCTGTCTATCGGAATTGGAAAGAAACAAGTAAATAGTTTAAGCATAAAATTCTTTACAGGTTTACTTTACCTGTGCTAAAATATTTTTAAGCAACGATTTCTATATATTCTTTTTATCTGAATTCTAAGCTGCGTAATGTAGTGTCTATGAACTCTTTGCTTAAATACCCCTAAGACCAGGCAGGGAGGTAGACATCTTCCTGCACCACAGAAAGGAAGAACTGAATGAAGGAAAAGAACGAAGAATTTAAGTTACTCGTAGACTATGAGTTTAATCTCAGTGATTTTGCCCTGTTTTTGTCTGTTATGAAGGACCCAAGAGCCTACCGAAGTACGTTGAGTATTATACTGGATGAGTGGGAATTGGAATTGACTCAGGTAAAAGTAGAGCAGGTGGTTTTGAACAAATCCGGTAAGCGGGCCATCCGTTTGGATGCGTGGGCACTTGACAGTCAGAACCGCCAGTTTAACACGGAGATGCAAAACGATACGAGCGGTGACGATGTGAAGAAACGTGCAAGATACTATCAGGGTTTGATGGATTCACCGATACTGAAGTCAGGGAAGGACACCAAGTACAGGGATTTGCCCAACACTACAATTATTTTCATCACACAGGAAGATATCTTTGGGAAGGATTTGGCAATGTACACCTTTACAGAGCAGTGCGAGGAAGTGGAAGGGCTGCATCTGGAGGATGGTACCACAAAGATTTTCCTGAACATGAAGAGCAAGAACGGCAGGCCGGAGCTTGTCAGCCTGTTGCAGTACATGAAGGATACCCGTCTGGACAACCCGGAAATCATTGTGAAGGATGAGCGAATTAAAGAGATAGACGATATCGTGACTGAGGTAAAACAGTCCGAGGAATGGGAGGCCGTAAAGATGAATATCTTACAGATTGGCGAAGAACATGGCAAGAGGCTTGGCGAGGAAATCGGTAAGGAAATCGGTCGCGATATGAAGCTTGTGGAGTTGGTATGCCGTAAGCTTCAAAAAAAGAAAACTCCGGAGCAGATAGCAGAGGAGTTGGAGGAAGAGTTGGAAGTGGTTGGGGCTATTTGTAAGGCGGCTGAGAGTGCCGCGCCAAAGTATGATAGTGAGATTGTCTATAAGAACTGGAAAGAGGAAATGCGTGAGTGAATATTGTGTTAAAAGTTAGTATTAAGTGTCACTTGTTGATTCTTTTATGACAGAATTTGTGAGGCTCTTGTTTTTGGCGAAAGAAGCCACTATACTTAAAGTGTCGTTAGTTTATTGAAGGCTATTACATGTAAAGGAGCGAAGATTATGAGTGAACGTAGAATGTATTCCAATCCCGTACAGAGAGGTTTTTTCCCGGATCCGTCGGTTATCAGAGTTGGAGAAGATTACTACATGGTTAATTCCAGTTTTCAGTATTTTCCGGCAATTCCTATTTCGCATTCCAAGGATATGGTGCACTGGCATATTATCGGACATGCCATTGCGAACCCGGAGTGGTTGGATTTGAGCGATATCAGAGATTCTCATGGTATTTGGGCTCCCGATATTGAATATGTGGACGGCAAATTTTATATCTATGCAACCTTGCGCCTGAATGCGGACGGTAAGCGTGACAATAATGTGATGCGTCGTCAGTTGGTGATGGTGTCTGACAAGCCGGAGGGCCCTTACAGCAAGCCTGTATGTCTGGAGGTTGATAATATTGATCCTTCTCTTTTTGTGGATGATGACGGCAGTAAGTATATGATTATTGCAAAGGCGGCACAGACAGTGCCTTTGACAGCGGATGGTCTGGCGGTGGCAGGTCCCATGAAAACGGCTTGGGACGGAACGGGTGAGCGTTGCTCCGAGGGACCGCACATGATGAAAAAAGATGGTTATTATTATGCCATTGTGGCAGAGGGCGGTACCGGATATGGGCATGGTATTAATGTTGGAAGAAGTACCTCTCTTTATGGTGAGTATGAGAATTCCCCTTACAATCCGGTAATGCGTCAGTTGAATCCTGATGCGCCGATTCAGCGATCAGGTCATGGTAAATTGGTGCAGGACCAAAATGGTGACTGGTGGTGTTATTATCTCTGTGGCAGACCCAATGGCGGCAAATATACTACGGTAGGAAGAGAGTCTGCATTAGATCCCGTACAGTGGACAGAGGATGGATGGTTTACTGTCAATGAGGGCAAGGGACCAAGTCTGACTCAGTTTGCGCCCAATTTGCCGGAGGTTGTTTACGAGAGAAATCTGTTTGATGACTTTAACGAAGATAAATTAAATTTGGAGTGGGAGTTTGTGCGTAATCCGGACAATGGTTCTTGGTCTTTGACAGAGCGTCCGGGACATTTCCGTATCTGGACCAGAGACGGTCAGTTAAATGAAATCCGCTCCAAGAACACTTTGCTTCGCAGAGAACAGGAACTTTCCTATGTGGCGGAGACCAAGGTGGAGTATTACCCTGACAGAGATGGAGAGCAGGCAGGTTTAACCTGTTATTACAGCACTGCCACTTATGCAAGATGTGCGGTATGTTATGAGGGCGGCAGAAAGTTGCAACTGGTAATTAACCGTAATCATGGGGAAGAGTTGATGGCAGAGGTGGAGAATCTCCCTGAGCAGCCTATTTACCTGAAAGTGGTGGTTGAAAAACTGACCAGAAGCTTTTATTATAGTCTTGATGGTCAGGATTGGAAGCTAGTGGGCGTGTTGGAGAATTGTATTTATCTGTGTGATGAAGGTGTGCCTGATGACCCTAAGCGTCACACCGGTACATTGGTGGGAGTTTATGCCAACAACGGTGGTTGCGGTTGCCGTAAAGCGGCTGATTTTGACTATTTTAAGTATGAGGATTAACCGGAGGACAGGATATGTCGCAGGGGAAAACAGTGCCCGGCAAGGAGGCACTTCCTGAAATTGAAGAATGTCTGGAACGGATTTTGCAGGGGATGAACCTGTGTGCCTTGGAGAATGTGCAGAAGACGGAGATGGAGGTAGGCTCCGGGGATACCGAGACAGAGTCTGGCACAGGAACGCAGCCAATACAGGAGGTTTCCATAGAGGATGCGGTAGGTTGTGTGTTGGCGGAAACGGTGTATTCTGAGATGTCAGTGCCGCCCTTTCCGAAGTCTGCCATGGATGGCTATGCGGTTCGGACGGTGGATTTACAGGGGGCTTCCAAAGACAGTCCTGTGATTTTGCAGGTGCAGGGAGAGCTTCTTGCAGGGGATTATGAGGAGCTTCTCTACAAGAAAGCCACTGCTGTTCGCGTAATGACCGGAGCATATGTACCGGAGGGGTATGATGCGGTGGTCAAGCAGGAGGATACTAATTATGGCGAGGACTGTGTATCCGTTTATACGGAGGTAAAACCTTACATGAATTATTGTAAGGTGGGCGAAGATATCCGTGAAGGCGATGTGGTTGTAAGACGAGGTACAAGACTTACCCCTGTGCATATTGGGTTGATTGCGGGAGTTGGCAAGGATACTGTGCGGGTATATCGTCCGGTTCGAGTGGCGATTATTTGCACCGGAACAGAGCTTTGCGAGGCCGGAGAGTCTCTTCCCAAGGGTAAGATTTACAACAATATTTCCCATATTCTGGCAGCAGGGATTCGCAGAGAGGGATTGCAGGTGGTTTGCAGGCAGCTATGTGCGGACGAGGAAAATGTGCTGACAGAGAAGTTACAGGAAGCCTTGGCGATTTCGGATGTGGTAATTACCACAGGGGCTGTATCTGTGGGCAAGAAGGATATTGTGCCGGAAGTGCTTGCAGGAATCGGAGCCGATATTTTATTCCGCAGAGCCAACATTCAGCCCGGCACTCCTACCACGGCAAGTGTAAAGGATGGAAAGCTGATTTTAAGCCTGTCGGGCAATCCCTATGCGGCAATCGTGAATTTTGAAATATATTTTTGGGCTGTCGTGGCGCGGATGATGGGCCATGAGAGCTTTGGAGTTAGAAAAGAGACTGCGATTTTGCAGAGTGAATATGGGAAAGTGAATCGCATGCGTCGGTTTATCCGGGCTAGAGCAGAGGGGGGCAAAGTGTATCTGCCTACAGAGGTGCATGCTTCTTCGGTGATTCACAATCTCACGGAATGTAATTGTTTTATTGATTTGGAACCCGGCCGCAATGTGGCGGTGGGGGATGAGGTGCGCATTCGATATATCAAAGGGATGTAAGGTATGACAAGAGGAATCAGTGTAGGCGTTCTTGCCGGGGGCAAGAGCAGCAGAATGGGACAAAATAAGGCTCTCATGGAGTGGGAGTCCAAACGGTTTATTGACTGTATCTGTGGAGAACTTAGCGGTTTTTCACAGGTGCTTATTTCTGCTGCAACCAAGGGAGATTATGAGTATCTGGGTCTCCCTGTGGTCTACGATGAGCATGCAGACATCGGTCCCATGGAGGGCATCTATCAGATTTTAAAAAGTGTCGATGAGGAGTATGTTTTTATCTGTGCGGCAGATATGCCCTTTATCAAGAAGGAATTGGTGGAGTATATGGCGGAGTTCATTTCCTCCGACTATGACTGTTACTGTCTGGTGGATGAGGACCATATTCATCCCCTGTGTGCCATCTATTCCAAGAAGATGTTAGATGTTATCAAGGAGCAGATTGAGAGCGGGCATTATCGTCTTCTGAATGTGCTTCGTGCAGTACGCACCAAATATATTAAGTTGGAAAGTACCTGCTTTGACAAGCGGGTTGTAAGAAATATTAATACAAGGGAGGAGTATGCTCGTCTGGTACTTCCTGTTGTATTTTGTGTTAGTGGTATCAAGGATAGCGGCAAAACAGGTCTGATTGTGAAGCTCATCAATGAGTTTATCAGTGAGGCTTATTCGGTTGCGGTTATCAAGCATGACGGTCACGAGTATGTTATGGATCATGAAGGCACGGACACAGCCAGATTTGCCGAGGCAGGGGCAGTGTGTACCGGGATTTTTTCGGATACACAATATTCTTTGAATGGTAAGGGGAAGATAGATGAGCGAGAGCTCATGTCCCTGTGTGGCGAGGCGGACGTGTTTATTTTGGAGGGCTTGAAAAATTCACCCTATCCCAAGATAGAGGTGGTGCGTAAGGAGAAATCTCAAGCTCCGGTCTGTGATGAAGAGACCTTGATATGTATAGCAACCGATGTGGTATCCCAGGAAGATGTGAAGTGCCCGGTATTTGGCATGGATGATGTTCAGGGGATTTTTTTGTGTGTAAAAAAATATTTCGGTCTGGCGTAGGCATGCGGTTGGGCATGCTTCGGACGGGTAAGAAGGATAAAGATTATGAAATTAATTGAAACTAAGGATGCGGTGGGGCATGTGCTCTGCCATGATATTACACAGATTATTCCCGGAGTGGTGAAGGATGCAGTGTTCAGAAAAGGACATGTGGTAACTGAAGAGGATATCCTTGTGCTTTTATCTGTGGGCAAGGAGCATCTCTATGTGTGGGAGAAAAAGGAGGGTATCCTGCATGAGGACGAGGCTGCCGCAGTGCTTCGGGATATCTGTATGGGAGAGCATATGTCTGCCTCAGAACCCAAAGAAGGCAAGATTGAGATTGTTGCAGAAGAGGACGGCCTTTTAAAAATTGATACTGCCCGTTTAAATCAAGTGAATGCTTTGGGTGAGATGATGATTGCTACCATTCATGGCAATTTTCCTGTGAAAAAGGGTGCGAAAATTGCAGCGACCAGAATCATTCCTTTGGTTATCGAGGAGGAGAAGATGACAAGAGCCAAAGAGACTGTAGGGGAGGAGCCTTTGCTTCAGATTTTGCCTTTTTCTCAGAAGAAAGTAGGAATTGTGACTACCGGAAGTGAAGTGTTTAAAGGGCGTATCGAGGATGCTTTTGGACCTGCCATCCGTGGAAAGCTTGCGGAATATGATACGGAGGTTGTGGGTCAGAAAATTGTGGACGACAACCGAGAGGATATTGTGGCGGCTGTGGAGGAGTTTGTTGCGCAGGGTGTTGATATGGTTCTTTGTACCGGGGGAATGAGTGTAGACCCGGATGACAAGACTCCCGGTGCTATCAAGGCTACAGGTGCCAATGTGATTTCTTATGGTGCCCCTGTACTTCCCGGTGCCATGTTTCTTTTGGCCTATTATGAGCATGAGGGCAGACAGATACCTATTTTGGGGCTTCCAGGTTGTGTGATGTATGCGAAGCGGACGATTTTTGATTTGGTGCTTCCCAGAGTGTTGGCAGGGGATGTTCTGGCAGCGGAGGATTTGAGTGTTTATGGAGAGGGCGGCTTGTGCATGAATTGTGCAGTGTGCCATTTTCCCAACTGCGGATTCGGTAAGTAAAGGAGAGTTGTCATGGGTGAATTTACACATTTTGATCAAAACGGAAATGCCATTATGGTGGATGTGACGGACAAGGCTGTTACAGAGCGTATCGCTGTGGCGGAGGGCAGTATCAGGGTAAATGCAGAGGTGTTTGATGCTATCAAAAATCATACTGCTGCAAAGGGTGATGTGTTGGGCACTGCCCGTATTGCAGGGATTATGGCGGCTAAGAAGACTTCTGATTTGATTCCCATGTGCCATCCTTTGATGCTCACAAAAGTGACAATTGATTTTGAGTTGGATGAGGATAGTTCATCTGTGAAGTGTGTTTGCACTGCTAAGCTTTCCGGAAAGACCGGTGTGGAGATGGAGGCATTGACAGGTGTTAGTGTGGCACTTCTTACCATCTATGATATGTGCAAGGCCATAGACAAGAGCATGGAAATGACGCAGATTCGACTGGTGGAGAAATTGGGCGGCAAGAGCGGACATTTTGTGAATCCTAAATGGAGGTAGTCTGTTATGGAACATACTATGAAATTAAGGCCCAATCCATTTTCTAAGATAAAGAGTGGCCAAAAGACCATAGAACTGCGCCTGTATGATGAGAAACGTCAATTGATTTCCGTGGGAGACAGGATACATTTTGTAAATACAAAAGACGAGACAGATGTTCTGGTCACGGAAGTCAAGGCATTGCATATTTTTAAATCCTTTGATGAACTTTACAAGAATCTGCCACTTTTGAAATGCGGTTACACGGAGGAAGACGTGGATAGAGCATTACCTAGTGACATGGAAAAGTATTATTCTAAGGAAATGCAGAATCAGTACGGTGTGGTAGGGATTGAGCTTTGCTTTGAGGCGGATAATGCTTATGGTTTCAGGTAAAATTGAATATTTCAAGGTTTTTATCCTATAATTACAAGATTCCAAAGAAAATTTTCTGGCGTTGCAGGGCAAATATAGGATAAAAGATGTATTATTGAACAATTTTATCTGATAAAAGCTCGTTGAAATTGAGTGATTTCATTGAAGGCATGCAAAAAAACAGGATAAGAATAAAGACGATTGAGCTATTATCCTATTTTTGATTTAAAAGACGGCATAAATGTTATTAGGATGCTCGAAAAGTAGGATAAGAAGACGTGGTTGGTCTCATTTTATCTGATATGGATACAAAGAGAGTAAATTTTGAGATGTATGGAAGGTCCAATTCCAATTTATCGAAAACTCTTTTTATAACAAAGAGTAGAATTGAAAAAGGAAATGAGATAATGTTTAAGAAAAATAGAATATTGGTAATTGCACTGGTTTGTCTGATGTTGATGGAAAGTTTATTGGTTGTGGGCTGTGGCAGCGGTAGTTCCGGAGTTGATAACGATGGGAGGGCAAAGGACTGTGCCAATGCAGATAATGAGGCAGCAAGCAACAGTAGCAATACAAAAAATGTTGTAGCAAGTAACGAAGCAGGCAATAGTGTAGCAGAGAATGCGGGGAGTAGCGAACCTGCTACAATGGAGCCAGTAGAGCTTACCATTCTGGCGGCGGCTTCCCTGACAGATGTATGTAACGAGATTAAGGAAAAATATGAGGCGGAGCATGAAAATGTGACCTTGAATTTCTCCTATGGCGGTTCCGGTGCGTTGCAGACCCAGATTGAGGAGGGGGCACCTGCGGACGTGTTTATCTCTGCGGCAACCAAGCAGATGAATGCGCTGGATGAACAGGGGGTGATGGATACGGCATCTATCGTGCAGCTTCTGGAGAATAAGGTGGTACTGGTGGTGCCTGCGGGCAGCACCGCAGATATCTCCTCTTTTGAAGATGTGGCAACGGATAAGGTGACCATGGTGGGCTTGGGCGAGCCCGGTAGTGTACCTGTGGGACAGTATTCGGAGGAAATTTTTACCACCTTGGGTGTGCTTGATACGGTAAAAGACAAGGCTAATTATGGCTCTGATGTGCGCACGGTGCTGTCATGGGTAGAGACTTCGGCGGTGGATTGCGGCATCGTATATGCTACGGACGCGTATACCACGGAGTTGGTTAAAATTGTAGCAGAGGCACCTCAAGGCTCCTGCAAGCAGGTGATTTATCCGGCTGGTATTGTTAAGTCCAGTGAAAATGCGGAAGCTGCGGCAGAGTTTATGGCGTATTTGCAAAAGGAAGAGATAAGGGTATTATTCGAAAACTATGGATTTACTAAGGTAGACAAGTTCTGATTGGGGCTATGAGTTTGCGGAGAGTGTTTTGGATGAATGAAGGGCTTTCATAGAAATCAAATAGTATGTGGAATTGTAGAAAACGAGGTATGACGATGGATTATACGCCTTTGTGGATTTCGGTGAAGGTGGCGCTTACGGCCACGGTGTTCACCTTCTTTTTGGGGCTGCTTGCCGCGCGTTTGGTAGTCAACATGGGGAAAATTAAGGGGTTGTTGGACGGTATTTTTTCCCTGCCCATGGTGCTGCCTCCTACGGTGGTGGGCTTCTTTTTGCTCATCCTGTTTGGCAAAAACGGTACTTTGGGACAGGTATTAGAGAGGTTTGGGGCAAGTGTGATTTTTACATGGCAGGGAGCGGTGCTTGCTGCTATTGTGGTGTCCTTTCCAATCATGTATCGCACAGCGAGGGGAGCGTTTGAGCAGGTAGATGTGAATTTGATTTATGCGGCTAGAACTCTCGGTATGTCGGAGGTACAAATTTTTTTCAAGATATTACTGCCTGTGGCAAGACCGGGTATTGTGGCGGCGACGATTCTTGCATTTGCAAGGGCGTTGGGTGAGTTTGGCGCAACCATCATGATTGCGGGAAATATTCCGGGCAAAACCCAGACCATGTCTCTGGCAATCTATACTGCCATGCAGAGTGGTAACAGAGAGCTTGCCTACAGATGGGTGGTTATTATTATGGCAATTTCTGTCACCACCATGATACTTATGAACTGTATCGTAGAGCGCAGACCTGTCAAGGAACGTGTCGGCAGCGGGGGCAATCAATCTGCGGATATGGCAGCAGAAGGAACCGGAGGTGAGTACTGATGGCTTTGTATGTGGACATCGAGAAAAACTGTGGCGATTTTCAATTAAAGGTCACTTTTGAGACATCGGGGGAGGTCTTTGCCATTCTGGGAGCATCGGGCTGCGGCAAGAGCATGACGCTGAAATGTATTGCAGGTATCGAGAAGCCTGACAAGGGCATCATCAAACTGGACGACAGGGTGTTATTTGACTCGGAGAAGGGTATTAATGTGCCGGTGCAAAAACGCAGGATTGGCTATCTTTTTCAGGATTATGCCTTGTTTCCCAACATGACGGTGTTTGAAAATATTATGTGTGGTGCCAAAGACAGAAGGGTGACGCAGGAATATTTGAAGCGGTTTTATCTGGAGGGGAAGGAAACCCTTTATCCTCATCAGCTTTCAGGAGGACAGAAGCAGCGTGTGGCACTGGCCAGAATGCTTGCTTACAAGCCGGATGTAATTTTGTTGGATGAGCCTTTTTCTGCTCTGGACAGTTATCTGAAATGGCAGCTTGAGCTGGAGGTTATGAAGGTGCTTGAGGGGTATCAAAAGGATGTTCTCTTTGTGTCTCACGACAGAAATGAGGTGTATCGTCTGACAGACCGGATTGCGGTGATGGACAAGGGCGAGATTGCAGACATTCAAGAGAAGGAAGCTTTGTTTCAGAATCCAAGGACATTGGCGGCGACTTTGCTTACCGGCTGTAAGAATCTCTCACGGGTGATAAAGCGGGAGGATGGAAGCTTTTATGCAGTGGACTGGGGAATTTGTATTTCATCGGACCAATCATTGGAGCAGGTAAAACATGTGGGATTTCGAGCACATTATTTTGAACAGACATCTACCATTGAGCGGGAAAATGTGATACAATGCAAGGTGGAAAGAGTCATTGAAGATACTTTTTCCACGGTGATATTGTTTAGGCAGGAAGGAAATCCGGAAAAGGGCGACTGGTCTCTTATGCGCTACGAGCTTCCCAAAGAGGAATGGGAGAAGCTGAAGGATAAGCCTTTGTTTTTGCGTATTCCCCGGGAAAAACTGATTTTGATGGCTCAATAGAGTTTTTACATGATAGAAAAGTAGTTTAACTAACGAAAAGAAAAGAGGATTGAAATGAGCAGATTGAGAATTCATACCAAGGACAAAGCCCAGGTCACAATGGAAACTCTTTATGCAGATTTGGAGAG
>JAZQMG010000001.1:0-10208 GCA_045543175.1 Acetatifactor sp. | reverse complement strand
CTGCTATGGCTGCTGAAATTCTTCCCGGTAGAACCGTTATGGAAGCACTGAATACAGACCTTGTTTGTGACGCTATCAACACAGCTATGAGAGAGCTGTTCCTTCAGATCGTTTACGGTCGTTCCCAGAGTGCATTCTCTGAGGATGGTCTGCCTGTAGGTGCAGGTCTTGAGGACCTTGGTAAGGGCTTAAGAAGCCAGGTTGGTACTATGTATGGTACATTAAAGAAAGGTCCTCGTTATCTTGAAATGGCAGAGGGTTATGTAACTGGTATTGCATTAGATGCAGACGATCAGATTATCGGTTATCAGTTCGTAAGCCTTGGCAAGATGACTGACTTCATCAAGAAGGGTGATGATCCTAACACTGCATGGGAGAAGGCGAAGGGCCAGTATGGTCGTGTTGCTGATGCAGTTAAGATTATCGACCCCAGACATGAGTAAGATAGGAGGACACTTAAATGGCTTTATTTGAATCATATGAAAGAAGAATTGATAAAATCAATTCTGTATTGAACAGCTATGGCATCGCTTCCATCGAAGAAGCTGAGAAGATTACTAAGGATGCCGGTCTTGATGTATATAATCAGATTAAGGGCATTCAGCCTATCTGTTTTGAGAATGCATGTTGGGCATACATTGTAGGCGCAGCTATTGCAATTAAGAAGGATTGTAGAAGAGCGGCTGACGCTGCAGCAGCAATCGGTGAGGGTCTGCAGGCTTTCTGTATTCCCGGCTCCGTTGCAGATACCCGTAAGGTAGGTCTTGGTCATGGTAACCTGGGCAAGATGCTTCTTGAGGAGGAAACTGAGTGTTTCGCATTCCTGGCAGGTCACGAGTCCTTTGCGGCTGCTGAGGGTGCTATCGGTATCGCAGAGAAGGCTAACAAGGTTCGTCAGAAACCCTTAAGAGTTATTCTGAACGGTCTTGGTAAGGATGCTGCACAGATTATTGCTCGTATCAACGGATTTACTTTTGTTGAGACAGAGTACGATCCTTATACCAACACTGTTAAGGAAGTATTCCGCAAGTCCTATTCTGAGGGACTTCGTGCAAAGGTTAACTGCTATGGCGCAAACGATGTTTGCGAAGGTGTTGCAATCATGCACAAGGAAGGTGTTGACGTTTCCATTACCGGTAACTCCACTAACCCTACCAGATTCCAGCATCCTGTTGCAGGTACCTACAAGAAAGAGTGTCTGGAGCAGGGTAAGAAGTACTTCTCCGTTGCTTCCGGCGGTGGTACCGGACGTACCCTTCATCCCGATAACATGGCTGCAGGTCCTGCTTCCTACGGTATGACTGATACTCTGGGACGTATGCACTCCGATGCACAGTTTGCAGGTTCTTCCTCCGTGCCCGCTCACGTTGAGATGATGGGTCTGATTGGTGCAGGTAACAACCCTATGGTTGGTATGACTGTAGCAGTTGCAGTTTCTATCCAGGAAGCTGCAGAACAGGGTAAGTTCTAATGTAAAGCATAAATTTTATTGCCATGAATAAAAAGCGACGGTGATTTAACTGTCGCTTTTTCAATTTTTATAAAACTATTTGCAAATTCTTGCCATATCGTGTATACTATACATTGTATGTTTTTTGCTTGATAAAGGACTGTATTTATCATGTGACAACATATATTGTTGGTAGGGGAGGCGCGAGGGTAATGGATAACGACGTTTCAAGTAGTTTATCAAACAATACTGACAGTGCAAGTGAATTGAAATCACGTGCAACGGCAGGTGTTTTAGGGATAACGTTAGGTTGTTTTGGAGCTCACAATTTTTATTTGGGCTATAAAAGCAAGGCCATAACCCAGTTAGTTATCACGATTGTTGGTTTTATATTATGTTGTGTAATTATTGGCATTATCCCTCTGTTTGGTGTTTGCATTTGGACCATAATAGAATCTGTCATGATTTTTAGTGGCAAAATAAATGTTGATGCTGACGGTCGGCCTCTTGCGGATTGAGGAACATCAATTCGCTCAAACAGTTTACAAGTAGAATGTGAAGTAAAAGGAGAAAAGAAATGGACGGACAGAATTTTGACAACAATTTGAACAATGACCAGAATGTAGAGCCTACTCCGGTGGCAGAGCCCGTTGTAGAACCTGTAGTTGAGACTGTAAGTGTTGATACCGGCAGTTATCAGGATAATACTGCAAGTACCGGAAGCTACAGCTATCAGGATAGCACTGCAAGTACAGGTAGCTACAATTATCAGGACAATACCGCAAGTGCAGGCAGCTACAATTATCAGGATAATACTGCACAGTACAATGCGCCTGTATACAGTGAGAGCGGTAATCCTCAGGGTGAGTCCACTCCCGGTCTTGCAATTGCGTCTTTGGTAATGGGTATCGTATCCATTTTGATTTGCTGTTGTTGGGGTGGTGGTATCGTGCTGTCTATTCCCGGTCTGATTATGGGTATTTCTGCAAATAAGAAGCAGAAGACTGGTGTTGGTACCGCAGGTATGATTTGTTCCATCGTTGGTATTGTTTTGAATATCATTGCTTTGATTTACTATGTTGTTATACTTATGGCTGCATACGCTAGTGCATAATTGACATTTGACAAATGACTGAGCAAACAAAAGCTAAGCGCAAAACGCCAAAGGAAGATTTAACCCGTGAAGAGGAAAATATTCTTTATTGGGCGGGAGTTCTTGCATTGCCATTGAGTCTATTGGGACTATATATTGCAATGAACTGGATTATGCCCTATATTCCACAGTCGGAGTGTATTTTCTGGTATTGGTTGAAAGCGTATTGTCCCGGCTGCGGAGGGACGAGAGCAGTAAGAGCACTTTTACGAGGTGAGTTTTTGCTTTCTTTATGGTATCATCCTTTTGTTATGTATGCGGTTGTTCTGTATGCAGTTTTTATGCTGACACATACCTTAGAGAAACTGCATGTTCCTTTTGTAAAGGGTGTTCGTTTTCGGGTGGCGTGGCTATATGGTGCTTTGGCGATAATTGGTATTAATTTTGTATTAAAGAATGTTCTGAAATTCGGTTTTGGTATAATGATGTAAATGTTGTGTATTTATTAAGAAACATTGAAGTTTTTATTAAATATTTTTCTTGACGAAAGTGCTTACATACGTTATTATACTCTATGACACAATATTTTTACGGCCTTGGATACAAGGCAGAAAAGGAGAAAATTATGAATAAAAAAGTAACTAGTATTTTTGCTTACCTTGGTCTGATCTTCTGGTTGATCGGTTTCTTTGCAGGTGACAAAGAGGGTGCTAAGTTCCACTTGAATCAGGGTCTGGTTCTTGTAATTGCTAACGTTATCGTTGGTGTACTGAGCGGTCTGGGCGTTATTCCTGTTGTAGGTATTGTATTTGCTCTGGTTGGCTGTGTGCTTTCCGTTGCAGTATTGGTATTTGCAATCATGGGTATTGTATCTGCATGCAAGGATGAGGAGAAGCCTCTGCCTTTGATCGGTAACATTCAGCTTCTCAAGTAATTTTAACAGAACAAGTTAAGATGAATATACATAAGGAACTGTTCACTATGGAAATAGTGTGCAGTTCCTTTTTTATAAATATCATATATATAAATTCAAATTAATTAAGAATTTCCTTCAGAAACATCCGTCTCGGCATCTCTGCCACTGGTATATTCACCCTGCAATACATCCAAAATAACCTGAACGCGCTTAAAGGCACGAGCGGAATTTTCTCTGGCATAGGAAGCAGTAGTTTCATCATATTCCTCAGATTCATAAAGAGTATGATAGCTTTTAACGGATTCTGACATATAGGTTCCGGCTTCGTCCGCCAATGATTCCAAATAATCGTAATCCTCCGGGAAATCCATCTCGGCAAAGTTCTGAAATTCTGCATCAAGCTTATCCAGATAACCGAGGGCAAGGGCAGTTGCGTTGTCCGATTCTGTATCAATGTTGTTGATGGATTCGTCCAGTTGTGCTACATTTTCACAGAAGGTATCTAAATCGTTCTTAAACTGTGTAATCTCAGGGTCGGCTCCGCAGCCTGCACAAAGAAATGCAGCAGCTAAAAGTCCGGTGAGTACGGTATTTTTCTTGTTTTTCAAATTTGTTTCCTCCGAAATGATTTCGATATAAAATGTACAAATAGGTAAATAATCTTTATCAAATTTATCATATTTCAAAAGTCCATGCAACAATTAATCAAAAACTTAAGAAGTTAATTGCACGCATCATGGTTGTGTGGTATATTTATTCTGATTTGGATTTTTAATTTATAAGGTGGAAAGACGGTATGACAAAAGCAGAATTTCGTGAATTGAGTGCACAGAATATAATCTATTTGGATGGTGCCACAGGCTCTAATCTGGTGAAGGCAGGGATGCCCTCCGGTGTCTGTCCGGAAAAGTGGATTCTTGAGCATAAGGATGTGATGCAGACCTTGCAGGAGCAGTATGTGCAGGCGGGCACGAATATTCTGTATGCTCCTACTTTTACTGCCAACCGCATTAAGCTTGCGGAATACGGCTTGGAAGATCAGATGGAGTCCATGATAAAAGAATTGGTGGGAATCTCCAAGCAGGCGGCCTCTGTCCGTAATTCTGACCAAAAAGTATATATAGCCGGCGATATTACCATGACGGGAGAGCAGCTTCGCCCTATGGGTAAAATGGAGTTAGAAACCCTGATTGATGTTTATAAGGAGCAAATTCAGCTTTTGGCAGAGGCCGGAGTGGATTTGCTTGTGGTTGAGACTATGATGAGCCTTGCGGAGACCAGAGCTGCACTGATTGCGGCAAAAGAGGTCTGCGACCTGCCTGTGATGGTGAGCTTTACCTTCGAAGCAAGCGGAAGAATGCTATACGGAACTGATGCACAAACGGCAGCCGTGGTAGCGGAAAGTCTGGGTGCCTGCGCTGTGGGTATCAACTGCTCCATGGGACCCGCCGGCATGAAGGATATTGTCAGTGAGATGGCGGCGGTAACCACCATCCCCATCATTGCGAAACCCAATGCGGGTCTGCCGTCTCTGGATAGTGAGGGTAAAACCTGCTACAGCATGGATGCAGATGAATTTGGGGAGGAGATGCAGATTCTGGTGGATGCCGGTGCGACCGTCCTTGGCGGCTGCTGTGGTACGACACCTGAACATATTAAAAGAATTGTTGACCGTTTTGGTCAAAAGATTTCAGAGGTGGTAAATCGTCGACCTACTGGGGTTCGTTATTTAAGCAGCGAGCGTATGACTGTTAGCTTTGGTTTAGACGGCAATTTTATGGTAGTAGGCGAACGTATCAATCCCACCGGTAAGAAGGCGTTGCAGGCGGAGCTTCGAGAAGGCAATCTGGACAGAGTGCTACAGTTTGCTCAGGAGCAGGAGGCTTGTGGAGCGCAGATTTTGGATGTAAACATGGGTATGAGTGGCATTGACGAAAAGGCCATGATGTTGCGTGCCATTGAGGAGGTTACAGGCGTAACCAATTTGCCCTTATCTTTGGATTCCAGCCATGTGGAGGTGTTGGAGGCAGCACTGCGCAATTATCCCGGCAGAGCGTTGATCAACTCCATCTCTTATGAGAAAGAAAAATTTGAAAAGCTTCTACCTATTGCAGCCAAATATGGTGCAATGTTTATTTTGCTTCCCTTGTCGGACAAGGGACTTCCTGAGAACTTGGAGGAGAAAAAGCAGATTATCGAGACAATTGCCAATCGGGCTTACGAGCTTGGAATGCACAAGGAAGATATTGTGGTGGATGGTCTTGTGACTACGGTGGGAGCCAACAAAACAGCGGCTCTTGAAACTCTTGAGACCATACGATTCTGCAAGGAACGTGGTTTGGCTACTATTTGTGGGCTGTCCAACATTTCCTTTGGTATGCCGGAGCGCGGATTTGTGAATACTGCCTTTTTGACCTTGGCTATTCGTGAAGGGTTGACCATGGCTATTGCAAATCCTTCTCAGGAGCTTTTGATGTGCTGCGCATTGGCTACAGATTTGCTTATGAATAAGGATGGCGCAGACCTGCGCTATATTGAATATGCAGGTGAAGTAAAGGAAAAACGAGAGGCCGAGAGTGTTGCAAAGGCGCAACAGGTGCTTGCTCAGGCGAGCGTGGCAGATGACGCAAAAGCCGCCACAAAAGCTTCTGATAATTCCGATAGCACTTCCGGTGCAACCTCGGGGAATCCTCATAGAGAAGCCTTATTAAATGCAGTTTTGAAGGGTAACCGCAACGGTATTGCCAAGCTGACGCAGGCTGCTCTTGATGCCGGAGAGGCACCCGATGCATTGTTAAATGAGGTGCTTTTGCCCGCTATTAATCAAGTAGGAGAGTTTTTTGACAAAGGCAAGTATTTCCTGCCCCAGTTGATTGCAGGTGCAGAGGCTATGAAAAATTCCATTGAGGTACTGGAACCGTTACTTTTAAAAGAGTCATCCGGTGATGATATGCCGGTTGTGGTCATTGCTACAGTTGAGGGTGATATCCATGATATTGGCAAAAATCTGGTAGCACTGATGCTTAAAAACTACGGCTTTAAGGTGATTGATCTGGGCAAGGATGTGCCTGCGGAGCGGATTATTCAAGTTGCAAAGGAGAATAATGCGCAGATTATTGCTCTTTCTGCACTTATGACCACCACCATGCAGCGCATGCGTGAGGTTGTGGATGCTGCTAAGGAACAGAAGCTTGGTGCCAAGGTTATGATTGGCGGAGCGGTAATTACACAGGACTATGCTGATGAAATCGGAGCAGATGGTTATTCTAAGGATGCAGCAGATGCTGTAAAATTGGCAAAACGCTTGAACGAATAACCCCACTTGTGATACAATAAAATTTAATCGGCCTGTATTGATTTTAACAGCAGGTTTGCGAAGGAGGAAATAAAATGATTGGAGCAGATGCGATTGTAAAATGTCTGGAAGCAGAAGGAGTTTCTACTGTATTCGGCTATCCCGGCGTTGCGATCTGTCCTTTTTATAATAGTATTTTGGAGTCTGATATTCGGACAATATTAATTCGCACGGAGCAGAATGCTGCTCATGCGGCAAGCGGTGTAGCACGTCTTACCGGAAAACCCGGTGTATGTGCTGTTACCAGCGGCCCCGGTGCAACCAATGTCATTACGGGAATTGCCACTGCTTTTGCAGACAGTATTCCTTTGATTTGTATTACCGGACAGGTAAACAGCGAACTTCTGGGAAGTGATGTGTTTCAGGAGGCAGATATTACCGGTGCGGTAGAGTCCTTTGTAAAATACAGTTATCTGGTTAAAAATGTGAATGACATCCCTCGCGTATTTAAGGAGGCATTTTATATTGCCAATACCGGACGTAAGGGGCCTGTTTTGATTGATATTCCCATTGATATCCAGAACGCAACTATTAGTAAATTTAAATATCCTGAGGAAATTTCCTTGCGTACCTATAAGCCTACCGTTAAGGGTAATGCTGTTCAGATTAAGAAGGTGGTTAAGGAGCTTGAGAAAGCAAAGCGTCCCATTATCTGTGCCGGGGGCGGTGTGATTCTTGCGGAAGCAGAGGAGCTTTTGCGTGAGTTTGCCGAAAAGCATCAGATTCCTGTGGTTTCTACTATGATGGGTATCGGTATTATGCCCACCAGACATCCCTTGTATTTTGGAATGGTGGGCAACAACGGTAAGGCTTATGCCAATCGTGCTATGAACGAGTCGGATTTACTGATTATGGTAGGGGCAAGAGTGGCAGACAGAGCGGTAAATCAGCCGGATTTGATTACACGCAACAAGGTCTTGGTACATATTGATGTAGACCCTGCGGAAATCGGCAAAAATGCAGGTCCCACCATCCCCTTGGTTGGTGATGCGAGACATATTTTTGAGGATCTTTTGAAAGAAGAGTTGGAATGCGATTGCAAGGAGTGGCTTGAAACTTTGGCGGAGAATCGCATTTCCATGGAGAAGAAGCGTACTCCCAATCCTGATTTTGTAGACCCGGCAGCATTTATTACCATGCTTTCCGATGCAATGGAGGAAAATGGTGTTTATGTGGCAGATGTAGGACAAAATCAGATTTGGTCCTGCGGTTATCATGTGGTAAAGAATGGAAAGTTCCTTACCTCTGGCGGCATGGGTACCATGGGTTATTCCATTCCCGCGGCTTTGGGAGCAAAGGTTGCGGCTCCTGACAGACAGGTAATTGCGGTGTGTGGAGACGGTTCCTTCCAGATGTCCATGATGGAGCTTGCTACCATGAAGCAGCACAATGTTCCTGTGAAAATTATTGTTTTAAAAAACAATTTCCTGGGTATGGTGCGTCAGTATCAGCATTTTACCTACAAGGACAATTACTCCGTTGTGGACTTGAGCGGAAGTCCTGACTTGGAGAAGCTTGCGGCAGCGTATGACTTACCTTTCCTTCGTCTTGAAAACATGGACAAGGCTCAGGAGACAATTGAAGCTTTCCTCAAGGATGATGAATCCGTACTGCTCGAGTGTCTTATTGATCCTATGGATTTGGTATAACAATCAGAGAAGGGATTTGATTTTATGAAAAAACAGATTTATTCCGTTTGGTTAGAGAACCGTTCCGGTGCCTTGGGTAAGGTGGCAGGATTGTTCTCCAGAAGATGTTTTAATATTGATTCACTGACTGTTGGTGAGACAGATGCTCCTGATGTGTCCTGTATGACCATTGTGTCCGGCGGAGATGAGCGCACTATCGAACAGATTGAGAAGCAGCTTAACAAAAAGCTGGATGTCATCAAGGTGAAAACTTTTGAGGAGCATCAGTGTATCACCAGAGAATTGATGCTGATTAAGGTTAAGTACAACAAGAATAACCGTAAGGATATCATGGAAATCTGTGATATCATGAAGGCTGAGATTGTAGATATGTCCAAGCATCTGATGATGATACAGATTTGCGATGTGCCGGACAGAATCAAACTGATGTTGCAGCTTTTGCAATCCATCAGTATTGTGGAGGTTGCCCGCACCGGAACCCTGGCGTTATCCAAGTGTATGGAGAATGACTAAACGGTTGACATTAACACTTTAACGTGCTATAGTAAAAGGGATAGCGTTTGAAGACGTTATTTTTAAGAGGCACTAGGAAGGAAGATATTATGCAGAAAAAAGTTTTCCAGTTAGTGGTAGATAATAATTCCGGTGTACTTAGCCGTATTTCCGGTTTGTTCTCCCGCAGAGGTTACAATATTGACAGCATCACCGCAGGTGAGACTCCGGTGCAGGGTCAGACCCGCATTACCATTGTGACCAGTGGGGATGATGAGATTCTGGAGCAGATTGAGAAGCAGCTTGCGAAACTGGTTGATATTCGCAGTATTAAGGAGCTTAAGCCTGAGGAGAGCGTTTATAGAGAGCTTGTGTTGATTAAGGTAAAAGCAACTGCGGAGCAGCGTCAGGCAATAGTTGCGGTTACGGATATTTTCCGCGCCAAGATTGTGGATGTTTCCCACGATTGTCTGATTGTGGAGCTTACAGGTAATCAGTCCAAGGTAGATGCCTTCATTGGTTTGTTGGAAGGTTATGAAATTTTGGAAATTGCACGTACCGGTATTGCAGGTTTGTCCAGGGGTATTGACAACTAAGCCCTAAAGAGGCTAGTATATTACATAGTTAGCTCTAGGGGGATGCCCCTAACAGTTATATATTTATTTAAACATTATGGAGGAAAAGAAAATGGCAAATAAGATTTATTATCAGGAAGATTGTAATCTCTCTCTGCTTGAGGGCAAGACCATTGCTGTTATCGGTTACGGTAGCCAGGGTCATGCACACGCATTGAATGCAAAGGAGTCCGGTTGCAACGTTATCATCGGTCTGTACGAGGGTTCCAAGTCCTGGGCAAAGGCAGAGGCACAGGGATTTGAGGTATATACCGCTGCTGAGGCTGCAAAGAAAGCTGATGTTATCATGATTCTTATCAATGATGAGCTTCAGGCTGCAATGTACAAGAAGGATATCGAGCCCAACCTTGAAGAGGGCAATATGTTGATGTTTGCTCATGGTTTCAACGTACACTTCGGACAGATTGTTGCTCCCAAGAATGTTGATGTTACCATGGTAGCTCCTAAGGGACCTGGTCACACTGTAAGAAGTGAGTATCAGGCAGGTAAGGGTGTTCCTTGTCTGGTTGCTGTACATCAGGACGCTTCCGGTAAGGCTCTTGATAAGGCTCTGGCTTATGCACAGGCTATCGGTGGTGCAAGAGCAGGTGTTCTTGAGACCGATTTCCGCACTGAGAC